>DBIW01000025.1:18469-19933 GCA_002296965.1 Treponema sp. UBA792 | reverse complement strand
CATACATAAGCGTAATCCTTTTTATTTTTTGTTCGTAAAAACGAATTTTAAGGCTTTATGCTTTTTTCGTAAATTTTTACTGAAACTCGAAATTCGGGCTAAATACCCAAAAGTATTATTTAGAATACATTTCAAAATGATAAGAGTATAAATTTTTTCAAAAGGAGATTTGCAAATGAATCAACGAACTGAAATAAATACTGAGATTTGTTCATTATATGAACTATACGGTTTTAAGGTTGAGCAAAGAGATGATAATTATTTACTTTTCAGTCTTTCACAAGGATATTTTAATAATGCAGAAATTGTCTATCATGATGAAGATTCAATAATTCATGAACTACAAAAAGAATATGAAAATGTTGGCTATGCAATTGTTATCAAGCAATATACCTCAATAGAAGATATTCATGAAAAATTATTTGAAGGCTTTTTTAAGCCTCAATTTCAAGAAAAAAAATTAATATCTTGGTATAAAAAATTTGAAGAAACAAGAAAAAAGATTATATTAAATAACGTGTATTCCTATATACCTTGTAATTATGAATTAAATAGTGAATTTTATGAGGATGGATTAATTGAATTCCTTAATAAAAAAATTGCTGATAATAATTCATCATTAACATTTCTAGAGGCAGCTGCAGGATTTGGAAAAACATGTACGACATATGAGTTAATGAATCAAGTTGTTTCAAAAAAACTTACAAGCTTTATACCTTTATTTATAGAGCTGTCTAAAAATAGATCTGCAAAAGTATTTCGATATGTTTTATTAGATGAGTTCAAAGATAATTTTCCCGGTCTTAAATATGATTTGATATTGGAAGAAATTAAAAATGGAAGAATTCCATTAATAATTGATGGCTTTGATGAATTGCTATCTGAATCAAAAAGTGATGATGATAAAAATACTTATAAAACAGATCAAACACAGACAATGATTAATACAATTCTAGAATTATTTTCTGAGGATTCAAAAACTAAAATAATAATTACATCTAGAAAAACTTCTTTCAGGATGGGTAATGTATTTGATAGTGTTCTAGAAAAAATTACTCATGAGATTGAAGTGAACCAAATAACAATTGGTGAACCAAATATTAACAAATGGTTGTCAGTAGAAAAGAGAGAAAAACTTAAAGATCTTGCAATACCTATAGATTATTTTAAAACACCGATAATGCTTTCGTATTTAAAAGCAGTGAATTTAGGTGACTTGACCCAAAAGAAATTCACTTATGAAAGAATGGTATATGATTATATTGATAGACTTTTAGAAAGAGAGATGGAAAGGCAGAGTTTAAATTTTTCTCCAAAAGAACAAAGGAATATTTTTATTTATTTGGCTTCATATTTTTTATCTTTTCATTTTACTTCAGAAGAACCAACATTTATTTTTGAATTATTAAAGGAAATTTTAAATGAACACTTTGATTTAAAAGAAAAAATATCTATGTATACAAG
>DBIW01000025.1:0-18424 GCA_002296965.1 Treponema sp. UBA792 | reverse complement strand
TGAAGAAAGACCATCTGAAATTGAATTAATAACAAAAATTTCACATCATGCATTACTTGATACAAATGCAGCTCAAAAGAATAATATAGGCTTCTTAAATGATTTTATCTTTGGTTTATTCATGGGTCTTGTAATTTTAGAGGATAAATTACAAGAAAAAAATATTGAGCTGACTGAAAGCGAAATAGATAAAATATGTACTGTCTATGCACCAATGTCAGATAAAATAAAAAATAGATTGTATTCAAAATTCCTGAATGATATTGTTATTAGAGAGAATGAAATAAAGTTACATCTTGATAATGTCTTACAAGGAAAACTTTCTAATAATTATTCAGATTTACTTATTGAGTCAGAAATATTTGATAATTTTGATTTTTCGCAATTTCAAATAAACAATTCTTATTTTTCTAATTGTATATTTAAGAATTGTAATATTTCAACCATTCTGAGTTCTCAATTTTGTAATTGCCATTTTTATCCTACAAATGAAACTGAAATTAATAAAGATAATATGAATACATTTATCAAATGCGATGGAATTGTGATTAATGATATAAAAGAAATATCAAAACCTTCTGATGATTTTATAAAATTGGTTTTGGAACAGTATTGGCCAAAAGGAAAGGAACGAGCAGAACTTAAACGATGGCCTAAAACTTTATACAGAGGTTTTGGTAAAAAAGAATGTGATGCAATAGATGTAGCAATAGAGGAATTAGAGAAAAAGAAGTTAATTACTTGGACAGGACTTTGTTATCAATTAAATTTATCAAAAATTTCAGAAATTAAAAAAATATTAGGAAGATAAAATAATGAATTTACCCAATATACCTGAATCTACAATTTCACCCCTTGTTGCCAAATTAAGACTTTCATTAGACAAAACTGGAATTTATTATAGATTATTTTCTAGAATAAAAAGTCCGTTTTCATTTCAAAAAAAGTTAAAAAAGAAACAAGCTGAAAAAGGGGATTCTTATACACTTCAAGATTTAATCGGAATTAGAATTGTTTTATATTTTTTAGATGACATAGATATATGTGATAAATTAATAAAAGAGACATTCTCGGTTGATTTACCAAACTGTAATATTTCTAAACCTAGTAAAAATACATTTGATGCAATCGTTCACAATTATATTTGTCTACTACCAGACGACGTTGTTCAATCTATTGGAGTAGATTTATTTGAGGAATATCCTATCGATAAAACTTTCGAGATACAAATACGAACTGTATTTTCAGAAGGCTGGCATGAAATAGATCATGATCTTCGATATAAGATGGAAGATGCTTGGAAAAATCATGAAAATTCAGAACGAACTCTTAATGGTATAATGGCAACATTAGAAACATGCAATTGGTCAATAATTGCATTATTTGATGATTTAGCATATCAGAATTATAAATCTGAAGAATGGGAGTACATGATTAGAAATAAATATAGACTGCACTTTTCTGGTAATACAATAAATACTGAATTAAAAGACTTAATGAATAACAAAGAAAATGAATTAGCAAAGAAAATTTTAAGAATTAAAAGAGAGCTTGTTATTCCTTATTTTCGAAAAGGAATTCCACTTGAATTAAACAATCTGATATATGTTGTTTGCTATTTGGAAAAATTAGAGTCATTATTAACTATACCAAAACCAATAAAGAAAATTCTAGAATCTTAATAGACGGGAGTCTATTGTCTAATGCACGGAGACAGGGCTTACACATGAGAGAATAAAATCTTCAACCTACATCGTCATCATACATGCAGGTGCATTTCCCGAACTGAAGCTGCTGTTTCGTGGTCAGCCGCATCCTTATCTTGTTATAGATTATGCGTCTTATAATAGCCAGGTTTTCGGCTGTGTTCCTGCCAAGAACCGGGCATTCATCTTCTTTGAAGACCACATCCAGGCACCAGTAGAGGCTGTTCTCTATCGCCCAGTGATTCCTTACGGCCTCAGAAAAATACATGACATCATCAATTAAACAGATGAAATGACTTGTCTCGACAGTCTCTTTTCCTTTCCTTGTGATATGTTACTCGCATTTTCCGAATGCCTTCAGACCTTTCCATCTTTCCTTTTCCGGGAACCAGCTTATGTCAGTGTCAAGGAAACAGATCCGCTTTTCTTTCCTGCCATGCCCTTTGCCGCTAGTCTGGAAAATCTGCCGGATCCTGCTATCCTCCATGAAAAAAAACTCCTCGATTTTCGAAAGCATCGTCGGATGGTTGTTCTTGACCGCAAGGACACAATCACAGGATTTCTTTATTATTTTTTCACAGACTGTCTTCTGGCACATCATCGCGTCCGTCGTGATCAACGCGTTTTTTATTTTCAGCATGTCGAGCAGCTCTGGACAGGCTGTCATCTCGTTCTGCTTTTCAAACCGCATTCTTTCAGGCTAAGCTTTTCCTTGAGCCAGATTTTATAATAAGCCCGAAAAATAGACAAATGTCAATTTCAGGTTAATTGCATTTTGTTTAAAAATGACTCAATGGTAATTCTTGTCATTTCGTTTTCCGCATGTTAATATTATTGAAAGCAGGAGGCTAAAAATGACATTAAGGGTTGTATTGGAATACGACGACGCTGTTAATTCTTGGGCGGCATATTGCCCGGAGCTTCCTGGAATAAATTCATGCGGAGCGACTTTGGAGGAGGCTTCTGAAAATTTCAAGGAAGCTGCGGAACTTTTCTTTGAACCGTCAGATTTTCAAGTGCCTGCCGAATCAAAAGTGCTGCAGATGGTTATTTAGATGCCGGTCAGACTGTCTTCAAAAGAAGTTGTCCGTATCTTGAAGGACAATGGATTTGTATTAATCGGACAAAAAGGTTCACATCAGAAGTGGCATAATGCGGAACTTGGCGCGACAACAATTGTGCCTTGCCACGGAAACAATCAGCTGCCTATCGGAACACTTTATTCTATAATCAGGGCTTCAAAACTTGAAAAGTCTTTGTTCGGATTTTAATAAAACTTATCAGGATTAATCAAAATGCAAAAATCATCAAAAATTTACGTTGCAGGCCATCGTGGTTTAGTCGGCGGTGCGATTTTCCGTGAGCTTCGGGCGCGCGGCTACACGAATATCATTACAAGGACTCACAGCGAGCTTGACCTTCTGAATCAGGCGGACGTGAACAGATTCTTTGAGACGGAAAAGCCGGAGTACGTTTTTCTTGCTGCGGCTCATGTTGGCGGAATCGGGGCGAATTCAACTTATCCTGCGGATTTTATCTATCAGAACATGGTGATTGGATTCAATGTCGTTGAGGCGGCACGTAAAAACGGCGTAAAAAAGCTGATGAATCTCGGCTCGACCTGCATCTACCCTAAGATGGCGGAGCAGCCGATAAAGGAAGAGTCGCTTCTGACGGGGCCGCTTGAGCCTACAAACGACGCTTACGCTCTTGCGAAAATCAGCGTGATAAAGCTCTGCACGGCGTACAATAAGCAGTTCGGAACAAACTTCCTTTCTGTAATGCCGACGAACCTTTATGGAATCGGCGACAATTATGAACTTGCCGGAAGCCATGTTTTTCCTGCGATGATTAGGAAATTCCATGAGGCAAAGGCGAGCGGTGAGGACGTTGTTCATCTTTGGGGCGACGGCTCTCCATTGCGCGAATTCCTTTTTGCGGGCGACTTGGCGGATGCGGTTGTCTACCTTATGGAAAACAAGAACGCCGAGGATTTACGCACTCCGACCGGAGACTTTGTGAATGTTGGAACCGGAAAAGAGCTGACAATCAAGGAACTTGCCGAAACAATCCGTGAAGTCGTTTATTCAGATGCCGCAGAAGCCGGAAGAACCTGCCGGATTGAGTGGGATTCCTCAAAGCCGAACGGAACACCAAGAAAACTCTGCGATGTAACCCGCCTGAACAACCTAGGCTGGAAGGCAAAAGTCGATGTCCGCCATGGAATTGAAATCAGCTATGACGACTTTCTGCATGGAAAGGTGAGAAAGTAAGCTCATTTATTCTATGCAGACTATGCTGCTGATGTCTTATTTTTTTTGTCCGCTCCGTTTTCCGGGAGCGGATTTTTTTTGTTGTAAACTTTCAATTGATATGCTAGAATACTAGTGGTTGAGTGAGCGGCGTCTGCTGCCCGTCATCAAATTGTTTTGCAGGAGATTTTTATGGAAATGACTTTGCGCTGGTACGGAACAGGTTTTGATTCCGTTACTCTGGAGCAGATCCGCCAGGTGCCGGGTGTCCACGGCGTAATCACCACTTTGTATGATTCCGTGCCGGGCGAGGCGTGGGAGACTGAGGCGATCAGAAAGCTGAAGAATGAAGTTGAGGCTGCCGGACTTAAGATTGCCGGAATTGAGAGCGTGAATATCCACGATGACATAAAAATCGGCGGCGGCCGGCGCGATGAATATATTGAGAATTATATAAAGACGCTGGAGCGGCTCGGACAGGAAGACATTCACATGGTCTGCTACAATTTTATGCCGGTGTTCGACTGGACGCGCTCGGAGCTTGCACGCCCCTGTCCGGACGGCTCAACCGTTCTTGCCTACAACTCAAATGCGATTGACGCGGTTAAGCCTGAGGAGATGTTCGCGAATCTTGAGCAGTCTTCCAACGGCTTTGTGCTGCCGGGCTGGGAGCCGGAGCGGATGGCGCACGTCAAGGAGCTTTTTGAGATGTACCGCGACGTCACGCCGGAGAAGCTTTTTGACAACCTTGTGTATTTTCTGAATGCGGTTATGCCGGTCTGCGACAAATACAACATCAACATGGCGATTCACCCGGACGATCCTGCGTGGCCGGTTTTCGGACTGCCGAGAATCATAACCTGCCAGGAAAATGTCGTAAGAATGTTGAAGGCGGTGGACAATCCTCATAACGGACTTACTTTCTGCACAGGCTCCTACGGAACGAACAGAAAGAATGACCTCTGCGCCATGATCCGCGCCGCGGCCGGAAGAATTCATTTTGCGCATATAAGGAATCTGAAATTCAACACCGCGCCTGAAGATCCGGTTCTTGACTTTCAGGAAAGCGCGCATCTGAGCAGCGCCGGAACTTTTGATATGTTCAAAATCGTGAAGACGCTTTACGAGACCGGCTTTGACGGTGTTATCCGTCCGGATCACGGAAGGATGATTTGGGGCGAGAAGGCGATGCCGGGCTACGGACTTTATGACCGCGCGCTTGGAGCCGCATACCTGAACGGACTTTGGGAGGCCTGCGAGAAGAGCTTTGACCGTTCCGGCGTAAAACTGTATATATAGAGGATTTTTATGAGACTTACGAAAGACGGTTTGAAGGACAGGAAAATTTGGATTGAGAAGGGCTGCGCGCTGCCGGAATTTGACCTTAAGGCGGTTGAGGAGGCTACGAAAAAGGCTCCGTTCTGGATTCATTTCGGGGCGGGAAATATTTTCCGCGCTTTTCAGGCGAATGTGGTGCAGCAGCTTCTGAACGGAGGCGTGATTGACCGCGGTCTTGTGGTGGCGGAAGGCTACGACTACGAGATTGTGGAGAAAATGTACCGTCCGCATGACAATATCGGCGCGCTTGTGACGCTGAAATCTGACGGAACTGTCGGGAAGACTGTCGTGGCTTCGGTGGTCGAGTCGCTTGCGGCGGACAGCGGAAACGAGACGGACTGGGCAAGGCTCCGCGAGATTTTCAGGAATCCGTCACTCCAGATGGTCACGTTTACAATCACCGAGAAGGGCTATCTGCTGCGGAATGCCGCCGGAGTTGCGATGCCCGGCGTAGAGGATGATTTTGCGGCCGGTCCGGTTCTTCCGAAAAGCTACATCGGTAAAGTTGTGACGCTTCTGCACGAGCGTTTTGTGAACGGTGAGCTTCCTGTCGCGATGGTGAGCATGGACAACTGCTCTCACAACGGAGACAAGCTTTATTCGGCGGTCAGGGAATTTGCCGAGGAATGGGAGAGGCGCGGAGTCTGCAAGACGGGCTTTTTGAGCTACATAAACGACGAAAGCCGGGTCTCGTTCCCCTGGACTATGATAGACAAGATTACTCCGCGGCCGGACGCTAAGGTGGAGAAAATTCTTTCTGATGACGGAATCGAGAGCCTTGAGCCGGTAATCACGTCGAAGAAGACCTATGTCGCTCCGTTCGTGAATTCCGAGGAATGCCAGTACCTTGTGATTGAGGACAAATTTCCGAACGGCCGGCCGGAACTTGAGAAGGGCGGGCTTTATTTTACGGACCGCGCGACGGTGGACAAGGTCGAGAAGATGAAGGTCTGCACCTGCCTGAATCCGCTGCACACCTTCCTTGCGCTCAGCGGCTGCCTGCTCGGATATACGCTCATCGCCGACGAGATGAAGGACGATGACCTGCTGCGTCTCGTGAGGCGGCTGGGCTACGACGAGGGGCTTCCTGTCGTCGTTGATCCCGGAATAATTGACCCGAAGAATTTTATTGACGAGGTTGTGAACGTGCGGATTCCCAATCCGTTCATGCCGGACACTCCGCAGAGAATCGCCTGCGACACCTCCCAGAAGCTTTCGATTCGTTTCGGCGAGACCATAAAAGGATATTTGCGGCGTGAAGATCTTGACGTTTCGTCCCTTAAAGTGATTCCGCTCGTGTTCGCGCTCTGGCTGCGGTATCTGACGGCGACGGATGATGACGGCAACGCTTTTGAGCTGAGCCCGGATCCGCTCCTTGCGGAGGTGACAAAATATGTCGCCGGAATCACGCCCGGTTCTTCGGACGGAAATTCCGTCCGCGCCACGGTGGCTCCTCTTCTTCACCGCGCGGAAATTTTCGGAGTTGATTTGTTTGAGGCAGGACTTGCCGAGACCGTCATTTCCGACTTCACGAAGCTGGTTTCCGGAAAAGGCGCGGTCAGAAAGACGCTCCATGGGCTTGCGGAATAGGCGGAAAACCGGATTGTGTCTTGAGCGGCGTAGCGGCGGCGGCATTGGGCGGCTCTCCTTGAGGCTGCACTTTGTGCCGCGGTCAACGCCGCTTCGGAAAAACTAATTGTCACGGATTACATGGCAGAAAAGAGGCCGCATTGTCTCCGTATTTTTAGCCTGGTTGATAAACTCAAGATCCGAATAAGCTGAAAATAAATCGGAAGAGTCCCGCAGATTCAAGATCTCGTCAAAACTGTCCGAGACGGACAGATCATAGTAGTCCTTTATCTCGCGCCAGACTGAAATCCGGCCTGTCACAATGTCAAGTTTTATGTCTCCAGCATAATTTACGGCGCCGGCTTCCACCTTGAAGGCATAAGGATTGAAATATTCTGAATTTTCCCCTGTCTTTATGATTCCATAGGAGCCTTTCTTCGCCTTCAGCATGACAATCTGTTCCGGCGCTTCCGTGTTTGCCACGGTAGAAACATAAAATGAACCCGGAAGTCTCTTTATCTGCAGATCGGAATTCAGATGCAGCGGAGCCATGTTTCTGACGGCCTTACCATTTGAGTAATGGAATTCGTCAACCGTCCTGCCCGCAGTCGGATTGAGAATTCTCATCAGAACAAAGCCTTCATCTTCCTTCAGCATGACGGGCGAGCCGCTTTTTACGGTTTCAACCGTTGTCGCACAGGATATGAAAAAACTTGAGAGAATTAAGACAAATGGAAGGAAACTGTTTTTTTTCATAAAAACTCCTCCTGATTAGTTATATTGAACTGATTATAACATGGAATTTAAAATAGTCAATTTGACGGCAATGGTTGCAACAAAAGAGCCGCATAATTGCATTTTCAATCTGCCAATTCAGTCCGCAGGCGGCAAATGAAGCAAAAAATCCGCCCATACATGAAATGACCTATTTCTGGCGGCGGATTTTTGTGATATACTAGAATTCATGAAGAAATTCCTTGATGAAAATTTTCTGCTGGAAAATGAGACGGCGGAAATTCTGTTCCATAAATATGCTGAGACGCAGCCGGTGTTCGACTTTCATAATCATCTTTCTCCGAGGGAGATTTATGAGAACCGGCCGCTGGGAAATCTCGCGAACGCATGGCTTGACCATGACCATTACAAGTGGCGCGCAATGCGTGCGGCCGGCGTTCCCGAAAGCCTGATTACCGGCCATCTTGAGCGGGACGGCAGCGTCAAGCCGGATGCGGCGCGCGGCGGAGCTGATGCGGTCAGAAAAGCGGACTTTGAGCGTTATATGGCTTTCGTGCGGACTTTGCAGGGCTGCGCCGGAAATCCGCTGTACCACTGGAGCCATCTGGAGCTTGCACGGTATTTCGGAGTCACGGAGCCTGTCACGGAAAAGAATGCCGCGGAAATTTGGGAAAAATGCAATTCGCTTCTTCTGAAGGATGAATTCTGTCCGCGCGCGCTTCTTGAGAAAATGAATGTAAAGGCGCTCTGCACTACGGACGATCCCCTTGATGACCTTGAGTGGCATAAAAGGCTTGCCGCGGACTGGAAGAATGTCCGCGTTCTGCCGTCGTTCCGCCCTGACATGGCTCTTGCCGCCGGAAATCCGGATTTTCCGGAATACATGGCAAGGCTTCAGGAGATTTCCGGCGTAAAAATCGGCAGCATCGGCGACATGATTTGTGCATTTGCGGTTCGCATGGATTACTTCAAGTCCTGCGGCGCGCTTGTGAGCGACCATTCGCTGGAGGGCGATTTTTATCTTCCGGCTTCCGCTGATGACGCCGGCTGTATCTTTGAGCGCGCCTTGCTCGGAAAAAAACTTTCGCACGAGGAGATTGCGAGATACAGGGGCTACGTTCTTACGGAGCTTGGAAAACTGTATGCGCGGAAGGGCTTTGTGATGCAGATTCACATCGGGGCGCTTAGGGACAATTACAGCGCGCTGCTTTCGTCCGCCGGAAAAAATATCGGAGAGGACAGCCTTCAGGATTTCAACTATGCGGCTCTGCTCGGAGCTGTTCTGGACGGAATTTACAGCGGCTGTATTTCCGGAACAGACGGAAAGGAATCCGCTCCGAATTCTCCGCGCGTGATTCTGTACAACCTGAACCCGCGGGACAACGAGGCTGTCGCGACGATGGCTGCGAACTACAGGAACTGTGTTTTCGGACCGGCCTGGTGGTTCAACGATCACAAGGACGGAATCCTGGAGCAGATCCGCGTGTTCGCGCGCACTTCCGTTCTTGGAGCTTATGTGGGAATGCTGACGGATTCGCGCAGTTTTCTGTCCTATCCGCGGCATGAGTATTTCCGCAGGATTCTGTGCAATTTTATCGGAACGCTGGTTGACAACGGAGAATTTCCGGACGACATCGCGCTTCTGGGAAAAATCGTGCGTGACATCAGTTTCGGGAATTCAAATAAATTCTTCGGACTGAATCTGAACTGAAAAGAGGTGTGAAAATATGGACAAAGCGTTGGAAAATTTGGGAACAATCGGAATCGTTCCTGTTGTCGTGCTGGAGAATGCCGACGACGCGGAGCCGCTCTCGGACGCGCTTGTGAACGGCGGGCTTCCTTGCGCGGAGGTCACGTTCCGTACCGCCGCGGCGGAGGAATGTATCAGGCGGATTTCAAGTAGACATCCGCAGATGTTCGTGGGGGCGGGAACGGTTCTTTCTGCTGAGCAGGCTGACCGTGCCGTTGATGCCGGCGCGAAATTCATCGTGTCTCCAGGTCTGAATCCTAAGGTTGTGGAGCATTGCCTGAAAAAAGGCTATCCGGTGTGTCCTGGCGTGATGACTCCGACGGAAATCGAGCTTGCGCTTGGTTTCGGGCTTGACGCGGTGAAATTCTTTCCTGCGGAACCGGCCGGCGGACTTAAAATGATAAAGGCGATGGCCGCTCCGTACACCTCGCTTAAATTCATGCCGACAGGCGGAATAAATGCGGTGAACGTGCGCGATTATCTTTCGTACAGCAAAATTCTTGCGTGCGGCGGCAGCTGGATGGTCAAGGGCGACCTTGTGAAGGCCGGAAATTTTTCGGAGATTGAGAGGCTGACTTTTGAAGCCGCCGGAATTGTCCGGGAAATCCGGGGCTAGGACAGAAGCCGCGCTGTTTGCGGCACATTCATTTTTATAGAAGGAAATTTGATATGGGAAGAATTGTGACTTTCGGTGAGATAATGCTGAGGCTCGCGCCTGAGGGATATTACCGTTTTGTACAGGCGGAGAATTACGGCGCGACTTTCGGCGGCGGCGAGGCGAATGTGTCGGTGTCGCTGGCGAACTACGGAATGGACACGGCGTTTGTGACCAAGCTTCCGGCTCACGAGATTGGACAGGCGGCGGTGAATTCGCTGAGACGGTTCGGAGTTGACACGGAATTCATTGCGCGCGGCGGTCCGCGGGTGGGAATCTACTATCTTGAGAAGGGCGCGTCGCAGCGTCCGTCAAAGGTGATTTATGACCGCGCAGGCTCCTCTATCGCGCTTGCTTCAAAGGAAGACTTTGACTGGGACAAAATTTTTGAGGGCGCGAGCTGGTTCCATTTTACTGGAATTACTCCGGCCCTGGGCGACAATGTGGCGGAAATCTGCCTTGAGGCATGCAGAAAGGCGCACGGGAAGGGAATCACGGTTTCCTGCGACCTGAACTACCGCAAGAAGCTCTGGACGCGCGAAAAGGCCGGTCAGGTGATGGGCGAGCTGTGCCGGTATGTTGACGTCTGCATATCCAACGAGGAGGATGCGTCGGACGTGTTCGGAATAAAATCCGAGGCGACGGACGTTACAGGCGGAAAGCTGAACAAGGAAGGCTACCGCGAGGTTGCGGCGAAACTGACGGAACGCTTCGGCTTTAAGAAGGTTGCGGTCACGCTCAGGACTTCAATTTCGGCGAACGACAATCTTTGGGCAGGAATGCTTTATGACGGAAAGACAGGGGAATGCTTTTTCTCCAAGGAATACAAGATGCACATCGTAGACCGCGTGGGCGGCGGCGACAGCTTCGGCGGCGGACTGATTTACGCCTGCTCAAACGGCTTCGGAAATCAGGATGCGATTGAATTCGCGGTTGCGGCGAGCTGCCTCAAACATTCGGTTGAGGGCGACTTTAACATGGTGAGCGTCGGCGAGGTGCAGGCTCTTGCCGGCGGAGACGCTTCCGGCCGCGTGCAGCGGTAGAATCCGGCTGCGCGGGGTATTTTCAGTAGACGGAATACCTTGCGCGGCTTGTTTCTGTCTCGAACACATCAACTGCATAAAGGTGAGTTTTCTCCGGAAAATCCGGAATGTATTCAATGCTCAGTCCGCTGTCATTCATTTCTGACAAAATTCTTCTATATATATACATCGCAATCCGTTCCGCGCTCGGATTATCGCGGAAGAATTCCATCCCGTTCAGGTTCGTGTGATCCAGCTCCCCGCAGATTTTCCGGACTGTCTTTTTGAGTCTGGAAAAATCAATCAGCATTCCGCCTCCGTCAAGTGTGTTTCCTCTTACGTGCGCGAAAATCTTGTAGTTGTGGCCGTGAAGATTCTCGCATTTTCCGTTGTAATCCCTTAAAAAATGGGCTGCGGAGAAATCCGCCTCGACTCTTATCTCAAACATGACAGAAAATATAGCGGAGACTGCGGCAAATGTCCATAAAGCGGAATGTTCCTGGCTTTGACAAACGGATGTCATTATAATAGAATATTTTTTCATATATTACCGCTTGCACGGTGCGTTTACAGGAGAATGTAATAAAAACTTTGCCTGAAATAGTGTCAAAGTTTTTATTCAAAAGTTTGCGTTGCAAGCTTCATTATCAACTGCCCATTCTCATTTCATTGCGAATGGGCATAAAAAGTCAAATCGAAAATTGAAATTTTCTCATTGACTTTTTACAGGAGTCTATATGGCAGATATTAAGAGCGTATGCCGGAAAATCGTCGCATCCGCATTGAATGAATACATAAAAGAGAAATGTCCTGGTTCGGAGCCTCTGTCCGAATCATCGGTGCAGGTGCAGACTCCGCCGGATCCTGCGATGGGAGATCTCGGTGTTCCGATGTTTGCGTTTGCGAAAATTCTGCATTCCGCCCCTCCGGTGATTGCCTCCGCCGTCGCCGCGAAAATAACTGACCGCTCGATCGGAGAATTCGTCGCGGTCGGTCCCTATGTGAATGTGCGTCTTGATAAGGCCGCCGCCGCATTTCCTGTTCTGAATTCTGTCTTTGCACAGGGAGCGGAATATGGAGCCTTCGGTGCGGACGGAAAAAAACATCTTGCCGGCCGTCGTGTGATGGTGGAATTCTCAAGTCCGAACACGAACAAGCCGCTTCATCTGGGACACATGAGAAATGATGCGCTTGGAGAAAGCGTAAGCCGTATTCTTAAGGCTGCCGGCGCCGATGTGTTCAAGGTGAACATAATAAACAACCGTGGAATTCATATCTGCAAGTCAATGCTGGCATACAAACTTTTCCATGAGCCTAAAGGCGAGACTCCGGAGTCCCTTGGAATGAAAGGAGACCATTTTGTCGGAATGTGCTACGTCGAGTATGACAGATATTCCAAGGAGCATCCCGAAATTTCCGCGGAAGCCGAGTCCATGCTTGTAAAATGGGAACAGGGAGATGAGGAGACCCGCCGTCTGTGGAAACTCATGAACGGATGGGCGGTTGACGGAATCAAAGTGACTTATGACCGTACCGGCGTGTCGTTCGACAAGCTTTATTACGAGAGCGAGACATATCTGAAGGGCCGCGACGAGATTCTGAAGGGGCTTGAGAAGGGAATTTTCTTCCGTGCGCCTGACGGTTCCGTCAGAATCGATGTGTCTGAGGTTGTCGGAAAGAACAAGGACGGCGAGCCGCAGGAAAAGGTTCTTCTGCGCAAGGACGGAACTTCCGTGTACATTACGCAGGACATAGGAACTGCAATCAGCCGCCATGATGACTGGGCATTCAATCAGCTTGTTTATGTTGTGGCCAGCGAGCAGATTTATCATTTCAAGGTGCTTTTCTATATTCTGAGAAAACTCGGTTTTGACTGGACGGACAGACTGTATCACCTCAGCTACGGGCTTGTGAACCTGCCGAGCGGCCGCATGAAAAGTCGCGAGGGAACGGTCGTGGATGCGGATGATCTGATTGAGAGTCTGCATACCGACGCGCTTGCCGAGATAAAGGAGAAAGGCCGTGATACGGAAGTGGGAGATCCCGATTTTGTCGCCGAAAAAGTCGCTCTGGCCGCGCTCCACTATTATCTTCTGCAGGTTTCTCCGGTCAAGGATATGCTCTTCAATCCGGAGGAGTCGCTTTCGTTCAACGGGAACACAGGTCCCTATATGCAGTATATGGGGGCGCGCATAACGTCAATTCTGGCGAAGGCCGCCGGAAACGGTGTCAAACCTGATTCATCCGAGGCGGCGGTGAAGCTGCTCTCCGCACCTGAGGAATGGGAACTGATAAAGCAGATAGGTGACTATCCTTCCGCCGTTGTAAAGGCCGCGGAATCGCTGGATCCGAGCATCATAACGTCCTATCTTTATGAGCTTTGCAGGCTGTTCAGCCGTTTCTACCAGCAGTGCCCGATTCTTTCGGCCGGTGACGGAAAGCTGGTGTCGGCGAGACTGTTTCTTGCGGAATGTACGCTCCGTGTCATGCGCAATGCGATGGAGCTTGTTCTTGTTCCGTATCTTGAGAAAATGTAGTCATGCCGCTAAAGTTTTCCGGGCGGCAGGACGATAAATAATATATCGGGGGCATTTTCCCCTCCCACCCATGCCCCCGATTGCCTGATGGGCATTGGCACGGTTCTTGCCGTGCCTTTTTTATTTTAAATACGCCTTTATGCGATTAAGAATCAGTCCGTCAGTTTTGCGCAGGCAAAACTGCGAAACGGCGTGGCACCGGTTTACAAATGAAAATTCAATAAATACGCCGTTATTGACCAAAAACCGCCAATTTTTTACTATGTTCAGGTTATGACAAAAATAAAAAAATCAGCTGTGCTGTTCATCGTTCTGCTTTTTATGTCCGCATCCATGTTCGGCGTTTTTTTAGGCTGGTCGCTTTCAGAGACAAAAAATATAATAAATTCCGAGTACATAACGGAGTTCGACACCGCGCTTCCGACAAAGCTTCTTGATATAAACGGCGAGGTCATAACAGAATTCGCATCTGACGAGAAGCGCGAGATAATTTCCTATCAGCAGCTGCCGCAGCATCTGATTGACGCGCTCGTTACGCGCGAGGACCGCATTTTTTACAGCCACCGCGGTTTCAGTTTGAAGGCGCTTGTCAGGGCTGTTTTCGGAGTCGTCACCGGAAAATCTCTTGGCGGAGGCTCCACTCTGACCCAGCAGATTGCGGGAACACTTTACTGCGACCGCAGCGACAGGTCTGTAATGCGCAAGCTCAAGGAGCTGTGGTGGGCGATTCAGATGGAACGCCGCTATTCAAAAAACGAAATTCTTGAGCTTTATCTGAACAAAATTTATTTTGGCGGCGGAACTTACGGCGTGAATGCCGCGTCAAAGTATTATTTCGGTCATGATGCCACGGAAATCACTCCTGCCGAGGCCGCGATTCTCATGATTCAGCTTTCAAATCCGGCTTTCTATAATCCCTTTGACCATCCGAACCGTGCGATGGAACGTCAGAAGGGTGTGCTTGCGTCGATGGTCGCCCAAGGCTATATCACTCAGGATGAGGCCGACTCGTCATTTGATGACTACTGGGGCAATTTTGATTACACGCGGACCAGCACTTCGGCGTATTTCATGCGGGACGACAAGGCTCCCTGGTTCAGCGAGTATGTCCGCCGCGAGCTTGGAGGAATGATATACGGCTCGGACGACATTTACACAAGCGGCTTCACCGTAAATACAACCCTGAATCTTGAGCATCAGGCGGCCGCGCAGGATGTGATGGACCGTTATATCAGACGCGCGAATACCCTTTACGAGCGTGAGCAGTCATCGCGCGCAAGCCTCTCGGACAGCATCTACATTCCTATGACGGAACTGCTTTCGCTGCTGTTCAACCTGCCTGAGCTGAAGGTATCGGGCCAGCGCACTGAATTCGTCGCGAAATCGACATTCGTGAATGAGCTTAATCCTGTTCTTGATGTCGTGTCGCTTATGTGCGGCTCGGAACAGCTGAAAGTCGGCATCGTGAACAGGGCGACCGCGCTTTCCAAGAAAAAGGACGAGCGGACTACCGTAGAAGGCACGATGATTGCCATCGAAAACGAGACAGGATATATAGATGCCCTTGTGGGCGGAAGCAAATTTGACCAGGAGAATCAGTTCATAAGGGCGATTCAGGCGAAGATTCAGCCCGGCTCAACATTCAAGCCGCTTTATTATTCCGCCGCAATCGATTCAAGGAAATTCACCGCGACCACCGAGATTTCCGATACGCCGGTTGTTTTCCAGACTGCGGACGGACGTCCGTACATTCCGCAGAATTTCCGCGGAGAATGGATGGGAAATGTCCCGCTCTGGTATGCCCTGATTCATTCGATGAATGTTCCTTCGCTGAAAGTGCTTGACGGAATCGGATTCAAGGCGGCCATAGACAGGGCGGTCGCTCTTCTGGGAATTCCGGATGATGAGCTTCCGTCGAGGGCTTTTGTTCCCGGCTATCCGCTGGGACTCGGCGTGTGTTCCGTCCGTCCGGTCGAGATGGCGCGCGCCTATGCGGTTATCGCCAACGGAGGCAAGGAAGTTACACCGATGGCGATAAGGACCGTCGAGGACAGAAACGGCAATGTAATCATGAATCCGGAGCTTGAGATCCGGCGCGCCCAGCAGTCAAAAGGGGACGGAGGACAGGTTATTTCTCCGCAGAACGCTTATATAATGACAAAGCTGCTTGAGCAGACTGTAAACAACGGAGGTACGCTCGGTGTCCAGAAATGGAAATTCGAGTACAAGAACGATAAGGGGCGTACCTACAGGATGCCGGCCGCAGGAAAGACCGGCACAACCCAGAACTGGGCGGATGCCTGGACGTGCGGATTCACTCCGTATTACTCTGCCGCGTTCTGGTTCGGATTCGACAAGCCCGGCCAGTCGCTCGGTCTGAACATAACCGGATCGACTCTTGCAGGATATGCCTGGGGCGACTATTTCCGCGAGATTCACAAGAATATGATACCCAAGGAGTTCTCAAGACCGCTTTCAGGTGTGATAGAGGCGACTGTCTGCTCCGTCAGCGGAAAGATTCTTACCGAGGCCTGCGGCAATAATAAGACGACGCAGTATTTTCTGACTGGAACACAGCCTACGGAAATCTGTCCGGTCCATTCCGGACAGTCGGGTTCAGTTCTTGCGGTGAGCCGTCTTGAGCGGGAAATGTACAAATCCGGCCAGCGCTGGACGCAGACTTATGACACGGCTCCGCTTCAGCTGAATCTGGATTTCCTTTCTGCCGATTATGTTCCGCCGGAATCGGTGATAGATTTGAACGCGCAGGATGAGTCTGTTTCAGAAAATTCTCCTGTGGAGATACCTGCCGCAGCCACCGAATCTCAAGCGGAACCGGATTACAATTATTTTATGGAGTAATGAATGCTTGTTCCTGTAAAAGACATAAAAATAAGAAAGCGTGTCCGTCAGGATTTGGGCGATCTTACAAACCTGAAGGACAGCATGAAAATTTACGGACTTATGAATCCGATAACGATAAACAGAAACTACGAGCTGATTGCAGGCGAGCGCAGGCTTCAGGCGGCAAAAGCCCTGGGATGGACGAACATAAACGCGAACATAATCGACAATATTTCCGAAGTCGAGCAGCTTGAGATGGAGCTTGAGGAAAACAACCAGCGCAAGGAATTCACCGAAGACGAGCTGATGGCCGGTTACAGAAGGCTTGAGAGGCTGCGGAATCCGGGATTTTTCTACAGGATTTTCCTGTTTTTCAGGAAATTTTTTGCCCGAATCCGGGATTTTTTTTCCGGACGGAAACAATGACAGGCGGATTTTTATGAATAAGATAAGACAGTTTTTTATTGCGGCATTTCTTTTTGCGGCGGCCGGAAATGTCCATGCAATCGGCGCGGGATTCCAGTTTTCAGGAATTCCTTCTGTGAATTTCCGGCTCAGGGAGCCTACCGTTGATACCGTTTTTTCCGGCGGCGGTTCGGTTTCCGGAACAATGCTTTTTGACAGGATTCCGCTTGCCGCCGGACTTGGATTCGGAGCGTCGGAATATGACGGCACGGCGCTGATAGGAATGAACGTTTTTGCCGACTGCCTTTTTGCCGGCGGTCAGATTGCGAACACCTGGAGCTGGACTGCAGGCTCCGGAATGTGCGGTGAATTCGCATTTGATTTGGGCGGGAATCCGTACCTAGGATTCGGATTCCGCGTTGTCGGCGGCGTGAGCCGCACGTTTTTTGACGGATTCCTTGAATTTTATATGCAGCTGTGCGCAGTTCCGTACTTTCTTTATCGTCCCGGCCAAAATTCGCAGTCTGATTTCTGTCTGAAATTTCCGCTTGAATCAGGTCTCCGCTTCCATTTCTGAGAGGAGCCGCCGTCGCTCAGATAGTTTCTGCGGAAGGTATATGCTCCGGCTTTACGTTTGTAGGCGTATTTTCCATTATCATTCCACCAAACTTCCGCAGTTCTTGAAATTCAGGTATTTTACACCGTCGCTTTCACATTCAAGGTTTCCGCTGTAAATGACGGTTGGATTCACGGCGTTTTTTGCGAATCCTGTAAATTTTTTCAGGTTTTTAGCGAATTCCGAGTTAAAAGTTGAGGCAGCCTTTATTTCAACCGGAACAATGCTCCGTCCATTCTGGATAATCAGGTCAATTTCAAATCCTTTGCTGTCCCTGAAATAATACAGTGATTTTCCCTCGCCTTTGTTGTACTGCGACTTTAATATTTCAAGGACTGTCATGTTTTCAAAAAGATTTCCCATAAGCGGATCGCGTGATACCTGCTCAGCGTTTTTTATTCCCAAAAGATAGCAGGCTAGTCCTGTGTCATAAAAATAAATTTTCGGAGATTTTACAAGCCGCTTGGTAAAATTTTCAAAGTAAGGCTCAAGGCGGAAGATGATAAATGATGACTCAAGAATTGAAAGCCATTCAGAAATTGTAGTTGATGAAACTCCAGTGTCATTTGCAAGCGATTCATAATTCACAACTTGCCCGATTCTTCCTGCCACAAGCCGAAGAAATTTCTCAAACAGTTTTTTGTGCTTCACGTTTAAAAGCGACTGCACATCTCGCTCCACATAGGTCTGAAAATAAGAGCGGTAAAGCAAATCAACAGGCTGATTTTCCGAATAATGGCGCGGCATAAATCCCTGATACAAATATTCATCTTTTGAAAGATTTTGCCCGATTTGTAAAAGTTCAGAAATTGAATATGGAAGAAGATTTATGACTGCTGTTCTTCCTGCAAGCGACTGCGAGATTGCGGATTTCAATCCCTGCTGAAAGCTTCCTGTAAGAATGAACTGTCCGTTCTGCTTGTTTTCATCGGCTAGAACCTGAATTTTGTTCAGCAGGGCAGGAACTCGCTGAATTTCGTCAATAATCAAGGGTG
>DBIW01000012.1 GCA_002296965.1 Treponema sp. UBA792 | reverse complement strand
TTCCAAGCACAATATACTTGCCGCCAGAAGAAAAACAGGCATCTCCGCTTAAGCCTTCAGGAACAATGATTTCTGTAAGATTCGGAGCTTTGCTTTCTTCAAGACCGTTAAAATGTGCGACAACAAGCTTGTCCTGCAGCATGGAAAACAAAAAGGCGGAGCCGTCAGAACTTATTTTCGGATAAACACCTGAATTGACATTCCATGAATACTCAGCAATGTTTTGATAAATGCCGTCAGAATTTGCGACAAGGTGAAATTTAGAATCCGAGGTTGAAACAATCAGACATTTTGAGTCGTCTGTCCTGCTCAAAAAGAGAATTTCTTTATTAAAGTCGAGCTTTTTATTCAAAAGATAACTGTCCGAGGCAAGAAGCCTGTAATACTCAAAAAGATTTTTGCCGTCATAAGGAAAAACAATAGAAAATCCTTCTTCACCAAAAACAGCGGTTTCCGCAGAACTCTTATCCGATGAAATCAAGTCAGTAACCGCTCCGGAGTCAACGTCATACAAAGCTATTGAGCGGCGGTTTCTTACAGCAAGCAGTTTTTTTCCGTCTTTAGAGAATTCCATTGAAGCAAAAAATGTGTTTGTGTCTTCTGAGGAAAAAGGCTCAAAGATTTTTTTAGGCATAAAATCATCCGCGCCGTAAAGAATAATCTTGTCTTCCTGCACTCCTGCAAAAATTGAGCCGTCAGGAGACCACGCCGGAAAACCAAAATATCCGTAAGCGTTTTTGACTTTTTCCACAAAGAGATTTTTTTCCTGAGCCTGCAAAACAGCGGAAGAGAAAAAAAAGCAAAAAAAGAAAACCCTCTTGCCGAAAGACATGGAAAGAGTTTACCCCCCCCCAGCACTTTGTCAAGTCTTTCTGATGTAATTCTTCCGCCTGAGATTCCGTTAAATACAAAAGGGGATTCCCGATAAGCGCAGAGAAGCTTTCGGGAGATCCCCTTTCTTGTATACGAGCCGCTGCGGGCTGTTTTTGTTCTATTCGCGGAATTTCCTGAAAATCAGGCTTGTGTTCACGCCGCCGAACGCAAAGTTGTTCGACATGACATATTCGGCGTCGATTCTGCGGCCTTCTCCCTGAATGTAGTCAAGCGGCGCGCATTCCGGGTCAACGTTCACGAGGTTTACGTTCGGATGGAACCAGCCTTCGTTCATCATGTTGATTGTAAGCCATGATTCGACGCAGCCGCAGGCTCCGAGAATGTGTCCGATGTAGCTTTTTGTCGATGAGATTGGAACTGCGCGGTTGAACACTTTGTACACCGCCTGGGATTCGGAAATGTCTCCGTGATGTGTGGCTGTTCCGTGCGCGTTGATGTATGCAATCTGCTCCTTGCTGATTCCGGCATCCTGAATCGCCATCTCAAGGGCAAGCGCCTGTGTCTCGGCGTTGGGGCTTGTTATGTGTGTTCCGTCCATGTTCGTTCCGAATCCGGCGATTTCTGCGTAGATTTTTGCTCCGCGTTTTACGGCGTGCTCCAGATCCTCCAGAATCAGAGTTCCGGCTCCTTCTCCGATTACAAGACCGTCCCTGTCCTTGTCAAAACATTTTGGCGTGAGTTCGGGCGTTTTGTTCAGACAGCTTGTGGCGCCGAGCGTGTCGAATATAGCTGCGTCCGGAGCCGAAAGCTCCTCCGCTCCGCCGGCAATCATTATTTCCTGTCTTCCGTCCTCAATCGCCTCGTATGCGTAACCGATGGACTGGCTTCCGGATGTGCAGGCGGTGTCCGTGACGATTACGCGTCCGCGGATCTGATAATATACAGAAAGGTTGCAGGCGTTGGTCTGCGGCATGGCTTTTATGTATGTCTGCGAATTCAGATGGGAGGAATCGCCCGTCTCGACCATTTTTGCCAGATCACCGATTGCGTCCATGCTGCCCATGCAGGTTCCGTATGCGATTCCTGTGCGGCCGTTTTTAAGCTCGTCAATCACATCGCCGTCTTCTTTTAGAAATCCGGCCATTTTCAGCGCTTCCTCGGTCGTCACAAGAGAAAGCAGCGCGACACGTCCCATACCGCGGATTTTTTTGCGCGGAAATGACGGAAGCTCACCGTCGTAAGGACAGGCCATCCGTGTGTTCATCTTGGTGAAGCGTTCCCATTCCGGCATATAGCGGATTTTGTTTTTACATGCCTTCAGGTTCTCGTATGCGGAATTCCAGTCCCGTCCGAGTCCGCTGAGCATTCCTCCGCCGGTCACCACGACACGGCGTTTTCCGTTTGCTTTTGTAAATTCCATATCAGAGTCCTCCGTCAACAGTGATGACCTGTCTTGTTATGTATGCCGCGCCTTCCGAAAGCAAGAATACTGCCGTGGCTCCGATTTCCTCCGGTTTTCCGGCGCGTTTCATCGGAATTGTTCCCATTATCATGTCGTAAACTTCCGGATTGATGGCTTTTGTCATGTCGGTGTCTATTACGCCCGGTGCAATCGCATTCACCGTGATGTTGCGGCCTGCAAGCTCCACCGCAAGCGCTTTTGTCGCACCGATGATTCCCGCCTTTGACGCGCTGTAGTTTGTCTGACCGCGGTTTCCGTTGATTCCGCTGACGGATGAGATTGTGATTATTCTTCCGCCGCGTTTGTTCTTGCGGCTTGCCATCGGCATGATAAGCGGATTCAGCACATTGTAGAAACTATCCAGATTCGTGTGGATTACCTTGTCCCAGTCCTCTCCGCTGAGCGCGGCAAAGGTGTTGTCGCGGGTTACGCCGGCATTGTTCACGATTCCCCAGAGCGCTCCGTATCTGTCCGTAAGCTCCTTGAGTTTTGTCTTGCAGTCCTCGCGGTTCGATACGTCAAACTGAATCAGTTCTCCCTCGCCGCCGGCCGCCTTTATCTGGGCAAGAGTCTCTTCTGCCTTTGCCTGGCTTCCGTTGTAATGGCAGATTACATAATATCCGGCTTTTGCCGCCTCGACCGCGACCGCACGTCCTATTCCGCCGCTGGCTCCTGTCACCAGCACTTTTTTGTCAGCATTCTGATTTTCCATTTTTTACTCCAAACTGAATATATTTAAGATAATAAAAGCAGTTTCTGGCTGCCTTCCAACACCGTGCTAGTCCTTGAAAAGCGAATGGATGTCTTCGGTTTCCATCACCGTTATTTTTGCGGTTACTGAAGGTTTCTCATCGCCTTTTTCCGCATACAGCTCGCAGATATATCTGTAGATGTGATTCTCCTCTTCCCTGTAGTCCTCGCGGATTTTCATCTGAATTGTTGTTCCGTTCTTGAAATATCCGACTTCCGCCTTGAATTCCGACACGCTGAGAATAAATCCGGGAAGAGGTTCCCTTCCCTTCTCCTTGTTTGTGATTCCCGTAAGTGCCGAAATTCCCTGCGCCATGAATTCAAAGCCTGCCCAGGACGGAACACCGTCGAATTCCGGTTCGTAGAAAATGCAGTTTTCGGTGATGTCGTATTCGCTTGTGATTGTGTGGTTTGTTCCGTCATGCTGAGTCACGCGCGAAAGCAGAAACATCTTGCCTTTGTGCGGAAGCATCCAGATAAGCTCGTCGTGGTCAATGAACTGCGGGATTGTTATTTTTTCCATAAAATATCTCCAGTTGATAAAAATTTGCAACGCAAACTTGAAAATATAAAATCTGACGGATTTTCCGTCAGCCTTGTGCTTTTTCAGCGGACTCCTATTATCAGGCTTGCGTCCGCACCTCCGAATGCGAATGAATTCGAAAGGCATTTTCTTATGGGGCCGGCTACGTGGATTTCGTCTCCACGGCTGACAAAATTCAGCTCAGGAATTTCCGGATCCCGGATTTTGTCCCAAACCTGAATCGGAAGCGCCGCTGTCTTTTCCGCTCCGTTTTTCACGGCCATCCAGCATATTGCGGCTTCGAGCGCGGCGGCGGCTCCGAGTGTGTGGCCCGTTACTGATTTTGTTGAGCTTGCCGGAACATTCAGGCCTGCGAACACAGAATTTACGGCTTTCGCTTCCATTGAATCGTTGAATTTTGTTCCGGTTCCATGCAAGTTTATGTAGTCAATCTGGGACGGTTCAAGTCCGGCGGAACTGAGCGCGCGTCTTATGGCCGATTCCGCGCCCTTTCCGGACGGATCCGGCGAGGTCATGTGATACGCGTCCGCCGCTTCTCCCCAGCCGAGCAGTTCAATCTCCGGCGCATTTTCCTGCAGCGGAACCCGCGACATTACAAAAAAAGCGGCCGCCTCGCCGAGTGTTATTCCGCGCCTGTTCACGCTGAACGGATTTGTCATTTCAGGAGAAACGGCCTCCAGCGAGTTGAATCCAAGAAGAACCGTGTCCGATGCGATGTCCACTCCGCCTGTTACGACGGCATCCGCAAGTCCTGCCTTTATCAGTTCCGCGGCTTTTATCATTGCGACCGCGCTTGATGAACATGCAGTGCTGAATGTGGCGGAAGGCCCTTTCAGTCCGAATTTTTCCGAGACGAATGATGCGACGTAGTCCGCACCCTGAATTTCGAGGGAATAGTCTTTTGGAAATTTTCCTCCGGAGAAAAATTCCCTGTGGCCGGCGACGGAGAATTCCGTTCCGTTGTCGCATGAGCCGACGCATACGGCGATTCTTTCGGCGGGAAACATGGATTTTGCTTTTTCCACTGCGCCGGAAATCATGTCCAGTGCGGCTTCCTCAAGCCTCATTATTCTCATGTCGTATTTTGCGGACGATGCGCAGAGCAAGGAATTGTCGGTACGCGCCGCATAGAATTCCTCATCGGTTGATGTCCTCACCTTTCTGATTCCGCTGCGGTCGCCGGTTGTCACGGATTTCCACAGGGCTTCCGCGGATTTTCCGGCCGCGCTTATAACGCCCGGTTCTGAAAGAAAGTTCCGGATTCCGTCCATCATTCACCTTCCAGAAGATTGTATTCGTAGCCGCGCAGAAAATTCGTTATCCTTACCGACCCGGTTTTCTTTTCGATTTCGGCGATCAGTTTTGTTCCGTTGGTTATGCGTCTGATTTCCGTTCCGTCTCCGCCGGAAATGACAGCGAAGCCGAGTTTTGACGCGCCCAGATTCTCAGCGATTTTCTGCGTGTCGTAGAATGCATACTGGATGTCGGCGACTATATATTCAGCCTTGAGCGCGGCCGGAAACACCGCCGAGTCAAATTCTGCCGACACGCCGTCGTAGACAAGGTTTCCCATGTCCGTTCCGAAATCATTGAGCAGCGACAGGAAAATTTCGTTCTGATCCGCATGGATGTAGGCCAGCAAAGAGAACGATTCCTTTCCGAATTTTCCGTTCAGCAGCTGCATTGAGTCAATCTGTCCGCTCATGTACTTTGGCGGAAGAAGATTTATTTTTTTTGTGTTTGTGACATAGACGGGATTCAGGGCCGGTTCCGCCGTTTTTGCCGAGGCGCAGGAAAAAAGCACCGTGCACATTGCGGCGACTGATGTCGTAAGAAGCAGAATTTTCTTTATGAAAACAGAGTTTTTCTTATAAAAGGAAGAAATCATAAACAAAATCATTGTAAATTTTATGCTTTGTTTTGTCAAACTGATGTCGTGGCCGGCTTGCTTTTACGCCGAAAATCATGGATAATCCGTAGAAACTATAGAACGGCATTGCCGGGGAGTAAATTAGGATGAGAAAAAGAATTCTTATGGCAGCTGCGGCTGTCCTGTTTATGGCGGCTTCCGTTTCTGCTTACGAATATTCCTACGAAGATGATGATGACGGAAAATTTTTCGGTGGAGCGGCGGGATTCGGGGTTTCCGCGATAGGATTTGCGCCCGTAATCAATCTTTATGCGGGGTGCATTGACCTGGAGGCTTCATGCGCAATCGCCAGAAATGTCGAGCAGAATATGCTTACGCTTGGACCGGAGGCATCGCTGGGCTATGCGTCTAATCCTTTCGGCGTTTATTTTTCATCCGTAGGACTTGCGTACAAAATCAAGATGGACATTGATGTAAATGATTACTCCAATTCGCTGTTTATGCACGGAGCCGGAGCGTATTTTTCAGCGAATCTTAGATTCGCCAGGAAATTCGGATTTTCGGTAAAGACATATCTTCCGTTCATCGTGTTCAACACCGGAAAAAAGAATAACATTGAATTCACGATTGTTGACGGAAACGGCGGTTTCTGGGAAGCTTTTGCCGTCGGTTTTTTGGCCACAACGGTAAGCGCAAAAATTTATTTCTGAAATTAAAAATCTTCTGCGGCGGAATTCCGTGATTTCCTGAACGCCTGCGTTATGTTGATTTTCTGAATGTTATTTTCTATAATATCCGGCAAACAACAGCGTCAGAGCGACGATTTTTCCAGGAGGAGCGTCCGGTTTTCCGCCGGATCTTTACAATAAAATGCCTAAAATTGAAGTAAACGAAAGACTGTTTTTCAGTATGCTTGGTAAGAAATATGATTATGACACGCTGGAGGCAAAACTGCCCTGCGCCAAGGCCGAGCTTGATGAGAAACCGGATATGAGCCAGCCGGAAGAGCAGCGCGTGATAAAAATAGAACTTAATGACACGAACCGTCCGGATCTCTGGTCTACGAATGGCGTTGCCCGGCAGATACGGCTTCATGACGGCGGAAAATGCGTTGACTACATGAAATTTATTTCCACAAAGGATGACATAAAGGACTGCGGCGAAAGGATTGTGAATGTGGATCCTGAGCTTAAGGAAATCCGTCCTTATATGGTCGCATTTATGATTGCCGGAAAGCCGATCGACGAGCCGATGCTCCTTGACATAATTCAGACTCAGGAAAAGCTTGCCTGGAATTTCGGACGCAAACGCAAGTCAATTTCGATGGGAATTTACCGTATTGACCAGATAAAATTTCCTGTAAAATATCGTGCGGTGGATCCTGACAAAACAAGTTTTGTTCCGCTTGCCTGTACCGAGCCGATGACCTGCCGCCAGATTCTGACCGATCATCCGAAAGGCAGGGATTACGGGTGGATTCTCAAGGACTGCAGGAAATTCCCGCTTCTGTCAGATGACAAGGGCGAGATTCTTTCAATGGCTCCGATAATCAACAGCGCTACGCTTGGAGCCGTAAAAGTCGGCGACAAGGATCTTATGGTCGAGCTGACCGGAGACAATATCGAGAATCTTGTTCTTTCGGCGAATATTGTCGCCTGCGATTTTGCCGACTGCGGTTATGAGATTCTTCCGATAAAAGTCCGTCATCCTTATGAGACTGGTCTTGGCCGCGACATCACGGTGCCGTTTTATTTCCAGACGACTACGAAGACAACCCTTTCCCATGTGAACAGCCTTCTGGGATCTGACTTTAAAATCGAGAAAGTCGCCGATGCGCTTGCCCGTATGGGAAGCCGTATCACGACTGCGGACATAAAGAATTCCGACGGAAACGATGATGTGGAGATAACGCTTTATCCCGCTCCGTACAGAAATGACTTTCTTCATGAGGTTGACATAATCGAAGATGTGATGATTGGCTGTGATGTCTCGTCATTTGAGCCTGAAAGTCCGCATGATTTTACAATCGGAAGGCTTCTTCCGGTGACGCAGTTCAGCCGCAAGGCAAAAACGCTTATGGTCGGATTGGGTTATCAGGAGATGATTTTTAATTATGTCGGAAGCCGGAAAGATTATATCGACAATATGATGATTGACGGTTCAAAGGTGATAGAGATTGCCAATCCCATGAGCGAAAACTATCAGTTCATCCGGCCGGAAATCATCTCGTCACTGCTTCGCGCGGAAAGCGGTTCGGCGAATGCGATTTTTCCCCATAAAATTTTCGAGATTGGAAAAGTCGCATATATCAAGGAAGATGAGAACACGGGAACGGTGACGCGCACTCATATCGGATTTCTTACGGCAAGCGCTTCAGCCAATTTCAACAGCCTTGCTTCCGAAGTGTCTTCCCTGCTCTACTTCCTCGACCACAAATATGATGTTGTGGAAAGTGACGATCCGCGCTTTATTCCTGGCAGGCAGGCCGCCGTCATCGTGAACGGCGAGAAGGTCGGTGTCTTCGGCGAGATTCATCCGCAGATTCTGGAGAACTGGTCAATCACAACTCCGTGTGCGGCCGGTGAGCTTGACCTTGAGTCGCTGATGTGATTATGCCGGTTGCGGTGCTCTGAATTTTTGAAGGGATGAATGTTTACAAGACAGCCTCCGCCCTTGGACTGAATGTCCGATGACGGAGGCTGTCTTTATTTGCCGCTGAATTTTATCCGGCGGAATTTCAGGCTACTGCGCCGCTTTTGTCGTTTTTATCGTGCTCCTGAAATATTCGATCGCATCAATCCGTGTGTGTTCCGTCCTGAAATTTTTGAACAGATTTCTGTCGTTTATCAGGCTCACAAAATCGTCAAAAAGGAAATTCGTGTCTAGCGGACCGCCTGCGGCTTCCGGATGGAACTGCACGCTGAATGCCGGAATGTCTGTATAGGTGATTCCCTCGCAGGTTCCGTCGTTTGTGTTCACGAAACTGAGAGCTGCTCCGGCCGGAAGGCTTTCATTCATTACGGCGTAGCCATGGTTCTGGCTCGTGATGTAAACTCTGCCGGAAAAAAGCTGTTTGACCGGCTGGTTTCCGCCGCGGTGTCCGTATTTCAGTTTGGATGTCGCGGCTCCGCGGGCAAGCGCAAGCAGCTGGTGTCCGAGGCATATTCCGAACACAGGAATTCCAGATGAGCATATTTTTCTTATTTCTTCTATTATATCTGTGTTTTCCGCCGGATCTCCGGGGCCGTTGCTCAGCATGATTCCGTCGGGATTCATCGCAAGAATTTCTTCTGCGGTCGCGCCGCTTTTTACTGTCACAACTTCAACACCGCGTTTGAGCAGCTCGCGCCTGATGTTCGCCTTTGCGCCGAAATCCCAGAGGACGACTTTTTTTCCTTTTCCGTTCTTCATCGCCTCTTCCGGATTGTTTACTTTCAGTCCGTCTTTTGTCACCGGAACGGCCCTGTATTCCGCCGATGTTCTGAAAACCGCATCAGCTGGTTCCTCGATTCCGACGGCGTTTCCGCTTACGGCTTTTACGGCTCCGGTTATTTTATACGATTTTATCTGTTCAAGCAGCTTCTGTTTTTCCTGCGGATTTTTGAGCATCGCGAATTCTTTTGTGGCTTCCGGTGAGTCTCCGGATATGATTCTCGCATTCATCACGCCAGTCTCGCGGAGAGTTTTTGTCAGCCGCCGGGTGTCGATTCCCATAAGACCGATTATGTTGTTCGTTTTCAGGAATGAGTCCAGAGTTTCCTTGCAGCGGAAATTGGACGGAGTTTCGCAGAGGGAACGGACGATGTAGCCCCGTACATGACTTTTTGCGCTTTCAAAATCCTGCGGAATGACACCGTAATTTCCGATTAGCGGAAAAGTCTGTGTCACAATCTGACCGTAGTAACTTGGATCGGTGAGCGTCTCAAGATAACCTGTCATACCTGTAGTAAAAACCGCTTCTCCGGTGATGCAACCCGAAGCACCGAATCCTGTTCCTTCAAAAATCTGTCCATCAGCAAGGACAATGCAGGCTTTTTTGTTCATACTAAAAGCGCATTATACTGAATTGGCTTATAATTGTACAGAATTCATAGTAAAAACTTTGGAATAATGATATAGTTTAGCCGATTATGGATTCTAAAGAGGAGCTTCTGCATTGGGCTGATGAGAAGGAAGTTGTAAAATCCAGCCGTGCGATAAAGCTGTTGTTCCGTCTGTTCGATGTTCTTCCCGGATGGATGGTCCGGGCTTTGATTTATCCCGTCAGTTTTTTTTATTTTGTTTTTTCAAAAAGGGCGCGTGATGATACAAAACTGTATCAGAAAAATCTGCGTGAATACACCGGCGGAAAAATTCCCGCAAAATTGAGTTCCTACCGTCAGATTCTCTCGTTCTCGCTGTGCGTTCTGGAAAAAATGGAAGGCTGGCTCGGAAATGTAAGTCTTGATAAGATTGAATTTCAGGATGATGATGTCATCGGGCTTATAAATCAGCTTGAGAATTTTCACGGCGCGGTAATAATCGGTTCCCATCTCGGAAATATCGAGCTTTTGCGCAGTCTTTCGAGCTGGAACCGCACAAAAGTGTCACGGAGCGTTCCTGTTACCGCGATAATGGAGCTTCATTCAACGGAGCAGTTCAACCGGACGCTTCATGAAGTGAATCCCGGAGTCGGATTCAATGTGGTCTCTCCGTCCGACATAAGCCCTGAGACAATCTGTACGCTTATCGACAACGTGGAGGCCGGCGGACTTGTCGTGATTACCGGCGACAGGACTTCGGCAAGAGCAAGGGACAGAATCCTGAAAAGAAAATTTCTCGGAAAGGAGGCGGCCTTTCCTTACGGGTGTTTCCTGCTTCCGGCACTGATAAAAGCGCCGGTTTACTTTATGTTCGGAATGAGGGAACGCACTTCGATATTTGACCCTAAGTACAAAATGTATGTCCGTAAGTCTGAGGTCGATTTTGACTGTCCGAGAACGCTCCGAGAGGAGCGGATAAATTCTTTGTGTGATGAATTCGTCGCGCAGCTTGAGAAATTCTGCTGTATGTATCCGTATCAATGGTATAATTTCTACAATTTCTGGATGATGCCGTGAGGTGATTTATGGAAAAAGTTTTGTGTTCGGTTGACAAGGAATTCACGGTTGAATTCTTTGATGTCGATTCAATGCAGGTGGCATGGCATGGAAACTATGTAAAATACATGGAGATTGGACGCTGCGCCCTGCTTGACAGCATCGGCTACGGTTACAAGGAGATGGTTGCGGACGGCTACGCCTTTCCTGTGACGGAAATCCGCCTCAAATATGTGAAGTCGCTTTTTTTCGGTGAAAAAGCCGTCATCCGCTCTTCTCTGTTGGAATACGAGAACAGGATTGTGATAAAATACGGGATTTTCAATCACAAAGGTGAGCTTGTGACAAAGGCCGAAAGCAAGCAGATGGCCCTGAACCTGACGACGCATGAATCGGAATTTGTGTGCCCTCCCCTTCTGATAGAAAGGGCTGAGAAATTCATAAGAGAGCACGGTCTCAGATAACAGAATTTTATGTTTTTTTGTTATGATTTTAATTGGATTGCAGATATTTAAAGCTGACAATTCATTATATTTATAGATATTTATTCAGAGAATTTCCGTTTTTACGGTTTTATACGCAGAATATTCCGCCGGCCTGTAAAATCTTTTTTCCGGACGGAACTGCAGGAGGACTTATGAAAAAAATGAGGCGCATAGTCGCATCGCTTTTGCTGAGCGCGGCAGGTTCCGTAATGTTCGCATCGGGACTTTCGCTTGATTCGGTTTGCCGGCAGCTGGCGGATCATCCCAACACTACAGGAGATTTTATCCAGACAAAAACAATAAAGGCGGCGAACCGCCAGCTCAAGTCTTTCGGAAAATTCGTTTTCAGTCTTGACGGAATTATCTGGGACACGCAGAAACCGTTTCCGTCATCGCTTGTTGTCGGAATGACTTCGGTCATCCAGACTGCGGCGGACGGAAAAAAGACGGTGATAGACGCGTCCGGAAACCAGATTTTTACGAGCATCGCCACGACGCTTTCCTCCGTGTTTTCAAATGATTTGTCATCCCTTCAGAAAAATTTCTCCACGGAATTCACGGACAACGGAGACGGCGGCTGGACACTTGTTCTTTTCCCGAGGGACGCCACGGTTTCGGCTGTAATGGCGTCGCTTTCTCTCGGAGGAGTCTCATCTTCTTCCGGCGCCCGGCTTGACACAATTGTGATGACCGAGGCTTCCGGAAATTCAATAACTTATTCTTTTAGCAACCAGAAATATCCGGAGGAACTTTCGGCCGATGAAAAATCCCGTTTTACTGCTGAATAAGCTTGAGAACAAGCATTTTTTAGGCGCATGGATTGTATTCCATATTGGAATTCTTGTTTTCTTTCTGATTACTTTTGTCTCAAATCCGGGGAAAATCGGTGTCGATGCGGATCTTTTCAATATGCTTCCAAAGCCGATTGAGGAGGAGGCTCTTAAAGTCGCGGACGAGAAGGTGACCGAGGCGACCGGACAGAATGTGTTCATTCTTGCTTCGGACGAGGATTTCGGAAAAGCCAGAGCCGCCGCGGTTTCCGTATACGACAGGCTTGTTTCCAGTCCGAATTTCAATTCAGTTGCCCTTTACAGCGACATGGGCTCGCTTTCGGATGTGACGGATTTTATCTATAAATATAGATGGAATATGCTTGACGACGAGGCGATTGACCAGATAAATTCTCCCGGTGGCGCGGAGATTTTCGCTCAGAACGCGCTTTCCCAGGCTTACGGCGCATTCACCATGTTTCCGCTGGACAATCTTGACAAGGATCCTTTTATGCTCTGCGAGCGTAATCTCGGAAACTATCTGGATTCCATAATGAATTCCGGAATCGCGATGTCCGTAAAGGACGGTGTTCTTGCTTCCCAGCATGACGGCAGATGGTACGTGATGATACGCGGGATTCTCAGCAAGCAGGGAGCTGCCCTTGCCAGTGATGACAACGGAATTTCCGAAATATACAGTATCTGTACTCCGCTTGAGACTGACGGCACGCGTTTTGTCTATTCCGGAACACCGTTCCATAGCAACGAAAGCTCAAATTCCGCATCAAAGGAGATAACGGTCATAACGACGGTCTCAATGATTGTCGTCATTCTGATGCTGCTGATTATTTTCCGCACTCCGAAACCGATTGTCTATTCCGTAGGTGCGATTGTCGTGTCGATTCTTACCGCGGTTTTGAGCACGCTTGCCGTTTTCCGGCAGATGCACATTCTTACGCTTGTCTTCGGAACTTCGCTTATAGGTTCATGTATTGACTACAGCCTTCATTTCTTTACGAACTGGATGGGCAACCGGGATCTCAAGTCCGGCCGGGAGCTGCGGAATTTCCTGCTGCCCGGCTATATGATGGCGATTGTGTCCACGCTGATATGTTTCGGAATTCTGCTTTTTGCGCCGTTCAACCTTCTTAAACAGATGGCGCTGTTCTCCATGGCGGGACTTATGAGCACCTTCCTTACGGCCGTTGCTGTTTTTCCGTACATTCCGCTTCCTCCGGAGGAAAAGCGTACGATTAAACTTATCTCGGTGATGAAGCGTTCTCCGGGATACAACAGCCGGCTTGTCGGACGCATTGTAATCACCGCGGTTTTTGTTGTGTCAATCGGAACTATTCTTATTTGCCACAAGAATGTCCGGATAGAAAACAACGTGACAAAACTCTACAAGATGGAAGGCCGTCTGCTTTCTGACGAGATAGAGGCCGGAACAATTCTTCAGTACAATCCGACTGGCTGGTTCATAATAAAAGGTGACACGGAGGAGCAGGTTCTCTCTGCCGAGGAAAAGCTGATAAAGGAATTCAGGAATATGGAATCCGGGAAAGGAGTAGGATTTCTTGGAACTTCGCTTTTTATTCCTTCCGAGGCGCATCAGCGCAAATCACGTGCGGCGGCGGAAAAGCTTCTTGCTCTTGCCGACTGGCAGCTTGAGGCGCTTGGGTACGGACCTGATGCGGCGGCTCTTAGGGCTGATTTTGCGGCTTCATCGGATGATTTCATCTCAATTTCTGGCGGTTCAGTTCCGCAGTTCCTGTTGGATTCAATTTCCGGCGCATGGCTCGGCGAGCTTGAAGGAAGTTTCTATTCGGTTGTTCTGCCAAGCAGGATAAACGATGCGGCGGAATACCGGAATCTTGCGGACAGCATGGGAAGCGTCTGGTTCGTGAACAAGATGTCCGACATGAGCGGCGACCTTGACAAACTTACCGTCATGATTCTTGAATTTTTTGCGGTCGCATATATCCTGATGTTTGTCGTGCTGAAATTTTTCTACAGCTGGAAGCAGTCATTCAAGATAATATCGATTCCTCTGCTGATTGTGCTGGTGACGACAGCGGTTTTTGCCGTGGCAAAGATAAATCTGGAATTCTTCTCTGTGACAGGACTGATTCTGGTGTTCGGGCTTGGTCTTGACTATATAATCTACATGATGGAGAATGAAAACCACAAAGACGAACGTGACAATCTTATTGAGCCGTTTGCGATAATGCTTTCGTTCCTTACGACGGTGCTTTCGTTCGGCGCGCTCGCATTGAGCTCGTTCACGCCGGTTCATCTTATCGGACTTTCGATATTCATCGGACTGACAACGGCTTATGTCAGCTCGTTCTTTTACGACAGATCGCTCTGATATAATTGTTCTGAAAACTGACTGCGGTTCCGCCGGCTGCGTGCTGGACCGCAGTTCCGGTGGTTTATATGTGTATGACAAAAAAACATTTTCTGCCGTTTACGGTGTTTTTCCTTCTGACATTCTGCGTCTCCTGCGAATCAACGGGAGTCACCTCAAAAAATTCTTCCGCCAATCCTAAAACATCGGCAAAACGGCTTACGCTTGTCCGGGACGATTCAAAAAAAATCAGGGAAGGAAAAGTCTACTATTTTATAAAGAATTTTGAGCCGGAAACTCTTTCCGAGCGTGAGCATCCTTTTACGCTTTATTTCAGCCGGGACTGGGATCGGGATGATTTTGAGGAAGATGAGCAGGTCACGATTTATCTTGTGATGGATGTGGATGATTTTTCCGTGATTACGTTCGCGAACAGGGCGAACAGCACGGAATTCGACAGGGACGACATTGACGGAAATTACGGTGACTACAATGTCTTTGAGCTTGGCTACTTTGACCGCCGGGCTTTTGATGACATGATCCGTGAAAAATCCATGTATTTTTATATAGATGACGAGGAATTCAAGATGAATGAGGAGGATATGTATCTTCTCAGAAAGGCTTTTGCCCTGCTTGATGTTTACCGTCTGACCGGAATTGTGGAATTCGCCAGAAATCCGTCGGTTTACCTTGAGAAATGATGTGATTTTTATGGACGCTTGATTTTTGCCTGGAGCTTTTATGGAACAGTATAAGAAGGAATTTATCGACTTTATGATTGAATGTGGCGTGCTGAAATTCGGTTCGTTCACGCTGAAAAGCGGCCGGAAGTCTCCGTTTTTCATGAATGCCGGCGCATATACGACCGGAAGCCAGCTTATGCGCCTGGGAAGGTATTATGCCCAGGCGATTCACGACAATTTTGGTGATGATTTTGATGTGCTTTTTGGACCGGCATACAAGGGAATTCCGCTCGGAGTCGCGGCGGTAATCGCATATTATAAGCTTTTCGGCAGGGAAATCCGTTACAGCTCAAACCGCAAGGAAGCAAAAGACCATGGCGATGCGGGAATTCTTCTTGGAAGCCCGATTTGTGACGGTGACCGGGTTGTGATAATCGAAGATGTCACGACTTCTGGAAAATCGATAGAAGAGACTTATCCGGTGATAAAGGCCCAGGAAAAAGTTTCCGGCTCTATAAAAATCATCGGCGAGATTGTGTCGCTCAACAGAATGGAGAAGGCCATTGATTCGGAAAAAAGCGCGCTTGATGTGATTTCCGAAAAATACGGGTTTCCCGCACGCGCGATAGTCTCGATGGCCGATGTCGTGGAGGTTCTGTATACTTCCGGAGACAAGAAAATAATTACGGATGAGATAAAATCACAGCTGGATTCCTATTATATGGAATATGGAGCAAAATAAAGGGCGTGACCGAAACTTGTCGCGGTCTGAATTTTTTATCGGGAATTGAGTTTCGTCCGGCCGGACGCCGGAATTTGCTGTTCGGAGGAGGAATGTCTGTGCCGAAAAATAAAATTCTTGCAGCCGCGACCATTGCCTGTTTCGCAGGTCTTGTCACGCTTCCGCTCGGTCTTGCGCTGATGTGGTTCTTTCTCGGCTGGAAAAAAAAGACAAAAATAATTCTTACTTCCGTGCTCGGTGCGCTATATGCGGTTCTGCTGGCGGTTCTTATTCTTCTTGAGCCTTCCGTAAAAAACGGCGGATTTGAAATTCCTTTTATTCCCGGAAGCGGAACGGCGGCTGAATCCTCCGGAGTTCCCGGCGGACGTTCCTCTGGGAACAGAAAGAATTCCCGTTCCGTCTTGTCGTCTGATTCGGTGGCTGACACATCTTCATTGCCTGTGCCTGGAAAGTCCGGCGGAAAATCTTCTGCAATAAATCTCCGCCTTATAATCATGATTGCCTTTGTCGCGGCCATGATTTTTCTGATAATCCGGCGTAACACAAAACCTTCTCCGGGAGACACAAATCCTTATGTTGACACTTCATTGTATAAGCTGCCGCTCGAAGACGGCGCGCAAATGCCGCCTGTCCATTACCAGAAGCTTGTGAAAAAATCGGGAGAGGAATTCCTGTTCGCCACGGAAGCCTCGCTCAAGAACAATCCGGGAGACTTGATTATTTCAAACCGCAGGGTCGTGTTTTTCGGGCGCAATGAGAGTTTTGAATTTCCGCTTTCTGTCCTGGAGGCGGTGTCCTCCATATCTGACACGGTGATGCGGCTTACAAGCGGAAGCCGGAAATATTTTATTTTTATGAATGCCTCGCAGATGAAATATGCGCTTGCCGTATTGCGCTGGGCATACAGAAAATTTGTTCAGGAATAATGGAAAATAAACAACAGCAGGAGGAACTGTCCATGAAATTCAGGAGAAATGGAATTCCGTTCGGAATCGCGGCGTTTTTTTTGTTTGCGGCGCTTGTTTTCGGATGCGCAAGTTCCGGCGGAGTCAGCCGGGACGGCGCAAAGCCGCTTCCGTTTGACAGGGAGATTGTCTCCGGCAGTCTGGAGAACGGTCTGAGCTGGTACGTCCGTAAGAATTCAGAGCCGAAAAACAGGATTCATCTGAGGCTTGTTGTCAGAGCCGGCTCTTGCATGGAGGACGATGACCAGCGCGGGGTGGCGCATTTTGTTGAGCATCTTGCGTTCAACGGAACCGAGCATTTCGAGAAGAATTCGCTTGTGGATTATTTTGAGTCCATCGGGATGAGCTTCGGCGCCGACGTGAATGCTTATACTTCATTTGAGGAGACCGTGTTCATGCTTGAGGTTCCGGCGGATGATCCGTCCATGCTTGAGAAGGGAATGTTGGTTCTCCGCGACTGGGCGTGCGGCATTACTTTTGGTCAGGATGAGATTGACAAGGAGCGCGGAGTCGTGACGGAGGAATGGCGTCTCCGCCGGGGACTCAGCGGGCGTATTTCCGATCAGCTTTTTCCTTTTCTTCTGAAGGATTCAAGATATGCGGAGCGTCTTCCGATCGGCGATATGGATGTGATAAAAAACGTGAGCCGCGAGAGGATTGTTGATTTCTATAAGAAATGGTACAGGCCGGAATTCATGTCGGTCGTGCTTGTCGGAGATGCGGAGCCGGATGTCCTTATAAATGCCGTGAAGAACGTGATGTCGGATATTCCTGCCTCTGCGGAGAAAGTGGAACATCCTGAGTTTTCGGTTCCGGACAGAACTGAAAAGGCATCTCTTGTCATGACCGACAGGGAAATGTCTTATCCGGTGCTTGAAATTCTTGCTCCGGCGGCAGTTGAGCCGTCCACGACGGAATGGCATCTCCGTGAATATATTGTTTCATCCATCGCGTCCGGAATTCTGAATGAGCGGCTTTCCGAGATAACGAACGATGCCGGTTCCCCGTGGGTTGCGGCGAATTCTGTTCATCAGGGGATTGTGAAATCCAAGGCATTTAACGGAGTCGCCTTTGTTCCCAAGGAGAATATGTTCATTCCGGCGTTCGAGCGTATGCTTGATGAATATGAACGGATTATGCGCTTCGGGGTGTCGGCAACTGAGGTTGAGCGCGGAAAACAGCGTCTTATGGCAGAAATGGAGCAGACATACAGAAGCCGGGACAGCATAAAGTCAGCCTCCTATATTTCTGACATCGTGGAATATATAACCGGCGGTTCCGTTCCAGTTTCCGTCGGGGCATACTATCAGCTTTACAGGAAAATTCTTCCGACGGTGACGGCCGGCGATGTGCTCCGGAGCATCAATGACACGATTCCGGACCGGGGGCTGATGATGCTGGTCGAGTCGCCTGAATCGCGTACCGATATGCCGTCCGAGAAGGAACTTGTTGAAATCTGGAAGAATTACCGGAATGAAGGCCTTGCCGCATATCAGGATAATGTCGCGGACGGAAAAATCGGTTCAAGGCCGGAAAAATCCGCCGCGGTCGTTTCTTCCGCCAAAAATGATGTGCTTGGCGTTACTGAATATGTTCTTGAGAACGGACTGAAGGTCATAATAAAACGCACGGATTTCGAGAAGAACAAAATTCTGTTCAGCATGACAGGAGCCGGAGGCGCATCGCTTTATGATTCGGCCGATTTTTATTCTGCGGCGTACTCTCCGTCCTATGCGATGTGCTCTGGAATTGCAGGAATGACATATCCGCAGATGCAGAAGGCGCTTGCCGGTATGGAGATTTCGCTGAATATTGATGTCGGACGTTATCGGCAGTCAGTTTCCGGTTCCGCTCCATCGCAGAATCTTGAGAATCTTCTTTCTCTTGCACGTGAATTCCTTGTCGCTCCGCAGTTCAATGACACCGGATGGACAATCATGAAATCCTCGCTTGACGAGAGGGCAAAAGGCCATGGTGCTGAACCCTATGATGTGTTCATCGACAGGATAAATGAGATTGTGTTCGGCGGAGATTTTACGTTCAGGTCGCTTACACCGGAAGTCGTCGCCTCGCTGGACAAGGCCGTCTCGGAGCGGATTTACAGGGAACGCTTTGCGAATGCGGCGGATTTTACAGTTGTGTTTGTCGGTGACATCGACGAGAAGAAGCTTGTCGGACTGTGCCGGACTTACCTTGGAACGCTTCCCTCCGATTTGTCGTCGCTTGGTTCTCCTGTATTTAAGGAGCCGGAATTTCCGAAGGGCAATCCGCGCGGGATTGTGAGGAAGGGACTGGACAAGCAGAGCGCCGTCTATATCGCTTTTGGCGGAGCTGTTCCGGCTGAATCTGATCCGATTAAGCATTGGGTTATGAGCGAGACGATGCTGCCTTTCGGAGACATGCTTGAAATCAAGCTGCGCAATGAAATCCGGGAGGCAAAGGGCGGAACCTACGGAATTTCCGTCTATCCGCGGATTTACGGGACCGGCGAGCTGGATAGTCCGCTTTCGTTCAGAACGGAAATAAGCTTCGGATGTGAGCCGGGCCGTGAAACTGAGCTTTCCGACGCCGTGATAGAGGTTCTTCGCGAACTTGCCGAAAATCCTGTCGATGAGGAGACTCTTTTGAAGCTCCGCGAGCAGTACAGGCGCAGCAAGGAGACCAGTCTCCGGTCAAACAGCTGGTGGCTTTCAGAGCTGCAGCTTGTCTATGGAAAATCCGGGGAGCCGGCTTCGTTGCTGAATGATTTTGACACCATCCCGGCGCAGTTTACCGGGGAGAATATGCAGTCTCTTGTAAAAAAATATTGTCCTGTGGATGATTATGTCCGTGTGATTCTGGAGCCGGAGCAGTAGTCAGGGACGGAAATTTTTAAAGGCACGGTGCGGATTTTGTCTCCGTCTCCGTGCCTTGACCAGACGTGTTTTTATCAGCCGATTGTTGTTCCGATATATTCTCCGCCGTCAAGAATCGCGCGTATGTTCGGAATGTTTTTTCCACCTGCGCAGATTACCTTCATTCCGAGGGATTCCGCTTTTTTTGATGCGATCGGATCGAACGGAGTGTTTTTACCGGGTGTCCATTCGTCGCCGACCATCGCGCGGAAATCCTTCCATGAAATCGTATCGAGCGGTTTTGCGTCGGGATTTTTCCGCGGATCGTCAGTGTAGACTTTTTCTATGTTTGACAGATTCACTATTGTGTCCGCACCGAATTTCTCTCCCAGAAGAACGGCGTCATTGTCGGTTGAGAATCCCGGTTTCCATCCGGCCGCGACAAGAATCTGTCCGTCAAAATTCAGGTCTTCCGTCGGATTGTACACCACTTCGTTCCTGCACAAATTTCCAAAAAGAGCCTTCAGCAGCTGGGCGTTTATTCTGGTCGCCATTATTCCGATCCAGTCGGCGGCGTTGCTTTCTGCCGGAATTCCTGTTTCGGCGGAAACTTCGGCGTAGGCGTGCTGATAAATACGTGCGGGCGCGCCTCCTCCTGCAACAAGAATGAGTCTTCTGCTGCTGTCCGCATTGAGCCAGCCGGTCACCATAACCACGAATTCTCTTAAGAATGAATTGTCCGGTTTTTCCGGGGCGATTATCGATCCTCCTACGGAAAGAACTTTTGTCATTTTTTTTCCTCCTATAAGTACCACGTTAGTACGTAAAAATGTCAGTAGACACCGGCAACGACAGGAACTGTCCAGAATGAGCTGTATTTTGCCGTGCTGTCTGATGATTCCTCCCAGATTGACTGAAGCGCAAAGCTGCGGGGATATTGCACTATTTTGTTGTCCTGCGAGAACGGTTTCAGGTTGCTCCAGCTTCTTGAGAATGCGATGTGATGGGAGTCGAGATTCCCGAAGTAGAATTCGCCGGGATTGCTGATTTCCTGCCAGTTCTTGTATTCAAGTCCTGCGCCAAGAGCCGGATCCGCCGGAATCCAACCGACTTTCGGGATATAGAACTCGCACCACCAGTGCGGTTGGGTTGTCAGATCCTGATTTATCAGTATGCCTCCGTCTGTTATTGCGGGAATTCCGGCCGCCCTCATGAGCGCTGTAAGAATGACGGCAAAATCATAGGCATCCCCCTTGCCTTCCTCTATAAGATCCAGCGGAGATGCGCTTTCATTGCGTTTGTCTCTGAGAATTTCAAATTCTGCGGTTATGTATGCGTACAGAAGTTTTGCCTTTCTGAACGGATTTTTTTCTTTTCCCGTAATTTTTTCCGCAAGCTCCTTTATTTTCTGATTGTCTGACGGAACAAGCGCATCGGCTTTTGTGTATGCGGAGACTGTTCCTGCGCTTATGTCGGAATAACTTCCGATCCGTTCGGGATACACCGTCGTGTTCACCTCATATACAGGAAGCGCGAAACTCTGGGAAGAGACGTTTTTTTCCGGACCGCTCCTGTTTTTTGTGAACTGATGAATCAGGTTGTTCTGATAATTGAAAAGAATCGGCTCCGGAGAGACTTCGGTCACTTCGACGTCAGGCTGCGCCGAATATTTTACAGGAACCGGACATCTGAGCGTCACTGTTCCGAAATCCGTTATGACGACATCGGCGATGTCCGCTGTGTATTTTATAAGATAAATTTTCCTTTCGGAGAATTTCTTTTTGCCGGCTCTTGTATCTACAGAAAAATTCTTGGGCTCGGATTTTTCTTTTCCTGTGTCCACGATGACTTCTCCGCTGCCCGCCCCGTCCGGAACCCGGACCCGGATTTCTGTGCTGCTCCAGTATTCATAGGCAAAATCAAAATCCGATGCGGGAATCATGTTCTCGTTGTACAGTTTTATGTCGGTGAAGTCGGAATTCGCGGATTTTTCTCCGTAATCGGCGGTGAATAAAACTTGGGATGTGTTTCTGTTCTCTCCGAAATTGCTTCCGTAAACCGTCAGAATCTCTCCGGGCGCCAGCCTGTCGGCCGAAAGGGATGTTATTTTGGGGAGCGTCGTCGGGGCGGAGCCGGTAACAGGGACGGGAATTTCCGTCTCGTTTGCGAAGAGAACCGGATTTGATTTTTCGCTTTTCGTTCCTACGTACACAAGTCCGTCCTGAATGTTGGCCGGCAGAACGAATTTTATTTCGTTGTCGCTCCAGGAGATGTATGAGCTTGCCGTAAGACGTGCGCCTGCAAATTCAACATAGTTCATTTCTCTTGATTCGCCGAAATTCTTTCCGCTGATGACCACGACTTCTCCCGGCGAGCCGACAGGCGGCGTGATGGCATCTATAATTGGAACGCTTTTTGTCTTTACTCCCGAAATAAAGACAACCGCAGAAACAGCGGCGACAATCAGAATCGCCGTCATCAGCCTTGCAAGAGGGGACTTTCTGAAAATATAGCTTAATTTGCCTGTGGAATTCACTGGAATTGACCTGGAATCATGGACATTGGCAGTTGGATTGTTGCTGTTATGGGTGCAGGATTTATTCCGGGAACCGTTATTTTTATGGAGATGGACTTGTCTTCGTTGAATGCCGGTCTGAATACATCCACATCATTTATCAGATTTTTCTCGGCGGAATTTGTGCTGACATTTCTGATTGAATTTACCGCAGTATGTTCGATGTTGCCCGAAAGCACGACGCTTTTTCCTCCGGCGATAGGAGCGCTTGCCGTATGGGATACGAATTGAGCCGTGGTTGAATTCATCATGTTCGGGGCTTCTGCCATCCTCAACGGAATGATTAGCCCGAATACGGCGGCTGCTGCGACCGCCGGAATTGTGTACCGCAGCGCGGAAAGACTCGGAACTGTGCTTTTTCTGGTTGTTTTTGCGTAGCTCATTCTTACTGAGAGCCGTTCAAAACTTTGGTTCATGTAATGACTGTCCGGAGTTATGTTTTTTGAGTCTGCGGCAAGCAGATTGTGGACGGCACGCAGCTTTTCAAGTCTGCTCCGACATTCCGGGCAGCTGTTTATATGCGATTCATATTCAGCCCGGTAAATTTCAGGCAGTTCGTTGTCAAGATAAACAGAATGAATATCTTTATTCGGGCAGAAAGACATTTTCTTCTCCTATCAGTTTTACAAGCTGTTCTCTCGCTCTGAAGACTCTGACTTTTACGTTGCCCTCAGTTATTCCAAGGATTTTTCCGATTTCCTTGTAGTTCATCTCGCTGTATTCCTTGAGGATAAGAACTTCCTGCATTCCCTTTGGCAGCTTCCGGAGCGCTTCCCTCGCCTTTCTGATTGAATCGGCTTTCAGAAGTTCCTCTTCGCCTGACGGAGTTTTACGTTTGTCCTCGTAAAGAACTTTCTCATAGGCTTTCCGCTCCCTCTCCTTGCGTTTTATGTAGTTCAGGGAGGCATTCTTTACGACCCGGATCAGCCAGTATTTCGCGTCGTTCAGCGACGGAAACACAAGTTCCTTTTCGTTCATTTTTATCAGCGAATCGTGCGCCAAATCTTCTGCCGCTTCCTCATCATTCACAATTCTGTATGCGATTTTGAAGAGCATCTGCATTGTGGCGTCATAAATCATCCTGAAATCAGCGGGATTTCCTGCATTAAGTGATGAGGCCGATTCCTGCTGATTCCGTTCTTTCGGGTAAAACACATGGACTCCGTAAAAGGTTACAGAATGCTACGAACGTTTCCATACGGGACCGGCCGGTGTGTCGGTGACGGTTATTCCCCGTGCGGTAAGTTCATCTCTGATTCTGTCGGCTTCCGCAAAATTCTTCGCTTTTTTTGCTTCCATTCTTTCTTTTACAAGCCTGTCGATTTCCTCCGCTTCCGGATCATCACTGTGAATATCAACGGCATTTTCCGTTCTGGAGTTGAATTCTTTCGCCGATTCCTCAAGTTTTAGTCCGAGAACTTTATCCATGCTTCGTGCGAGCGTGACCGCCTCTTCCGGTTTGAGCGCCGCGTCCTTTATCGCAAGCTGGAGAACACCAAGCGCCTGCGGAGTTGAAAGGTCGTTCTCCATGGCAGCCCTGAAATTGCCCAGATATTCGGTCGCTTTCGCGGAAAGTCTTTCGGACGGAATGTCGTCTCCGTCGTATACAGCAAAAAGTTTTGCGGCCCGCTGAACCAGCGCTTTGCGTGAATTTTTTGCGGAATCCATCGAGTTCCAGCTGAATTTTGCCTGACTGCGGTAATGCGCTCCCATCAGAAAATATCTGTAGTCAAGCGGATCATAGCCGCGGTCGATGAGGCTTTGCAGCGTCAGGAAATTTCCAGATGATTTTGACATTTTTGCGGTGTCTCCGCTGCTGTCCGGCTGCTCTTTCTGAATCACAAGGAATTCATTGTGAAGCCAGTAGTTCACCCATTTGTGGCCGGTTGCGCCTTCTGACTGGGCGATTTCATTTGTGTGGTGAATCGGGATGTGGTCGATTCCGCCAGTGTGTATGTCAAAATGCTCGCCGAGGTATTTCATGCTCATTGCGGAACATTCGATGTGCCAGCCCGGATATCCTCTTCCCCAAGGAGAGTCCCAGGTCAGGGCCTGATTTTCAAATTTTGATTTTGTGAACCAGAGGACAAAGTCATAAGGATTGCGCTTGTTCTGGTCAACTTCGATTCTTGCGCCGGCTTTTAAATCGTCAAGGTTCAGGTTGGCGAGTTTTCCGTAGTCTGGATAAGTCGTAACGTCGTAGTAGAGGTTTCCGCCGGACATATAGGTGTGCCCGTTCGCTTCGATTCTCTTGATAAGCTCAATCATGTCCTGGACGTGCTCAGTCGCCTTGCAGACGACATCCGGCCTGATTATGTTCAGCCTGTCGATGTCATTGAAAAAAGCGTCCGTGTAGAATTTTGCGACTTCAAGAACCGACTGATGGCGTTCCTGGGCTGTCTTGAGCATCTTGTCTTCGCCCTCGTCTGCGTCTCCGGTAAGATGACCGATGTCTGTTATGTTCATCACGTGCTTTTTGTCGTATCCGAGGAAAGTGAGCGTGCGGTCAAGCGTGTCAAGAAAAACGTAGGCGCGGAGATTTCCGATGTGCGCGTAGTTGTAGACGGTCGGTCCGCATCCGTAAAATCCCACAAAACCTTCGTGAATCGGAACGAATTCTTCCATCTTGCGGCCCATTGTGTTGTACAGTCTCAACGCCATTTTTCAGCACCTCTTTAAAAAAAGATAAATCTTATATAGAATAAAGGCTTCCTGAAAGCTGTTTTTCCGGAATTTTCTGATCTGAGAAAAATTGCTGTTCGACAGGAAATTCTAAAGGATATATTGTGTATAACATAAGAGAAATAGGCAAAAATTTCAATATGAACGGAAATTTCCATGGCGAAATCAGTTTTGACCGTCCGCTGCCGCAGTTTTCCACGTTCAGAACCGGAGGAACTGCGGAACTTTTTATTGCGCCCGAAGATTCCGATTCTTTTGTCTTTGCCTTTGAGCTGCTGCGCCGTGAGAATGTTCCTTTTTTTCTGCTTGGCGGCGGAAGCAATATCGTGTTTCCGGACGGTGAATTTACGGGAGCGGTTGTCTCCACTAGAAATTGCGGCGGAATCAGAATTCTTGGGGAAGACGGTGATTTTGTTCTTGTTGAATGTCAGTCCGGGGCTTCGTTCGCCTCGTTTGTGAATTTCTGTGCGGATGCCTGCATTTCCGGAATGGAAAAATTTGCGGGACTTCCGGGCAGTGTGGGCGGAGCCGTCTACATGAACGCAAGGTGTTTTGATCTTTCAGTGAGCGACATTTTCTGCTCGGCGGAATTTCTTGATTTGGAGAATCTTTCCCGCGGGAAAATTGAATTTTCCGCATCTGACTGGGACTACAAACGCTCGCCGTTTCAGAAATTTCCGTTTGCCGTTCTTTCTGCGGTTTTCCGCCTGAAAAAGGAGTCTCCGGACCGCATGGAAAAAATCCGCGGAGACTGCGCCTTTTATGTGAATGAGCGTGTCTCCAAGGGACATTTCCGTTTTCCAAGCGCGGGAAGTGTCTTCAAGAACAACAGGAAGTTCGGTGCGCCTTCCGGCAAAATTATTGAGGATGCCGGTCTTAAAGGTTTTTCTGTAGGCGGAGCGGAAGTCGCGCCATGGCACGGAAATTTTATTATAAACACGGGAAACGCCTCAGGAACTGACATACGCAATCTTACGGAGCATATAAGGAAAACGGTTTTTGAAAGGACAGGTTTTGTGCTTGAGCCGGAGATTGTTTTTGTCGATAATAAATTTGACTATAAGGATTCAGTTTGTTCACGTTTGTTGACAAACGGATAATGTGAATTTATAATTTTAATGTTATCGGGTGGTGAAAAGTGCTGCAGCTGTCGATTTTGAATTTTAAGAAAGGCTCATATATTGTCATGGAAGGCAAGGCTGACAGTGACCGTTTCTACATTATACAGAGGGGATTTGTTCAGTGTTACAAAGGTGCCAGTGCGGGACTTGCGCCGGTCAGACTTGGTCCCGGTGATTTTGTCGGTGTCGTGCCGTGTATGTCCGGGCATCCTCAGATAGAAACCGCTGTCGCCCTTACGGATGATGTCGCTGTCATTTCCGTAAAAAAGGAGCAATATCCTGATCTTATCGTAAAAAATACGCCGGTTGCACTTAAAATAATAAAGACTTTCGCGAACAGAATGCGCGTCATGAACGAAATGCTTACAAAAGCGACGTTGAACAATGCCGCAGCCGACACTTCCGATCAGATTTTCAAGGTTGCCGAATATTACGAGAAAATCAGAAAGCTTGACATAGCCGAATACGCATATTATCAGTTCCTTAAAACGAAACCTGAAGGTGTATGCGCTGATGTCGCAAAAAAGAAATTCATAACATATAAGCCTAGAACCCATGCGGTTTATTTTGAGCCGACCGAGGAGCTTGTCCGGGAATACCCTCAGGACACCATGATTTTTTCAGAGGCGCAGCGCGGGGCCGATATGTTTATAATTCAAAGCGGACAGGTTTCCATAACGAAAGTTGTGGACGGAAATGAGGTGACGCTTGCTGTCCTTCAGAAGGGAGATATGTTCGGAGAGATGGCGCTTCTTGAGAACAAGCCTCGTTCGGCCTCGGCGATTGCCCATTCCGCCTGCCGTCTGATGGTCGTGAACAGGAACAACTTTAATCAGATGGTCTCCACGCAGCCGCAGCTTATTGCCAGACTTACCACTACACTTGCGGAGCGGCTATGGTCGATGTACCGCCAGCTTGATAACGCAAGCATCATGAATCCCGCCGAGCGGATGCTGGATATGCTGTCGCTTCAGTTTGAAAAGCAGAAACTCTCGCTTAAATTCGGCGACTCAAGGCAGACCGACTTTACTTTGCTTGATCTTGCGAACATGTGCGGAATTCCCAAGGAGCTTCAGCCGAAGGCAATCTATGATTTCCAGCAGGATTCGCATATAAAAATAATCAACGGAAAAATCTTCATAAAGGATTTGCTTGAGCTTACAAAGCAGTCGGCGTTCCTGCGCAAGCAGAGCTGACTGTTTTTGAATCAACAAATTTTCTGTTTTTCCGATAATCTTCGATATGAAAAGACTTCCGTTTTTATTTCTTTTTCTTTTTACGTTTTTTATTGTCCAGGCTTCATGGTCGGAGGATTCGCTTCCTTCCGGGTATGGCGGAATTTCATTGGGAATGTCGCTTGACGAGACTAAAGATGCGCTCAAAAAAAACTCTGATTTCGGCTATCACGGTGACAGAGATGTGTCTCTTATTCCTGGGGACGCGCGTGTGCTTATCGAGACGGATGCGGAATACGGTCATGGCTCTGTTTTCCTGCGCCGATGCTGGTTTCAGTTCTTTGAGGACAAACTTTTTACTATAACGGTAAATATCAACCGTGATAAAATGGACTATTACAGCGTTTTCACTACGCTTTGCGGCAAATATGGAAATCCTGATTCTCTTGATCCGAGGCAGGCCGTATGGAAGGATGATTCTGTAACGATGATTCTGGAGAAACCCCTTACGCTGAAATATATAGACAATAAAATTTCTGATTCCATGCGTGGAAAATCATCTGTTCCGCTGTCCGGAACGGAGATGACGCGGGAAATGTTTCTGGATGAGCTATGAGAAAACTTAAATTCTATGGGATTCCGCTGCTGCTCCTTTTGCTTGCGGCGTTTATGCATGGTTGCGGCGGAAAAAAACTTGATACGTCCGGCATCCGGATTTTTTGCGCGGACGGAAGAACCGCAGATGTAACTGCGGAAATCGCCGACACCGAGGAGACACGGGCGTTCGGATTCATGGAGCGCAGGAAAATTCCGGCAGGAACAGGGATGATATTTGTTTTCGGACAGGATCAGGTTCTTTCATTCTGGATGAAGAACACGCCGCATCCGCTTTCCATCGCTTATATCGATTCGCATGGCGTGATACGCGACATATTCGACATGACTCCGTTCAGTCTTTCGCCGGTAAAGAGCACCGTTTCTGTCAGATATGCGCTGGAAGTTCCGCAGGGCTGGTTCGCGGCGGAAGGAATTTCCATTGGAGACAGAATTTCGCTTGATTTCCTGAATTAGCGCCGTTTTTCAGTTGCCGGATTTCTCCAGATTGAACAGCTCTGCGGCGGCGATTTTGTCGTTCGGGTCAAATTCCAGCGCCGCCGAAAAATAATTGCGGGCTTCATTGGAATCTCCTTTGGCGAGCGCAAGGTAGCCGAGATTCGACATGACTTTTGTGTTCTCCGGCTCAATCGACAGGGCTGTTTTAAGATTCTTTTCTGCGGCGGCAAAATCCTTCTCCTGAATAAGGCACAGGGAAAGCTCGTTGTAGGTGTCAGCGTTTTTGTCTCCGCCGTATTTCAGCGCCTCAAGAAATGCATTCTTTGCATCCTGATAGCGTTTCAGTTTTCTCAATCCCCAACCCAACATGAACCAGGCATTCCAGACCTTCGGGTTGTTCTGAAGGAATTTCCGTATCTCCTCAAGTCCTTTTTCCTCTTCTCCTCCCGAAATCAGGTCGTATGCGGCCTTGAACCGCGCGTCATCCATGTTCTGGCTGTTTATGTTCGTGATGATTTCCTGCGCGCGCTCCTTTTTATAGATTCCGTTTTCTCCAAGATCCTCATCTTTTGTGTCGCAGGTGAGCGCCAGATAGGTCTCAAAACAGTCTTTTGCCTCCCGGTATTTGTACTGTTTCATGAAGAAGAAGCCCGCGTTGAAGAATGCGTCCGGCAGTGGCGGCTCCGCATCCATCGCCTGCTGATAATACGAGAATGCGTCGCTGTCGTAGGCGTCCGCATATTCGTTCATGTCCGCGTGCCTGAAAGATTCCGCCCTTTCATCAAGAAAGAGCGCCATGTTAAGAATCACCGCCGGATCGTCAGGAGAAAGCCCCAGCAGCGCGGAAAAAATCTCCTCCGCAAGCTCAAAGTCGCCGTTTTTTGTTTTGAGTATTGCGGCTTCGCAGAGCTCCTTCTTTATGCCGGGTCTCGCTTTTTTTATTATCGAGCGGTAGTAGTCAAGGTTCGGATTCTTTTTGTCATAAGCAAGAACCGTCAGAATTCCGGCAAGAATCTGTTCCGCTGTTATCTCCTCCGGATTGAATGTTCCCGGCGCATCCGTATTCTTTTTCTGGACGGGAAGCTGTATTGTCGGATCAATCTGAAGCGCGGTTTCGGCAAGCCGGAAATCATCCGGCAGAGTTATAAAATATATCGAGTCCAGGGGGCTTGTCGGATCCATCATCTTACCTTGCCTGATTTGCGTTTCCCGCATCGGTCTGTTCCTGTGACTGCATATTGGATATGCTGTTAAGAGCCTTTTTGCGCAGAGTCGTTATGTAGTTGTTTATGTGCATTTTGTATGTCATGGGAACTTCGTTGTCGTCGAATGCCAGATGGCAGATGGCAATATCCTTTCTGCCTTCAAGAAATTCCGAGCGGACAATTTTTCCGTTCAGCAGGCATTGCTCGTTTGTGTCGGTGAAATTTATTGCAAGAGCCTGTGCCTTGTTCACAAGAAATTTCGGAACGCCTACAAGCATGACTTTTGCGCCGGAAAAGGACAGATCCTTTAAAATACATCGGCGTGGAACCTTTTCTATGTAGATTACGGATTCTTCCTTCTGAATACCGAGCTTGCGCATTGAATTCTCGTTTATCTCGATTCTTTCCTCGCGCCTGTTGATGAAGTTTTCCTGCGCCTCGATGAATTCTCCGATATGGAGAATCAGATCATCCGGCGGCCGCTGCGTGAATTCCAGCGTGACAATCGCAAGTTCCTTTGAATTCTGATACGGCTGAACATCCATCACCGTGCAGTTCACAAAAAACTGAATCGGGGCGTTGTTCTGGTCAAGAAAGCAGTACCGCAGACTTACAACTGTCGCCTTGTTTTTGGTCAGAAAAGTGTAGGCCGCGCCGGTCGTTCCTATGATGATTTTTGCCATCTGAAGGGATGTGGAATTTATGATGCACGGATACTGCCCGTCGTTGCACTTTATGTAAATCTGTCTCGGATCTATATGGAGAGAGCGTAAATTTGCCTTTGTGAAAATGATTTCCTTGTCACGGAAAAAATCATAATATCTTGTGGTCTGAAGACTTGTTGAAACACCCATAATATATAGTCTATCCCAATTCCTATGTTCATGCAAGTTTTATCGGAAGCTTGTAGATTCTGTCCTCTTCCTTTTCGGCCTGTCTGAAAAGAATCGCGACGTTTCCGATTATTCTCACGGTGACCGCACTGCAGGCTTCTCTTATCTTTTCTGTCAGCTCCTGTTTTTCGTCTTTGAATTCGTTGAATTTTATTTTTATCAGCTCGTGTGATGCAAGCGATTTGTCCGCCATGGAAATTACGCCTTCTGTGGCTCCTGCCCCGCCGATGATGACGACCGGTGCCAGATTGTGCGCCGCCTTTTCAAGGAATCTGCGCTGTCTGCTGTTTATTTCTGTCATGCCGATATATTACATTTTATCTCCGTGTTTTTCAATTTGATATTGTCAAAACTCTCTGATATAATCACGTTATTATGGAAACAAGAAATATTTTTGAAAATCTGTCCTGTCTGGATCACCGCTATTCAATTTCGGAAAAAGAAGTTTTTGCAAAACTTTCAGCATATATTTCGGAGGAGGCCTCTGTCCGTTCCTGTGCAAAAGCCGAATCCGCGCTTGTTAAGGCGCATCTTTCAATCCGCGGTCAGCTTACTGATGATGTTGCCGCAATGCTTGACAGAACCGCCGGTGATATAGATCCGGAGGAGGTCTATGCCGAGGAGGAGAAGACCCAGCATAATATCCGCGCTCTTGTCAATGTGATGAAGACAAAAGTTCCGGCGGAGATTGCGCCGCTTGTCCACCTAGGGGCCACCTCTGTTGATATTCTTGACACCGCACTTTCCATGCGTATGCGTGATGTCACAAAAAATGTTGTTCTACCGGAGCTTAAGGAGCTGGAGCTGGCTCTCTGTGCCATTGCCGAACGTGACTGCGCTACTCCTCAGGTCGGACGGACTCATGGCCAGCACGCGGTTCCCATTACATTCGGCTGGTCCATCGCGGAATTCGTGAGCAGACTTGGAAAGTCAATCCTCAGAATAGACGAGCTTTCCGATCAGCTTAAAGGAAAACTCGCCGGTCCTGTCGGCGCATACAACGGACCGAGCATGATAGTCAGGGATCCGGAGGAGCTTGAGCGGCGTTATCTTGAATTTCTGGGGCTTGAGCCGAGTGAATATTCAAATCAGCTTGTGGAGCCGGAATATCTTCTCCGTCTTCTGCTTGAGTATAATGTCGCGTTCGGAATCATCGCGAATCTTGCAGATGATCTGCGCAATCTTCAGCGTTCCGAAATCGGCGAGGTTTTTGAGTATTTCTCATCGACTCAGGTCGGTTCATCCACCATGCCGCAGAAGCGCAATCCCTGGAACAGCGAGCATGTGAAGTCGCTTTGGAAGGCTATGAGTCCGCGTGTGATAACTTTTTACAGCGACCAGATTTCTGAGCATCAGCGTGATCTTACAAACAGCGCAAGCCAGCGTTTTATCGCCGATTACACGTCAGGATTTGTAATGGCTGTGGCACGCATGAAAAAGGTGGTGAAGGGACTTCAGGCGGACAAGGAAAGCATGATGAGAAATCTTCAGGGCGCGGGCGGAAAGGTGAAAGGCGGAGTTCTTGCCGAGCCTGCGTATATTCTGCTTGCGGAAAGCGGAATCAGCGATGCCCATGAGGTTATCCGGAAAATCACGCTTGAGGCGGAACAGACAGGAAAGACGTTCTTTGAGGTGCTGAAATCAAGGCCGGAAACTTTTGCCCGGATAACAAAGCAGCTTGAAGGCCTCGGCGTAAAGGAGCCGGAAACATTCTTTGAGAATCCGGCGCGCTATCACGGACTTGCGGACGTAAAGTCAAAAAGGCTTGCGCAGAAATATGCCGAACTTATGAAGAAATGATGGGACGGAGCCGTTCCTGAACAGAAAGCCGTTTCTCCGATGGAATTGGCTCACCGGAGAAACGGCTTTTTTATCTGATTTGAACTGTCTGTGGTTCCGGCGTGGATTTTTACTGTTCCGCCTGGATTTTTTCCGAGCCGTCAAGCGCTCCTATTTCCTCAAGCCAGTCTTTAAGGCTTTCGTTCCATTTGAATTCTTTCATAAAATCGTTGTCCAGCATTCCGAAGCCGTGTTTTCCCCATTCATATACAGCAAGGCGGCAGCCGGGAATCTGTTTTTCCTTGAGCGCGTCGTACAGGACAAGGCTGTTTCTGTAGTCCACGACGTCGTCGTCTTTTGCCACTACGATGTAGGTTGGCGGCATGTCATCAGGCACATTCATCTCCATGGAGAAGTCGTCCTTCATTTGCTGCGTCGGATTCTTTCCCAGAAGGCTTTTCCGTGACCATCGGTGCGCGATTTCATCCTGCATTGATACCACCGGATAAACTGGAATCACAAAATCCGGTCTTAGGCTTACGCCGGAAGTTATTCTCGCTTCTGCCGGACCGTTGTATTTTCCGGCGAATTCCGCCGCCATCGTGACAAGGTGGCCGCCGGCCGAGTATCCGATTACGCCTATTTTATCGGGATTTATTCCGTATTCTCCGGCGTTTTCACGCACAATCTGAATGGCGCGCTGAATGTCCTGAAGCATTGCCGGATGATTGTAGCCGCTTTCATTTGTCCTGTATTTAAGCATGAATGCCGTTATTCCGATAGAAGAGAACCATTTTGATGATTTGTAGCCTTCGTTGTAAAGTCCCAGATGATGGTAGCTTCCGCCCGGACAGATTATGACCGCCGTTCCTGATTCGTTTTTTTCCGGCGAATGTACATACATCACCGAATTCTCGCGTTCCATTCCCGGAATTCCGCGCCACAAATATATCGTCCGGTCCTGAGAGAAAACTCCGGCCGCCGCTGAATATAAAACCGCGCAAAGCAGAAAGAATTTTGCAGATATGATTTTCATAGGCAAAACTCTACATTAAACTCTGTCTGCCGGTCAAGAATGAGCGGAAATAAAGTAAAAATATGTCACTTGAGTTTATTTCCAAGCCGATATACATTTTGACTATGAAAAAAATCAGACTTTCCGGAATTATTCTGCTTTCTGTTTCAGTGTTTTTTCAGCTTTTTGTCTCATGTTCAAAAAAGGACACCGAAATTTCCGCCGCGAACGACATAATCACCGTAAAGGCCGGCAGCCACAGCTGGTACTGCTTTACCGAAGACGGATTTGCCGGAATAAGCCGGCCACAGAATGCGCCGGAGCGCAGCCTGATTCCCTGGACCGAGGCTGTCAGAATCTCATCCGCGAATTCCGCGTCGGAAACGGATTTTGCGGACAACGAAGCGTTTGCGGTGGTGAACAGGCTCGGAATTCTTCGTTTTTCCGGAGAGGATATTTCCCTTTCAAAGGATATGAGCCTTTTCTCCGACAGGACGGCCGGAAACCTTGTGTTTTACAACGGAACTCCGCTTTTTTCTGTTTATAAGAGCGTTTTTTTTAATGATACTGTCCGCGATTCTTCCTATATGAACGACTCTTCGCGCCATCTTTTTCTTGTCCAGTTTGATACCGTCTCCGGAATTTCCTATCCGGTCGTGAACAGCAACAACCTTACCGACGAGCCGAATTCTGAGATTACGGATTTTTTCTGGGACGGTCTGGACTGGCTTTGCTGCGTAAAGACTGTCACCGATGTCCGCAACTATTTTTCCTATATAACATGGCGTCCTTCGGTTTCGCTTCTTTCTGTTTCTCCGGCCACGGCTTCGTCGGGAATCACCGTTTCCGAATCTGATTCCGACACATTCCGCAGGCTCAAGGAGCAGAATCTGTTCTCGTATGCGCCGGAACGGATCCAGAGGCTTCTGCTCGGAGCCGCCTCATCAAGGAATTTTTACATAGAAGTGAAAACTGCCGGCGGAACTTCTCCGCGCAGATACGAGAATTATACCGGCGTGGATGACGGATTCCTTGAGGCAAAGGCGATAATGTCAAAAACCTGGAGCGCGGCGCTTTTTCAGGACGGAACTTTTTATATAGAAGGCGCTCTTCCCGGAAAGTATATTCTCCGGGGCGGAAAAGCAGTTGCGATGCGGCTGCCGAAGCTTCCGGCGGGATATATTTATTCCGATTTCGCCGTTTCTGGAACGACGCTTTATGTCGCCTGGGAGGAAAGCTCATTCTACAAGACCGGACGCAGCGGATTTCTTACCGTTGATCTGAACAGAATTCTTTATCCGGAGCATCCGGAAAAATGAGTCTCGGCATCCGGAAAAAATTCTTCCTGTTTCTGACAGCCGTCTGTTGTTCCGCCGGAGGAATCTGCGCGGACAAGAAATTCGTCACCGGCGGAAGCAGTTCCGGACATTCGAACAGATCCGATTTTGTCAACAATTCCGGAAAATCCGTTTTCGGCAGGCAGTTCGAGAAGCCGTCCTCGCTGTCTGAATTTGTCTCGCAGTCTTCCGCGGATGTCTTTTTTGTCCCGTCGTTTTATTCATCTGCCGCCTCCTCGGTGTCTGGCGCTTATTCTCCGGTGTTTCTGCCCTTCTCCGCCGGATTCAGCTGGCCCGACTATACGTTCATTTCCGTGCGGCCGTCGTTTATGTTCTTCTATATGTATTTCCTGCTTGACGGAGAAAGAGCCTTTCCGTCCCGTTATGATTCCAGGCAGCTTACCGCATTGGCGTTCATGCTGAATGTTCCTGTCTGCGCCACGCTTTTTTTAGAGAACAGCAGAATTTCGGTTTCGGCCGGGGGCGCCGTGCTTGCGCGGTTCGGACTGATGTCGTCCGGCCTTGAGCGCACAAAGGAGCTTAAAGCCGCTGCCGACGAGATAAACCGCGCGTTCTGGCGCGGCATGGAATTCCTTTATCTTTCGGCGGAATTCTCCTGGAGTTTCAGGTGTTCAGAGCGGCTTTACGCCGGTCCTGTGCTTTATTGTTATTTTCCGGTTTCCGCGTTTTTTTCCGGGGCGCGGCTGCCTGACAAAATGATATTCTCCGCCGGAATGAAGATGAGTTTTTGAAGTTTTTTTATTGAATTGTTAAGATTTCGGTACGATAATAGGTGTATGGAAAATTCAGATTTTACAGATAAGATTCAGTCATTGATTTCCGAAAAGTCGCAGTGGTTCAATGATACCGCGCTTCCGGAGATGCTTGACAACTACAGGCTTCTTCATACCTGTGTAAAGAATATAAATGATGTGCTTGTGAAAAAGTCGCTTATTGTCCCGGATCCTTATAGGCTTGACCGGAGAATTTCGGAGATTGTCGTTCCTGATACCGCTCCGTTTTCCGAAGGAGAGACGGCGGTTGTAATCGGAACCCGTTTTTCTGACTATGAGACGATGCTCGATTTTATCTGTACATATTTCAGGTTTTCCATAGAAAATGTGACGATTCAAAAAATAAAGAAATTGATTGAATTCAACTCCGTATTTGACTGGAATGCGCTTTCTACGAGCAATGCAAAGCCGAATACGCAGGGACTCGCCTCGCTGATTATGTCCGCAAGACAGAATTCACCGGCGCTCACGGTGGGAATGTTGGCGGACTGTGTTGAAAAGGCAAAGTCATCTGTCTGCGACATAAACAAGGGCTTGAGTATGCTTGCGGATTTCCAGAAGGAGATTTACAAGTGCCAGGTAAGACGTTCCGTAATCGGCCATCCGAAATTCAATTCCGCCGAGGCGTTCCAGTCTCCGGACAAGGAATCCGCGGAAATCAGGCGGATGTTCAAGGAGGCGATGGGAAAAATTCCGTTCTACAACGATCTTATTCAGGAGATTGTGAACGAGGACCAGGGACCGAACAGCGGGCGGCTCCGGGAACAGCTTGCCGAAAAACTCAAGATAAAAGATGCCGTAAAGCTCCGGAAGGCCGACGGGCCGGATCCGCGCGCAATGCTCATGGATGCGGTTTTCTCGCTTGGAGGAATGGCTCCCACTCTGTCCGCGCTGCAGGCTAAGCTTTCCGATAACTTTGAGCTGCTTTTCGCAAAGAAAAATTCAATCGGGCAGAAAATCGCCGATCTGTTCAGAAAGGTTTTCAAGATTCAGGAAAAGGAGAAAGTCTGCCAGATTGTTATCCGTGACGCAAACACTAACGCCTCCGTCGGGCATAAGCTGAAGGTCAATGAATTCATGAATTCGGTTTCCGCAAAAATCAGGCTGTACAATGCGATTGCGGCCAGAGGTCCGGAATTCAGAAAAATCGGCGCGCAGGACGACACTTTCATCCTGAATTTCCTCAGCCGCCAGATAAGCGACAACCAGAAGCTGTTCACCATAATAAACGCGCTTGACGACCATTTTAAGGCGAATGTGGATATAATGCGCCGCTCAAAGGTCAAGGGACTGAAAATCGAGCTTTCTGCGATGAAAAATTCCATGGTGAACACGAACAAGCGCCGCGGAGAATATGTCTCAACCGTCGAGGAAATAGAACAGATGAAAAAATTGGGAATTCATTCAGATGTGTAGATTCCGTTTTCTGCGCGGTTTTTCCGTTGCGGTTTCTTTTCTTGCTTTTTTAGCCTCTTCTCCGTGCCAGGAGATTTCCGGGGATGAGGCGCAGTCTGACGCTCTTGAGATGCTTCTTTCGCCTCCTCAGGAAAAAGTGGATTCATCCCTCCAGAAGAATTTTACGATTGTGGAACCGGTTCACAGGCACGACCTGAATCCGCAGACGACATCATATTCGGCGGACGCGCAGATTCTTACGGGGCTTTACGAGGGGCTTTTTGTCTATGACCCGGAGACGCTTGCTCCTCAGCCTGGAATAGCGCTTTCTTACAGGGTTTCGCGCGACAAGAAACGTTGGACTTTCCGGCTGCGCGAGAATGCGAAATTCAGCAACGGGGAGCGTATAACCGCGGAATCTGTGCGCGCCTCGATGATTCAGCTGCTTTCCACTAAAGGGGCGCCGTTCGCGTCCCTGCTTGACATAGTTAGAGGCGCTGAGGATTTCCGCAACGGCAGAATTTCTGCTGATGAAGTCGCAGTCCGGGCGGTTTCCGACAGCGAGCTTTCCGTTCATCTTGTCAAGCCGGCGGGATATTTTCCGAAGCTGCTGTGCCATTCGGCCTTTTCTGTCGTCCACAGGAGTCCGACGGTTTACAGCGGAGCTTTTATGCTTGAGGATTCCGGCGACGGAATCCTTGTTATGGAGAAAAATCCCTATTATTGGGATGCGGCCGCGACTCATCTTGAAAGGATAACGGTTATTCAGTCCGACGATCCTGCGGAGAACGCCTTTATGTTCAATACCGGCGCCGCCGACTGGATTGCCGCCGCCGCCGACACATCACGCATAATAAACCTGAATTCCATGCAGATAAATGCGGAATTCGGCACAAATTATTTCTTCTTCAAGACATCCGCCGGCAAGCCCGGAAAAAAGGCTTCGGTCTGGGACAATCCCGATTTTCGCAATGCGCTGCTTGAGGCTGTCCCCTGGGATGACATAAGGCAGGGGATGGTTGTTCCGGCCTCGACTTTTGTCTATCCGCTTGCCGATTATCCTGCCGTCGAGGGGCTCGGCTATACGGATTCTGCCGAAGCCCGGAGCCTGATGGCTGAAGCCCGGCGCAGGGCGGGAATTTCCGGGGAGCAGAAGCTTCCTCTGGTGTTTGATGTTCCTGACGGCGGAATTTCCGATTCTGTGATTGAATCGCTCCGGCAAGCGTGGGAGCCGCTTGGTGTTGAATTCTCGGTCAGGAAAATTCCGCAGCAGTATTATCTTTCCAGTGTCCGTTCTTCCGATGCCGATTTGTTCTCTTATGGCTGGATTGGCGATTTTGCCGATCCGCTTACGTTCCTTGAGCTTTTCAGGAGCGGTTCCACAATGAATGATTCCGGCTGGAGCAATTCCGAATATGACCGGCTTATAGACGAGGCGGCCTCTTCCGATTCGGAGCGCTATCAGCTTCTGGCAAAGGCCGAATCCATTCTTCTTGACAGCGGAATGGTGATTCCGCGTTATCATCCGGTTTCGTTCAATCTTGTGAATATGGATGCCGTGGGAGGATGGTCGCCCAATCCGATAGATGTCCATCCGTTCAAATTTCTTTACAGGAAGTCTTTTGTTCCAAAAATCCCCAATGTCGTAATGTATTCCGGGCGCAAATAAAGCCGGACTCATCCGCCGCGGCTGTCTGTTTTTCTGCAGATTTGTCCGGGGCGGATTTTTTTTCTTCATTGTGTCAAAATTTCCGTTAAAAGTGAGTAAAAATGATACAATTATGCGGAATTTTACTGAAAATTCGGGGAAATTCTGCTCCAGGTTTTTGTTCTTTCCCGGAAATTCCGGGCGGAATCCACGGCCGTTTTTCTGTCTTTTTCCTGTTTTCCATAAAAAATGCTCCGTTCCGCTTGAAATTTAGGCGAAAATACTTTTATCATAAAGTTGGCACGTAAATTGCTATGCAATATAGTGAAAGATTTGAGAGCCGCATAAAACGGTGGCTCAAACGTTCCGCGTATGCGGAGCGAACAGAAAAAAACAGAGGTAAATATTATGAACGAACTTTCACTTTTTGATTCACTTTTTAATGACGTTATCGGCGACCATTCATTTCCTGGATTTGTCTACAGCTCAAAGGCGGTAACTCCGAAAGTCGATGTCAAGGAAGATGACAAAGGCTACACATTGGAGATGGACTTGCCGGGACGCACGGAAAAGGATGTGAACATCGAGATTGACCACAACACACTGTCAATTTCTTCAAAGGTTGAGGACAAAAAAGAGGAGAAGGAAGACAAGAAGGACGGAAAATCAAAATGGGTTCTCCGCGAGCGTTATGTGAGCAGTTTCTCCAGACGCTTTACGCTTCCTTCCGATGTGAACGCCGAAGGAGTAAAGGCAAGCTTCAAGAACGGTGTTCTTACGGTGTATATGCAGAAAAAGGAGCTGCCGACACCTAAAAAAATCGCAATCGAAGCCTGCTAAAAACGGCTGAACGGAATCCGCGTCTTGCATAAAGGCGCGGATTTTTTTGTCCTGTCCGTCTTGTGGGAGAATTTTCTCCCTTATCCGATGTGCATTCCGGATGATGAGACGGTCGCCACGGAATTTCCGAGATTGTCCGTGATTGAGATTTCGTAGAAACACATCCGTTTTCCGTCACGGAGAAGCTTCGACTCGCCGTAAAGAATGTTTCCCCGTGCGGGTCCCAGGTAGCTTATCTGGCTTGTCGCGGTTACAGTCAGCGGACGGCGGAAATTCGACGCCACGGCGAACACAAAATCCGCAAGCGTAAAAATCGCCCCGCCCATCACGCTTCCTGCCGCATTCATGTGCCTCTTGTCAATTTTCATGCTGCATTTGGCATAACATTCTCCGACTTCCTCTATTTCGATTCCGGCTGTTTTTGTGGCGAACGCGTCATCGGCGAAAAATTCCTTTGCCTCTTCCAGTTGTGTCATTCTGTTATCGCCTCCTGAATTCCATGTTTCTTCATTTCTGCTGCCGCCTTCCTGAAAATGCGGACAAAATATATTATTTCGGCAAGCGCGGTGATTCCCCAGGAGAATACATAAAGCAGATAAAGCGAATGGATTGTCTTGAACCATGCGAAAACCGTATAAATCCATATAATTCTGAACACGCAGGAGCCTAGAATTACGATGATTGACGGAACAAATGTCTTTCCGAGTCCGCGTGATGCCGCAATCGTGTTGTCCATGAAGGCGGAGACACAATATGAGAGGGACATAATCGAGATCCGCTGAAGCCCGGCTTCGATTACCGCCGGATCTGACGTGAAAATTGCGAGAAACGGTCTGCCTGCGGCGTGAATTCCCAGTCCCAGAACCAGTCCGAAAATGAACGAATATCCGAGGGCGACAAAATATGTTTTTGCCACGCGTCCGGGTTTTGCGGCTCCATAGTTCTGCCCGATGAATCCGGCGCATCCCATGTAGAAGGCCGCCATCACGTCGTAGACAAGGGGATCCGCATTCGCCGCGGCCGAATTTCCTGCGACCATCACCGCATCGAAAGAATTTACTCCCACCTGGATGAATATGTTTGCAAATGCAAAAATCGCGTTCTGAATTCCGGCTGGAAGTCCCACCTTGAGAATTTTTGCGGCTTTGTGCCGGTTTATTTTCAGCGTACGCAGCCGTAGCCTTGTTCCGTTCTTCTCGTGTGTCAGTGAGCGCAGAATCAGGGCCGCCGAAAGATACTGCGAGATTATGCTTGCGAAGGCGACACCGGCCACGTCCATCCGGAATACAATCACAAAAAACAGATTGAGCGCTATGTTCAGAATTCCTGCGGCTGTAAGGAAAATCAGAGGACGGCGCGTGTCTCCTGCCGCGCTCAGTATGGAATTTCCGAAATTGTAGAGAGCGACGGCCGGCATTCCTAGCATATAGATTCTGAGATAAAGCGTTGCGCCTTCAATCAGTTCCGGCTTTGTTCCCATCAGCACGAGAATTTTTTCCGCAAAACAGAATCCCAGGACAAGCATTGCGGTTCCGGCAATCAGGCAGATTTCCGCTCCGGTATGAACGGTTTCGGCCAAATCCTTTTCCTTTTTTGCGCCGATATAGAACGCGGCGATTACATTTATTCCCGAAGCTAGCCCGATCAGAATTCCCGTTATGAACATTACGAGCTGGGTTGTCGAGCCGACGGCGCCGAGAGAAAGAGGTCCGGCAAAATGACCGACAACCGCAAGATCCGACATATTGAACAGCGCCTGAAGAAGGTTTGAGAACATCAGCGGAATGCTGAAAACAAAGATGTTCTTGCAGAGCGATCCTTCTGTAAATTCCAACGATGAATTTTTCATGACAGGATATGTTTATACTTAAAAAATAAAAAGCGCAATAGGAGCGTTTCGCGGAATTCCGGCTGAATTTCTGCATTTTTTTGTGCTAAGAATTCTTTTGTTTGGCGGGTGATATGATGGTATACTGTGCGAATGGATTTTATTTCAGTTGACAATAAACTTGTTTTACGAGACGGCCGTTCCGTTACAGTGATTGAGCCGTGGGGAAAGGATTCCGTCCGTGTGCGGATGTCGCTTGAGCCTGAGATGGATGGAAATGACTGGGCGCTCGATGTTGTTCCCGGAAACCGCAGCGCGGATGTCTTTATAGAAGAAATTGATGTGACTGAGCCGTGGCATATCCATTACCCTGAGCCGGAAAAGCACGTCAGAAAGATGAAGCAGGCGCGCCTTGTCTGCGGAAAACTTGTTGTGCGTGTGAATTTTGAGGGCTGGATAAGTTTTGAGAATGACAGAGGCGAAATTCTCCTTGAGGAATTCTGGCGCAACCGTCAGAGGATTGACCGTTTCTGCGCGCCGCTGAATCTTTCGGGGCGGGAGCTTAAGCCGCATTACGGCGCATCCGATTTTTTTGCGGCGGTCAGGTTTGAGGCCTACGATGATGAGCATCTGTACGGAATGGGGCAGTATCAGGATTCCCATCTCGACAAAAAAGGCTGTTCACTTGAGCTTGCGCAGCGGAATTCGCAGGCGAGCGTGCCGTTTGTCGTCTCTAGCCGCGGATACGGATTCCTCTGGAACAATCCGGCGGTCGGAAACGCGGTTTTCGCGAACAACGGAACAGTCTGGACGGCCGAAAGAACAAAAAAAATCGACTACTGGGTTACTTGCGGAACTCCTGCCGAAATAGAATCGAATTACGCCGATGTTACAGGTCATGCTCCGATGATGCCCGATTTTGCGATGGGATTCTGGCAGTGCAAGCTCCGCTACCGGACACAGCAGGAGGTTCTTGATGTCGCGCGCGGTTACAGAAGCCGCGGACTTCCGCTTGATGTGATTGTGATAGATTTTTTCCATTGGACGGTTCAGGGAGACTTTAAATTCGACCCTCAGGACTGGCCGGATCCGGAGTCGATGGTGAGGGAACTTTCGGAGATGGGAATAAAACTGATGGTTTCTGTCTGGCCTACAATTGATGAGCGCAGCGAGAATTTCGGAGAAATGGCCTCGTCCGGACTCCTGATCAGTTTTGACGCAGGCGGCGGTCTGAATATGACCTGGATGGGAAACACCGTTTTTTTTGACACGACAAATCCCGCCGCAAGGAAATTCGTCTGGGAAAAATGCCGCGACAATTATTTCAAAAAAGGAATACAGCTTTTCTGGCTTGACGAGGCGGAACCTGAATACGGAATCTACAATTTTGAGAATTACCGTTATCATATCGGGCCTGCGATGCAGTGTTCCAACGCTTATCCGAAATTCTATGCGCAGGGATTTTACGAGGGGCTGAAATCCGAGGGTGTGGAGAATCCGCTGAGCCTTGTACGCTGCGCCTGGGCCGGAAGCCAGAAATTCGGAGCTGTCGTCTGGTCCGGTGATGTTCATTCCGATTTCCGCTCATTCAGAAATCAGATTCAGGCGGGGCTCAGCATGAATATGGCCGGAATTCCATGGTGGACGACAGACATCGGCGGATTTTTGGGAGGCGATGTTCACGACAACGGATTCAGGGAGCTTCTTGTCCGCTGGTTTGAATGGGCTGTGTTCTGTCCTGTCATGCGGCTTCACGGCGAAAGGCCTCCGTTCCGGCAGCTGGAGCAGCCGTATCACATTGTGAACGGACATCAGATAAGGCAGATGGAGAGCGGTCAGGACAACGAGGTCTGGAGCTTTGGCGATGAAGTCTACGGAATTCTGTCGGAACTGCTTTTTCTGCGCGAGAGGCTCAGGCCTTATGTCAGGGAGACTATGCAGTCGGCCCACGAAAACGGTTCTCCGGTCATGCGCCCGCTTTTCTACGATTTTTATACCGATAAAAACGTGTTTTCCGTTGAGGATGAATATATGTTCGGCGACAGGATTCTTGTGGCTCCGGTGACTGAGGCGGGTGCCCGTTCAAGAAAAGTGTATCTCCCTGAGCTTGCGGAAGGAAAATGGACGGACGCTTTCTCAGGAAAAAAATATGACGGCGGAATATCTGTCATCTCGGATGCGCCTCTTGAGAGAATTCCCGTCTTTACGCGCGGAGAGTTTGACATAAAAATATGGAAGTAAAAGCTATGGATTTACGGAATACGTTTTTCAAAAAAATTTTGTGTGCGGTTTTTGTGGTTTTCATGGGATTTGCGGTTTCCGCTCAGGAGAAGAATTTTCCGCCCGATGCCGGAAACGTGAAATTCCTTGGAAGAACCGTGACGGAAGATGGAATTCTCTGGTGCGGATATTCGGGTACCGGAGCCGCGTTTCATGTTACGGCAAGGTCGCTTGAAGTTACTTTTGCCGGAGACAGCGGCGCAAAAGTCAGAAGGCCTGAGACGAATATAGGGCTTGCGCGTGTCGCTGTTTTTGTTGACGGAGAGCGCGCCGCCGACCTGAGGCTCTCAAAACCGGAGCAGAAAATTCTAGTTTTTTCCGGTGATGAAATCCGCAGTTGCGATGTGATGGTGATAAAGCTTTCCGAGGCGGCAAATTCCGTCGCCGGAATCAAGGCGGTTTCGACCGATGCTGACGGAAAAATTTCTCCTGCCGCGGTGAGGCCGCTCAAAATTGAATTCATCGGAGACTCAATCACCTGCGGCTACGGCGTTGATGACGAGGACAGAAATCATCATTTTTCCACCGCGACCGAGGATGTCACAAAAACCTATGCGTACAAGGCCGCCACGCGTCTCGGCGCCGACTGGAGCTTTGTAAGCCAGAGCGGATGGGGCGTCGTGTCGGGCTATACTTCAAATCCGTCCGTCAAGTCCGACCAGCAGCTCATGCCGGATTATTACGATAAGCTCGGATTCTGCGGAAATCATTTCGGCAACTACAGCCAGCTCCAGAAGCTCAGCTGGAATTTTGGAGACTTTGTTCCTGACGTGATTGTCGTGAATCTTGGAACGAATGATGACAGCTGGTGCAAGGGAAATTCCGCAAAAACCGATGAATTCAAGGCCGGATATGTGGAATTCCTGCGGCAGATAAGGAGACATAATCCTGATTCATATATTCTCTGCACGCTCGGAATTATGGGAGACGCGCTTTTTCCTGCTGTTCAGGCCGCCGCGGAGCAGTTCCGTTCGGAGACCGGAGACACGGATGTCGGTGTTTTCCGATTTTCTCCGCAGTCAATGGCCGACGGAATAGCCGCAGACTGGCATCCGAGCGAAAGGACGCATACAAAAGCTGCGGCCGCGCTGTGCGGAAAGCTGGAATCGGTTCTTGCGGAATAAGTCAGACGTTGTTCAGGGTTATGCAGTCCGGGTGGTTCTTGCTGTATTCGTCCGCGGCGGCAAGAATCGTCTGCTCCATTTTTTCAGTAAGGCGTTTTGCGGCAATCGCTTCCGGCAGTTCCCTGAATTCCGCGATGTCAATTTCGGGCAGCAGCCTGAAGTCGTAAAGATAACGCTCCACGTGATTGTATGAGATGAACGCATCGTGTTTTCCAAGCCCGTATTTGTCGCTTCCTCCGATGAATATCGGCTGGACGTTGCATCCGGAAAAAAGCGCGATCCGCGCCGCTCCTTTTTTGTATGAATTGCGTCCGTGCCGCGGAGTTCTGGTTCCTTCCGGAAAAATGATGACGTTGCTGCCCTCCTCTATCACTTTCCGGCAGATTCTGCACAAATCGTCGAAATCGGTTGTGTTCGTTATGTAAGCCTGCTTGATTACGCCGGCGAGCGGAGTTTTGGTCAGGCTTCCGCGGACGATGCAGGTTGAATTCGGAACAAGCGACATTATGTAGACAAAATCAAGAATTGACGGATGGTTCGCGATTATCACTTTTCCGCTGATGTTCCTGTATGCGGTTCTGTTGTCTGTTTTCTGCCTTGAACCGCCCATCACCCTGAGAAAATTCAGAAAAAATCTGAATGTGTGCGACACATAGGCGCGCGCGTGTATTCCGAAATTCTCCTTGTTCGGGTGGAACAGACGGATGAACGGAAATATGAATATTGCGAGAAAAACCGCTCCGACTCCGAAAAAAAGATAAAAGAAAAGTTTTATCAGACAAAAATACAGATAAGCGAACACATTTTTGATTTTAGGAAGGTCATCGGCACGGTATTTCGCCTTGTCCTCCTCGGACATTTTTTCTTTTCTCGACATGCAAAACCTCTTATGTGCGGCCGAAATCCGCATAGACTTTCAGAAATTTGTATGGAACGGATGGAATTCCGTCCAGGTCAACTTTTTTTGAATTCCCGCTTTCTTCTGATTTTATGACCGCCGCAAATGCCAGCGGAAAACTGTTCTCCGGAGCAAGATTTCCATATTCCGCGGGGACAAGTTCGTCTGCGTATACAAGAATCAGCTGTTTTTCGGTTCCGGCAAGAACCGGTGCCGCGGCGTTTACGAACGCGGCCGAGAAATCGTTTCCGGAGGGAAAAACCGTCGTGTAGCCGCCTTTCATTTTGAATGCGAGCGTCGCCAGCGCGACCGGCGTGTTGAACACCGAAAGCGAGAATGCCGCTGGAAGAATCATGTCGTCGTTTATCAGCGTTCTGTTTATTGTGAATTCCCGTTCGATTTCTCCGCGCATGGATATGAATATGAGCTTTGTGTCCGGTGATATTCCTGTCGATTCAAGCAGATTGTGGACAACATGAACGGTCATTTTTGAAATCTGGCTGAGCCGCCGTCTGAAAAGCGGATCTGTATATTCAAGCTTCGGTGCGTCTTTTGACAGCTCTATCTGAATTTCCCCTTTGCTCCAGTCCCGCCATTTCTGTATGTCATCGCACAGGCCCGGCGCCCAGAAAGAGAAATCAGAAATGAAGAGTTCCTTGCCGTTCAATCTCATGCCTTTTTGAATACAAGCAGCGAGTAGCTGTTCGAGCCCAGGTTGTGATGTGCGCAGTCAAGTTTGAATCCGGCCTCTTCAATTGCATTCACAAGTTCCTCGTAGCGGTACATCTTGCTGTTTCCGTTCGCTATGCAGGTGAAGTAAAGTGACGTGGCCTGCAGTGAATATGAACTTGCCTCGAATTTCTGCCTGTCCCAGAGAGGTTCAAGCACATAGACATTTGTTTCCTTGTTTGCGGCTTTGTGTACTTTCCTTAGAATTTTGGTTATCTGGTGAAGTGAGAAACAGTCAAGGAACTGGCTCATCCAGACGGCATCGGGATCCGGAGGAAGGACGGTCGTGTTATCAAGAACGTTTCCGCTGTAGGTGGATATTCTGGCGGAGAAACCTTCTTTGGCCGCATTCTGCTCTGCGACGGCGGTCTGTCCCGGAAGATCGACGATTGTCATTTTCACATCAGGATCATAGCGGCAGCAGGCGATTGACCATTTTGCCGTATTTCCGCCGATGTCGGTTATAGTTTTCGGTTTTTTGCTGAAGACGATAGGCAGGGCTTCGGGAAAAGCTATGTCGCTGTAAAAATGGTCGAATTCGAACCAGCTTTTTTTCGCCTTTTCGGGAAGTGTCGAAAGCGCCTCGTATACGGTCGTCCATTTGTCGCCGAAAACTTTAAGTCCTTCCGGTTTGCCGTTCACGACGGATTTCTCCAGCTCCCATGCTCCCTGATAGCAGATGTCGTTTGTGAAGTTGAAATTCACCTTTGTCAGATCATCCTCAAGAAGCATCCATCCGATTTTTCCGATTATAAATTTCTCTTCCTCGCTGCCGGCAAGTTTTATGACATTCATTCCGAGAGCCATCTCGCATAGAACGCCTGTTCCGTATTCTGAGATTCCTGATTTTTCCGCAAGCTGTTTCCGCGATATTCCCTCTTCTCCGGAATCGCTTATAAGCCGGAGCAGATTCAGGTCGAGCATCGCCTTTATCGCCTGAAAAGTCAGCGGCGAGAATGCTATTTTCTGGGCTTCGAATTTCGCATCCACAGCACGGATGTCGTCGTTTCTGAATTTATCAATATTATAGAAAGAAGAGTCCATTTATAACCTCATTGTAACTTCGGAAAATCTTATTGGAAAAAGCCTGTTTAAGCAAGTGGGCACATTTTGTCTGTAGATTGACAGTTATTTAAATAGAATGTAATATTTTTATAAATATCTAATCCTTTTTTTGGAGAAAAAATCAATGGCAAACAAATTTGTTTATTTTTTCGGTAACGGCGACGCTGACGGCGATGAGTCAATGCGCGCTGAGCTCGGAGGCAAGGGCGCTAACCTTGCTCAGATGGCCAAAAAACCTTTGAGCCTTCCTGTTCCGGCTGGTTTTACAATTTCCACAGATGTGTGTCAGGAATTCTACAAGCTCGGACGTAAATATCCCGACGGTCTTGATAAAGAAGTTGATGAATATCTTGCCCGCCTTGAGAGCGTTATGGGTAAAAAACTCGGAGCCGATGATGATCCGCTTCTGGTTTCTGTACGTTCCGGCGCCGCAATTTCAATGCCTGGTATGATGGACACAATCCTCAACCTCGGTCTTAACGACAAGTCAGTTCTTGGTCTTGCGAACAAGACTGGAAATCCGCGCTTTGCATGGGATGCATACCGCCGCTTTATCCAGATGTACGGTGATGTCGCGATGGGCGTTGACCACGACAAATTCGAGGCGATTATTGATGAGGTGAAGTCCCACCGCGGAATCAAGGAAGATACGGATCTTACTACGGAAGAGCTTCAGGAAATCGTTCAGAAATACAAGGCGATGTACAAAGCTGAAAAAGGAACTGACTTCCCGCAGAATCCGAAAGAGCAGATGTGGGGAGCAATCGGCGCCGTATTCGGTTCATGGAACAATCCCCGCGCCATCAAATACCGCCAGCTTAACAACATCAAGGAAGGCACTCTGAAAGGAACAGCCGTAACTGTCATGGCTATGGTTTTCGGAAACATGGGAAATGATTCCGGTACAGGTGTCTGCTTCAGCCGCGATCCTTCAACCGGCGAGAACGTGTTCATGGGTGAGTATCTGATGAACGCCCAGGGTGAGGATGTCGTTGCCGGTATCCGTACTCCGCAGAAACTTTCTCAGCTTGAGAGCGAGAATCCTGCGATTTACAAGGAACTCTGCGAAATCCGCGAGCGTCTTGAGAAGCACTATCACGATATGCAGGATATGGAATTCACCGTTCAGCAGGGCAAACTCTATATGCTCCAGTGCCGCAACGGAAAGCGTACCGGTGCCGCCGCTGTAAAGATGGCTGTCGATATGGTCGGTGAAGGACTTATCACAAAGGAGCAGGCTCTTCTCCGTGTCGAGCCGGAGCAGCTGAACCAGCTTCTTCTTCCTCAGCTTGACAAGGATGCCGTCAAGAAAGCGACGGAAATCGCCGCCGGGCTTAACGCTTCTCCGGGAGCAGGCTGCGGACAAATTGTGTTCACGGCTGACGAGGCTGAAAAATGGGCCGCTGACGGAAAGAAGGTTCTTCTTGTAAGAAAGGAGACTTCTCCGGATGACATCGCTGGAATGGCTGTCGCCCAGGGAATCCTGACTTCAACTGGCGGACGCACATCGCACGCTGCCGTTGTTGCCCGCGGTATGGGAACTCCTTGTGTCTGCGGATGTGCTGATGTCACATTCAAGGATGCTGATACAATCGTTGTAAAAGGAAAAGAATATAAGAAGGGAGACTTCCTCACAATAGATGGTGCTACAGGCCGCGTTTATGAGGGACAGGTTGCCGTAAAACCGGCTACAATCTCCGGTGATCTTGAGAAATTCCTCGGATGGGCGGACGATGTGCGCAATGCTTCTGTCCGCACTACGGCTTCAGGCAAGACAGTCAAGGGATTTGAGGTTCTTGCGAACGGAGACACACCGAAGAATGCTGAGGATGCGTTCCGCTTTGGAGCTATGGGAATCGGTCTTTGCCGCACGGAGCACATGTTCTTCGACGAGCCTAAACTCACTGCATTCCAGAAGATGATTATTTCTGACTCTACAGAGGCCCGCAAGGAGAATCTCAAGACAATTCTTCCGTATCAGCAGAAGGATTTCTACGAGATTATCAAGACTATGGCCGGAAGACCGGTTACAATCCGTCTCCTTGACCCGCCGCTCAATGAGTTCATCCAGGCTGAGAGCGATGCCCAGCTGACAGCTCTCGCGACAAAGCTCGGCGTTGACAAGGCTGTTCTTGCGCAGAAGGTTGCTTCTCTTGATGAGCACAACCCGATGCTCGGACACCGCGGATGCCGTCTCGCAATCACATATCCTGAGATTTACGAGATGCAGGTTGAGGCTATTGCACGCGCGACAGCCCAGCTGGACAAGGAAGGCGCAAAGCACGATGTCCGCATCATGATTCCGAACGTAGTCACATACCGCGAGGTTGAGCAGATCCGTGCCCAGGCTGAGGCTGTGATTGCAGCTGTAAATAATGAGGTCGGAACAAAGCTCACATTCCAGATCGGTTCAATGGTTGAGTTCCCGAGAACGGCTCTTTCTGCTGACAAGGTTGCAAAGTTTGCCGACTTCTTCTCATTCGGTTCAAATGACCTTACTCAGACAACATTCGGCTTCAGCCGCGATGACTACGGTAAGTTCATCGGTTCATATCTTGACCAGAGAATTCTTGAGGACGATCCGTTCGCGACACTCGACGCTGACGGTCCTGGAGCTTTGATGGAGATTGCGGAGGCAAAGGGACGCTCCGTCAAGTCTGATCTTCACCTTGGAATCTGCGGTGAGCATGGAGGAGATCCTGCTTCAATCGCTCTCTGCTACAAGATTGGCTTGAACTACGTTTCTTGTTCACCGTTCCGTGTGCCGCTTGCACGTCTTGCCGGTGCGCAGGCTGTGATTAAGTCCAGCAAATAACAGTTAAAAACTGAAATGCCCGATCTGTTTTAAGGTCGGGCATTTTTTTTGTAAAATAACGTTGTAGATTCCTGGCTGCGATTTCTGTATAATCCGCTGTATGACAGAAAAACATAAGATGCAGGTTCTTCAGGAATTTGCTGTAAAAAATGGTCCGCTGTGTGTCGGACTTGATACAGATCCGTCATATATACCGGAATCCGTGATAAAATCCTGCGGCTCGCCGTCCGAGGCCGTCAGTCTTTACAACCGGGAGATTATACGCCGTGTCTCGGCGGACAGGTCCGCCTGCTGCTGCAAAATTCAGATTGCTTATTATGAGGCGATGGGACTTGACGGCATGAGAATTTATGCGGACACGCTGCGCGCCGTAAGGGAAGCCGGGCTTGTTGCCATTTCCGACGTAAAGCGCGGAGACATAGCCGCCACTGCGGATGCCTATGCCCGCGCCCATTTTTCCGGTGACTTTGAGACGGACATCATAACCGTAAATCCGTACATGGGATTTGATACTCTAAAACCTTTCTCCTCCTATTGTCTGCCTGAGAAGGGCGGAAAAGGAATTTTTGTCCTTCTCCGCACATCAAATCCGGGGATGGCCGATATAGAGCAGCAGCAGCTTGCTTCGGGCGGAGCTGTTCTGGAGCGGGTCGGAACGGAGCTTGAGCGCATTTCGGAAGAATTCGGAAAAATTTACGGGGCGCATACCTGTTCTCCGGTCGGAGCGGTCGTCGGCTGTACAGAGGAAAATGATGCGAAAAAAATCCGCGATGCATATAAGGATGTTTTTTTTCTGATTCCCGGATATGGCGCTCAGGGCGGTGCCGCAAGAATCGCCGCTGCTTTGCTCGGCGGAGCCGGAGGAACGGTGAATTCATCGCGTGGAATTCTGTGCGCCTGGAAAAAGGATGATTCATTGAAGGAAAAATCCGAGGCGGGAACTTTGTCTCTTGCGGATATATCCTCCGCCGCAGCCCGTGTCGCTTACGAGTCAAAGACGGAACTGCTTGAGGCGAAATCCTCTCTCTGAATTCCGTTGAATTAAAGCCCGGCTGCGGATTGCAGGATATTCTCCAGAAGGCCGAGCGTTGTGTTCAGGGCGTTCTCATCGGTCGGAAGCGCAAAAAGACTTCCGGCTCCGCTTTCTGGATTCTGTCGCATGGTCTCCTTTCTTCCGGCAATATAAAGGTCAAGCTGTTGGATTATGACCGCGGCCGTTCCGCTCGCGGTATGCGCAATCTTTTCTTCGGCGGCGGGAGGAATTTTTCCGGCTTCCGCAAACATCCTCAGCAGAATCGCAATTTCATCCGAGAGCTTTGCGGCTGCCGCCGAGACTGTGTCCAGCGCGTTCGGGTTGAAGTACTGCTCCGTGTGGACAAAAACGTACATCTGGAATAGCGGCTCCGATTCAAAAAGATTGAAGTATCTGGTGACAAGATGTTTTGCCACCGACATGGGATTTGAGTTTTCTTTTCTGATTGCGGCGGCCGTATTTTCCGTTATGAAATTTACGTCGAGAATTTCCTTCCGGCAGAATTCAAGCGTCGCGCTGTACATTGAATCCCTGTTCGCAAAATGGTTGTAAAGCGAGGCTTTTTTTATTTCGAGTGCGGACGATATGTCGGCGAGAGATGTCGCTCCTGCGCTTTTGTCGAATGCGGAGAATAGAAAGGACTGGACTATTTTATCTTTTGAGATGTTTTTTCTTGCCATGCGGAATTTATCGGAAACTACCGGGCATTAGTTTATAAGCATGGTTAAAATCTGACTTTCTGCTTGCAGAGCGCCGGTTTTCGCTATATACTTGAGGAACTTTACAAAAAGTCATATTTTGTCATTTTACCGATTGCATGGAGTTTTGTTTTTATGGAATTCGATTCAACATTCACAGTTCCGAAGATGATAAGAAAGTCGGCCGGGCTTTATCCAGAAATTCCGGCGCAGTACAGACGTATGCCGGACGGAAAATTCGAGCCGATTACATACCGCGAGATGTTTCAGTTCGGGCTTGATTTTGGCGCCGCGCTGATTGAGCTTGGCGTGAAACGCGGAGAGCCGGTCGGTCTTATTTCCGATAACAGGGCTGAATGGCAGCACGCCAGCATCGGAATCATGTCCGTAGGTGCGGTTGATGTTCCGCGCGGCTGCGATGCCACGATGATAGACCTTGAGAAAATTCTTTCGATTACGGAATGTTCGACTGTCATAGCCGAGAACAGTTCGCAGGTGAACAAGATTGTTTCTCTGAAGGAGAAGCTTCCGGCTGTAAAAAGAATCATAGTGTTCGAGCCGGAAATAAAGGAAGAGGTGAGGGAGCTTGCCGCTCAGAGCCAGGTGGAGATTCTTTATTTTGATGAGCTGATAAAGAACGGACAGAAATACAGGATTGAGCATGATGGTGAAGTCGAGGCGGAGCTTGAGAAAGGATCCGCGGATGACACCGTGACAATCATATTCACTTCGGGAACGACAGGAAATCCTAAGGGTGTTGTCCTGAGCCACAGGAATTTTCTTGCCCAGCTGGATGAGATTCCGGAAAGAATTTATCTTAATCCGGGAGACCGCGCGCTGAATGTTCTTCCTGTGTGGCATGTTTTTGAGCGTGAGGTTGAGTATGTTATTCTGATTCAGGGAGCCGCAATCTGCTATTCAAAGCCGGTCGGTTCAATCCTGCTTGCTGATTTCAAAAAGCTTAATCCGCATATTCTTCCGGCCGTTCCCCGTGTCTTTGAGGCGGTTTATGACGGAATCACGAAAAAAATGCGGAAAACAGGCGGCATCATCTATCTTATGTTCCGTTTTTTTGTGCGTCTTGCGGTGATACATAAACGTATGCAGCGGAAAATGTTCATGAAGAACGCGTGTTTTTCACATTATTATCCGGTGCTCTGGTGGATTCTGTTCATCATTCCGTGGTCGCTGATGTTCCCGCTTTACTGGCTTGGAGATTTCCTTGTGTTCAGAAAAATAAAATCGATGCTCGGATCTAATTTCAGGGCTGGCGTTTCGGGCGGAGGAGCTTTTCCTCCGAATATTGACGAATTCTTCTGGGCTATCGGTGTCAAGGTCGTGGAAGGCTATGGACTTACGGAAACCGCGCCGATTGTGTCGGTCAGGCCGATTGCGGATCCGATTTTCAGGACGATAGGTTCTCCGATACGCGGCGTCAAGGCAAGGATTGTTGACATGGACGGTTATGTTCTCGGCCGCTGCAAGGAAGGAATTCTTCAGATAAAAGGACCGACGGTGATGAAGGGCTATTACAAGCATCCTGAGCTTACGGAGAAGGTGATGACCGTGGACGGATGGCTTGATACCGGAGACCTTGCCGTGTTCACGATTCATGACGAGCTTCAGATAAAGGGAAGGATAAAGGACACGATTGTTCTGCGCGGAGGCGAGAACATAGAGCCGCTGCCGATTGAGATGAAGCTTACCGAATCAAAATACATCAAGACTGCGGTTGTTGTCGGACAGGACAAGCGTTATCTTGGTGTCCTGATTCTTGTTGACAGCGAGGAGATTAGGAATTTCGCCGCGGACAACGGACTTCAGTATGACACTTTTGAAAGCCTGCTGCATTCGGAGGAAGTCCAGAATCTGTATGCGAACGAGATAAATTCCCTTATAAACTCAAAGAACGGATTCAAGCTGTATGAGCGCGTCAATAAATTCGCCCTTATAACCAAGGATTTCGAGGTCGGCGTTGAGCTTTCCGCAAAGCAGGAGATAATGCGTTTCCGTCTGAACGAAATCTACAGGAAGGAAATAGACTCGATGTTCGCGGACAGTTGAGCCGTGCGGATGGATGAATTCCGTTGTGTTCATTTTGATTCCGTTTTTTCTTGAAAAATCGCATTTTTATCAGTAATTTAAATCTGATAACAAAATCTTACGTTCTGCCGGATGAATTATCGTCCGGCAGAATCATTTTTAAGAGGTCATGCAGAAATGGCAAAATACCAGTTTCAGACAGAGGTGAACCAGCTTCTCAAGCTGATTATCCATTCACTTTATTCAAACAAGGATATTTTCTTACGCGAGATTGTCTCAAACGCTTCGGATGCGCTTGACAAGCTGAAATATCTTTCTGTTTCCGATGATGCGTACAAAAACGTGAAATTCAATCCGCGCATCGACATTTCGTTCGACGACAAGGAAGGAATTCTTACGGTGCAGGATTCCGGAATCGGAATGAACAGCGATGATCTTACCAATAATTTGGGAACAATCGCACGTTCCGGAACAAAGGCTTTCCTTGAAAAGTTGAGTTCGGATGCGGCCAAGGATTCCGCGCTTATCGGTCAGTTCGGAGTAGGTTTCTATTCGGCTTTTATGGCCGCCAAAAAGATTGACGTATATACAAGAAAGGCCGCCGGCGACGGAAAAATCTGGCACTGGTCAAGCGACGGAACGAATTCCTATGATATGGAGGAGATTCCAGCGGACAGCGAGACGGCGAAAAAGTACGGATTTGACAATGCCGAGGCTTCCGGTTCCGCTATCGTCATGGCTCTTAATGATGACAGCAAGGAGTATGCGTCAAGATGGAAAATCGAGGAGCTTATCAAGCGTTACAGCGATCATATCGCTTTTCCGATTTTCCTGCATTACACGCAGAACAAATATGACGACAAGGGCAATGTGACTGGCAGTGAGAATAAGGTTGATCAGGTCAACACGGCATCGGCGCTCTGGAAGCGTCCGAAAAGCGAGCTGAAGCCTGAGGATTATAACGAATTCTACAAGACCATAGGACACGACGGGCAGGATCCGCTGCATTATGTTCATACTCATGCGGAGGGAACACAGGAGTACACGACTCTTTTCTTTATTCCGCAGAATGCTCCGTTTGACATGTATCAGGCTGACTACAAGAGCGGCGTAAAACTTTATGTCAAGCGCGTGTTCATAACTGATGACGACCGCGAGCTGCTTCCCGCATATCTGCGTTTCGTCCGCGGAATCATTGACTCCGAGGATCTTCCGCTTAATGTCAGCCGCGAGATTCTTCAGCAGAACAGAATTCTTGAGACCATAAAGAAGCAGTCGGTCAAAAAGCTGCTCGGAGAGTTCAAGAAAATGGGAGAGGCCGCGGATAAGGCCCGCAAATCGGAGAATCCGACTGACGACGAGAAAAAGGACATAGAGAAATGGAATAAATTCGTCGCGGCGTTCAACCGTCCGATGAAGGAAGGTCTTTACAGCGATTACGAGAACCGTGACGAGATTGCGGAAATCGTTCGCTTCAAGAGCACGGATCCTTCCGGTACTGGCGACGGAAACTGGACCAGTTTCGCTGATTATGTCCAGCGCATGAAGCCGGATCAGAAATCTATTTTCTATATCTCCGGCAGCGATGAGAAGAATCTGCGTGCGAATCCTCTTGTGAACGCATATACCGCAAAAGGCTTTGAGGTTCTGATTATGGCCGACGATATTGATGACATTGTCATCCCCGGCTATGGAAAGTATAAGGATTTTGAGCTTAAGGCTGTGAACCGTGCCGGAAGCGACGAGGATTTGGGAACCGACAAGGCTGAGGCCGAGAAAAAGGAGAAGGAATTCAAGCCTGTGGTCGAGAAAATCAAGAAGGCTCTCGGCGAGAAGGTGAAGGATGTGCGCCTGAGCAAGACTCTTACCGGCGAGAATCCTTCCTGCATCGTGGTCGACGAGAATGATCCGTCATATCAGATGGAGCGGATGATGAAGGCGATGGGACAGGCGGGGCCTGAAATCAAGCCGATTCTTGAGGTGAACGGAGATCATCCGATTGTCGCAAAAATCAGAGACACGGAGGATGAGGCGCTTGTCGCCGATGTCTCCGAGGTTCTGCTGGATCAGGCGCTGCTTATCGCAGGTGTCGAGCTGAAACAGCCGGCGGAATTCGTAAAGCATCTGAATAATCTGCTTTCAAAATAGACTGAATTTCGGGCGTTTCGTCCGCCCGTTCTGTCTGTTGCCGCAGAAGCCGTATCCGAAAACCGGATGCGGCTTTTTTTATGGAGATGGCAACAATAAATTGATTGATTTGTGCTATTTTAGAAAGCGTTTTTTTTCTAGACTTTCCGCTATGAAGAACGGAAAAAGAATTTTTGTGAACCAGATTGGATTCGCGCCCGATGCGGTGAAGACGGTCTGTTTTTTTGGTGACGGGTCTGTTCCCGCTGATTTTTTTGTGAATGATGAGTCCGGCAGATGTGTCTGGAGCGGAAAATTCGGCGTTCCGGTCGAGGATGCGTTTTCGGGAGGAACGGTCGTTTCCGGCGACTTCTCGGCTTTTTCCGGAGAAGGAATTTTTACCGTTACGGCCGCCGGGAGCACAAGTTTTCCGTTCAGAATCGGTTCGGGGCTTTATGACGGCCTGCTTTTTTCTGTGCTTGACTATTTCCGCCTTTCCCGTTGCGGCGAGGATGTCCTGGATCCGGTATTCGGTCATGCGGCCTGTCATACAAAAAATGCGCTTGTCTACGGAACTGAAGCCTGTATTGATGTCCACGGCGGCTGGCATGATGCCGGCGACTATGGACGTTATGTCGTTGCAGGCGCCAAGGCTGTGATGGATCTGCTTGATGCGTTTGATTCGTGCGGAAGCGGATTCTCCCGTTTTGACATTCTTTCTGAAGTCCGCTTTGAACTTGAGTGGATGCTCCGGATGCAGCGCGCCGACGGTGCGGTCTACCACAAGGTTTCATGCTTTCATTTCTGCGGATTCATAATGCCTCAGGATGAGGACGATGAGCTTGTCGTTTCTCCTGTATCGACCGCCGCGACCGCTGATTTCGCCGGATGTGCCGCTGCCGCCTCAAAATATTTTGCTTTGTCCGACGGAGAATTCGCCGCCCGTCTGCTTTCCGCCGCAAAACTTGCGCAGTCTTACCTTGACAGCCATGATGATGAGATTTACAGCAATCCTCCGGAGCTGAAGACAGGAGAGTACGGTGACAGAAATGTGGCCGACGAGCGATATTTTGCGCTCTGCGCGCTTTTTTCCGCAACCGGAGACGGATGTTATCTTCAGAAGGCACTTGCGCTGCGCGCGGAGAATCTTAAGGAATCGTTCGGTTGGGGAAATGTCGCCGGTTATGGGACTGAAATTCTTCTGAAGTCAAAAGATTCGCTTCCTGATTCAGTTGTGTCGGAGCTTGCGGATGCCGTAGTCTCCGTGGCTGAAAAGCTTCTTTCCGCCGCCACCAAAAACGGATTCGCCGTGGCGCTTGAGAAAGTCTTCTGGGGAAGCAACGGCTGCGTCTGCGACAACGCGCACGTTTTTATGCTTGCATTCTCGCTGACGGGGCGAAAGGAATTCCGGATTGCCGCCTCGCGGCAGCTGGATTATATTTTAGGCTGCAATCCGCTTGGAATCTGCTATATCACCGGAGCCGGAAGCTGCTGTCCGGAGCATACGCATCATCGGCCGTCTGGCGCGCTCGGAAAATCCATGCCGGGAATGTTGGCCGGCGGTCCCGCATCCGGAATGCATGATGCCGCCGCGAAAAAACATCTTGAGGGCGTGCCGCCGCTTTTGTCATATATTGATGACGAGCGGAGCTACAGCACGAACGAGGTTGCAATCTACTGGAATTCGACACTGGCCGCATTGATTTCAGCCCTTAACTTCGGCTGATTTCCGGAATCCGTCGCCGCTGCAAATTCGAGGATTTTCTGATATAATCGGACGGATGAACTACAATGACCGTCCGATTAAAATTTTCTTTTCATATTACAAACCTCATCTGAAGCTTTTTGCCGGAGACATGATCTGTGCCCTTCTGATTTCAGTCGTGGATGTCGCTTTTCCTATGGTAAGCCGTTTCGCCGTAAATTCGCTGATTCCCGGCAGGAACATCCGCGCGTTTTTGGTGATGATATTAATCCTGCTGGGTGTCTATATAATCCGGCGGATATGCACCTGGTTTGTGAACTATTGGGGACACGTGTTCGGAACTCTGGTTGAGGCTGATATGCGTCGCGATGTTTTCCGTCATCTTGAGAGGCAGTCATTCAGTTTTTATGACTCGCACCGAACCGGAAAGATAATGTCGCGCGTCACGACGGACTTGTTTGAGATTACCGAGCTTGCCCACCACGGGCCGGAGGATTTTTTCATCTCGATCCTTACTCTTTTGGGCTCATTTTTCATGCTTCTGCGGATAAGGCGGGAATTCGCGCTTGTCGTGTTTCTTTTTGTTCCCATGATTGTGACGGTCGCGATGTTTTCCAGAAAAAAACTTTCATCCTCATCAAAAAAAGTAAAGGAGACGACGGCCGGAATAAATGCGTCCCTTGAATCGAGCATTTCCGGAATAAGGGTCACAAAAGGATTTTCAAACGAGGCCTACGAGGAGAACCGTTTTGAGCGTGACAACGCGGAATTCCGCGCCGCAAAGAAGAATTTTTATAAGTCGATGTCAACTTTTCATTCAAATGTGGAATTCTTCAACAATATTCTGAATGTTGTTGTTCTTGCCGTGGGCGGAATTTTCATAATGGACGGAAAACTGACGGTAGCCGATCTTGTGGCGGCGAATCTGTTCGTCTCCGCATTCACCATGCCGATAAAAAGGCTTTCAAATTTTGTCGAGCAGTATACGACGGGAATGGCCGGTTTTTCCAGGTTTCTTGAGCTTATGCGTACCGATTCTTCCGAAAAGGATGCTCCGGACGCGGTTGAAATTCTTGCCGCAAGGGGAAACATTGATTTTAGGGATGTTTCGTTCTGCTATAGAAAGGATTTTCCTGTGCTTGAAGGCGTTAGTCTTCATGTGGGCGCGGGAGAGAAATTCGCCTTTGTCGGAACATCCGGCGGCGGAAAGACTTCATTATGCAGTCTGATTCCCCGTTTTTACGAGATTTCCGGCGGGGAAATTCTTCTTGACGGAATGGACATAAGAAAGATAAAGCTGTCCTCGCTGCGCTCCCAGATTGGAATTGTCCAGCAGGATGTGTTTCTTTTTGCGGGAACCGTCCGCGAGAACATCGCTTATGGAAAAATCGGCGCTACGGATGAGGAGATTGAGCGTGCGGCGCGGCGCGCGGAAATTCATGACGACATAATGCTTATGCCGGACGGCTATGATACGGTTGTGGGCGAGAGGGGAATAAAGCTTTCGGGCGGGCAGAAGCAGCGTATATCAATCGCAAGATGCTTTCTGAAAAATCCGCCGGTTCTGATTTTGGACGAGGCGACTTCCGCATTGGATACCGCCACCGAGATAAAGATTCAGGGCGCGTTTGACAGCCTTTCCGAGGGACGCACGACATTGGTTATTGCGCACAGGCTTTCTACAATCCGCAATGCGGACAGGATAGCCGTTGTTGACGGACACGGAATCGCAGAGTCGGGAACACATTCCGAGCTTATGGAGAAGAAAGGAATTTATTACGGACTTTATGAGGCGCAGCGCAGAATTTCGGGTCAGGACTGACTGTCCTGCGTGACAATTGTGTTTTCCGGAACAGAAGATGTCACCCAGGTGTTTCCGCCTATTGTGCAGCCGCGTCCGATTATGGTGTTTCCTCCGAGTATCGTGGCTCCGGCATATATCGTGACGTCATCCTCTATTGTCGGGTGACGTTTTTTGTTTTTGAGTTCCTTTTTTACGCTAAGCGCACCGAGCGTCACACCCTGATATATTTTTACGCGGTCGCCGATCAGACAGGTCTCGCCGATGACGACGCCCGTTCCGTGGTCGATGAAAAATGATTCTCCGATTTCCGCGCCGGGATGAATGTCTATTCCGGTTTTTCCGTGAACATGCTCGCTCATTATCCGCGGGATTATCGGAATTCCGTTTTTGAACAGGAAATTCGCAATCCTGTGGACAAGAATCGCCTCAAGTCCCGGATATGAAAGGATGACCTCCTCGTTGCTTTGCGCCGCCGGGTCTCCGTTGTAGGCGGCCGCGGTGTCCAGCTGGATTTTTCTCCGTATCTCCGGAATTTCCTCAATCAGGGCGACGGCGGTTTTCTCCGCAAGCTTGAAGCAGTGTGAATTTTCGACATTGTCGGAATTTCCCTTTGTCCTGCTGATTGTGTAAATCAGCGCCTTCTGAATTTCCCTGGTCAGTTTCGCGATTATGTTGTTCACCCTCTGGCCGGTAATGTAGCGGATGTTCGTCGGGTCTATGTCTTCGGCCACCCGGAATCCGGGAAAAATCAGGGACTGAAGATCCTGAAGCACCGAAACGACATTCTGTCTGTTCGGAAAATTCTCCGCGTCATTCCTGTTTATAAGGCCATATCTGTCGTAAGAGTCTAGAATTCCGTCAATCAGCATGTCGATGTTCATGGATGCTCCGTTTTTTTTCGCGTTTATTTTCATAGTACAATATATTGAAAAACATTGCAAAAGCCAAAAAATCCGTTGAAATGCCATTCAGATTCTTGACAATAATCTGAACATAATCTATATTCTTTAAACGCGCATTTTCTATAAGTAAGTGCGGGATCTGATTTTGCCCTTGTAGCTCAGTCGGTAGAGCGCAACCATGGTAAGGTTGAGGTCTGCAGTTCGATTCTGCACGGGGGCTGTAGAAGACATTTGAAATTTGTTCAGGAGCTGATAATATGGGAAGCAAAAAGAAAGGTGCTGTTGAGATTATTGCGTTGCAGTGTTCAGAGTGTAAGAGAAAGAACTACACGACTTACAAGAACCGCAAGAATATTCAGGGAAAACTTGAACTCAGCAAGTATTGCCCGTTCGAGCGCAAGCACACTCTCCATAAAGAGACAAAAGTAAAATAAAATTGTATATTGCTGCTCCTTGCCGGGCAGTTTATATATAGGGCAGTAGTTCAGTTGGTAGAGCAGCGGTCTCCAAAACCGCCTGTCGTGGGTTCAAGTCCTGCCTGCCCTGATTTAGTTTTAGGAACGAGGTATTATGTCTAAGATGATTCAGTTTTTCCGTGAAAGCAAAGCGGAATTGAAGAAAGTCGTATGGCCTACACGCGATGATGTTGTTTCTTCTGTAAAAGTTGTTATTATCTCAACTGTCGTGATTGCAGTTATCCTCGGACTGCTTGACTTCGGTTTTACGGAACTGTTCCGTGCCGTTCTGAAATAGGCGGATTCGGATGTCAAGAAACTGGTATATACTTCACACTTACACTGGATATGAAGGTAAGATAGAGCGGACAATCAGGTCGCTCCTCGATACAAAGGAAATAAATCCTGAAGTTATTCTTGATGTCAAGGTTCCGGTGGAAGAAGTCGTCGAGATAAAGGACGGCAAGCGCCGTACACGTAATAACAAATTTCTTCCAGGTTATATAATGCTCGAAATGGATCTTCCAGAAATAGGCTGGAAGTCAATCTGTTCCCAGCTCAGAAGAATTCAGGGTGTGACCGGTTTTGTCGGCACGAATCCTAATGTCCGTCCGGTTCCGATTTCTAATGATGAGGCGAAGAATCTCCTGCAGAAGTCTGGTGTGATAAAAGGCGAAAAGCAGATTCATATAAAACAGTCTTTTGCCTTGGGTGACCAGATTAAGATTACGGAAGGACCGTTCGCATCGTTCACCGGAACAATCAAAGATATAAATCTGGAAAAAGAGAAGTTGAGTGTGGAGGTTCAGATTTTCGGCCGTCCCACTCCGGTGGAAGTCGGTTTCCTTCAGGCGGAGAAAGCCTGATTCCATTTTCCTGTTGAGTCAAAATCAGGAGTCCGTAACCCAATGCGGACTGTATATCACCTGTTTTTGGGAGAGGCGCAGGTCCGTCGGACAGAGGCGTCTCGTTAGAAAGTGCCTTTATGACGCTTTCACACCAATTTTGGGAGAAATAAAATGGCTACAAAAAAAGTAACTGCCGTAATCAAATTGCAGTGCCCCGCTGGATCAGCTACTCCTGCTCCTCCGATTGGACCTGCTCTTGGACCTCACGGTGTAAGTGCTCCGAAATTTGTTCAGGAATTCAATGACAGAACAAAGACTATGGAGAAGGGACTCGTAATCCCTGTCGTCATCACCGTCTATCAGGACAAATCATTTACATTTATTCTGAAAACCCCTCCGGCTGCTGTTCTTATCAAGAAGGCGCTTAAACTTGACAAGGGGTCAGGAAATCCTCTCCGCGATAAGGTCGGAACTCTTTCTCAGAAAGACCTTGAGGAGATTGCAAAGACAAAGATGCCTGATGTCAATGCAAATGATATTGAAGCGGCGAAGAAAATTATCGCCGGTACTGCTCGCAGTATGGGTGTAGAGGTGGAGCACTGATATGAAACATGGAAAGAAATATAATGCAGCTGCTGCAAAATATGATCTGACAAAGAAATATGATGTTGCTTCGGCCTGCAAGATGATTCAGGATATGAAATTCGCAGGTTTTGACGAGACTGTTGAGGCTCATGTCTCTCTCCGTCTTGATAAGAATGCAAGTGTCCGTGACACGCTCGTTTTCCCGAACCAGTTCAAAGGCGAGAAGAAAGTTCTCGTTTTCTGTAAGGATGACCGTGTTCAGGAAGCTCTTGCCGCCGGTGCCGCTTATGCCGGTTCTGACGAATATATCGAGAAGGTGAAGGGCGGCTGGCTTGATTTTGATGTCGCAGTCGCAACTCCTGACATGATGAAGGATGTGGGACGTCTTGGTATGGTTCTCGGACGCAAAGGACTTATGCCGAACCCTAAGACAGGAACCGTCACTATGGACATTACAAAAGCGGTAGCCGAACTGAAGAAGGGACGTACTGAATTCCGCGCCGATAAGGGTGGAGTTGTTCATATCGCAGTTGGAAAATGCTCTATGGATGCTGAGAAAATCGTCGAGAATGTGAATGTTCTTGTCACTGAAGTTGGCCGTAAAAAGCCTGCCGGTTCAGCTGCCGGTTTCATCCGTTCTGTGTCTTTAAGTTCATCAATGGGACCTGGAGTCTGGATTGATTTCAAGGAAGGTGAATAATGGCTATAAGATCTAAAAAAATACAGCCGGCAAAGGCGGAAGCCATTGAAAACGCAAAGAAAATTTTTGCGGAATACAACGACTTCATTTTTGCTGATTACCGTGGTCTTACGGTTGAGCAGATTACGGCGCTCCGGGACAAGCTCCGCGAGAAGAATGCCGTCCTGAAAGTTGTGAAAAACAATTTTGCGCGCATCGCATTTGAGGACATGAAGGTTGAGAACGTGGCGGATTACCTTACCGGACCGACAGTTGTCGCCATGGTGAAAGAGGATTCAAACGAAGTCGCCAAAGTCCTTTTTGATTTTACGAAGGAAGCTCCATCACTCACTGTGAAGGGCGGAAGCATCGCAAATGAGATTTATGATGCGGCAAAGATTGAGGCATATTCTAAGGTTCCTGGAAAGAAGGCGCTTTACTCTATGCTTATGTCCGCGATGAACGGGCCTGTCCGCCAGCTTGCAGCTACGTTGAAAGCCTATGCGGAGAAAAAAGAACAGGAAGGTGCGAACTGAGTTTCAGTTCCCCGAAATGTATACAGCGCGGTCAGGCTTCATAGCTGTCGACTGTCCGTGCGTAAATGCGGTAAAAATCAGTAAGATATAATATCCGCTGCCGTCCTTGCGGACGGAATCAATAACTTTATTTAGTGGAGAAGACAATATGGCAGCTCTCACAAATGATCAGATTCTTGAGGCAATCGCTTCAATGACAGTTCTGGAGTGTTCAGAACTCGTAAAGGCAATGGAAGAAAAATTCGGAGTAACAGCGGCTGTCGCGGTTGCTGCGGCTCCTGCGGCCGGTGACGGAGCCGGTGCTGCTGAAGAGCAGACTGAGTTCACCGTTACTCTCGAAGGCTTTGACGCCGCGAAGAAGATTCCTGTCATCAAGGCAATCCGTGAGATTACAGGTCTTGGACTTGGCGAGGCTAAAGCTCTTGTTGAAGGCGCACCGAAGGTTGTTAAAGAGGGCGTAAGCAAGGCTGATGCTGACGAGATGGTCAAGAAGCTTGAGGAAGCCGGCGGAAAGGCCAGCAAGAAATAATCAGTTCCGTATAAAAGGAATTTAATTGCTTATAGGGGATAACTGCGTGGTTTTGCTTCAGGTTATCCCCTTTATTTGTCTTATCGAAATTTAAATAAAACAATCCCGACCGGGATAAATCGGCGGTTTCTGTGCTGTACAGAGTTTCTTGTATGTAGCAGATATGCGCTGAACCTAAAATGCAGGGGGAACGGATGTTCGCAAAAACCCGAACAATCGACCGTCAGTACATCGGAAAAAATATCCAGAATTTCATGGATGTTCCGAATCTTATTTCAATCCAGACATCATCTTATGAGGATTTCATCCAGTCTGAAAGACTCCGCGACAATCAGCCGCTCAAAAATCAGGGACTTCAGGAGGTTTTCACGTCCACGTTCCCGATTGAAAGTCCGAACGGCGATATGTCTCTTGAATATGAGTATTATCACCTTGACTGGGAGCATCTTAAATTTTCAGAAATCGAATGTAAGCAGAAAGGTCAGACTTATGCTGTTCCTCTAAAGGCATGCATAAACCTGAATTTCCTTCAGACTGGAGCCATTATCCAGAAAGACATATATATGGGTGACATTCCGCTGATGACAGACCGCGGAACGTTCATCATAAACGGAGCGGAACGCGTTGTCGTCTCGCAGATTCACCGTTCGCCCGGCGTGATTTTCTGTCACGACAAAGGTGTCTACTCAAGCAGAATTATTCCCTACCGCGGTTCATGGCTTGAATTCGAGATAGATCAGAAAAAGGAACTGATTTTCGCGAAAATTGACCGCAAGAAAAAGATTCTCGGAACGATTTTCCTCCGCGCGTTGGGATTCAGCACGAGGGAAGAGATAATCCGCTGTTTCTACAAGGTTGAGGATGTTGCTGTTGGAGCGGATTCTGCGGTGCGTGATGCTCTTATAGACAAGGTTCTTGCTTCTGCGGTAATCGTAAAGGATGAGAACGGCGAGGAGAAACGCCTTTTCAATGCCGGCGCGAAACTTCATCCGCACGATATTGACGATCTTGTCGCCAACGGAATTGAAAAAATTTGCGTGATAAAATTTGACACGCGCGACAGCCGTGACGGAAAGAATGACTCGCTTGACTCTCAGATGATAATCAATTGTTTTGAGCGCGAGGAAGTGAAATTCGTCAAGGAAGGTTCCGTAGACAACGAGCCGACAAAGGAAGATGCGCTTGCGGCTGTTTATTCCGTGCTTCAGCCCGGAGAACCTATGACTGTGGAGCAGGCTGAGAAGGATCTGAATTCCCTCTTCTTCTCCGAGCGCCGCTATGACCTTGGCCGTGTCGGACGCTATAAGCTCAACAAGAAATTTGACTATTCCGATGACGTTAAGGATTTTACCCTGATAAAGGATGACATCATCAACACGATGAGGCATCTGATTAAGGTTTATATCGGCGATGAGCAGATTGATGATATTGATCACCTCGGAAACCGCCGTATCCGTTCTGTCGGCGAGCTTATGACAAATCAGCTCAAGTCCGCTTTCAGCAGAATGGAGCGGATTGCCAAGGAGAGAATGGGACTTAAAGAGACGGACACAATGAAGCCGCAGGATCTTATTTCCATAAAGCCGATTGTCGCCGCGATAAAGGAATTCTTCGGTTCCAGCCAGCTTTCCCAGTTCATGGATCAGGTAAATCCGCTTGCCGAGCTTACTCACAAACGCCGTCTGAATGCTCTCGGTCCGGGAGGTCTTTCGCGTGACCGTGCCGGATTTGAGGTCCGCGACGTCCATTATTCACATTACGGCCGTATGTGTCCGATTGAGACTCCTGAAGGACCGAACATCGGACTTATCGTGTCTCTGGCCATGTATACAAGAATCAACGACTACGGATTCCTTGAGGCTCCTTACCGCAAGGTCGAGGACGGAAAGGTGACGGAAAAGGTTGAATATCTTTCTGCCATGGACGAAGACAAATATTATATCGGTCAGGTTGTCGAGGGGCTTGGAGCTGACGGTTCATTCCCGACGGATATGATTTCGTGCCGCAACCGCGGTAACTACACGACGCGCAGTCCGAAGGATGTTCAGTATATTGACGTTTCTCCGCGTCAGGTAATTTCCGTCTCTGCATCGATGATTCCGTTCCTTGAGCATGATGATGCGAACCGTGCGCTGATGGGCTGTAACATGCAGCGTCAGGCGGTTCCTCTTCTTTTCCCGGAACCTCCGCACGTCGGAACCGGAATGGAAAGAAAGTGCGCCTATGATTCAGGTGTTCTTATCAAGGCAAGACGGGAAGGCGAGGTTGTCTACGTATCAAGCGAATGTGTGAAGGTCCGTGCCGACGGTTCGGATTCCGTTGACGAATATCCGCTGCTCAAATACCAGCGCACCAACAACGACACCTGCAATCATCAGCGGCCGGTTGTCGAGGTCGGTCAGCATGTCGCTAAAGGCGATGTTCTGGCCGACGGTCCTGCGACATTCAACGGTGAGCTTGCGCTTGGGCGCAATATCCTTGTAGGATTCGTTCCTTGGAACGGTTACAACTACGAGGATGCGGTTCTTATTTCGCAGCGTGTAATCCGCGAGGATATGTATACATCAATTCATATCAAGGAATTCTCCGTCGAAATCCGAGAGACAAAGCTTGGACCGGAAAAAATTACCCGTGATATTCCGAACACCTCGGAAAAGGCTCTGTCAAACCTTGATGCGGACGGAATAATAAGAATCGGAGCAAAGGTCAGGGCCGGTGATATTCTTGTAGGAAAGGTTACGCCGAAGAGCGAGACTGAGACTACGCCGGAATTCAAGCTTCTGAATTCAATTTTCGGTGAGAAGGCAAAGGAAGTCCGTGACTCATCTCTGCGTGTTCCTCATGGAGCCGAAGGCATTGTAATTGACATCCAGCAGCTTAGCCGCCTTGAGGGTGATGACCTGAATCCGGGCGTTGACAAGGTTGTAAAGGTTCTTATAGCCAACAAACGCAAGCTCCGCGAGGGAGACAAGATGGCGGGACGGCACGGAAACAAGGGTGTTGTCGCGAGAATTCTTCCTATCGAGGATATGCCTTATCTTGAGGACGGAACTCCGCTTGATGTGTGTCTGAATCCGCTTGGTGTTCCTTCACGTATGAACATCGGTCAGATTATGGAGTCTGAGCTTGGAATCGCCGGAAAATATCTCAATCAGTTCTACGAGGCTCCGGTTTTCCAGTCGCCGTCGCAGAAACAGATAGCTGACAAGCTTGAGGAGGCGGGAATTCCGCGTGACTGCAAGCAGATTGTACATGACGGACGCACCGGCGAGCCTTTTGTCAATCCGATTTTTGTCGGAGTCATCTACTTCATGAAGCTCCATCACCTTGTTGATGACAAGATGCATGCGCGTTCAACAGGACCTTATTCTCTCGTAACTCAGCAGCCGCTTGGCGGTAAGGCGCAGTTCGGAGGTCAGCGTCTTGGAGAAATGGAAGTCTGGGCGCTTGAGGCTTATGGCGCCGCAAACACGCTGCAGGAAATGATGACCATCAAGTCTGATGACATGAACGGCCGTTCAAAAATTTATGAGTCGATAGTGAAAGGAGATCCTTCTTCTCCGGCCGGTGTGCCTGAATCATTCAATGTTCTGGTTCAGGAGCTTCGTGGTCTTGCGCTTGATTTCACTATTTATGATGCCAAGGGCAAACAGATCGCCCTTACGGAACGTGATCAGGAATTGATTGACAAGAATGCTTCCGGTTTTGAAAAGGAGGACGCCAATGCGTGATGTTCAGGATTTTGACAGCCTTAAAATAAAACTTGCTTCTCCGGAGACCATCAAATCATGGTCTTACGGCGAGGTGAAGAAACCTGAGACTATAAACTACAGAACCCTTCGCCCTGAGAAGGACGGACTTTTCTGCGAGCGCATTTTCGGTACGACAAAGGAATGGGAATGTTACTGCGGAAAATTCAAATCCATCCGCTATAAGGGCGTTATCTGCGACCGCTGCGGTGTCGAGGTCACACATTTTAAGGTACGCCGTGAGCGCACCGGTCACATCGAGCTTGCCGCACCGGTCAGCCATATCTGGTATTACCGTTCGGTTCCAAGCCGCATGGGACTGCTTCTTGATCTTCAGGTGGCAGCGCTCCGTTCCGTGCTTTACTATGAGAAATACATCGTCATAGATGCGGGAGACACGGATCTTAAGCCGATGCAGCTTCTTTCCGAGGAGGAATATCAGGCCGCGATTGACCATTACGGTTCCGCATTTACGGCTGATATGGGCGCTGAGGCAATCAAGACCCTGCTGGAGAATCTTGATCTTGACGCTCTTGCCGCTGAGCTCCGTGCGAAGATGATCGAGAAAGGAGCCAAGAGCGACAAGCGTCTGCTCAAGCGCATCGAGATTGTCGAGAATTTCCGCTCGTCCGGAAACAAGGTTTCCTGGATGATTCTGGACGTGATTCCGGTCATTCCGCCGGAACTGCGCCCGATGGTTCAGCTGGATGGAGGCCGTTTTGCGACTTCCGATCTGAACGACCTTTATCGCCGCGTAATCAACAGAAACAACCGTCTCAAGAGGCTTCAGCAGCTTTCCGCGCCTGACATCATTATCAGAAACGAAAAGCGTATGCTCCAGGAAGCCGTTGACGCTCTTTTTGACAACACGAAGAGAAAGCGTGCCGTCAAGGGCGCATCAAACCGTCCACTTAAATCTATTTCCGATCTTCTTAAAGGAAAGCAGGGACGTTTCCGCCTGAACCTTCTGGGTAAGCGCGTTGACTATTCCGGCCGTTCGGTAATCGTAGTCGGTCCGGAGCTTAAGCTGTGGCAGTGCGGTCTTCCTACAAAAATGGCGCTTGAGCTTTTCAAGCCGTTCCTTATGAAAAAGCTTGTGGACAAGGATGTGGTCTTCAACATAAAGAAGGCCAAGATGCTTGTCGAGTCCGAGGCTCCGGAAGTTTATGCGATTCTTGACGAGGTTGTAAAAGAGCATCCGGTCATGCTGAACCGTGCTCCGACCCTTCACCGTCTGGGAATTCAGGCGTTCGAGCCGGTTCTGGTTGAGGGCAAGGCGCTTAAGCTGCATCCGCTTGCATGTAAGGCTTTCAACGCCGACTTTGACGGCGACCAGATGGCTATTCACGTTCCGCTTACGCAGGCCGCACAGATGGAATGTTGGACGCTGCTTCTCTCGGCCCGCAATCTTCTGGATCCGGCCAACGGAAACACGATTGTGGCTCCGTCTCAGGACATGGTTCTTGGAATCTACTACATGACGGCAATCAAGCCGAACGCCAGGGGAACAGGAAAGCGTTTCAGCAATCCTGACGAGGTCCGTATGGCCGCCGAGACAGGAAATATCGAGTGGCAGGCGCTGATAAAAGTTCCTGCGCCCAAGAATTCGTTCAATTCGGCTGCGCTCAAGGCGAAGGGCGATGACGCATTTGTCATAGGAACTCAGGATTTCAATGAAGGTGATCTGATTGAGACTTCCGCCGGAAGACTTGCATTCAACGAGGCGATGCCGGACGGCGTTGACTATGTCAACCGCCAGATGTTCGATAAGTCCCTCAAAAAGATGATAGAACACGTCTACCACACAAAGGGTTCATGGCTTACAATCCAGATGCACGATGCGATAAAAGATGTCGGCTACAAGAATGCTACATTCTACGGTGCTACGCTGTGTATGGACGATATTCTTGTTCCTGAAGAGAAGAAGGATATGGTCGAAAAGGCCAACAAGGAAGTCGAGGACATCATCAATCAGTATTCAAAAGGTGTCATCACCGCCGAGGAAAGATACAACCGTGTCTGTAATATCTGGGCGCGTACAAATGACAAGCTTACCAATCTGATGATGGACAATCTTGCCAAGGACAAGAACGGATTCAACACAATCTACATGATGGCCACATCCGGCGCGCGCGGTTCACGCGGTCAGATTTCGCAGCTTGCGGCTATGCGCGGTCTTATGACCAAGCCTAACGGCGATATTATCGAGCTGCCTATCCGTGCGAACTTCAAGGAAGGACTTTCGGTTATCGAATACTTCATCTCAACGAACGCGGCCCGCAAGGGTCTTTCCGATACGGCTCTCAAAACTGCTGACGCCGGTTACATGACCCGCCGTCTTGTTGATGTCGCCCAGGATGTCGTGATAAATGAGGAGGACTGCTCCACAATCAACGGAATCGACTATGCCGCAATCAAGGACGGAGATGACATCAAGGTTCACCTTGCGGACAGAATTGTCGGACATTATACAATAGAACGTGTTGTCCATCCGATTACAGGCGAGCTGCTCTGCGATGTGAACGAATACATCGATACTGCGCTTGCCGCGAAAATAGAGGCTGCCGGTGTCGAGAAGGTCAAGCTCAGAACCGTTCTTACCTGCGAGGCTAAGCACGGAATCTGCGTCAAATGTTATGGACAGAACCTTGCGCGCAACAAGATTGTCGAGATAGGCGAGGCGGTCGGAATCATCGCCGCGCAGTCAATCGGACAGCCGGGTACACAGCTGACGCTGAGAACATTCCATTCCGGCGGTACGGCTGAAATGTCAACCGAGGACAACCACATCATCCTCAAATTCAATGCCTTTATAAAGGACATTGACGGAACGCACGTTGTCACCGATGACGGAAAGTGGCTTTTCACACGTAAAGGCCAGATGACTGTGATAAGAATTCTTGAGGATGTGAAGATAGAGTCCGGCGATGATGTTGTCGTGGAGGACGGAATCAGCCTCATGAGAGGTACAGTCCTTCTTAAGCGCGGCGGCAAGGAAATCACGGCTTCTGTTACCGGAAAGGTCAGAATTGAAGGCGATGTGATTTACATCACCAGCAAGGAGCAGAAGATTGAGATTGCCAACGGTTCCACCGTTTACGCAAAGGCCGGCGACATTGTCAAGAAGGGCGAGCCTATAGGTGAATTCGACCCGTTCTCCGAGCCGATTATCGCCGAGCAGGACGGTTACATTCATTTTGAGGATATTATCGTCGGCTCAACACTTGAGGAGTCCGTTGACCTTCAGACTGGTTCAACAGAACGCTACATCACCGATCTCCATCTGGATGTTAAGCAGCCAAGGCTTCTTGTTACAGATGAGGACGGAAACGAGAAGGGAACATATTATCTTCCGGCGGGTGCTCTTCTCCTTGTCGAGGACAAGACACCTGTAAAGGCCGGTGTGATTCTTGCCAAGATGCCTAAGGAGGCAATGAAGACAAACGATATTACCGGTGGTCTTCCCCGTGTTTCCGAGCTTTTCGAGGCGCGCAAACCGAAGAATCCGTGTGTTCTTGCGCAGATTTCCGGTCTTGTGAAATTCAAGGGAATCACAAAGGGCAAGCGCGTCGTCTCTGTTGAGGATGAATTCGGCAAGACTTACGAGCATCTTGTTCCGATGACAAAACGTATGTTTGTCCGCGACGGTGACAAAGTCGAGGCGGGTGAGCAGCTTTGCGCAGGTTCTCCGAATCCGCAGGATGTTCTTGCGATTCTTGGCGAGAATGCGCTCCAGAATTATCTGATGGACGAAATCCAGCAGGTTTACCGCGCCCAGGGCGTAGACATAAACGACAAGCACATCGGAATTATTGTCCGTCAGATGCTGCGCAATGTTGAGATTGTCGCTGTAGGTGACACAAGGTTCATCTTCGGCCAGCAGGTTGACAAGTACAAATTCCACGAGGAGAACAACCGCGTGATTGCGGAAGGCGGACAGCCGGCGATCGGACGCCCGATGTTCCAGGGAATCACAAAGGCTTCTCTCGGTGTGGATTCATTCATTTCCGCCGCGTCATTCCAGGAGACGACACGTGTTCTTACGAATGCGGCGATTTCCGGCGCGACGGACGGACTGCACGGAATCAAGGAGAATGTCGTAATCGGACACATGATTCCTGCCGGAACCGGAATAAGGGACTACCGCGATGTCAAGCTGTTCGATGACAGTGACAAGGATCTTGACATTCAGATGAACGAGATACTTGAACGCCGCCGTCAGGAGGAGGAGGCCGCCAATCTGGAGGAGCCTGCTTTTGAGGGAGTGGACGATTCTGACTAGTTTCTGACTGGTTTCTGCTGAAATTGAACGCCGCCGGAATTTTCTGTTCCGGCGGCGTTTTTGTCTGTGCAATTCTATGTGTCGGAACGATACGCTGTTCTATTCAAAGAACTTGTTCCCGATTTTTTTTATCCAGGTGTGCCGGTTCGGGTCAAAAAGCGCAAAGTTAAGGTCAACTTCGGCGTATGGGCGGGCATGATAAATCATGTAGTTTTCCCTGCCGTCCCGTGATTTTGTGAATGAATTGTGTCCGGGACCGAAAATTCCCTTCGTCTCATCGGTTGTCATTATCGGCATGGGAGATTTTTTCCAGTTTTTTGCCGAAAGAATATCCGATGTGTCATCTGCGGAAAGAAAGCCCATGCAATAGGACGCGTCGGTCGCGCTTGCCGAATAGGTGATTATGATTTTCCCGTCCGTTTTCAGCACGGCCGGGCCTTCGTTCACCATGAAGCCGCGACATTCCCAGTCGAATTCCGGTCTTGAAAGCTCAACTGGTTCAGTCTCCAGCGTCCAGGGATTTTTCAGTGCGGCTATGTATATTCTTGAGCTGTCGGCGGCATCCGGAGCTTTCTGCGCCCATACGGCGTACCATTTTCCGTTGTGCCCGAAAACCGTACAGTCCAGCATAAAGGAATCCCAGGCTGATTTCAGCATACCTTTCTCTTTCCACTCTCCGCAGAAAGGATCGGGGGATTTGTTTTCCAGAATATAGGTCCGGATTTTGAACGTATCGTCCGCACGTCCGGCGGCAAAATATATGTACCAGCTGCCGTCAATAAAATGAAGTTCCGGCGCCCAGATATGCCAGCTCATCTCCCCTTCGGCGTGTTTCCGCCAGATTACTTCCGGGGCGGCATCCGGCAAGGCCTTTACTGACCAGGCGCGCCGCAGCTCAATCCTGTCGTATTCAGGAACTGATGCTGTAAAATAGTAGTAACCGTCATGGTGAAGGTAGACATAAGGATCCGCCCTCTGCATTATGAGAGGCTTCAGCTCATCTTCCTCTGAAATTTCCGTTATTCTGTTCATGCTCTGATAATACTGAAGCGGATTTTATTTGTCCATAACGGCCGGATGTGTCATTGCGGCCGCATTTATGGCCGATAATGCGGACATGAGGAAAATCAGAATTTTAGCCGCCGGAATTCTTGCGCTTGGGCTTTTCCTTGCGGATTCCGTGCTTTTTGGAATGGGAAAAATGGATTCGGAGATTCCTGACGAAATTTCCCATGATGAGCAGGACTACAAGGGAAATCCGTTCAAGAAAACTTCTCCAAAATACAGGCTCAAAAAACCGTCCGGCAAACCGGCCGCCTTTTACGAAACCTGGGGTTATGTCAGCCAGAAATACGAGGATGAGTACGACCGCTCGTCGCCTTTGACGGATGTCTGCTATTTTGCCGCCGACGTGAACTGTTATGGAGAGCTGATTTCCGTTCCCGCGCGTTCAAAAATTCATGTTGACGACGGAGTAAGGGTTCATTTTGTCGCGATCTGCGACAGCCGTTCGCTCACGCATTTCGTGATAAGTCCGGAATTTCCGGTGAGGGACAGAATAATCGGTGACATTATCGCTGCCGCTGAGGAATTTGACGGAATTCAGCTTGATTTTGAGCTTGTTCCGCTCCGTGACTCGGCGCTTTATCTGGATTTTATTTCTGAGGTGAAGGCGCGCGCCGGAGAAAAGATGATTTCTGTCTGCGTTCCCGCGCGCCTCAAAAGGCTTTCGGAGGATGTCTATCCTTACTCCGAGATTGCCGCGGCCTGCGACCGTGTCATCGTGATGGCTTATGACGAGCACTGGTCTGGAAGCAAGCCCGGCCCTGTGGCCTCAACGGAATGGTGCGGAAAAGTTGCGGACTATGCGGTCAGCTCCATTCCTCCCGAAAAGCTTGTGATGGGAATTCCGTTTTACGGAAGAACCTGGGCGGACACGCAGACAGCCGGCGCATGGTATTTCAGCGGCGCGAACCGAATCATGACCGAGAACGGTGTCGTCAAGGTTGACTACGAGGACGATGTTCCCCGTTTTTCGTACAGAACAGAGGTCGGTGTTACAGGATATTTCAACGATGCGTATTCCGTTCTGGCGTTGTGCCGTCTCTATGAGTCGCGCGGAGTCAGGAATGTGGGATTTTGGCGGATTGGCCACGAGGATCCGGAATTCTGGAAATGGCTTGAGATAAGGTAAAAAACAGTTTTTTTCTTACTTAATTTTAGTTTATTTTTTAAAACTTTTTAGTTGACTTTATTGGAATCTGTGTTAAGCTAAATTAAGTAAACAAAATTGAATCGGAGGTAATTCAATTATGAAGAAAACTGTAAAGATTGTTTCTGCCGTTCTCGCATCGGCGGTTGTGATGTCTTTCGCCGGCTGCTCAAAGAAAAATTCTGCCGCAGGCGCGAATGTCTCAGACGGCGGACTTGCCAAATGGTCTGATGTAGTTCTCGGAGAAACCTATAAGGATGTCAATGCGAGCATCAAGCTTCTGACCCACCGCACTGATATGCTTTCCGCGGAATATCCCGGAACAAATTTCGCTAAATATATTGCGGAATTCAACAAGCTTTATCCCGGAATCAAGGTTGAGGTTGAGGGCATAACCGATTACGCCAGCGTGTCTCTGCTCCGTCTTCAGGGTGGAAACTGGGGCGACATAATGATGATTCCTGCGCTGGACAAAAAAGATCTCGGCACATATTTCATCTCTTTCGGCACCATCGATCAGATGGACAGCCAGATTAAATTCGCGTCACAGTGGGCTTACAATAATCAGGTTTACGGAATTCCTTCTACAGGAAATGCGCAGGGCGTTCTGTATAACAAAAAAGTCTTTGAGAAAGCCGGAATAAAGTCTGTTCCAAAGACACCCGATGAATTCATCGCCGCTCTCAAGGCAATCAAGGCAAATACAGATGCCATTCCGCTTTACACGAACTATGCCGCCGGATGGACAATGGGCGCATGGGATGCCTATCTTGGCGGTTCAGCCACAGGCGACGCAAACTACATGAACAATGTGTTCCTTCATACGCAGAATCCGTTCAGGAACTACGGTGACGGAACTCATCCTTATGCCGTGTACAAGGTTCTTTACGATGCGGCCGCACAGAAGCTTATCGAGGATGACTACACGACGACCGACTGGGAAGGCTGCAAAGGCATGATCAACCGCGGCGAGATCGGAACAATGGTTCTCGGTTCATGGGCGTTCACCCAGATGCAGGGCGCCGGTCCGAATCCTGATGACATCGGATATATGTCGTTCCCGATTTCCATAAACGGAAAGCAGTTCGCTTCTTCAGGTCCTGACTACTGCTACGGAATCAATGTCAATGCTGCCGCCGACAACAAGAAGGCCGCTCTCGTGTTCGTAAAATGGATGACGGAAAAATCAGGATTCGCGTTCAACGAAGGCGGAATTCCGATTGCCGCCAATGACATGAACTATCCTGCCGCATACGAGGCTTTCTCCGCGAACAGTGTCGAATTCGTGTCCGACGCTCCTGCCCTTGCCGGCGAGGAGGATTATCTGAATCACCTGAACGCCGAGTCGGAGCTTAACATAAACAACGGCGGAAACTTGAAGGTCCAGCAGATTATCGAGCATGGCGCCAACGGAACAAAATCTTTTGACGATATAATGAATGAATGGAACGCTGCCTGGACAGCAGCCCAGAAATCTGAAAATATCGAGATAAAGTATTAGTCTGACAGCCGTTCCGATGATTCCGGAACGGCTTTTTTGAATGTCATGGAGGTCGGCATGAAAAATAAGAAAACTTCCGCGGAGCAGGCGGTTCGTCTTAGAACTGGTCTTTCCAGCCGCAGAATTGTTGTCGGGGCGTTCATAATTATTCCGCTTACGCTGCTTTTTGTTTTTACTTATCTCCCTTTCGGCGAGATGATAGGATACAGCTTTTACAAGATGAAATACATCGGAGCCAGGGAATTTGTCGGTCTCAAGAACTACAGGGATCTTTTTGCCAGAAGCGACATTTTTAATGCGCTCAAATTGAGTCTCTGGTACATGGGCGGTTCGGTCGTGCAGCTGGTGCTTGCGCTTTTCCTTGCGACGCTGCTCAGTTTTAAAACTAAATTCGGAAATTTCTTCAAGGGAGCGATGTTCTTCCCTTATCTTATAAACGGAATCGCAATCGGATTCATATTCAGGTTCTTCTACACAAGGGGTTTTGTTCTTGACACCGTGCTTGGCTGGATTGGAATTCCGCAGGAAAGCCTTCCTTATTGGCTCAAAACTCAGGGACTGAACAACGTTTCGCTCGTCGCGACTTCGGTATGGCGCTATCTTGGTCAGAATATGGTTCTCTTTATAGGAGCAATCATGTCGATTGATCCTGAGATGTATGAGGCCGCCGAACTTGACGGAGCGGGAAAGATTCAGCAGTTCTTCCATATAATCCTTCCGAGCATAAAGACGATTGTCACGCTGAATATAATCCTCTCAATCACGGGGTCTCTCAGCGCGTTCGAGCCGCCGTTCGTCATAACAAAAGGTGCGAACGGAACGGGAACATACTTCATAATAATGGATCAGGTCGCCCATACAAGCCAGAAAGTCGGTCTTGCTTCTGCGATGGCCGTATTCCTGCTTGCGCTGATTTTCATAGTCACCATTCTGCAGAACGTCCTGTTCAAATATATATTCAGAAATGCGGGAACGGAGAGCAACGGCGGAGGAAAAGTTCTATGACAAACAAATACAAGTATAATTCGATTATAACGACGTTTCTTAAATATTTTATCCTGTGTTTTATCGCGTTCTGGGTTCTGCTTCCGCTTTTCTCATGTCTGATTACGGCATTCAAGAACACAGAGGAATACAACACGACTTCCGTCATGATTCTGCCGAAAGTCTGGGAATTCAGCAATTTCACAAGGGCGTTCAAGCTTGCCGACATGGGACGCGCATTCCTGAATTCGCTGATTGTCCTTGTCGCCGTTCTTGCCGGTTCAATTATAATCAGCTCGCAGCTTGCTTTTGTCCTGAACAGATTCACCTTTATCGGAAATTCACTGATCAGAAAACTGTTCCTTTTTGCGACGCTGCTTCCTGGCGTCGCGATGCAGGTCGCCGTATATAAGATAATGGGAAGCCTTCACCTGATAAATCATCTTTACGGCTACATAATCATGATGATGGGAACGGATGTAATTACAATCTATATCTTCATTCAGTTCATGGAAAACATTTCTGTTTCGCTTGATGAGTCTGCGATAATCGACGGTGCGTCATATTTCACGATTTACTGGAAAATCATACTGCCGCTGCTCAAACCGGCAATCGTGACGAGCCTTATTCTCAAAGGCGTCAGCACATACAACGAATATTACTGCGCCAATCTTTATCTCCAGAGCAAGAATCTGAGAACGGTCGCGATTTCGCTTTATACGTTCACGGGACCGCTCGGAAGCCAGTATAACCTTATTTGCGCCGGTGTCATAATTTCGATGATTCCAGCCCTGATTGTGTTCCTTTTCTGCCAGAAGCAGATTTATACCGGAATTACCGCCGGAGCCGTAAAAGGCTGATAATAGACCTCCTGTATTGCGTGCTGTCCGGAAATTTCCTGGCAGCCTTTTTTTTGGAGCATCAGCCGGCGTTTCACCTTTCTGTCTGAAACGTCTCCATCTCGCCGAGAATTCTGTCCAGTTTTTCTCCGTATTGCCTGTCGGCGGCCCAAGTTCCGGCAAGCTCAAAGACAGTCTCCGCCTTTCCGCGCGGAAGAACCCATTTGTACCGCCGGTCAATAAGAGGATTCTTCAGAACCGAATCCTCTTTTGTCGAATATGCGTGCAGGTGCTGGATGTGCGCCCTGACCCCGTCCTGCTCGGTCTCAAAGATTTCTCCTCGGTGCTCCTCGTCGATTGCGCCAAGTCCGCAGTAATTGTGCATTTCGGGTGTCACGAGGTTTCCGAATCTGAGCCAGCCGGTCTCAAGGCACATCTGCGCGAACGCCGCGTCGGAATTTATTCCCTCGGTTTTCGCCTCATCCACGTAATATTCCGCAAGCCGGGAAACCTGATTCCTGTCACATTCCGGATTCTGTTTCTCAAAAAAAGCGGCAAGCTCTTTCGCCGTCATGATTCCGGAATCAGCCAGCCTGCGTGAAATTTCCTTTTTCTGCGGAACAGGAACTGAACGGCACGAAAACATAAGCAGCGGTATCATTATGAGCGCCGCCGGAACTGATTTTTTTCTTCTGAATTTTATTTTTCTCATTACAGGTATTTATCGGAAAAAATTCTTTGTTTTCAGCGCGAATTTTTTCCGGATTACTTCATGTTTTGTGCTTTAAAATGAAATTATATATGTATGGAAAAATATAACTTTAAACCGGATATCCGGGAACGTACAATGAAATACGGAATGTCCTATCCTGATGATGAGGAGCTGATAATGCTGATTTTGGGCTCCGGAACAAAACAGGTGCCCGTTCAGGTGATGGCGCGCAGAATTATAGACGCGCTTGATTCTTCCGATGACGGAGAACGCGTGGAGAAGCTGCTGTCGCTTAAAGGTGTCGGTATGCGGAAAGCCCTTGCGGTCGCCGCGGCGCTTGAATTCGGCAGGCGGCGGAGCGGACATTTCAAGGCGAAAATCCGTACTCCGAAAGATCTGATTCCTTTTGTCCAGAATTATGCCATGCAGCAGAAGGAGCATTTTCTTTGCGTAACGCTGAACGGCGGCCACGAAATCATTCAGATTCATCTGGCTTCCGTCGGGACAATAAACCGGACGCTTGTCCATCCGCGCGAAATTTTCTCGGAGGCGATAAAGGAGAACGCCTCGGCCGTCATCCTGTGTCACAATCATCCTTCCGGAAACTGCTCGCCGTCCGATGATGACATTTCCAGCACGCAAAATCTTCTTGAGGCGTCGAAAATTCTCGGAATCACAGTTCTTGACCATCTGATTATAGGTTTTGAGGATTATTTCAGTTTTATGGAACACGGTTTGTTGTTTTCGCCGGAATTTTGATGTAGAATCCTCCCATGAAATTCGGAATTAAGACCAATGAATCCTTCAGGAATCTGATGTGCGCCGTATTTTTCCTGCTGCTTGGAGCCGGAATTCTCTCCGCCCAGTCCGATGCGGAACAGAGCCGCTTCCGTTTTGTTGAGCCGGAGCAGGCAAAGGAGACGGAGCCTGGGGATGCCGTTGTCCGGGTCAGAACGAATGTCTCCGGGGCGGAAATTTATCTTGACGGCATGTATTACGGGCGTTCCGATGTTGTGATTCATTTTCCTGACTCCGGACGGCATCATCTGAGGATTTCAAAGCCCGGATATGAAAGCGAATTTCTTACAGTGAACGTAAAGCGTGGCCGTGAATATTCATATTTCGTGCAGCTGAAAAAAATCAGCGGGTTCATAAGAATTCACGGCGCTCCATCCGGCGCGGTTTTTTATGTGGACGGCGGAAGTCCAACTTCATCAACGTTCATCGAGGCCGGCGCGGGGCGGCGCAGAATCCGTGTCCATGCGTTCGGCTACAATGACTTTTACGGTGACATTTTTGTCCGCCGTTACATGACATCCGATTTTAATGTGTCTATGACTCCGGCGGAATTCACCCTTGATGATTTCGCGGTTTCGAGAGGCACGTTCAACCCTGAATACGGCGGAACAATCGGAAACGCGGAGTTTTCGTTTTATGTCACGGCGGCTTCTCCTGAACCGGCGCGCCTTCTGATTTGCAATTCGGAAGGAAACACCGTCAGAACGTTCAATTTTGAGAAATTCAAGACCTGGCGTCAGTCGGTTGTTTGGGACGGCATGGATGATTCCGGTCTTCCCCTGCCGGATGGAGCATATAAGGCTACGGTTTCGGCCGGAAAATACAGCTACAGCATTTCCGTTTCGCTTGACCGATCTCTTGTCTACAATATTTCTGGATGCTCAAGAACAGGAACAGGAATCGGTTCTCTTCCGGCGGCGTTCGGACTTACTGCCGGAGGATATTCGGTGTTCAGCAGCGCTGCGCCTGTTTTCAATTACGGAACACCTGGCAGCGGCTACGATTCCGTCTATACGGGGCTCGGATTTGTCAAGAATTTCGGTGAGTACGCCGAGACCGGAGCTTCCGTGTATTTTGTGGCCGGAGAAAAATATGAGGATGTTCCGATTCTGTTCAATGTCTACATGAAGATTTTTAATGGATTTGAAATTTCCGGAGGAACCGTTCTGCGTTTCGGTGGACTTGCGAGATATGGCTATCTCACTGACGCGGCTTTCGGAATTCCCGGTGTCGATGACGGCTGCGGATTTGGCGGCGGCCTTATGTTCGGAGCCGAGACACGTCTTTTTTATGCCGGATTTTCCTCCGAATTTACAGCCGGTGCGATTGACGGAAACCTGTCCGTATACAACAACGTCTGGCGCAACGGAATATCGCTCTCGTTCAGGCCGGATCAGACTTCAAGAATCAATTTATGGGGCGCGTTGAACAGTTCATTTTCGGAGCTGATTCCGTCCGGATGGCTGAGGGCTGTTGATGCGGGCGCGGAAGTCGTGTTTATGCCAGGCGGCGGTGCGATTGTCGTGAATTTCAAGGGACGTGGAATTTTCGTGACGGACGGCAGCGGCCGTTTTTCCGCAGAAATCGGCTTGTCTTATTTGTTCTGATTTATTAGAATCTTGGCCATGAGGCTATATACGAAAGGGCAGCTGATCAGAACGGCTGCGGCCTGCACAGTCGCTGCGGCTGCAGTGACTGCCATGGTGTTTGTTTCATCAGGAAAAAAATCTGCGGGAAAGGAAGTTTTTGCCGGTACCGGAACGGAGCCCGCGGTGAACACTTTGACGGCGGCCGGGGTTTCGGAAGTTTCCGTATCGGCCGGATATACTCAGGATGAAATTCAGAACATAAATGTCTACGATAAGTGCAACGAAGCCGTCGTGAACATAAATACAAAAGTTACGGCATACGACTGGTTCCTTGACCCGGTCGTTCAGGACGGAGGCAGCGGCAGCGGTTCCATAATCGATCCGCGCGGATATATCCTGACTAATGTCCATGTGATTCAGAATGCGTCCAAAATTTACGTGTCGCTTTATGACGGAAGCCAGTATGAGGCGGAGATTGTCGGACAGGATACGGACAGCGATCTTGCCGTCCTGAAATTTGAGCCGCCGTCCGGAGTGGAGCTTAAGACAATCTCGTTCGGAAATTCATCCGCGCTAAAGGTGGGACAGAAGGTGATTGCAATCGGAAATCCGTTCGGAATGGAACGCACGATGACCACAGGAATCGTATCCGGACTTGGCCGCCCGATCCAGAATTCAAACAAGCGTATAATCCGCAATATGATTCAGACGGATACGGCGATAAATCCGGGAAATTCCGGCGGTCCTCTTCTTGACACGTCAGGACGTATGGTCGGAATCAATACTATGATAATGTCATCGTCCGGAAGTTCCTCCGGAGTCGGATTCGCCGTTCCTGCCGAGACCGCTGTCCGTGTCGTCGCCGATCTTCTTAAATACGGCAAGGTCAGACGCGGAAAAATAGATGTCTCGCTCGTTCAGCTGAACAGGCGGATTGCGCAGTACGCCGGGCTGGATGTCGCGTCAGGAATGCTTGTCTCCGAGGTGACCCGCGGCAGCAACGCGGAGAAGGCCGGGCTTAAAGGGGGAACCGAGGCAGCCTATTATGGAAGCAGGCGCAGTGTGATTTATCTGGGTGGTGACGTAATCACCGGAATAGACGGAATTCCCGTGTCGTCGCTGGCGGACTATTATTCCGCCCTCGAAAGCCGCCGTCCGGGAGATGTGGTCGCGGTTACTGTCCGCCGCGGCAAAAAGGATGTGCGCATAAACATAACGCTCAGTGAGTGAGCTGATAAAAATTCCTGAATTTATTGACATTTTTTTTGCATAGTTGTATATCTATCGCAACGGCAACGGAGTCGTAGAATTTATTCCTTTTGGGAATTGTTTCTGCGGCTCCGTTTTTTTTGTTTATGCAAAATTACACTCAGACTGGAGGTTAAAATGGAATCCAAAGTGACGGAAATTTTTGGTGAGCTGGTTTTTGACGAATCAGTTATGAAGGCGCGTCTGCCAAAGGACACATTCAAGCAGCTTATGAAGACGATTCAGGGCGGCGAGAAACTGGATCCGTCGGTCGCGAATGTCGTGGCGAATGCTATGAAGGACTGGGCGATAGAAAAGGGCGCCACTCATTTTACCCACTGGTTTCAGCCGCTTACCGGTGTTACGGCCGAAAAGCATGACAGCTTCATTGCTCCGACAAATGACGGAAAAGTGATAATGGAATTCTCCGGAAAGGAACTTGTTCAGGGCGAACCGGACGCATCTTCATTCCCGTCCGGCGGTCTGCGTGCGACATTCGAGGCGCGCGGATACACGGCATGGGATCCGACATCCTATGCGTTCATCAAGGACGGAACGCTTTGTATTCCGACCGCTTTCTGCTCGTACACAGGCGAGGCTCTGGACAAAAAGACTCCGCTGCTGCGCTCAATGCAGGCGATAAACAAACAGGCTCTCCGTGTGCTTCATCTGTTCGGAAACAGCGACGTGACAAGTGTAAAGACCACTGTCGGTCCGGAGCAGGAATATTTTCTTGTGGACAAGTCGGTTTATGACAGACGCGAGGATCTGATTTTTACGGGACGCACGCTCTACGGCGCGCGTTCTCCCAAAGGTCAGGAGCTTGAGGATCATTATTTCGGAATGATAAAGCCGCGTGTTCAGGCTTTTATGAAAGACCTTAACAACGAGCTTTGGAAACTTGGAATTCTTGCGAAGACTGAACATAACGAGGTTGCTCCGGCTCAGCATGAGCTCGCCCCGATTTTTTCCACGACGAACATCGCCTGTGACCACAACCAGCTTACGATGGAGCTTATGCGGAAAGTCGCCTCAAGGCACGGAATGGTCTGCCTTCTGCACGAAAAACCGTTTGCCGGAGTCAACGGAAGCGGAAAGCACAACAACTGGTCAATTTCGACAAACACCGGCAAGAACCTTCTTGATCCGGGAGCGACTCCGGCTTCTAACGCCCAGTTCCTGTTGTTTCTGTGCGCGGTCATAAAGGCTGTTGACGAATATCAGGATCTGCTCAGAATTTCCGTCGCCTCTGCCGGAAACGATCACAGACTTGGCGCGAACGAGGCTCCGCCGGCGATTGTCTCCATGTTCCTTGGCGATGAGCTTTCTGAAATTCTCAAATGTCTTGAGGAAGGAAAGCCTTACGGCGAGCATGCGAAGGAAAAAATGCAGATTGGCGTTACCGTTCTTCCTGAATTCAACAAGGACACCACGGACCGCAACAGAACCTCACCGTTTGCGTTCACCGGAAACAAATTCGAATTCCGTATGCTCGGCTCGTCCGAATCAATCGCCTGCGCCAACATAATGCTGAATACCGCGGTTGCGGAGGAGCTCTGCCAGTTCGCCGACGAGCTTGAGAAATCAGCGGATTTCAACAAGGATCTTCAGGCTCTGATTCTGCGCACAATCCGTGACCACAAGAGGATAATCTTTAACGGAAACGGCTACGATGAAAGCTGGGTCACCGAGGCCGAGAAGCGCGGACTTCTGAATCTGCGCTCAACGCCGGAAGCCCTTGTTCATCTTGTTGACGAGAAGAACAAGGCCGTTTTCAAGAAGCATGGAATTTTCAATGACGCTGAAATTTATTCACGTTTCGAGATTCAGAATGAAAACTACGCGAAGATTATCCACATCGAGGCGCTTACAATGCTTGACATGGCGCGCAAGGATATTCTTCCCGCCGGAAGCAAGTTCGCCGGACAGCTTGCCGAGACAATCAGCGCGAAAAAGGCCGCCTGCGCCGAAGCCGATGTCTCATACGAAAGCGAGCTGCTCAAGACTGTTTCCGCGCTTACCGGAACAATCTACAGCAAGGTGAAGCAGCTGGAAAAAGCTGTCCTTGGTGTAAAGGATGTTGATGGCGGAGCGTCGCCTGTCGCGCTTTACTACAGAAAAAATGTGTTCAGCGCGATGAACGAGCTTCGTGCCGCCGCTGACGAGCTTGAAGGTTCGGTCTCCAAGGAATTCTGGCCCTATCCGAGTTACGGAGATCTTCTTTTCAGCGTAAGATAAACCCTCCTTTGGCAGGAAAAGGGGATGTCCAGAAGCTTCGGGATGTTGGTGCCACATTTTTACGGCAGTCTCCAACTGACATGAAAGATACTTTTGAGCAGCCCCGATTTTTCGCCCGCCCTGGATTCCCGGCAAAGGAATTCAGGGCTTTTTATGCTCTATGGATGTAAGGCTGTCCGGCGGCTCCGTTGCATTTCGCGGTATGCGCGGATATAATTGCGTCCATGCGGCGGCACGAAAGAGAAATAACTGACATTGAGGAAATTATCGGGATAATCCGGAATTCTCCGTTCATGACGGCTTCGTTCATAGATTCGTCTGAACTGGATTTTCCATATTCCGTTCCGCTGAATTTCGGTCTTTTATATGATGAAAATCCGGATGGCGGAAAAAAAGACGGCCGGATTTCGTTCTGGTTTCATTGTGCGGCGGAAGGGCATAAAATCAGCTGCATAAGGAGCAATCCGAATGTTGCGGTCACGTTTGTCAGCTCATCGGAAGTCGGAATTCCGGAAGGCGCGAATTTAGAAAAGGCGTGCGCCTGGACGTGCTTTTTTGCAAGCGTGTGCGCGCGGTGTTCCGCCGAGATTATTGTTGAGCGCGAGGAAAAGCGCCGCGGACTTGACGCGATAATGCGGAGATACGGGTTTCCGGAGCGGACAGGACAGGAGCCGTTTTATACTGACGCTGCGCTGGATTCCGTCTGCGTTGTGCGTCTGGATGTGCTTTCTGTCACAGGCAAGGCAAATTGGCGTCGGTAAAGGAATGAGGAAATTAAGAATCATTTATGCCCGACGCCGCTGCAATTAAGAAGGAGCGTGCAAGTTCAGCGCAGCGGAACTTGAGGCGTCGGTAAAGGAATGAGGAAATTAAGAATCATTTATGCCCGACGCCGCTGCCCCTGATTTCACTTTTTCCGCCGCTGACGGGAACGATTTCTATCCGCTGGTCAAATTCGTTTATGACATTCTCGACGTGTGTGATTATTCCGAGCATCTTGTTGTCCCTTTGCAGCTGCTTCAGCGCATTGACCGCCTGATTCAGATATTCTCCGCTCAAAGTTCCGAATCCTTCATCAAGGAAAAGCGAGTCCACCCGGACGTTCGCGCTCGCGAATTTTGAGATTCCCAGCGCAAGCGACAGGCTTACGATGAATTTCTCGCCGCCGCTCAGATTCGACACGGAGCGCGGTTCGGGATAATAGTCGTCCAGAACCGAAAATTCCAGCGACATTTTCTCCTTTTGGATAAGCCTGAACCGGCCGGTGATTCCGTAAAGATAGCTGTTTGCGGCACGAAGCAGCGACTTGAATGCAAGGCTCTGCACAAAAACTGAAAAATCGCTGCCGTCCTTTTTGCCGACCCAGGAATGAAGCGTATCCCATACTGAAAATTCCTCCTGTAGTGTCCGACATTCTTCCTTGAGTTTCCGGAATTTCCCGCCTGTGTCACGGTCTTTCATCAGAATTCCCTGAATTTCCGCCGTCCTTTCGGAATTTGCGGTCCTCTGCTGTTCCAGCTGCCGCCGCTGTTTCTCCATTTCATCCGCTGTTTCCGGGATATTGTTCTTTTCCGCGAATTCCGAGAAAATTCTGTGCGCCTCTTTCAGTGAATTCTCCCGTTTAAGCCGCTCTTGCTCAAGTTTCGCCGCGTTTTCTGTAAGCTCCTCAAATTCCGGCTCATCTATATGCGCCGCAAGGAAATCCTGCTCCGAGTTGAATCCGTTTTTCTCAAGGATGACGGCGAATTCCTTTTCCATTTCCGAAAGTTTCGGTTCAAGCTCCTCAAGCTGCCGTCGGATTTGCGCGGCTTTCGTCCTGTTCTGTATCCGTCCGTTCTCCTTTTCGCGCAGCTTCAGGGCGGCTTCATCCTTCTGTTTTTCCAGCGATATGAGTTCCGCCTTGAGTCTCTCCTTTTCTGTGGCGACGGATTTTTCTCCGAATTTTCCCTTTCTCTCTTCCTTGATTGTGGCGAGACTTGCGGATTTCTGGAAGAGAATCTTCTCCTCCTCTTTCAGCGTAAGTTCCTGCTCGTCGGAGTTTCTGCACAGCTCCTGGCGCTTTGCCGCGGTCACGTTGATTTTCTCCCGGATTTGGTTGAGCCGGTTCTCTGTTTCCGCCCATTTTTCCGCTCGTTCTCCGAGCCGGGCGCATATTTCGTCAAAATTCTCCGCGGTCACAGTGATTTTCCATGGCGCAAGAACCGAATTCACGCTCGCAAGTATCTCTTTTTCCGAATTTTCCGCTTCCGTCAGCTCCTGTTGCGTCCTTTTAAGATTGTTCGCCAGAATTTCGCGCTGTTTCTCCGCTTCCTGAAGCTCTGTTCTTGACGAATTCAGCGTTTCCGTAAGAGCCGCTATGTTCTCCGCAAATTCCGCTGATTTCCGGCTGTCCGCCTCTGAAGCGGCTTCGTCTTTGAGAGGAATAAGCTCCGGCTGTTCGCTGTCGCAGAACGGATGTTCCTTTGAGCCGCAGACAGGACAGGCTTTTCCTTTTGACAGCGTCTTTCGGAATTCCTCCGCCACAAAAAGCGCGTCCTCGGAGATGAATCTCTTTATCTGATTTTCAGCTTCCAGGACTTTTTCCCGGTGAATGTCGAGCTTTTTGTCATTTCCGCTGATTTCGGCCCTTATTTCCGATTCCTCTGATTTTTTCTGACTGATTTTTTCCGCCGCCTCGTCAAGATGAGTTTTCTGCACCGGAATTTGCGCCGTCACCTCGGAAAGCCTGCCGTCCTCGGAATTCCGCTCAATATAATCCGCGGCTTCATTTTCCTGGCTGTGCAGCTTTTCAAGCTCCAGGTCGGCGGCATTTATTTCCTTGACTGTATTCTGAATTTTAAGCTTCACATTCCTGACACGCCCATCGGCTGCGGTCTTCTCCTCCTCCAGCGCGGCTGATTTCTCGTCCAGCTTCATCACCTCATCGAACAGGGGCTGCATTTCCTGCTCATATATTTTTTTCCGTTCAAGCGCATCCGAAATCCTGTCTGCGGCTGCGGCCGACTCCTTGTACTCCCTTTCAATCTGTTCCGCCGCATCTTCGGTGGTTTTAAGGCCTTTCATTGCGGAATCTGTGTTTTTTCTTGTGTCGTCCAGCTGACGGAATGAGATTTCCGCATTCCGCGCCTTCTGCGCTCCGGCAAGCCGTTTTTTTTGCGGCAGAAACGCTTCCGTTCTTGCAAGAATTTCCCGGTTCGCCGCGTCCGCCTCGCGCCAGTTTTTTTCGAGGGCCTCATACTGTTTTTTCCGCTCAATCAGCTTGATGAGTTCCTGTGTCCGTCTTTCAGCCGCGCTGATTCCGGTTTCAAGCTCCGTGCGCTCGTCCTCAAGCTCCTTTTTTGCGGCCGGAGAAAGAAGTTCAGCTTCTGTCTCATTCCGTGTTTTCTGCTTGGTTGTAAGTTCAGCTTTCATTCCGGAGAATTTCTCGCCGATTCTCTGCGCTATTTTTCTGTATTTTCCGGTTCCGTTCAGTTTTTCAAGAATTTCAGCGCGCTCTTCAGGCGTGCACATCAGGAATTTGTTGAATTCGCCCTGAGCCAGCATTACCGAGCGGCAGAACTGGTTGTAGTCCAGCCCGATTATTTCCTCTGTGGCTTTTGCGAGCGAGCTTGCTTTGCCCGACGCCACGGTGATTCCGTCGCTGTCCGTTATCGAGAATTCCGCCGCCTGGAGATTTCCGTCCGCCCTGTCGCGAGCACGCCGCTGCACGAATTCCGAGGTGAATGTTCCTTTTCTGCAGCTGTATGTGACGGCCGCGCGGCAATAGGCTGTGCCTCTGGTCATAAGCTCGTTTCCGCCCGCGCCGTTGTTCACCGCGGAAAGTCTGGGCGTGCGTCCGTAAAGCGCGAGCGTGACCGCATCAAGAATTGTCGTTTTTCCGGCTCCTGTCGGACCGCAGATTACAAATATGTCGTGATTTTTGGCGTAATCGGGATGGGAAAAATCGATTTTCCATTTTCCGCCGATTGAATTTATGTTCTCAAGTCCGATTTCAGTTATCCGCATTTTCTTCCTCCGCCGAAATTTGCCTGAAAAGCGGCATGAATTTTTCGAGCAGCTTCTCCGATTCTTCCGTGCCGTCCTGTATGCCCGATTTTGACAGGATGAATTCCCTGAAAATCTCATCCTCGTCAAGTGAATTCATCTGGAAATTCTCAATGTCGCTTTCCGCTCCGGATGACAAGGTTCTGCGGTTCCGCATTTTCCAGCTTACGATTTCCGCGGAGCCGGCAAGCCGTTTTATCGTGTCCTCAAGCTCGTTCTGTATGTTCCTGCCGAATCCGTTTTCGTACACGATTTCTATGAATTCCTTTTTTCCCGGACGGACGGCGGCCAGCTGCTCAAGCTGATTCCGTATTTCCTCCGTTGTTCCACCGATTCTTCTGAATTTGAAGAATCCGGGAATCCTTATGGTTTTTACGTCCGGAATTCCGCCCCTTTCAGCCGACACACTGAGAATGTTCCTTGGAATCTCACATTCGTCAAAACCAAGCACGAACGGCGAGCCTGAATATCTGATTTTCGGATTTTTTGCGACCATCGTCGTGTAATGTATGTGTCCCAGCGCGACATAATCAAATTCGTCAGGAAAAACCGCGGAATGGACGCAGCCCAGATTTCCCACAACGTCGATTACTTTTGTTCCGTCGTCGGAATGTTCCGCCGGATCCGTACCGGCCAGCCGTCCGTCAAGCTCAGCTGCATAAAGGTGACCGGTCGCCACAAGCGGAAGTTTCCTGCCGCCGCGGAGCTTTTTAGCCGCCTCAAGGACATCACCGTAAATTCCGGAGAACGCTCTGTCCGAAAGGCAGATTCCGTCATTTTCCGCGGACTTGTCTGCGGCGGCGCAGTAGTTTCTCATTTCGGTCTCGCGGACAAATGGAACAGCCGCGCATATTGCCGCCGCTTCTCCGTCCGCGCCGAAAAGCTCAAACACCATGTTTTCCGGCCGGATTCCGCCCTCTTCTCCGGGCGATAGAATCGAGCCGACGACATGAATGTTCAGCGCCTCAAGAATTTCCTTTGAAGCGTCGAGCATTGCCGCCGAATCGTGGTTTCCTCCGGTGATGATTATGTTGCGGCAGCAGGTTCCGGCAAGCGATGCGAGAAAATTGTAGTAGCTTCTGCGCGCCGCGGTGGACGGATTCGCCGTGTCGAATATGTCGCCCGCAATTATGAGCGTTTCCGCAGATTCCGCCCGGATCTGATTCCGCAGGAATTCAAAAAATGCCAGAGTCTCCTCCGTCCTGTCTATTTCGTGCATCTGATTGCCTAGATGCCAGTCCGCCGTATGTATCAGCTTCAAATTTTCCTCCGTCACTGTATGTCTTTTTTCTGTTTTCCGAAAATGCTTTTTATCATAAGCCTTATGTCCGAGATTCTGGTTGCCGGGGAATCGTCCTCCGGTGCGAAAATTCTTCCGAATCCGAGGCTTTCCGCCGTCTTTATCCGCTGTTTTGCCTTGCTGACGGCGCGGATTTCTCCGGCAAGGCTGAGCTCCCCGAATATGGCTGTTCCGCCGTCAAGAGGAATGTCCGTCCGGGCCGAATAAAGCGCCGCCGCCAAAGCCGCATCAATCGAGCTTTCGGAAAGGCGGACACCTCCGGCGACATTCACATATATGTCCTGATCCGAAAAACGCAGTCCGCAACGTTTCTCAAGGACGGCGGCGATTCTGCTGACTCTTCCCGAATCTATTTTCTCGCTGTATACGCGTGAGATTGATGATTTTGCCGGAATTGTAAGCGCCTGAATTTCAACGAGGAACACGCGTGTTCCCTCAAAAACCGGAGTGCAGGCGACGCCCGACGGCTGTTTTTCCGTCCGTTCTGTCAGAAAAAGTGACGACGGATCGGTGACCGCGGCAAGTCCCTTTGCCGTCATGCTGAAAATTCCAAGCTCGTCCACAGAACCGAAGCGGTTTTTCTGCGCATGAAGAAACCTTATGTCCTCGCTGTTGCGCTCGAACGAAATCACCGTGTCCACAAGGTGCTCAAGTGACTTTGGACCGGCGATTGTGCCTTCCTTTGTCACATGCGCCGTCATTATCAGGACGGAATCGCATTCCTTTACCCAGCTGATGAATTCGTTGGCGCAATATTTCAGCTGGTTCACCGTGCCCGGAATCAGTCCCGCTTCCGCCGAGTAAATTGTCTGAATCGAATCGACAATCACAAGTTTCGGTTCCAGCGAGTCAAGGGCTTTGAGCGTGTCCTCAAGCCGGGTTGTGCAGAGCAGCTGGATTCCGGCGCAGTCAGTTCCGAGCCTGTCCGCGCGTTCCTTTATCTGCGCGGCGGACTCCTCTCCGCTCACATACAGAATTTTTCCTCCTCCACCGAAAGTTTTTGCCGATGCCGCGGCTGTCTGCAGAAGGAGCGTGGATTTTCCGATTCCGGGTTCTCCTCCGAGCAGAACCGCCGAACGCTTCATCGCTCCGCCTCCGAGCACTCTGTCAAATTCCGCGATTCCTGTTATGTACCGCGTGGTTTCCTGCGCCTTTACGGAATTCAGCGGAACTGGCTTTGCAACCTCGGATTCCTGCGTGCCCCGTCCGGCCGGAGTTACGCTGTTCCTGTCTATTATTATCTCTTCAAGTGAATTCCATTCGCCACATTCGGGGCAGCGTCCCAGCCACCGCGGCTGTGAATATCCGCAGCCGGAACATTTGTACATGATAGAACCGTTCTTTTTTGCCATGAACTTATTATAGCAGAGTATGGGTGTAAAAATACGTTCCTCCTGAAAATTTGTCATGAAATTTATTGACAAACAAAAAATAAAGTTGTATAAACGTGTGCATACGGCAACGGAGTCGTGGATTTTTCCCTTAGGTAAAAAGTCTGCGGCTCCGTTTTTGTTTAACAGTTGAATGCAATCGATTTAAAACGGCAATGGCGTCGGTTTTGGCTGGATTTTTTTCCGGTTTGAGCTGACATCACTGCCGTTTTTTTTGGCGGACACGTCCGGTTGCAGGCAGCTTAAAAATCTGATTCCATGGAGGTAGCAAATGGAAGCACAATCAATCATTGACGCGGCTGTAAAGGTCGCAAGCAGTGAGCTTTGGGGCGTCTGGTTCCTGCTTGGCGCCGCGCTGGTTTTCTGGATGCAGGCCGGTTTTGCAATGGTGGAGACCGGATTTACACGCGCAAAGAATACCGGAAACATCATCATGAAGAACCTGATGGATTTCTGTATCGGAACCGTCATGTTCATTCTAATCGGATTCGGGCTTTTTCTTGGTGAGAACGCCTTTTTCGGACTTATAGGCAAGCCGAACTGGCAGATTTTTACTGATTACGCGGATTTTGACTGGTCAAATTTCGTGTTCAACCTGGTTTTCTGTGCGACTGCCGCGACAATTGTTTCAGGAGCGATGGCCGAGCGTACAAAATTCCTGTCTTACTGCGTTTATTCAGCCGTGATTTCCGCCGTAATCTATCCGATTGAGGCGCACTGGACTTGGGGCGGCGGCTGGCTTGCCCAGATAGGATTCCATGATTTTGCCGGTTCAAACTGTATCCACATGGTCGGCGGAATCTGTGCTCTTATCGGAGCCGCGATGGTCGGTCCGCGTATCGGAAAATTCACAAAGAATTCCGACGGTTCAACAAAAGTCAACGCGTTCCCCGGACACAACATTCCGCTCGGCGCGCTCGGTGTGTTCATCCTCTGGTTGGGCTGGTACGGATTCAACGGAGCTGCGGCGGTCACCGTTCCTGAGCTTGGTTCCGTCTTTGTGACGACAACGGTTGCTCCTGCGGTTGCGACTGTAACCTGTATGATTTTTACCTGGATAAAGTACGGAAAGCCGGATGTTTCAATGTGTCTGAACGCTTCGCTTGCCGGACTTGTCGCAATCACCGCTCCATGCGATGTTACGGATGCGCTCGGCGCGTCTATAATCGGAATTGTTTCCGGACTGCTCGTTGTTTTTGGCGTATGGCTTCTTGACAACAAGCTTCATGTTGATGATCCGGTCGGTGCGGTTGCCGTCCACATGTTCAACGGAATCTGGGGAACAATCGCGGTCGGACTGTTTGCGACTCCTTCCGCTCCGGCGTTCCAGCGCGCAATCAGCGGAGGCGCAAACCAGATTTCAGGAGCCGGACTTTTCTACGGCGGCGGATTCAAATGCCTTGGAATTCAGCTTGTGGGAATGTTGGCTACAGCGGCCTGGACTGCGGTTACAATTACAATTGTCTTCCTTGTTATAAAGAAGATATTCGGTCTGCGTGTTTCTGCGGAAGAAGAGATTGTCGGTCTTGACAAGCTGGAGCACGGACTTGACACCGGTTACGCCGGATTCGTCACTCCTTATTCCGAGGAGGAATTTGCCGAGGCAAGGGAAGCCGGAGTCGCAATTCCTATGGATTCAGCCGTGCCGGTCACAAAGGTGTCGCCTGAGCACACGGACGCAAAGCTGACAAAGGTTGTGATTATCACAAGGCAGACGAAATTCGAGGCGCTTAAAGTCGCGATGAACAGCATCGGAGTTACCGGAATGACGGTTGCAAACGTGATGGGCTGCGGAATGCAGAAAGGCGCGAGCGAATATTACCGCGGTGTCCCGATGACAATAACGCTTCTGCCGAAAATAAAGGTTGAGATTGTTGTGTCAAAGGTTCCTGTGGAGACGGTCGTAAAGGCCGCGAAGAAAGCGCTTTACACAGGTCATATCGGTGACGGAAAGATTTTTGTCTACGATGTCGAGAATGTTGTTAAAGTCCGTACCGGAGAGGAAGGCTATGCCGCCCTCCAGAACGATGACGAATAGAATTCAGGATTAGCTGAACTGAGCCGCCGCGGAATTTTCTGTTTTCGCGGCGGCTTTTTTTCTTCTTAAAAATATAGCGCAGATTTACCGTTTTTGCGCCAATCTCTCGTACATCTTGGACAACCGTGCGGAAATCTGCCGTTCGCTGCGCAGAGCTTCTAAGCGTCAGAACAGATTGCTGAGGCCGCCGATTTCAACGGCTGTCAGGAGCAAAATGTCTTCCTCAATTTTGTAAATTAAAACCAAATCAGGGCGAACATGGCAGTCGCGGAATGACTTTTTATTTCCTGTAAGTTTGTGATCCCGATATTTTTCTGGAAGCGTCTCGCCATTCAATAGAATCTGAATAACCTTGTCAACGTCGTTGATTTCATCTGCTGAAAGTCTGCGGTATTCTTTCTTAAACCGTGTGGTAAAGTCAAAACGGTATTTCATTTCATCAGTGCGCTTTTTGCGGCTTCCCAGTTGTCAAACGGAACGCGCTTTCCGGCCTTAATATCACGGGAAATCTCTTCCGCTTCCTGAATGGCAAGCAGGGCTTCTTTGCTTGGCTTGTCCATCTTTACATCAAAAGGCAGCCCTCCCTCCTGAATCGATTTTCTAAGGAAAACATTTATTGCCGTTGTAAGATTTAGCCCCAAATTGTTAAATATCGCTTCGCTTTGAGCCTTAACTTCAGAATCAATGCGCACGCTAAAATTAGAAGATGCAGCCATAATTGCCTCCGCCTTATATTATATAGTCAATATGTATTTGATGTATTGAAAAATCAAGTCATTCGCTTGTTTTTGGCACTGCATTACGCTGGCTTCCTGGTGTTCACGTTCCTTGCGCTGATTGAGTCATCTACAGGCTTCAACTCTTCATAAGGCAGAGCCTGCGCTTCTTTTATTAGAACTTCATAAGGCATTTTTGATTCCTCCTTGCTGTAAATATAGCACAGATTTACTGTTTTTTCGTCAATTTCCCGTACATTTCGAACAGCCTTGCCACGATTTCAGATTCTGTCGCGTCTTGCGGAAAGCCGTACGCCTGCATGACGGCGCGGTCGTTTTCCCTGTGGGCCTTTTCAAGCTCCGGGAACATAAACATATTCTCACCGTACAGCTCGGCAAGCGATAGCTCGGGATATTTTGCTCGCGCGTCGAGAATGGCTTGGGCAGACGCTTCAATCCGCTGGATTTCAGCAGAAGACAGGATACAGGAATCAGGACTCAATTTCTGGAGCTTATAAGCGAAAACGCCATTTTCCTGATTTCTTCCAGAAGTCCGAGCGGCTTTTCCGTATCCTTCTCCGAAAGATAGCCTATCTTCACGCATATTTTCAGCTGCGTTTCCAGCTCCATCGCCGAGCCTCGCGCAATCAGCAGAAACCTGCGGAATTCCTTGAGATTGTTCCGTCCGAAGCCTTCCGCGATATTCGACGGAATCGACACCGAAGCCCTTTTCATCTGGTCCTGGAGCGAATACACCTCCTCCTTCGGCAGACGCTTCATCAGCACATAAATTTCTACTGTCAAATCCATCGCCCTCTGCCAGATTATCAAATCCTCCACATTCCGAACCATTATTCCCCCCATTTTTATCCTGTTTTCTGATTTCTAATTCCTGTGTTCTGCCCACTGATTCCTGCGTCCTATTTCCTGTTTCCTGAATCCTATTTCCTGTCTCCTGTAAACTGTTTTCCTGATTCCTGTTCTCTGTTTCCTTTATAAACGGCCACGGAAAATTATTGTACACAATGTCCTTCGAGTATCTGTACCGCATTTCGAGCCTGCCGCAGACGGCGCGCGTCCATGCCATGTGCACTGAGGAGGTAAGGATTCCGAAGTGGAAGAGCGAGGCGTTTGGAATGAGCTTTACAAGGTTGCTGCATAGAATGTCGGGCGTGATGAATCCGATTGGAATGTATTTTCTCTTTTCGGACGAGACTTCCGGAATCAGAACGGAATTTCCCTTCGGCATATTCTCCACGTGGAAACGCGTCGGTTTTTCCGCGAGCTTTCGCGTGGGCGCGCTCTTGCTTGCAAGTCTAAATTTGCGAACGGCTTTCACTCGCTCCATCACGAGCGGAATCTTCACAAGCTCAGCCGGGTTCGCGTCACCGAGCCACAGGCACCACCTGCAGTAGCGGTTGATGAACTCGTCCGAGCCGAGCCACTTTTTAAAGTATTTTTCTGCGCGAGGCTCTTTCTTTACAAACGCGTCTTTCTCCTCCTGCGTGAAAAGATAGTTTCCGCCGTCAATCGGCTTGTTCCCGATTCCGATTTCAGGAACATCACAAATCGGCTTGCCTCGGCTTTCCACGAAAATATCCGGCGCGTCCAAAAGATAGCCGTTGATGTTCTTTGCTATGCGCCTTTCACCTTTCTCGTCGATTATGAATTTGCTGGCTGACAGCTCGCTACTGTCCGCTGTCTCCTGACTTCTAATTCCTGATTCCTGATTCCCCTCTTCCCGTGCTACTCTTCCCTTGTCCCCTTTCTTCTGATTCCTGTCTCCTAATTTCTGACTCCTTCCATCCGAAAATCCCACAATCACACAGTGGACGTGCGCCTTTTCTGTGCTCTCGCTGTCCCATCTGAAAGTTCTGTAGGCAAAGTCGATTCTTATTCCCTGCTCAAAAAGGGGCTTCCACATAATCGCGACCTGCTCGCCCTGCGTGATTGAATTTGTGGAGACGAGCGCGCATTTTGTGCTTGTTCCGCGTATCAGGTCTGCGGCCTTCTTGTACCAGCAAGAGACGTAATCGGCGTTCCCGATGTTCTTGACGTTTCCCCACACGGAAAGCACGTCGCTTTTTTGGCTTTCTGACATGAGGCGCGCTCCCACGAACGGCGGATTTCCCATGATGTAGTCGTAATGGTGCGCACTTCCGTCAACATGCGTGGTGATTCCGGCGAAAAGCCCGTCGGCTGGCTGCCCGCCTCCGTCAAGGGGCTTTAGCGTCGCCCAGTCCATGCGGAGCGCGTTTCCCTCAACGATGAATGCGTTTGTGGTGAGCGGCAGAAAATTTATCGTCTGCCCCATGATTTTCTCGGTCTCGTTAATCATCTGGCTTTCGGCAATCCAAAGCGCGGTCTTCGCGACTGTTACGGCAAAGTCGTTTATCTCGATTCCGAAGAACTGGCTGATTTTCACGTGTATGAACTCGTCGAATCCGAACACACGCTCGCCCTTGTTCAGAAGCGAGATTGCTTTGTTCTCAAGCCGGCGCAGAGAGAGGAATGTCTCCGTCAGAAAGTTTCCGCTTCCGCATGCCGGGTCAAGGAACGTGAGTGAGCCGAGCTTTTTCTGGAACGCAAACAGCTTTTCCTTTTGGGATTTGGAGAGCGTCTTGTTTCCGCAGATTTCTTTAAATTCATTATTTAAGGAATCCATAAACAGCGGGTCGATTACCTTGTGGATATTTTCAATGCTTGTGTAGTGCATTCCGCCCTTGCGCCGTGTCTCCGGATTCAAGGTCGATTCAAAAACCGCGCCGAAGATTGTCGGTGAGATTTCAGACCAGTTGAACGCGGCGCAGTCGTTGCAGAGAACGTCGGCAATTTCCTGCGTGAAGTTTGGAATTTCAATCTTCTCGTCTTTGAAAAGACCGCCGTTCACATAAGGAAACGGGGCAAGCGATGTGTCGTACTTGTCGCGCTCTTCAATTTTTGTGTCCAGCGCCTTGAAAAGGTTTATGAGCGCGAGCCTTACATTCTGCAGGTTGAACGAGCGCAGGTAGTCCTCGAACGCGGTGCGTGTGGAAAAAAGTCCCGCGTCCTCGGCGTAGAAGCAGAAAACTAGCCGCACGCACAGAATGTTGAGCGAGCGCGCCTGGTCTGCTGTCAGCTCGCCGTTCTCGCCTTGCGGAATGAACTCTTTTATAAGCGCGTCGTACATCTTTCCCACGAGCTTTCCTGCTGCAAGGCTGATTTCCTCCTCGCGCCTTATGTTCCAGTTTTTTCTGTTGATTAAGAATTCAAGGCGGTAGAAGTCCTTTTCCAAGTCTTTCAGAAAAATCACTTCCGGCGGATTCTGCGGATTTTCCATGTCGTAGATGTTGAATTCCGCAAAGTTGCAGGTTACAACCCAGCGCGGGTGCTGCGAGAGCGGAAGAGAGGCTATGTATTTTCTTGCCTGCTGGAATGGGGTGAGCATTGAGCCGTCGCTTTGACGTATCGGCTCGCTGAGGCTTTTCCCTGAGCTTTTCTGTTCTATTATGACTTTTGTTTTTGGAATGTAGGCGTCTATGAAATTTGTTATTGTTTTTCCGGCAAATTTTTCTTTTATTTGGCTTTCAAAGAGGATGAATTCTGAAAAATCCTGAACGCCGAATATGTTTCCCAGCAATTCAAGCCAGAATTTCTGGCTTTCGCCTTTCTCGTATCCCTTGTCTTTCCATTGGGCGGCGAATTCTCTTGCCGCTTTCTGCATTTCATTCTGAGTCATAAAATGATTATAGCATGAAAAACAGGAGAATGTATTTTGTCTGATTTTTTGTGGGAGTGCGGTTTATCTTTGAAAATAGAGCAGATGACGGGAGTCGAACCCGCACGCCAACCTTGGGAAGGTCGTATACTACCGCTATATTACATCTGCGTTGCGTGGCTATTAATATAATGACTTGAGCCGTATAATGCAATACCCGGAAATTCAGGAAATTCAGGAAATTCAGGAAATCAGGAGATTTCAGGCAAATTGAAAAAACGTGCTTATGGTGCTAGGATGGCAGTCATATTGATTTTAAACAGGATGGATTGAATATGGAAGAATTCAGGGTCGCCGCGGTTTTTTCAGATCATTGTGTTTTTCAGCGGGAAAAACCGGTTGATGTGTTCGGAGTTTCGGAGCCGGGAACGGAAATCAGCGCGCTTCTTTTTGATGCCGCCGGAAATCTGCTCCGCTCCGCCCGCGGAATTTGCGGATGTGACGGAAAATGGTTGCTCAGATTTGCGCCTCTGCCTGCCCAGAACGGATGTTCAATGTCCGTAAAATGCGGCAATGGAGACAATATAATAGAAGAAAAATTCACGGATATTGCTGTGGGCGAGGTGTGGCTTGCCGGCGGACAGTCGAACATGGAGTTTGAGCTTCAGAACTGCACGGAAGGTCCGGCCGAACTTGCGCAGACGGATGATCCGAATGTCCGTTTTTACTATACAAATAAAATCGCCTGGATGGACAGTCATTTTTTTGAGGCTGAGCGGAACACCTGCTGGCAGACCTGGGACAGTGAATGGAAAAAATCATGGTCGGCTGTAGGATATTTTTTCGCCAAGAAACTTGCGGCGGATCTTGGTGTTACTGTCGGAGTAATCGGCTGCAACTGGGGCGGAACTTCTGCAAGCGCCTGGATGTGCCGCGGAACTTTGGAGCGCGATTCCGGACTGCGCATTTATCTTGATGAATATGCGGAGGCCACGGCCGGAAAATCCGTTGAGCAGCAGTGCGCCGAATTTGACGAATATGAGGCGGAAAATGCGGTATGGCAGGAGAAATGCAACGAGCTTTACAGAACCCGTCCTGGAATAGAATGGAACGAGGTTCAGGAAATTCTTGGGCCGTGCAAATGGCCGGGTCCCAAGTCCTGCAAGAATCCGTACCGCCCGTGCGGACTTTTCGACTGCATGGTTAAGAGGGTTGCTCCGTATACGCTCCGTGGAATTCTCTGGTATCAGGGCGAGAGCGACGATCACCGGCCGTCGCTGTATGAGCGGCTTTTTTCGGCGATGATTCTGGAATGGCGTTCCCTCTGGCGCGATGCGAATCTTCCGTTTGTCTTTGTGCAGCTGCCTGAGCACCGGTACACGCATGACCGTGATTTCAAGAACTGGCCGCTTATCCGCGAGGCGCAGGCAAAGGTTCTTTCGGATGTGAGCAACACGGGAATGGTTTGCGCCGCAGATCTCGGTCAGTTCAACGACATTCATCCGCGTGCAAAACGTGAGCTGGGATTCCGGATGGAACGCAACGCGCTCTGCACCGTCTATGGAATTCTTGCGGCGGAGCAGGCCCAGTCTCCGATGTACCGCACGTCATATCCGGATGGAAAAAGATTTGTGGTTGAATTCGCGAACGCTCCGGGAGGATTCGTCCTGAAGGATGATAGCCGGACACTCGACGAGTACAGAAAGCTTGAGAAAATTCAGGGAAATGATGTTCCGGCCGGATTTACCGGATTTGAGCTTTGCGGCGCGGACGGAATTTTCTATCCCGCGGAATTTGAATTCGGGCGCGAAACCTGGAATCTGAACACAATCACGCTTTCCTGCGCGGAGGTTTCTTCTCCGGTCGCGGCGCGGTATGCCTGGTACAATTACGGCCCGGTGACGGTCTTCGGCAGAAACGGACTTCCTCTCGCGCCGTTCAGGACTTCCGCGGATTCTGCTGAGGATTCGGAACACGCCGGAATTCAGCAGATAATGACCGTCTGAAATTTCTGGAATCCGGGGATTTTCCCGGTTCCGTTATTTGGTGCCGTGGCTTGTGCCGCGGCGCATTTTTTTTCAGTCCTCCGTGTAATAGCGGAAATCGGAGAATTCCGCCTGTCCGCCCGGAGTTTCCGTCGAGAAAATGAACAGCCCGAATCGGACTCCGCAGAAATGGTCAAGTCCGTAGACAAGTTTCTGCTGCGGCCCGATTCTGCGGAATGAATTTTCTTCCATATAATAGAATTCCGCTGTATCCTTTCCGGGAGAAAAATCAAAGTCAAGACGCAGCCTGATTTTTCCGGAATTCTCCGCAAGCGGAAATTCTTCCGTTATTTTTGCGGACTGCGTGTCCACCGCGCCGATTCTGTAAAGTTCCTGCGGGCTTGCGCGTTCCGCTGCGGCAACGCTGAATCTTCCGTTTCTCCTTGTGATTCCGACAAAGCCGTACCGCCCGATGAATGCGCACAGACCGGCAAAATCTCCCTCACTTATTGCGGACGCGTCAACCGTCACTTCCGCGGAGCATTTTTCTCCATGCGCGCGTTGGGTCAGTATGTTCCGCGCCTGCATCAGGTTTACGGAAGTTCGGCCGGTTTTTATTGCAAGCGCGCCGTCTGAATTCATGCTCCAGAGCTGTCCGTCCGGAATGTGGTTCCATTGCCACGGCTTTTTCAGTTTTACTTTTCCGTTTTCCGTCAAGCTGTCAAAAATTCCGCTGCAGAAGAGCGGCTCATATTTATGTCCGGGGCGGTTGTCCTGCACATAGAATTCCTTGGGAGCGGATCCGTGTTCTCCGAAGCATGGAAATCCGTCTTTCCAGGAAACCGGAACAAGAACCGGAATTCTTCCGACCGCGCCGTGGTCCTGAAAAAGCATGGAATACCAATGTCCGTCCGGTGTATCAACGATTCCGCCCTGAGCCACACCGCTTCTCCGTGCATCGAGATCGGAACAGATAACGTCTCCTCCCCGGAAAATTCCGTCTATGGACTCGGCGCAGAAACAGGCTTCCGTCCTGAGCGCGCCTTCCGCCGCCGGCCAGTGGATAAAAAAGAGGTAATATTTTCCGTTTATCTTGTAAAAATGCGTTCCCTCATATCCGAGCCGAACATTTCCTGAGTCGGTGACGGCAACCCTTGAAAGTCCGCCTTTTTTGGGGCCGGACAAATCGGATTCAAGCTCCAGAATTCTGATTTCGCGGTTTCCGTAGGCGATGTAGACTCTTCCGTCGTCGTCGAACAGAAGCGAGCTGTCATGGTAGAATCCTTCGATATATGATTTTTTCCACGGTCCGGTGATTTTTTCGGCTGTATACAGATAGGTTTTTCCGGTGTCGTTCGCGACAAAGGCGGCATGGAATTTTCCCTCATGGAATCTGAGCGAGGCTGCCCACATACCTTTCCCGTAGATTCCGTTTTTGTCCTCAAGCTTCTGGGCGGAAGTTCCGTCAAGGTCGTCGGTTATGTAGGTAAGAATTTCCCAGTCAACAAGGTTGAACGAGCGCAGAATCACGGCTCCGGGAAAAAAGTGCATCGTCGTGCTTATCATGTAATATGTGCCGCCGACGCGTATTACATCCGGATCGGGCCAGTCTGCGTAAATGACAGGATTGCGGCAGAGACGCCGCGGCAGATTCAGTTCTGTATTCATGCCTCAAATGTAAAGTTTTTTTTATTGCCGGAGAATACGGAAAATACTGTATGTTTTTATGCCCGGAAACAGGAATCAGAAATCAGGAAGCAGGAATCAGGAGATAGGAATCAGGAAACAGGAGACAGGAGATAGGAATCAGGAATCAGGAGGAAGGTGCGGTACTTGAAAAGACGCGGAATTTGCGTTAATCTTCCGGAGTGGCAAAGGAGTCACCGATTTTTTAGGATTCGGTGGCTCTTTTTTTTGTTCATGATGATTTGGGAGATTCTGCTATGGAAAAGAATTCGCACGGTTCAAATATGTCGTATATTTTCAATCAGCTGATGGAAAATTATGGGCTTCTGCGTCAGGATTTGAAGGAGATGGACCGTCATTCCCGGAATATAAGGATGCTTTCGTTCAATTCCTCGATAGAGGCGGCCCATGTCGGGGCGGTCGGAGCCGGATTCCGCGTGATTGCCAACGAGATAAAGCGTTTCTCCGAGATAAGCGACAAGACGAATGAAAAATGCGGCGAGGTCGTGGATTCAATTGAACGGCAGATGCGTGAGCTTATAGGAGTGCGCACAGCCGACATCGCTTTTGATGTGATTGACAAGATTGACCGTAACCTGTTTGAGCGTTTCTGCGATGTTCAGGCCTGGGCGACGTTCGGAAAAATAGTATCCTGCCTTGAGAATCCTGATGAAAAATCCGTGGCGGCGGCCGGCAGGACAATCTCGAATCTGGTGAAAATTTACGAAGTCTATCACGAGATTATTCTTGCGGACGCAAGCGGAAGAATCGTCGTTGCCGGAGTTGATCCGTCGTTGACAGGAACGGATGCCGGCGAAATGGAATGGTTCAAAAAATCGGTTTCCGGCGAGGTTTTTGTCTCCGATATGTATTTCTCGCGCCAGCTTGACAGGAATACTATTTCATATTCATGTCCTGTAAGGAATTCTTCCGGGAAAATTCTTGGCGTGATTTCGACTCGCTTCAACTGGGACTTTATCTGCGATATTGTGGACAAGGCGAAAATCGGGGCCGACAGCGGAATCTATGTCGTTAATGTGCGCGGAGAGGTGATTGCCTCCAAAACGCGGACGGATGTGCTCAGAATGAATCTCTCGTCCTCCGACGCTTTTGCCGAAATCAGCGCAGGAACCGGATACGGCTATATAACCGGAAAATCGCCTTCCGGAAAACTCCGTGTCTGCGGATTCGCGAAGACCAGCGGCTACAACTCTTATTCCGGAAAAGGCTGGTCCGTGATTGTGGAGGAGGAATATTAGGTTCAGTTCCAGTCTTGACAAAATCAGCTGAAGAACCTTGATTCCTGTGCCGCGGTAAAATATATAAGCAAAAGTTATTAATTTGATAAAAATGATATATTAGACATTATGATAATAAAGTTATATAGTCTCCGTGAAAACAGGGAAAACGCGGCATCCGGAGCTGCGGGCTGTTTTCTGGAGGTATAAAAAAATGGCAGAAATTTTAGAGTCATTGATGCTGGTCTGTTTCGGTCTTTCCTGGCCGATTTCCGTAATGAAAAATATAAAGGCAAAAAGCGCAAAGAATATGAGCTTCCGTTTTAATCTGCTGATTATTGTCGGATATATCTGCGGAATCGTGGCGAAATTCTATACAGGCGCAATAAATTATGTGCTTGTCGTCTATCTGCTGAATCTTGTAATCGTGTCCATGAACATGGTCGTTTATTTTGTGAACAAAAAATATGACAGGCTTGCCGAGAAAGCGTCCGCCGACAGAAACCGCGTCCAAGCCGCCGATGTGCGTCACGCGTCAAACTACTGAATTTTATTTCCAATTGGAGGATTAATATGAAAACACTTGATGACAGAATAGAATCTTACAGAAAAATGAACGCCGCGGCCAGAAAAAACGCGGTTGTCTGCTTCGGCTCAACATATCTTGCGGACATGAACATTTCCGAATTTGTCACCGACAGCGCGCTTGGTGTTCCTGTTTACAGCCGCAGCTTTGACGGACTTCATATCGCGGATGCGGAGCACGCTGCGGCGGCGGTATGCGAGCTTAATCCGTCAAAACTGGTTGTCAATATCGGCGATGAGGATGTACGGTCAAGGAATTTTGATGTCGATGAATTCTGCGCCAACTATGAATGGCTTCTGCTGGAACTGCACAGAAACTGTCCGGGCTGCAAGCTTTATGTGATGTCCATTGTGTCGGACAAGCCCAATGCGGTAAAGGCAAATGCCGCGCTTGAGAAACTGGCCAAGAACACAGGCTGCCGTTTTATAAATGTTCCTGTCCCGGAGGACGGTTCTGATTCGGCGCTCAGAGTGTTCAACGCAGTAAGACCGTATCTGCGTCCGTTTCCTGTGACATTCGCAGATGCGATGCAGTATCCGGCGGTCTAATCGTTCGGCTTCATGAAGAATTTTCCGAGAAGTTCTTTTGACTGAAGTATGTTTATGAAGGCGTTGGTGTCGGCCGCGCGGATTTTTTTCACAAGGCCGTTCACCTCGTCCTCGGAAATCACCGTGTACAGCATATTCCGTTCGGTGTTCCTGTAGCATCCGATTCCGCGGAAAAGCGTCGCGTCGTGATTCGTGGTCTCATTTATGATTCTGTAAATTTCCTCGTGCTTGTCTGATATAATAAGCAGAGTTGTTTTCTGGTAGCGTTTGTAAAGAGTGTTCAGCACCTGGGTCGATGCGAACTGGAACACGATTGAATAAAGCGCGACGTTCCATCCGAAAAGAAATCCCGCCGTGGCAAGAACCGCCATATTTCCCATAAAAATATAATTCCATGCATCTTTTCCGGTCTTTTCCGAAACGAAAATCGCGATGAAATCCGTTCCTCCGCTGGTGGCTCCCGCAAAAAGGCACAGGCAGATAGACAGTCCGTTCACAAGACCGCCGAAAATTGCGGAGAGAAGCACGTCATCGGTCACGTCGAATCCGGGAATTATGTCCGTAAGCAGACCGGAAAGCACAATCATCACCGCGGAGTAAACTGTGAATTTTTTTCCGACATATTTGAAGCAGACCGCCGCCGGCACAAGGTTCAGCAGCCAGGAAAGCACGCTGAAAGGAACGTGGATTCCGATGAATTCCCGGAAGATTTCCTGAATTAGGAGCGAAAGTCCGGTGAATCCGCCCGGAAAAAGCCCGGCAGAATGGACGAATGTGTTTATGTTGACCGCCATAAGGACGGCTCCTGCCACGACCAGAATTATCCTGAAAATTTCCCTTGCCACGGGATTTGCCGAATCAAAATATTTCATTGTTCAAATATAACACGGGAAAGAATGTTTTTTCCATAAGAAAAACTACGGTCAGAAACGCCAGCCTTCTCCGAGAAATGCCGTCAGAAGAACTGCGCATTTTGGACTGAGAGCCGCCGCCCTGAGCTGAGCCATCACCGTGTCCCAGAAAAAAAATTAAGTACAACTAAAGTATCTTTATTCATTTTAAATTAACCTTGGTTAATTCGTATTTAACCAAGGTTAATTCGTAAAAAACCCGTTGATTTTCCGGAAAAAACCGGCAACAATAAAACTGTTGCGCAACAAAAATCCAATCGGATAAGGCCGAAAAAACCTTATGAAAAGTAACAACATAATGAATAGGTTAGGGAGATAACTATGAGAAAAACTATTGTCGGAATATTGGTTGCATTTTTTGTCTGCGGAGTCTGTGCCGCGCAGGAGACTGAAGCTGTTTCTCCGGTTCCCGGACTGGATGTGGCTCTGCCGAATCTGATTATCCACGAGCCGGCGCTTATCAATACCGTCACATACGAATTCCTTGACGGAAACAGAATAAGGAATTCCGAGCTGAAGAAAGTTCTCCTGACTGTTCCTGAGAACAGGACGCTTGTCGCAAAATATGATGCATGGAAGATTACGTCCTGGGTTCTGCTCGGAATCGGCTGCGCCTCGCTCGGAACTGCTATTGCAGCTGATATTCCCGGAATAGATCCGGCGGCGGCCTCATATATGACAAGAATAGGATATTCGGTCGGTGCGGTTACAGTGCCGTTTGCGTGCCTGACTGCGATGTTCGGAAATTCGCGGATGAGCACTGCCGTTGACAACTACAATGTCTCGCTGATAAAGGAGATGGCGGACTAGCCGAAGCGTTCCTGTACGGTGGCCGGATTTTCCGAGACCACAATACAGGGACATTCTTTTTAAATTTTAACTATGTACTGGAGCATAAGAATCCGGAAGTCCTCTTTGTTCGTCACATTAAAAATCTTGAAAATTTCGGCCATGTCGTGTTTTTCGGTGGAGCAGCTGACGTTATGTTTTTCGGCCAGCTGCCGGTATGTCATCTCGGTGTTCATATATTCGGTGGCCAGCATTATCTGCCTGTCGGTCAGGCCGAAATCAGAAAGGTGGATTACGGAGCCGTGTGCGGGCAGATTCGCGTTCATGTCCTGAGGAGGCACCAGCGTCACAAGAACTTTCTTGAGGCGCTCGTAGATGTACGCGTAGAAGGACAGCATGAACAGGGAGACTGTGTAGGCAAGCACCATGCGCGGAATTCCGTATGGATAGAGGCAGGCCAGCGTGCACACCCACAGCACAATCATTGACAGGACTTTAAGTCCGGCGTTTCTTCTGAAGAATCCGGCCAGAAGCAGCAGGACGGCAAGCGCCGAATAAAGGAAAATTCCGAGAATTTCATAGCCAGAAAGAACGGTCATTATGCTCTGGACGAACAGAATCGCAATTTCGAGCGCGGAGAATTCTGGATTTATAAGAAGCGGAATGCAAAGCAGCGCGCATACACCGTTCATTGCCGGAATCACCGTCTCCGGAAAGGGAATCAGAGTCTTGCCGTCGTAGGGAAGGACGATGCTTATTCCGGTTGCGGCCGCAAGCACAAGAAACGCCACAAGCTCCATGATTCTGTGTTTTGAGATTATCTTGCTCACGGAAAAATCATTGCATAAAGGACGCTAAAATTCAATATAAAATTCCCGCGTGTTCCGGACAAATCCGCGCCTGTCTTCTGTTATTGCTAAAATCCGCAAAAGCGTATAACATATTGAGTTGAATTTTGCGAATTTAAAAGTTTTCAGAGGTATATTATATGGAAGAAATTCTTGATCTGCTCAGGCAGAATGCCCGTCTTTCGGTTGAGGACATCGCCGCAATGACAAAAAAATCCGAGGCGGAAGTCAGCGCGATTATCAAAAAACTTGAGGATGATGGAGTTATTCTGAAATATGCCGCCATTGTGAATCCGGAAAAGGACGGCGAGGCAAAGGATAAGGTCTGCGCCGAAATAGAAATTCAGGTTACGCCCGAAAGGGAGCACGGATTTGACGCGCTTGCGGAGAGAATTTACAGGTTTCCGCAGGTCAGGTCGCTTTATCTTATGAGCGGCGGATATGACCTCAAGGTTATAATAGAAGGCGATTCCCTTAAGGAAGTGGCTCTTTTTGTGTCGCAGAAACTTTCCACGCTTGAAGGTGTGCGTTCCACAAAGACACATTTTATTCTCAAGACATACAAGGAAAATGACATTGTTTATGTCGAGAATGACCGCGACAACCGCGAAGGAGTCTCCGCCTGATGAATACAAGAACAGACAGGCTTTCACAGAAAATGCTTGCGACACAGCCGTCCGGAATCAGAAAATTCTTTGATCTGATTATCGGACGTGATGACATCGTTTCTCTTGGCGTCGGCGAGCCGGATTTTTCGACACCATGGAACATTAGGGAGGAAGCTTTCTATCACCTGGAGAAAGGTCATACTTCCTACACGTCAAACTGGGGACTGCTGGAGCTGCGCGAGGAAATCGCGAGGTATCTTGAACGCTACAAGCTGTATTACAATCCCAAGTCGGAAATTCTGATTACGGTCGGCGCGTCCGAGGGTGTTGACGCTGCGCTTAGGGCGATTCTGAATCCGGGCGACGAGCTTATCGTCTGCGAGCCGTGCTATGTGTCGTATCAGCCGCTTGCCGCGCTGTGCGATGCCAAGGTGATTCATTTTGACACCAGCAGGACTGATTTTTATCCTACGGCGGAAGAGCTTGAGAAGGTGATAACACCAAAAACAAAGGCGGTTATGTTCTGCTCTCCCAGCAATCCGACTGGAAAGATGATTCCGGAGGCGGAGCTTGCAAAAATCGCGGAAGTCGTAAAGAAACACCAGATTTGGGTCATAAGCGATGAGATTTACTGCGAGCTTGTCTACGACGGCAGAAAGCATGTTTCAATCGGAAGCTATCCGGGGCTTAAGGATTACACGATAGTTCTGAACGGTTTTTCAAAATCGTTTGCCATGACCGGGTGGAGAATCGGATTTATGACGGGACCCGCCGATTTTATCGCTCAGGTTTTCAAGCTTCATCAGTACAACACAATCTGCGCTCCGATTTTCAGCCAGTATGCGGCGCTGGAAGGTCTGCGCAACAGCTGGAACGAAGTCGAGAAGATGCGCATAAGCTATCAGCAGCGGCGCAATTATATGTACAAGGCGTTCGGCGACATGGGGCTTCCTTGCGTTGAGCCGGAAGGCGCGTTTTACATTTTTCCGGACATCCGCTCGACCGGGCTTACCAGCGAGCAGTTCGCGACGGAGCTTATCGAGAAACATCAGGTTGCGGTCGTTCCCGGAAATGTGTTCGGAGCGGCGGGAGAAGGTTTTGTCCGTTGCTGCTATGCGACCGACATCAACAAGATAAAGACGGCGGTCCAGCATATCGCCGATCTGGTAAACGAAAAGAGACGCTGAAAATAGGAGAATCTTTTTCTTATGAATATCATTATTCCTCTGCTTCTGGCTATAATAGCGGGTTCAGTATTCATAATAATTCTTATGGCATTGCGGAATGTCATGAAAAATTCCGGCGGAAAAACATCCAACGATAAGCTTCAGAAAAAGGGAAAAACGGTGGTCATAAAGGAGGCGCAGAAGAGGCTTTCCCATGATCCTCACAATGTGTCCGCGCTTGAGACGCTCGGTGACATTTATTATGCGGACGGCGACTGGGAAAACAGCTACAATGTTTACAAGACCCTTTATTCGATTTCCGCCGCCCATGTCGAGATTGATATAGCCAGAGCCGCAATGCGCGAGGGAATTTCCGCATACAAGCTTGACAAGATAGATGAGTCCATAAATGCGCTGATGGTTTCCGCAAAAAAAGTTCCGGACACTTTTGATACCAACTATTATCTCGGGATGGCGCTGTACAAGAAGGGCGTCTACGAGAAGGCGGCTTTCTGTTTTAAAAAAGCGAGAATCATTCAGCCTGAAAATCCGGATGTCCTTGATATGCTCGGCTCGTCGCTTTTTAAGGCGCAGAAATATAAGGATGCGCTTCCGTTTCTCAAGCGTTCATTTGACGAGCGGCCCGGAAACAAGGACGCGCTCTACAATATGGCCGTTTCAATGACGGAACTGGGAATGTCGGACAAGGCGCTCAAGCTTTTTATGCATCTGCGTCCGGATCCGAAATTCGGACCGCAGGCGTGTCTTGAAGCCGGAAAAATACACGAGCGTTCAAAGCAGTATAAGGAAGCGATTCAGGACTACGAGATTGCGCTCAAATTTCAGAACATACAGTTTCCGCTGAAAATTCAGATAAAATACAGGTGCGCGAATGCGTATATCTCGGAGAACAACATATCCAAGGGATACGCGCTGCTCAAGCAGGTTCAGACGGAATCTCCGGGCTACAAGGATGTCGACGCGCTTGTCGTGCGTTATGCGGAGCTTAACCAGAACCGCAATCTCCAGGTTTACATGATGTCCGGAACAAGTGACTTTGTCGCGCTTTGCCGGAAATTTGTCTCGGCCTATTATCCGGACAGTTTCGTGAAATTCGAGGATATGTCAATCGCCTCCGAAAGTGTCGAGATGATATGCGCGATTGAAAGCGCAAAGTGGGAGGCACGCGAGATTTTCCGCTTTTACAGGACGATGACCGTAATCGGTGATATTTACGTCCGCGAGTTCCATTCAAAAATGCGCGACTCAAAATGTGATGCCGGTCTCTGCGTCACGATGGGATCGTTCTCCGACAGCGCGCACAAATATGCCGAAGGCCGTCCGATTGATCTGATAGAAAAAGATCAGCTTTCAAAGATACTGAAGAAAATAAATATGTTCTCCTGATTGCTGCGGATTGATGAGCTGAGATGAATATCTGTCTTTTTTCGGAAGATGAAATTTCCCGCCCGCTTGACATGAAGGATCCGCGGGCCGTTCACATAATCAGAATTCTTCATAAAAATGAAGGCGACTCGTTTTTTGCGGGAATTATCGGCGGAAAATCAGGAACCGCGGTCATAAATAGAATCACCGGTGTGATGGAATTTTCGTTCACGCCGGAAGGTGACGGCAAGCCGCTTTCTCCGCTCCGCATGATAATCGGAATCCCGCGTCCGATTCAGCTCAAGCGCCTTCTCCGTGATATTGCGGCTCTTGGTGTCGCGGAAGTTCATCTGACAGGAACCGAGCTTGGCGAAAAATCTTATATGCAGTCTACGCTTCTGGAGAATAATTCCACATATAAAATGCTTCTTGACGGAACTGTTCAGGCGGCTTCGACCCATGTTCCTGTTCTGAGCGTTCACCGGACGCTTGCGGATTGTCTTGACTCGTTGGAAAGGGCTGAGCCGCCTTCCGGCAACGGGCTTCGGCTTCTTCTTGACAATGTAAGACCGCAGATTCATCTGAGTGATTGTGTCAGGAATCTTGCAGATTCATCCGCCGGAAATCCGGTGATAACGGCCGCTGTCGGAAGCGAGCGCGGATGGACTGACCGGGAACGGAACTTTTTTGCGGAGAGAGGGTATATAAGCTGCGGAATGGGAGAGCGCGTCATGCGGACAGAAACCGCCGCGACCGTAGCAGGCGCGATAATTCTTTCGGGAATGAACTGGCTCTGAGGGCCGCACAAAATACTGGAGTAAAAATGGATAACGAGAAAATAAAGCAGATTCTTCTGGACATACACGAAACCTCCCTTGATTTTACGGTGACACAGACCGGCAAGGAAAGCAGGCGCGTGAACGGATTCTACAAGCCGGACACGCATGAGATTTTTCTTCACAACAAGAATTTCAAGTCGGACAATCAGCTTGTCTACACTGCCGTCCATGAATATACGCATCATCTGATGACCGAGAAGGAGCAGGAAAAATCTCCTGCCGCCGCCATGGGAAAATGCCGTGTGCATACACAGGAATTCTGGGCAAAATTCGCCGGGCTTCTTGAAATCGCCGAGAAAAAAGGATATTACTCGCTCGGATGGGAGAATTCTCCGGAGCTGAAAGCCCTCACCGAGGACATAAAGGTGAATTATCTTGAAAAGAACGGTGAGCTTATGCAGCAGTTCGGAAAAAAACTTGCGGAGGCCTACAATCTCTGCGTCCAGAACGACATCCGTTATGAGGATTACATCGACAGGGTGCTTTGTCTGCCGCGCAATGCGGAAAAGGACATCCGGAAAGTCGGCGCGGTTCCGGTGAATCCGGCAATCGGCTTTGAGAATATGAAAGTTGTCGCTTCGATCAAGAAGCCCGACGAGCGGGCCGGAGCAGAAAAGGAATTTCTCAGCGGAAAAAATCCTGTCTCCGTGCGCGAGATGATGAAGCAGAAATCATCCGTCGCAAAAGGAGAGGATCCAAAATCCCGGCTTGAGAAGGAAAAGAACCGGCTTGAAAAGACAATCGCCCAGCTTACACAGCGTCTTGAATATGTGGAGGAGAGCCTTGCGAATTTGTAGAATATTGATTCCTTTATGCCTTTTTTCTTCTGTCCGGCTTTTCTGCCAGAAAATGCCGGAAATGCCTTCAATGCCGCAGGTCGGAATGCCCGAAATAGGAACGTCATTCTACCGGCCGTCCATGAGTTTTCCCTCACGGCCTGCTGAAAAAACGGAAATTCAGACGGATGCCACCTCATCCGCAGGGAAATCCGATTCCGCCGCCGTTTCCGTTGCCGGAAGTCAGCCGTCCGCTTCTTCGGAGAAACGACTGACGGATACGCTTTCACTTTTTTCCGGAAATGATACGCTTACCGCCGCGGACATAACTTCGCTTTCGGAGGCTGGTCTTTTCGGAAATCTGTCCTCGCTTTCGGGAGTCTCGTTTTCATCGCCATCCGTCTCCTCCTCGGACAAAATTCTTTCCGAAATTCTTGTGAGCCTTGAGGAGCTGAAAAAAGTCCAGAACGACGCTTCGCCCGCCGAGAAAAGCGAGCTGAGCGATATTCAGGACGATTCGCGGAATTTCAGCATGCGCAGGCCTGCTGTTCTGCGGTTCAAGGTGAACGGCTTCAATGTGGCGGATTCCATTCGGGAAACTTTTTTCAGCGAGCCGGATTCTGACGGAAGTTTTCTTTTTACCGGTGACCGTTCGTATTATGCGGACGGAAAGAACCGATCCGAGACATTCTACATTCTTTTTAAGGCGGTCAGGAGCAGCGGAGGTTCCGTGACTTACGAGGTTGTTCCGTCGCTGGTTCAGGATTACGTCAACGAGAATTCTCTTCTATATAAAGTGGCGGCCGCCGGAAAATTCTCCGCGGAAAAAACAGGAAATCTCGTCTCCCTTTACAGCTCGGAGCCGGACAGGAATTTCAGCATGAATATTCTTCTTGACATTGACGCGGGGAAATCATGAGCGAGCGCTGCATGAGGTGTTTCCGCCCGGTTCAGAATTGTCTTTGCCGGTATACAAAGGAGATTGACACCGGCGTGAAATTTGTCTTTCTGATGCATCCTAAGGAGGCGAAAAAGCAGCGTACCGGAACAGGAAGAATCGCCCACGTCACACTCAGGGATTCGGAAATTCTTGTCGGACTTGAGTTCGCGCGCAACGCCAGGCTGACACAGCTTCTTTCATCGCCTGAATTTTTTCCGGTGCTGCTTTATCCCGGAGAAGATGCCTGGAATGCCAGAAAAGACGGTTTTGTGCAGGCTGTGGGCGACCGAAAACTTCTTGTCCTTGTGATAGACGCGACCTGGTTCTGTTCGCGCAAAATCATCGAGCACAATCCGTTTCTGCTGGAGCTGCCGCGCCTTTCGTTTTACGGAGACTACCGTTCGATTTTCACGTTCAAGAGGGAGCCGCGTCCTGAGTATATTTCCACAATCGAGTCATGTTATTATCTGATTGAGGAGCTGAAGACGGTTTCTCTTGCCGCGGATGTGAATCCGTCTCCTCTGATGGATGTTTTCCGCAGGATGATAAAGGATCAGCTTCAGGCGGAGAATGAGCGGATTCTGGGAATCAGGCCGAATTCACACTGTTACGACGCGAAATATACGAAACTGAAGGAAATTCCCGCGGAAATCTCCGGAGAAAATTAATCCGTGCGGAGAAAATGCCTTGGCGGACGGTTGAGCCGCCGCAGGTGCAGATTCCGTCAGCCTGTCACGAGAATCTTCAGCCCGATTAAAATCAGGACGATTCCACCGGCAATTTCCGACTTTGATTTGAATTTTGTTCCGAAAATGCTTCCGATTTTTACTCCGGCCGCAGAAATCGTGAATGTCGTAAGTCCTATTACTGTGATTGCCGGAATTATGTTTACATGCATGAATGCGAACGTGACTCCCACTGCGAGCGCGTCGATGCTTGTCGCGACCGCCAGCAGGAACATGGATTTTACGTCCATTTTCGGGTCCTCGCAACATTCCTCTTCGGTTCCGTTTTTCGACAGGGATTCGCGTATCATGTTGATTCCGATTATCACAAGCAGGATGAACGCAACCCAGTGGTCATATTTAGTTATTTTGTCCGCGAAAATGCTTCCCAGAAAATATCCGGCAAGCGGCATCAACGCCTGAAAGCCTCCGAACCAGAGCCCGGCTATGCACAGGTGTTTTACCTTTACATTTTTGAGCGAGAGCCCTTTGCAGATTGACACGGCGAATGCGTCCATCGACAGTCCTATGCCGAGAATCAGAATTTCTATGAAGCCCATGATTTTTTCCTGTCAGAAATGATTTCAGTTAAGCAGATAAAATATATATTTATTTGGTGTTTCTATCAAGCAAATGCAGGAAGTGTTTTCCGTTCCTGCATTTGTGGTTCGCGGAATGTCATATTCCGATGTGATAGAATCTTATTTTGAATTCAGGTCGATGTTCACACCTTTAAGTCCGACGTAAGCGCCCGCCTTTGCCTCCGCGGAATCAGGATGGGCGATGAGCCATTTGTTCTTTGCCCACAGGAGCTTGTCTTCCGTGTTTTTGGGCGAAATTTCCGGCTTTTGGGTGTTTGTGTCCTTAGGAAGCACAATCACGACGCGGAATCCGTCCTTTGAGACATCATGTCCGTAAACAGCATTGCACGGCGCATAATGAAGTGTCGTCTCGTAAACCTGGACTACAGTTCCCTTGGGGACAAGGAACGCCTCGACGCAGTTCGTGTCGATTTTTCCGTTCTTTACCGAAGAAAGCGGAGCAAGAAGGAGAACTATGTCGTCAGCGGGAATGTTCAGCTCGCTTCCGCGGTGATACTCAAGACAGTTCAGTTTTGTGTTGTTTCCGTTGCAGTAGCCGACCTGAACGGGCATTCCGCCATATACGTTTACGGAGAATTCTTTCGCCACGGCAAGTGATTCCAGTCCGGCGTCACCAGGCTCGTAGATTGTCTTTCCTTCCGGCTTGTCAGTTGTCTTTTCGAGCTTTTCGAGCAGTTCCGACACATCGTAGCCTGTCAGAACTTTTCCGTATTTTTCAAATGAATGTCCGAATACAGATTTGATTTTCATGTTCACCTCATAGTGTAAAAGAATTATGCATTAACACTACTACCGTAATCCGCGGATGTCAAGGAAAACAGGGATAGGGGAAAATGCTGATTCGTGCGGAGGGACATTCCCTGTGCGCGTTCACGAGTATGACAGAATTTGTGTTTTTGTCTGTTCAGTTTCGCGGCATTGTGATATTATTTGCGAATGAAAATTCAGTCCAACAGAAATATCGTGTCCGGGCATATAATTGTTCCCGGCTCAAAAAGCCATACAATCAGGGCGCTCATTCTTGCCGCGATGGCGGACGGCGTTTCCCATATAAAAAATCCGCTGCCGAGCAATGACTGCCTTTCCACCGTGGAAGCTGTGAGTCAGATTGGAGCCGATGTTGACACGCAGTCTTCCGGAGGTTCAGTCTGGACGGTAACCGGAGCCGGACGGAATCTGCACCTGCCGGATGATGTCGTGAACGTGGGGAATTCCGGTTCGCTTATGTACTTTTTGTGTCCGGTTCTTGCGACGCTGCCGGGATGGTGCGTGTTTACCGGCGATGAGTCTATAAGGACAAGACCAGTCACCCATCTGGTGGATTCGCTGAATCAGCTTGGTGCCGGGGCTTTTTCCGTGAACAAGTCCGGCACGCCTCCGTTCGTTTTCCGCGGTCCGCTTGATGTGTCTAAAAAGCTTGTGACGGACGGCAAGCTTTCGCAGTATATAAGCGGATTCATGATGGCCGCATCGCGTCTTGACGGACGGCTGGAGATTGAGCTGACGGATCCAAAGGAGACTCCGTATCTCACGATGACGAAGTTGTGGCTGGATTCCGTCGGCGTAAAAAGCGGAATTTCGGATGACTTCAGGCATATTCATGTTGACGGACCGGTTCAGATTAAGGGATTTGACTGCACTGTTCCGTCCGACTGGGAGGCCGTGGCTTTTCCTCTTGTCGCCGCGCTTGTGTCCGGCGGAAATGTTGTCGTGGATAATGTGGATTTTTCCGGAAGCCAGGGCGACAGCATGATTGTGGATGTCCTTGTGTCTGCCGGGGCGGATATTGTTCTGGACGGAAAGAATTCATCGCTGACCGCAAAAGGCGGCAAAAGGCTTTCCGCCGCCCATCTTCCTGAAAAGACACTGGCAGTGGACATCTCCGCTTTTCCGGACGCAATCTGCGCTCTTGCGGCGGCGGCCTGTTATATAGAAGGAAATGTCGTGATTTCGGATGTCGAAATATGCCGGAAGAAAGAAACCGACCGCGTTAAGGCCATGGTGAGCGAGCTTGGAAAACTCGGCGCGGACATTCATGAGGATGGAGACAGCCTTGTGATTCACGGACATTCTCCGGTTCTGGAGGACGGTTCTCCGAATCCGGAGTTCGTCCTGCACGGAGGAAGCGTGGAATCCTATAAGGATCATCGCATCGCCATGTCGCTGGCCTGTTTCGGGCTTGGGCTTCCGGAAGGCGAATCCGTCGTGATAAATGATGCTGAAAGCTGCAGTGTCTCATTTCCGCATTTTTTTGAGGTAATGAACGGAATCGGCGCAGGTTTTTCGCAGGTTCAGGCTTAGAATTTTACGCGGCAATACAGCGGAAGATGGTCTGAATATCCTTTTCCGTTGTAGACGCGGTATGCGGCCGGAGTGTTGTCCTCATTTGCCCATGGAGAACGCGCCTCCGCCCGGAATTCGGCTATCTCCGCAGAGCCGTATGAGAATATGTTGTCTATATATTCCCACTTTTTTCTGTAAAAATAGCTGCCTGTTCCGGTGATGGAGCCGTCCGCATTGAACCAGGGCGAGAAAACCCTGACCTGTCCTTCTCCGCCAAAAATTTTTTGGCTCAGAACGGTGTTTGTTCCCGGAATGGAAAAATCGAGCGTGAATTCCCTTGCGTCCCTGTTGAAGTCTCCGCAAAGAATTACCGCCGGAATTCCATCTCCGGCCTCGGCATGCCTGCGGCTGATTGCGGATATTGCTTTTGCGGCAACGCCTTCCTGCATATTCCTCCATATTTCGGTTTTTGCCGCGCCGCCGGATTTTGACTTCCAATGGTTCACGAGCAGATAGAGTTTTCTGCCGTCCTTTGTCAGCTCAAGCTGCATGACCGGACGGACGGACGGCTGGCTTGGACTTTCCGCCGCAAGCCTGAATGAATGTGTCTTTACCGAGGCGAGCGGCAGCTTTGACATGACGGCGCAGCCTGTAGCTCCTCCGTCCGATTTCGCAAAGCAGGAAAACCGCCAGTTTCTGTCTTTTTCCCAGGATTTTCCGGCAAGAATGTTGCTTATGTCATATAGAATTCTTTCGTTTTCCACCTCCTGAAATGCGAACACATCCGCGTCAAGCGTCTCCATCACCCCGCAAAGACGCTTAAGCCGGACGGTGTAGGCTTGAGTTCCCCATGGCCGTCCGGTGAATTCCTCATATTCACAGCCGTCGAATTCTCCGTCAAAAAACGTCTGTAGATTCCAGGTCACAAGCGAAATCTCCGCGCAGCCGCTGTTTCCGTTCCCGCCGTCCGTCCTGCACGAGGCGCAGAAAATTCCGGAGATTATGGCCGTCATAAAAAAAATTCTTCTGATAGTCCTCATGCAGATAATATTGCGCCGGATCAGGTGAAAAATACGCAGAAGCAGAGGATTTCAATAAAATTTTCAAAAAGACACTTGACAAAGTGCGGGGGGGGGTAAAATACCTTAATGTTTTGTCAGCGGGAGTGTTTGTCTTCTATATCTTTCCAGCGGTTCCCCCTGAATTCAAAACAAAAACTTTTAAGAGGAGTTGGTTATGAAAAAAATCAACAGATTTGCATTTGTGCTGGCGGGGGCTGTTGCTGCCGGAGCACTTATGGCTTGCCAGCAGCAGGCTGCTGAAAGTATTTATCAGGTCGGAAATGTTTCTGATTTCAAGGCAAAGGCTTATCCGGGTGCGAACTATCTTGAATGGAGTCCGGCCGAAATCTCAAGCGGATATGTCATTTTCCGTCAGATTGACGGCGGAGCGAAGATTCGTGTCGCGGACCTTGATGTAAACGCAACGTGTTGCTTTGACTATATTTCTGCCGACAATGAATGGAAGAACGGTTCTGAGGTCAAGTATTTTATTCAGAACAAGGGAAACGCCCTTTCTAGAAATGTCGGAGCGAATGTCGGTATTGCCGGTTCCGGTTTTGTCGAGGCTTCTGTAAAGGCCATTAATCCGGGACGTGGCACTGAAGTCGTATACAAGGTGCCGGCTGACGCAGGTTTTGCCGCGTTTGACTATGCGACCAAGTCCGCGGATCTCGTTGAGCCGAAATATACGGTCGGCGCTCCCGTTGACGGCGAGGTTACCGTGACTTTCCAGACGGTTCCTTATGCGAACACGAAAATTTACGTTGCGAATGAGGATGCCACGGAAAAAATGGCGTTCGATGTTGGCCGCATATCAAGTGGAACTCCGTCATCTTGTCTCGGCACTGTAAAGCTGAATCCTGTCTTTATCGGAAAGAACAACTTCTGGGCGGAGGTTTCTTTCGGAACAGGATATTACAGGACCAAGAACATCCTGCTCGGAAGTGCGGACTTTACTCCTGAGACAAGTGTTAATATGAGCTACAGCTCATTTGCCGGAAGCTATGACACCACTTCAAAGAAAGTGAAATTCACCTGGAATGCCGCAACCAACACTGACGGCTCCGTGAACAAGGAGGCGAAATTCTACGTTTACGGCAATACCGACTACTATAACTGGAAGAAAATTCCGCTTACATACACGCTTGACGAGCTAAAAGAGACGTACACAGCCTATGTTGATTGGAATGATGAGGAATTCCAGTGGCAGCCATTCAGACTCTATGCGTCTTATAACGGCAAGCCTGTTATAACCTGGGTATCAGGAGGTTCTACTGTTACTTACGGTTCAGTTACCGTCGGTGCTCCTGTTTATAATGTATATTCTTTCTACGGAAGCGTCGGATGTACATATTCCGCCGACAGCAAATCCGTCTCGCTTTACTGGTCACCTGTGACAAGTAATGGTAATGGCGAGCCAGTGGTTGACAGCAAGGTCGCCTACAGAATCTCAAAAGAGACGTACACATACAACACAACAACTGGAAAAAGAGAGACCAGCGATGAGACTGAGATAACTTCAGAGCTTAAATTCGAGTACAACAAGGATACAAAGCTCGTTGAGACCAAAGAATTCGCCAAACCGACATTTTCGGAAGGTTATACCGGCGGCACAATTTATAAGGTCTATGCCTGGTATGACGGCGTGAAGCTCGGAAGCAGCTCTGTTTACGTTTACTGATTGCATCTGATGTAAAAACAATTCATTTTGTCCGGAAGGTGGATGCATTTTCCGGACTTTATTCCTTCTTTCTCCGTGCGCCGGGCTTTGTCCGCACACGGAGTTTTTTTGTTGCTTTTTATTTCTGTTTGTGCCTAAAATACGCCGCGGAATTTTTCCGCTCAGAACAATCCTGTCTGAATTGACTTTCTATTCACAAGTCTGCGCCGCAGGCTTATTATAAGGAGGAACTGTGCAGAACTGGTTGGAAGATGCTGTTTTCTACGAGGTTTATCCTCAGTCGTTCATGGACTCAAACGCCGACGGAATAGGCGATTTTGAGGGAATCATCAGCCGTCTGGACTACATTAAAAGTCTCGGATGCAATGCAATCTGGATGAATCCGTGCTTTGAGTCTCCGTTCGGCGATGCCGGATACGATGTCTCGGATTATTACAAGGCCGCGCCGCGGTACGGAACAAACGCCCAGCTCAAGAGGCTTTTTGACGAAGTCCATGCGCGCGGAATGCACATTCTGCTTGACCTGGTTCCGGGGCATACTTCGGTTGAGCACCGCTGGTTCACCGGATCAAAAAAGGCGCGCAGAAATGAATTTACGGACAGATACGTGTGGACATCGTCAATCTGGGAGGAACCCAGGGGAATGGGCTGCATCCGCGGAATTTCAGACAGGAACGGCTCATGCGCGGTGAATTTCTTCTCCCACCAGCCGGCGCTCAATTACGGTTTCTACAGGCGCGAGCGTCCCTGGCAGCAGTCGCCGGAAGACGATGGACCGAAAGCGACGCTTGCCGCGATGATGGACGTGATGCGCTTCTGGCTGCGTGCCGGCTGCGACGGTTTCCGTGTCGACATGGCCGGTTCGCTAGTAAAAAATGACGAGGACGGAAAGGGAACAGTCGCGCTCTGGCGGAAAGTCCGCGCCTTCCTTGACAGGGAATTTCCGGATGCGGCGATGGTTTCCGAGTGGGGCGAGCCGGACAAGTCCATTCTCGGCGGTTTTCAGATGGATTTTCTGCTTCATTTCGGCCCGTCGCATTACAATGACCTTTTCCGTTGCGCGGAGCCGTTCTTCTCGTCAAGGGGAAAGGGCGATGTGTCGGAATTCGTCGCAAAATACATGGAAAACTATGAAAAGACTTCCGGCCTTGGGCTTATGTGCATTCCGTCAGGAAATCACGACATGGACAGGCTTGCGCGTCTGATTCATGGCGATGAGCTGAAAATCGCCTTTGCATTCCTTCTTTCGATGCCGGGAGCTCCGTTCATCTATTACGGCGACGAGATCGGGATGAATTTTGTGGAGGGGCTTGATTCTGTCGAGGGCGGCTACGGACGTACAGGCTCGCGCACTCCGATGCAGTGGGATGACGGAGTTAATGCCGGATTCAGCATGGCCGCCCCCGAAAAACTCTATATCAGACAGGATGATTCCGCCGGCCGTCCGACCGTAAAGGCCCAGCTTGCGGATTCCGGTTCCCTTCTGAATGAGGTGAAAAAACTTATAGGAATCCGCCATTCGGAGCCTGCGCTCAGGGCTTCCGGAAAGATTGAATTCGTCTGGGCGCAGAAAAATTCCTGTCCGCTTGCATATATCCGAAGCAGCGGAAATTCAAGGATTCTTGTCGTGCTCAATCCGTCGGCATCCGGAGTTTCGTTTCCGTCCGCCGAGAAATTTGCAGAAAAAATCTATTCATTCGGCGGGGAAATCATTTCTGACGGCGGCACTGTAAAATGTCCGCCTCAGTCGGCAGGATTTTTCCGTCTCGCGTAGAGTTTCCGCGAGTATCTGACAGGTTTCTTATAAAAACGCCCGCCGGAATTGAATTTTCCCGGCGGGCGTTCTGTTTTTCTGTTTTGTCCGCTGCGTTACGGATTGACTGTCGCCTTGTAGACTGAGGTCAGTTTTCCGTCAGCGCCCTTCACGATTTCAACCATGACGGCGGACTTGATCGGGTTGTGCTTCTCGTCGAACGTAAGGTGACCGGTCACGTAATCTCCGTCGGCTGCTTCGAGCGCGTCGCGGACGGCCGCAGTGTCGGTTGTTCCTGCTTTTTTGATTGCATCTGACAGCAGGTAGACGGAATCATATCCGAGAGCCGCGAAAGAATTCGGCTCCTTGCTGAACATATTCTTGAAGTTGCCTACAAATTTCACTACCGCCGCATCGGTTGAGTCGGCCGCATAGTGGTTTGAGTAGAATCCGTTCAGAACCTCGTCGCCGGCGTTTGATGTGAGTCCGTCCCATCCGTCGGCTCCTACAATCGGAGTGTTGATTCCCTGGGCGCGGAGCTGCTTTGCGATAAGCGCGACCGTTCCGTAATAATCAGGAAGATAAACGACATCGGGATTCGCATTCTTGATTTTTGTCAGCTGCGCGTTGAAGTCCTTGTCGCCTGTGGAATATGATTCAATCGCGACGACCTGTCCTCCGTTGGCGGCAAAGGCGACCTGGAAATTCTCCTCAAGACCTACGGAATAGTCGTTTCCGATGTCATAGAGAATCGCCGCTTTTCCGGCTCCGAGCGTCTCGGCGGCGAATTTTCCTCCGACAGTTCCCTGGAAAGGATCGATAAAGCATGAGCGGAAAATGTAGTTTCCGGCATCAGTGATTGCGGGAGCTGTCGCGGCCGGAGCAATCTGAACCACCTTGCTTGCCTGAGAAAGAGTCGTGATGGCAAGCGTGCATCCTGAGGTAAGTGAGCCGATAATCAGCTTTACTCCGTCTTTTGTCGTGAGCTTTTTGAAGGCGTTTACGGTTTTGTCCGGATTTCCCTCGTCATCCTCGGCGATAAGAACAACTTTTTTTCCGTTGATTCCGCCTGCCGCGTTGATTTCTGAGACCGCAAGATCAATGCCGTTCTTGCATTCAACACCATAAACGGCGACGCTGCCGGAGAGCGGTCCGATAAAACCGATGCTGATGGAATCGGATTCTTTTTTTGAACATCCTGTAAAAGCCATGGCAAATATACATGCCGCGGCGGTGATTGCTGCACCAAGTTTTTTCATATATCCTCCAAAACTTTAGTTTTTGTTAATTTCTTGAATTATAATAAAATTTTTTTTGAGTGTAAATATGTTTTATGTTTTGCACATTTACGAAAACGATTTCGCTTGCGGAATTCCGCATTAAGATTTATAGTATAAGTTATTCGTGTGGAGAATTTGCCGTCCCGGTTTTTGCGCCGGGATGTTCATTTGTGTTTATCCGAATCTGAAAACGGCGGAGCCAAGGTCTTTTGCGTAAATGTGCCTTGGAGGACGTGTTAATCTTAATCCGGAGGTTTGAAGTTGGTTACCTTGAAGGATGTTGCCCGTGAATGTGGTGTCTCCTTTTCGACAGTCAGCAAGGCTCTTAAGGGCAGTGCGGAGATAAGTGCGGAGACAATCCGGCTCATAAAGGAAAAGGCGTCTGAAATGGGCTATCATCCTAATGTCGCGGCCAGAACCCTCAGAACCAACCGCACCTACGACATCGGTGTTATTTTTGAGGATAAAACCGGCAGCGGCTTTCAGCATCAGTATTTTGCCAAGATAATCAGCGGACTGCAGTCGGTGGCCCAGCGCGAAGGCTATGAGATTACATTTACAGGCTCGGCACCCGGACGGAATTTTGATTATTACAATCATATCAAGGCGCGGAATTTTGACGGAGTGGCCGTCCTGTCCGCGGATTTCCGCAGGGACGACATCTGCCGCCTTGTTCACAGCGAGATTCCGTCCGTTGTGCTTGATTATGTGTATGATGACGGACACAGCGCCGTTCTGAGCGACAACACCAGCGGAATGACGGAACTTGCGGAATATGCGGTTGCGATGGGACACCGCCGGATTGCGATGATTCACGGGGAGAACACTCTGGTCACGGCGGAACGGCGGAAGGCGTTTCTGAATGTGATGAAAAGACATTCGATAAATGTTCCCGGCGAGTATTTTGCCGAAGGGCTTTACAACGATCCGATAACCAGTTCCGATGCCACCGAAATTCTGATGTCGCTGCCGGAGCCTCCGACCTGTATTTTTTATCCTGATGACTATTCTGCGCTCGGCGGAATACGCGAGCTGAACAGCCTCGGCCTTTCTCCGGGAAAGGACATAAGTATTGTCGGCTATGACGGAATCCTTCTTACATCCATGATAATTCCGCCGCTGACCACATACGAGCAGAACGGAGAGTCGATCGGAAAACTCATCGGTGAGCGTCTTATATCGGACATAGAAAACGGCGCGCCTCCGGAAAGGACACGCCGTCTTGTCACGGGAAGATTGCTGAAAGGCGGAACTGTAGTCCGCCTTGCCTGAAATAGAGATGCGGATTTCGGGCTGTCAGTAAATCATTGTTCCGACTCCGCGGTCGCTGAACATCTCAATCAAAAGCGAATGGGGAACGCGCCCGTCGATGATGTGGGTTCTTGGAACTCCGCCTTTGAGCGCGGTCATGCAGCATTCAACCTTGGGAATCATTCCGCCCGCTATTATTCCGTCATCAATCAGCTTGGGGACTGTCGGCATTGGAATTCTTGTTATCAGCGAGGACGGGTCATTCATGTTCTGCAGAACGCCGGGAACATTCGTGAGCTGCACGAATTTTTCGGCTTTCAGTGCGACCGCGATTTTTGCCGCGGCGGTGTCCGCGTTTATGTTGTAGCGGTTGTTGTCGCCTGTTTCTCCCAGCGCAACGGTCGAGATTACCGGAATGAATCCCTGCTCAAGAAGTGAGCTTACGACTTCCGGATGAACTGAAGTGACCTCACCTACATATCCGAGGTCGGCTCCGTCCTTTTCGATTTTTCTTGCACGCAGAAGTCCTGAGTCCACTCCGCTGAGTCCGACGGCACGTCCGCCTTCCTGAAGAAGAATTCCGACAATGTCCTTGTTCAGTTTTCCTGTAAGAACCATCTGGACAATTTCCATCGTCTCGCCGTCCGTGTAGCGCAGTCCGTTCACAAATCTGCTTTCCTTGCCGACGCGGTCGAGCATTCTGTTTATTTCCGGTCCGCCGCCGTGAACAAGCACCACGTGGACGCCGATTGTGTTCAGCAGCACAAGGTCTTTCATTACTGCGGCCTTGAGCTCGTCGTTGAGCATTGCGTTTCCGCCGTATTTTATGACGACAATTTTTCCGCACCACTGCCTGAAATACGGAAGCGCCTGGACAAGCACGTCCGACCAATGCTCGTTGTCCAATGAGCGTCCGCGTTTTTCGTCTTTCTGAATTTCTATGTCTGCCATTATGTCCTGTAGTCTCCGTTTATCTTCACATAATCATAGGTCAGGTCGCAGCCCCAGGCCTTTCCTTCGGCGTCTCCGTCGTCAAGAACCACGAGAATTTCGACCGCCTGTTCACCTAGAATCCGCGCGGCCTTCTCCTCGTCAAAATCAAGTCCGACTCCGTCGTGAATCACTTCTATGCTTTCTCCGCAGGAATCGTCCGCCGCGACTGAAAAATTCTCGTAACCGGAGAAATAGCGTTCCGCATTTTTTCTGCTTGAGAAGAAGACGCTTGTTTTTTCCGGAGTAAATTCGCAGCCTGAATATCCCATGGCGCAGAGAATCCGTCCGCAGTTGGCATCCTTTCCGAACATCGCCGCCTTTACAAGATTGGAGCCGATTACCTCTTTTGCGATTTTACGTGCGGTTTTGGAATCCTTTGCGCCTTTTACGGTACATTCAATCAGCCGGGATGCGCCTTCTCCGTCCGCCGCGATTTTCATCGCCATTACGGTGTTCATCCTGTTCATCGCTGCAAGAAAAATTCCGAAATCCTCGCCTTCGTCTGTTATTTCCGGATTTCCGGCTTCTCCGTTCGCCATTGCTGTAAGCGTGTCGTTCGTGCTTGTGTCGCCGTCAACGGACACGCAGTTGTAGGTTTCTTCTATAGAATAGCGCAGGGCTTTTGAAAGCATTTCGGAGCTTATCGCGCAGTCTGTCGTTATAAAGCTGAGCATTGTTCCCATGTTTATGTGAATCATTCCGCTGCCCTTGCACATTGTTCCCATCCGGATTTTTTTTCCGTGCAGCTCGAATTCAACCGCACATTCCTTGAAGTTTGTGTCGGTCGTCATTATTGCCGTGCGTGCCTGGGCGTGGCCTTCCTTTGAAAGCCCGGCTTTCAGCTCTCCTATTTTTGCCTCGATTTTTGACACGTCCATCTGCTGCCCGATTACGCCTGTCGTGCAGACAATCACGTCTTCCGGTTTTATTCCGAGGGAATCCGCCGCCGCCGCCGCCATTCTGCGCGCGTTCTCCGCGCCTTTTTCTCCTGTGCAGGCGTTCGCATTTCCGCTTGAGGCGATTGCGGCCTGGGCCTTTCCGTCGGCAAGATTGCGCATTGTCAGCTTTACGCTTTCGGCTTTTACGCGGTTTGTGGTGAAGACTCCGGCCGCGGCGCACGGACGGTCGGAAAAAATCAGCGCGGTGTCATTCGTCTTTCTGCCCGGCTTGATTCCGCAGAGAATTCCGTTTGCGGTGAATCCTTCCGGAGCCGTGACTCCGCCTTCTATGAATTTTATTTCTGTTTTCATTTTTTGTATATTTATACACTCCAGATGAATAATTTTGCATATTATAACATCACGGAGTATGTAAATTCAATTGCCCGTTTTTTCCGTTCATCCGCAAAAAAATCCGCTTGATGTTGATATAATCTCCGATAAATAATATAATTCGGAATCTAGGGCAACGGTGTCGGAATGTTTTGATTCTGCTGTTGCCCTTTCTTTTTTAAATGAACGGGAAATCTGGAGGTTTGTATGAAGAAAAATATGTTTCCGGTGATTATGATGTTGGCCGCCGTGGGTTTTTCCGGATGCGCCAAAAAAGCCGAGAAGGGAGAATTCACGCTGGAAAAAGGAAAGCTCAGAATCGGAACGGAAGTCGGTTATCCTCCGTTTGAGTATTATGCCGATGACGGAAAGACGATTCTCGGATTTGATGCGGTCCTTGGAGCGGCGGTCGCGGAACGGCTTGGTCTTGAGCCGGTTTTTATTGATACTGCCTGGGACGGAATTTTTGCCGGCTTGGACACCGAGCGTTACGATGTGATTATGTCTTCCGTCACAATCACGCCGGAACGCAGCGCCAATTATGATTTCTCGGAGCCTTATATCGGAAACGGTCAGGCGATTATCCTGCGCAGGGATTCTGTCCTTCCGATAAAATCTCCTGCCGACCTTGAGAACAGAAAAGTCGGCTATCAGGCTGAATGTACAAGTGATTTTTTTATGGACAGACAGGCGGCGGCCGGGCTTGTTTTTACTCCGTCCGAATATGACAAGGTGATGAATGCGTACGATGACCTGCGGCTTGGCAGAATAGATGCTGTCGTAAGCGATAGTCTTGTCGCGGTGTCTTACCTTGCAAAACCGGATTCGGAATTTGTGCAGGTTTGGGAAGGTGTTCCGGATGAACATTTCGCAATCTGCCTTAAAAAGGGAAATTCCGTTCTCCAGTCAAAGATAAATTCCGTGCTTGCCGACATGAAGAAGGACGGAACGCTTGCATCAATTTATATGGAGATTTTCGGAATGGATCTTTCTGACAGCATAAAGGATGCGCGGTAGGTTTAAGAAGTTATGGATATGATTCACAGAATGCTCGGATGGATGCCGCAGCTTCTCGGCGGTGCGAAAATAACAGTTCTGCTTACGCTCTGTTCTGTTTCCGCAGGTCTTGTTCTGAGCATATTTCTTGCGCTCGGTTCAATGTCAAAGGTAAAAATCGTCCGTGCGCTCTGCAAGGCTTATGTTTTCTTTTTCCGCGGAACGCCGCTTCTTATGCAGCTTTATTTTGTGTATTACGGACTTCCGGAAATAAACCGCGCGTTTACAATAAACAACCAGTTCCTTGCGGCGTTCATAGCTTTCGGCCTGAACAGCAGCGCTTACTGCAGCGAGATAATCCGTGCGGCAATCCAGTCCATAGACCGCGGCCAGTTCGAGGCCTGCAAGGTTCTTGGACTGAACTATTTTCAGACAATGCGGCTGGTGATTCTTCCGCAGTCGGTGCGCCGTCTGATTCCTCCTGTCGGAAACGAATTCATCATGATGCTGAAGGATGCGTCCCTTGTTTCGCTGATTGCGCTTGCAGATATTACGAAGGTTACGCGCAGCATCCAGTCGTCCACGGCTTCATCGCTTGTGTATATTCCGGCGATGGTCCTTTACCTTGTGATAACGGCTGTCTTCAGTCTGATTTTTCATCTGCTTGAAAAGAAACATTCTGTCTACGAATGATTCGTGCTGGGGTTTTGTATGGATATGATAAGAGCTGAAAATATCAGCGTCTCCTTCGGAAAACTGGATGTGCTTAAAGACGTTTCGCTTTCGATAAAGCCAAAGGAGGTTCTTTGCATAATCGGACCGAGCGGAGCCGGAAAATCAACTTTTCTTAGGACGCTGAATCATCTTGAGCACATAAATAATGGAGCTATATATATAGAAGAAAAATTGCTTTCCCATTATGAGAACGGAATCAGCCGGATTCATCTTTCTTCAAAATCACGGCGTGAGATTCTGCTTCATCTTGGAATGGTGTTCCAGAAATTCAACCTTTTTCCGCACAGAACTGTGCTTGAGAATGTGATGCTCGCCCCGATGAATGTTCTGCATAAATCGCCTGACGAGGCCAGAAAAAGGGGACTTGAACTTCTGGAGAGAGTCGGTCTCGCCGACAAGACTGACGCGTATCCGAACCGTCTTTCCGGCGGACAGCAGCAGCGTGTGGCGATCGCGCGTGCGCTTGCGATGGAGCCGAGAACCATTCTTTTCGATGAGCCGACTTCCGCTCTTGACCCTGAGCTTGTCGGCGAGGTCCTTTCTGTCATGAAGCAGCTTGCCTCCGACGGCATGACCATGGCTGTTGTAACGCACGAGATGGGATTTGCCCGCGAGGTTGCAGACCGGGTCGTGTTCATGTACGACGGAAGAATTGCGGAGGAGGGAACTCCTGAGAAGATATTCCAGAATCCTGAATCCGACCGCTTGCGGCAGTTTCTTCAGTCCGTGCTTTGACAGGAAACTTGAGTTTAGTATAAAAAAATGCTAGAGTATTCGGCATGAATGTTCCGTGCGTCCGGCGTGCGGATTTTGAGGAGTTTTTGTTATGAAAAAAATCAGTCTGGTCTGTGCCGCGCTTATAGCGGCCTCTGTTTTTTCAGGATGTTCAAAAAATACTGTCACGATAAAGACAGCTGCCGATCTGGACGGCAAGAAAATCGGTGTTCAGACAGGAACAACCGGTGAGATGTATGTTCAGGAGAACGTGAAGGATGCCAAGCTTTCTTCGTTTAAGAGCGGAATCGATGCGGCGCTTGATCTTAAGAACGGCGCGATTGATGCGGTCGTGATTGACGAGCTTCCGGCAAAGGAGATTGTCGCGCGCAATCCGGATCTTATGATTGTGACTGACCGTTTTGCCCGTGAGGAATATGCAATCGCCGTCAAAAAAGGAAACAGCGAGCTTCTTGGCACAATCAATGCCGCGATCGCGGAGATAAAATCCAACGGTGAATACGAGAAGCTTATTGCGGCGTTCATGCCTGCCGATGGAAACATTGTGGTTCCCGGAAATGTAGCCACTTCGGGAGCTTCTTCCGTAAAGCTCGGAACAAACGCCTCTTTCCCGCCTTTTGAATATGTTGACGGAAAGAACATCGTGGGCTTTGACATCTCCATGGGACAGCACATTGCGGTGAAGGCCGGCGCAAAGCTTGAGGTTGTCGATATGGCGTTCGACAGTCTTATTCCGGCGCTTGCATCAGGAACAATAGATTTTATTGCCGCCGGAATGTCCGTCACGGAAGAGCGCAAGAAAAATGTTGATTTCTCTGATCCGTACTATGAGTCGGAGCAGGTGATTATCGTCCGCAAATAAAAATAAATCAATGTGAAGGGCCGGTGAAATCCGACGGTTTTTTCGGATGGAGCCGGCCTTTTTTGTTTCCGAGGTGATTTGGTGCTACAATCTTTTATTGATACGATGATTGCCGGCGACCGCTGGCATCTTATTTTTCAGGGACTGGGTGTTACCCTTCTTATCGCGGTTTTTGCGATTCTTATCGGAACAGTTCTTGGCTGTGTTTTCGCCTTGATGAAAATATCCGGCAGCAGAATTCTCCGTGCCATAGCGAATGTCTACACAACCGTTCTCCGTGGTATTCCTCTTGCAACCCAGCTGATGATTTTTTATTTTGTGATTTTTGCACCGCTCGGTCTGAACCGCATGGTTGTGGCGATTCTTGCCTACGGATTCAATTCCGGCGCATACTGCACCGAAATTTTCCGCGCCGGAATTCAGGGGATAGATCCGGGGCAGACGGAAGCGGGCCGTTCGCTCGGACTGAACAAATGGCAGACCCTGTTCAGGATTGTTCTTCCGCAGGCGATAAAGGCTGTGCTTCCGACTTATGCGAGTGAATTCATTGTTCTTATAAAAGAGACTTCGGTCGCAAGTTTTATCGCCGTGATGGATCTTACAAAGGCTGGCGACATGATAAGAAATTCGACTTATAATGCCTGGATTCCTCTTCTTACCTGCGCCGTGATATATCTTGTCCTGACGGTCGGACTTACAAAGCTTTTCTCAAAACTTGAAAAAAGGATGGCACGAAGTGATAGACGTTAAGAATCTTAGGAAAAGTTTCGGTCAGCTTGAGGTTATAAAGGATCTTTCTGTTCATATACAGAAAGGCGAGAAAATTGTCGTTATAGGACCGTCCGGTTCCGGCAAAAGCACATTTCTCCGTTGTCTCAACCGTCTGGAGGAGCCTGACGGAGGTGAGATTCTCTTCGAGGGTGTGAATCTTACTTCCCCGGATGTCGACATTGATGCCTGCCGGAGGAAAATGGGGATGGTCTTTCAGCATTTCAACCTTTTCCCTCATCTTACGGTCATGCAGAACATAACACTTGCGCCGATAACACTGAAACTGAAGACTCAGGAGCAGGCAGAGGCAGACGCGATGAAGCTTCTTGAGCGCATCGGACTGCCGGACAAGGCTTATGTCTATCCTTCAACGCTTTCTGGCGGTCAGAAACAGCGTATCGCCATAGTCCGCTCGCTTGCAATGAATCCTGAGGTGATGCTTTTTGATGAACCCACATCAGCTCTTGATCCGGAGATGGTGGGTGAAGTGCTTGCCGTAATGAAGCAGCTCGCCGATGAGGGGATGACGATGGTTGTGGTTACCCATGAGATGGGCTTTGCGAAGGAAGTTGCCGACAGGGTTATTTTTATGGACAGCGGATATATCGCCGAGGAAGGCAGTCCGGAGCAGATTTTTATGAGTCCAAAGTGCGAGAGGCTGCAGCAGTTCCTGAAATCTGTGCTGTAATTATTACAAAAATATATTGTATTGATTACAAAAAAATAAACTTTGGTTTTTTCTTCTGTGTACTCTGGTTATTTCGTAAAAAACTGGTTCTCCAAAGATTGACAGCAGCGGAAAGTTTGCAATACGATAAGTCCGAGACTGCGAGATGCGGTTTCGGTACTTTGAAAGTTTTTCGCGATTCTATAGAGCGCTGCTGTCATGAGAGTTGGAGAGTTTTGGTCAGGATGAGTTGAACCGTTCTGGCCGGAGCGGAACTGTTGGAGAGTTCCGTTGAGATGGAGAGTTTATGCACCGGCGGATTGTCTTGATTGGCTTTCCGCCGGTGTTTTATCTTTCAATCTTGTATCTGATAAGGAGGATGTGCAGTTCTTCCAGTTTTGTCACGTTGAAGACTTTAAAAATTCTGCGGAAATCATTTTTTACGGTTGACAGGCTGATAATATATTTTTCTGCAAGCTGGTTGTAATTCAGGTTTTCATATATGTAGTCCAGCGTAAGATTTATCTGCCGTCCGGTCAGGTCGAATTCCGAAAGATGGAGCGTGGTTCCTTCTTTTTGCGTTATTCTGTCATTTTTTGCGATTTTTGTCGGACACAGATAGGACAGCTGGTGATGAAGTTTCTTGTAGATGATGATGTAGAATGTGCAGAAGAACGCTGATGTGGCTATTGACAGCGCCATCTGCGGCAGTCCGCGTCTGTATGTGCCGATAAGTGACAGTATGTGGACAGTCGCAAGCAGTGACAGCTTGAGCTTGGTCTGAAAAACAAGATACCCGTTTGTGAAAAGGTAAATCACAATCGCATAGAATATAAAAATTCCCAGCTGCTCGTATCCGATAAGAATTGTCAGGCTGCTTTCGGTTATTGCAAGAGCGGACACAAGAACAATCTGTTCCGGACAGAAAATCAGGAAAGCCGATACAAGAATGCATATTGCGTGTACGGCAGGAATGACCGTTTTGTAGTATGGAATTATCGTGGTTTTCGGTGTTGTGGCTGTTATGCTCGCGACAAACGCAGTGCAAAGAAACACCGTGGACATGAGCATAAGCAGCCGTTCAAGGGAAAGTTTTTTTCGCATACTATATTATAGTTCTTTATTCGGAAAATGTAAAATGTCGCGCGCTTATTCCGTTATCGGCCTAACCGGAGCGCGATTCTTTCTGCGGAATTTTCACCGTCAACCGCGCTTGAGACAATTCCGCCGGACCAGCCGCTTCCTTCTCCTGCCGGGTAGAGGTTTTGAATTCCCTCACATTCCAGTGTCGTCCTGTTGCGCCTGATTCTGACCGGTGTGCTTGTTCTTGTCTCCGCGGCAATCAGAACCGCATCTTCACAGATGAATCCTCTCATCGCTTTTCCGAATTCGCAAAAACCTTTTGAGAGCCTTGCCCGAATCGCCTCAGGAAGCCAGCTGTTAAGTTCCGAGGAATGGAGTCCCGGAGTGTAGCTTGACTGCGGCAGTGATGAGGAGATCCGTTTTTCCAGAAAATCTGTCAGCCGTTGAGCCGGTGCCGCCTGTCCGTTTCCGTGTCTTTTTGCCGCCCGTTCAATCTCTTTTCTGAACAGAAGTCCTGCCAGCGCGCCGCAGCCGGACTTTTCTGCCTGAAGCGAGAATTCTGCGGGAATGTCTTCCGGCCTGGTCTCAACGACGAAAGCGGCGTTTGACCATCTTGAATTCCTTGCCGCCGACGACATTCCGTTCACCACAATTTCGTCCGGTGAGGTCGCGGACGGAACCACGAATCCGCCCGGACACATGCAGAATGAATAGACTCCGCGTCCGTCAACTTGAGCCGTGAGCCGGTATTCCGCGGCCGGGAGAATTCCTGTCTTTCCGTGGTATTGGATTCTGTCTATAAGTTCCCGCGGATGTTCCGCCCTCACGCCGACGGCGAACGTTTTGGCTTCGAGAGACTCCGGAGAGAGCGCCGCGACTGCGGAATATATGTCGTCGGCGGAATGTCCGGCCACAAGAAGAACCGCATCTCCTGTGAATTCCGTCTTTTCTCCAGTAAGCGTATTTTCGGTGCGGACACCTTTTACTGTCCTGTCTCCGGCGATGAATCCTGTGAGCCGTGTGTTGAAATGAAATTCTCCACCAAGAGCGGTGATTTCGTCTCTGATTCTGCTGATTATTTGCGGAAGTCTGTCTGTTCCGATGTGCGGATGCGCGTCTGTCAGAATTTTCGGATCGGCTCCGAAATGCGCGAAAATCCGGAGAATTCCGCCCGTGTCTCCGCGCTTTGCGCTTCTGGTGAAAAGTTTTCCGTCGGAAAAAGTTCCTGCTCCTCCTTCGCCGAAGCAGTAGTTGCAGTCGGGATTGACAGTATGTTTCGTGCTTATCAGCGCGATGTCCTTCTTGCGTTGTGATGTCTCCGAACCGCGTTCGATTATCACCGGTTTGATTCCGTGCTCAAGCAGTTTGAGCGCGCCGAAAAGTCCTGCGGGGCCGGAACCGACTATGATTACCTGATTTTTTCCGTCTGATTTTTTCCAGCATGGAACTGCGGGCGGATTTTCGGGATCCTCGTCTATATAAGCCGTGAATTTTAGGTGGATTTTAAGTCCTCCGTGCCTTGCGTCGACCGATTTTTTCTGAATCCGGAAGGATATTTTTCTTCCTTCGGTTTTTATTCCGGCTTTTGCAAGCTCTTTTCTGGCCAGTCTCTCCGTAAGTCCGGTGTTTTTCTCGTCAGCCGGCGTGACGGTTATGGAAATTTCCTTTTTCATGCGGAGTGTAGTATACGGTAACGGCGCGATGAATTCAATTTTCATTTAAAAACTGAATCCACGCCGTTCCGCAATTTGCGCGGCAAATTGGCACGTGATTTATGGAGAAACAACGGCGC
>DBIW01000001.1 GCA_002296965.1 Treponema sp. UBA792 | reverse complement strand
CGCTCACAGGTCGGAACAATGTTCGCAACACGCAAGACAGGTCCGCGCTATCTTGAGATGACAGAAGGATATGTTGAGACTTGCGCCGTTGACAAGGACAACCAGATTATAGGTTACAACTGCATCAACTTCGGAAAGCTCATGGACGCGCTCAAGGCCGGAACAGATCCTAAAGAAGCAATCGAAAAGGCACGCACACACTACGGACGCGTTACAGAAGATCAGGGCATGGTCAAGCTCATCGACCCTAGAAAGGAATAAGGAGGAATACAATGGCAACATTATTTGAAGATTTTGAAGGTCGCATTCCTCAGGTAAACAAGACTCTCAAGGAATATGGATTCGCGGAAGGAGAAGCAGGACTTCAGGCTGCACGCGATCTGTGCAAGTCAAAGGGCTTTGATCCTTATGAAATCTGCCAGTCAACACAGCAGATCTGTTTTGAAGATGCAAAATGGGCTTATGTTCTCGGCTCTGCAATCGCTCTCAAAAAGGGTGAGAAAGCCGGAAGCATGACAGGAAGCGAGGCAGCCGCAGCAATCGGAGAGGGACTCCAGGCGTTCTGTCTTCCAGGCTCAGTAGCCGATGACCGCAAAGTAGGTCTCGGACACGGAAACCTTGGGGCACGTCTTCTTTCCGAGGAGACACAGTGCTTCGCATTCCTTGCAGGACACGAGTCTTTCGCAGCTGCTGAAGGTGCAATCAAAATCGCTGCGAACGCAAACAAAGTCCGCAAGAACAAGCTCCGTGTAATCCTGAACGGTCTTGGAAAGGACGCAGCGCAGATTATCAGCCGCATCAACGGGTTTACATACGTTCAGACAAAATTCGACTACTTCAACGGAAACGGAACTGACAAGGCTCTTACAGTCGTAAAGGAAGTTCCTTACGGAAACAATCCTGACCGCCTCATCGTAAAATGCTACGGCGCTGACGATGTGCGCGAGGGAGTCGCAATCATGTGGCACGAGAATGTCGATGTCTCAATCACAGGAAACTCCACAAACCCGACAAGATTCCAGCATCCTGTCGCAGGAACTTACAAGAAGGAGCGCCTCCTTGCCGGCAAGAACTACTTCTCCGTAGCTTCAGGCGGCGGAACAGGACGCACACTTCACCCGGACAACATGGCAGCAGGACCTGCTTCCTACGGATTCACAGACACATTGGGTCGTATGCACTCAGATGCTCAGTTCGCAGGTTCTTCATCAGTTCCTGCCCACGTTGAGATGATGGGCTTCATGGGAATGGGAAACAACCCGATGGTAGGCTGCACAGTAGCTTGCGCAGTAGCCGTTGCTGAGGCTTTCAAGAAATAAACTAAAAGCAATCCGACAAAGGTAACTGAAGCAGCCGTGCGAGTTTTATGCTGTAGGCTGAAAAAGGGCGTCATTCTTGACGCCCTTTTTTTATGCCGCCTCTTTGAATTCGCCGGTCGCGGCTCCGGATATGGTGTCTCCGTCTTGAAGAGCAGTTTCCTGTTCCTCATCAGGATTTGCGCATGAAGCGTCAAGGCTGTTGATTAACACCTCTATTCTCTTTAAAATATTCCATCTCTTTTTTAGTTTCTCATTTTTGGAGGAAAAATGACTTCCCAAATTTTCGCGATGATAGTCGCATTTGTAATTTATCTGGGGCTTATGGTCTATGTGGGACTCCGTTCCGCAAAGGGCAATGACACCGCCTCGGACTTTTTTCTCGGAGGCCGCAAGGTCGGTCCCTGGGTTACCGCTCTCAGTGCGGAGGCTTCCGACTCCTCCGCCTGGCTTCTGATGGGGCTTCCGGGGCTTTGCTATCTCGGCGGATTCAAGGAGACCTTCTGGACTTCAATCGGGCTGATAGCTGGAACGTACCTCGCCTGGCTCATAATCGCAAAGCCGCTCAGAAAGTGCTCCATAGCATTCGGCGATTCAATCACGATTCCTGAATTCCTGACAAACCGCTTCAAGGACAGGTCCCGCATACTGACCGTTGTGTCCGTGTTTTTCATAGTCGTGTTTTTCACTATTTATACGGCTTCCGGTTTTGTCGCCTGCGCCAAGCTTTTCCGTTCTGTCTTCGGTCTTAACTGGAACGCAGGTCTTGTCATAGGATTCGTCATCATTCTTTCATATACGATCATGGGAGGATACAAGGCCGTCTGTACAACTGATTTCATCCAGGGAACGCTTATTTTTGTCGCCTTTGTCGTTTCATCGGTTGTGATAATCATAGATCTCGGCGGATTCGGGAATGCTGTCGCACAGGTTCAGGATTTTACCAGACGCGCGCTCAGCGGAGAATTCGGACAGAGCATACTCGGAAAATTCACAGCCAACAAGTCTTTCAGCCCGATGTCTGCGCTTTCCGCATTCTCCTGGTGCCTCGGATATTTCGGGATGCCGCATATAATTGTCCGTTTCATGGGCTGCCGCTCAAACAGGGAGATAACCACCGCCCGCCGTGTCGGAATTTCCTGGATGGTGATTTCATATATAGGAACATTCGTGATAGGAACGTTCGGAACAGCCTATCTTCTCAACAAGGGAATTCTTCTCGGAACGGAACCTCAGGATGTCGTGGCGGAAGGGCTTAAGGTTCTCGGTTCCGGAACCCAGGAGGCGGTTTTCAGCGAGTCCATGCTGAGAATGTATCCCGCGTTCATCGCAGGAATTTTTCTCTGCGCCATTCTTGCGGCGGCCATGTCCACCGCGGATTCACAGCTGCTTGCCGCATCATCGGCTGTCGGTCAGGATATTTTCAAGGGAATGATAAAAAAGGATGCAGATGACAAGACCGTCATGCTGGTGAGCCGAATCTCCGTGTTTGCAATCGCAGTCGTTGGGCTTCTGCTTTCTCTAAATCCCGAAAGCTCCATATTCGGCCTTGTGTCGTTCGCCTGGTCAGGCTTCGGAGGCACATTCGGACCCCTTATACTTCTTGCGCTCTACTGGAAAGGAACGACAGCCAGGGGAGCTGTGGCGGGGCTTGTCGCCGGTGGTGTCACGGATGTCGTATGGCATTATCTGAAAGGAGGAATTTTCGACATATATGAGATTCTTCCTGCGTTCCTAGTTTGTCTTGCGGTTGCTGTTGTCGTGTCCCTGCTTGACCGGAATAAGGATCCGGAGATGTTGCGTGAGTTTGATGAATATAAGTCCATGGAAGACTGAAATATGTTGAAAAAAAACGAAAAAATGTTTTCAGGCTATTGACATATTTCTTATAATACTGTAATTTATAGTCAGCTTGTAAATAAGCTGATAAACTCTCTCCGATGTCCAGCAGCGCTGGACGGCAGAAGCTCCTTTTGGTGTTACCGATTGGAGCTTCTGTTTTTTTTGTTCACATAACCTTTCTCAGAACCGGCAGGGCTTGGACTGAATTCCGCTGCGCATGGCATCTTCCGTTTCCGTGTGCAATAATTATGTAGATTCATGCCATTTATCTGTTTGACAAACGGTGCTTTATAAATTAATCTTATCTGATTATCTAAAATCAGAGGTATTTATGAGATACGGTTATTTTGATGATGACAGGGCTGAGTATGTCATCACACGCCCGGACACTCCGACATCCTGGAGCAACTATCTGGGCTCAACTGTCTACGGAGCTGTCATTACGAACAATGCCGGCGGTTATGGTTTCTACAAGTCCGGCGCGCAGGGGCGCTTCATGCGGCTGCGCTTCAACGCTGTCCCGATGGATCAGCCTGGTCGTTATTTCTATCTGCGCGACATGGATGACGGCGATTTCTGGTCAGCGTCATGGCAGCCGGTCGGAAAGCCGCTTGATCAGTACAAGAGCGAATGCCGTCACGGAACTGCATATACGACAATCACTTCTGAATACAAGGGAATAAAAACCGAGACAAAATATTATGTTCCTCTCGGCCAGAATTTTGAGTACTGGCGGCTCAAGGTTACGAATTCCTCCGACAAGACAAGAAAAATCCGCGTGTTCTCGTACTGCGAATTCGCGAACCAGTGGAACACCACTCAGGATCAGGTCAACCTGCAGTATTCGCTTTTCATCGTGAAGGGCGAGAAGGTGGCCGACAATATGCTCCGCTACTCGATTCAGGACAACCTTTATATCCAGCATCCTGAATGGGAAGTCGGCGGCGCGTACATGAGCCAGTGGGTCGCTCTGGTAGGAACGCCGATGACGGGATTCGACACGAGCCGTGAGGCGTTCATCGGAACTTACGGCTCGTACGAGCATCCTGAGGCGGTTGTGAAGGGCGGATGCACGAATTCGGAGGCCTACGGCGACAACTCCTGCGGAACTGTTCAGGGAGATCTGGAGCTTCAGCCGGGCGAGACGAAAGAAATCATGCTGATGCTCGGAATAGACGATGCCCGCGCCGTCGGACAGAAAATCGTGGCGGAATACGGAAATTTCGAGCGCGCGGACAAGGAATTCGACAGGCTTGTTGCGAACTGGCACGCGAAGCTCGGTTCGTTCAAGGCCCTTACTCCTGACGAGGATATAAACCACACCGTGAACGTCTGGGGGCTTTACAACAGCCTGATTACGTTCGCCTGGAGCCGTGCGGCCTCGCTCGTGTACAACGGCGAGCGCGACGGGCTCGGCTACCGCGATTCTGTTCAGGATATTCTGGGTGTTTCGGCGGCGATTCCGGACGAGGCCGAGGAGCGTCTTGTGCGCATGATTTCCGGCCAGTGCCAGAACGGCGGCGCAGTTCCTGTGATTTCCAAGGATTTCAACGCCGGACACGAGAAGGCTCCGAAACCGGAGGAATTCCGCTCCGACGACTGCGAATGGTTCTTCAACGCTGTTCCATGCTATGTGGCAGAGACGGGAAACTTTGACTTCTACAACAAGGTTGTTCCTTATGCGGACGGAGGCGAGGCTACCGTTTACGGACACCTCAAGCGCGCTCTTGAATTCAACCTTGAGCGTATGGGCGCGGACGGACTTCCCTGCGGACTGCTTGCCGACTGGAACGACTGCCTGAAGCTTGGCTATCATGGCGAGTCGCTGTTCGTGGCGTTCCAGCTGAGACTCGGACTTACCACTTACGCCGACATTTCCGAAAGGCTTGGAAAGAAGGACGAGGCGGAATGGGCCTTGGCGCAGCGAAAGACATTGGACGGAAACATACAGAAAAAATGCTGGGACGGAAAATGGTTTATCTGGGCTGTCGGCGAGGACGGCACTGTATACGGAACAAAGACAATCGAGGAAGGTCAAATTTATCTGAACACTCAGGTATGGGCCGTCATGTCATCTGCCGCAACCGCTGAGCAGGCTAGAATCTGCATGGAATCTGTAAAGGAGAAGCTTGCTACGCCTTACGGTCTCATGCTCTGCGCGCCTCCGTTCGTAAAGACAAGAAGCGACATAATGACTTCCGTCGTCTTCCTTCCTGGAATCAAGGAGAACGCCGGAATTTTCAACCACACGCAGGGATGGGGCGTAATTGCGGAGGCGATGCTCGGAAACGGAGACCGCGCCTACGAATACTGCAAGGCCTCGATTCCGGCCGCATACAACGACAAGGCCGAGATCCGCCAGAGCGAGCCTTATGTGGTCGGCCAGACGACATATTCGACATACTCGAAGCGTCCGGGCAACACGAGAACCTCATGGCTGTCCGGCGCGGGAACCTGGTCGTACTATGCAATTACCCAGTATATGCTTGGAATCAAGCCGCAGTATGACGGACTTCTGATTGATCCGTGCGTGAAGCACGACTGGGGCGGATTCACCGTGGACCGCCGCTGGAGAAAGATGAACCTCCACATCGAGGTGAAGAATCCGGAGCATGTCTGCCGCGGAATCGAATATATCGAAGTTGACGGAAAGAGGATTGATTCTGCTGTAGTTCCAGCCTTGATGCTGAAGGACGGAAGCTCAATCACCGCATACATGGGAAGGAATGCGCAGAAAGTCTCTCCTGAACGCGTCTAGGTTTCCGGATTCTGTTTCGGAAAAATACGTCTGGCCAAGGCGCGCTTACGCTCAAGGCCTTGGCTCATCCGTTTTTACGGTTTGAATAAACCCTGAATGACGTGAAGCTCCGGCTGCTTTCCAGCACCGGAGCTTTTCTGTTTTCCGGGCTTCATTCCGGATTTCTGATGGAGAAGGGGAGATTCCTTTCCCTCTCGGGATTGAGCCTTGCTCCTGAGAATTCGCCGAATGAACGGATCATGCCTTATTCCAGCTGCTGGAGCTCCAGTGCGATCTCCTCCATCTCCCGGTCGGTCGCGGCTATGGTCTCCGCCACACGGAAGAGTTCCCGCCTTACGCTGTCCGGAACCTTCGCCGTCGTCTTGTAATGGAGCTGATGCTCAAGGCTGGCCCAGAAATCCATTGCGATTGTTCTCAGCTGTATCTCGACCCGGACATTGTGCGCGCTTTTGGCAAGGTAGACTGGAATTTCCACTACGATGTGAAGACTTCTGTAGCCTGATTCCTTCGGATGTTCAATGTAGTCGTTCTGTTTTATCAGTTTTATGTCCGGCTGCTTCAGCAGTATGTCGCGCACCGTGTATATGTCTGATATGTACGGACATATAACCCGGACTCCGGCGATGTCATTCAGGTTCATCATCATGGATTCGAATGTGACTGGAAGATTTCTTTTCGCAAGTTTCGCGGCGATGCTGTCCGCGCTTTTTATCCTTGACTTTACGGTGTCTATCGGACTTCTCTTTCCGCTGACCTTGTTCTCCTTGTTCAGAATCTCCAGCTTGGTCTCTATTTGCTTTGCCGCGCTCTCGTAGATCATCATTATCTGCTGGAACTGGAACGCCATCCTGTAGAAGTCGTCCGCGGCGGTTATTTTGTTTGTCATAAGCTGCGGAAGCGCCGATGCGCCGGCCGGTATCTGCTCCTCAGTGATCGCCTCAAGGCTTTCCTTTATGTCTCCGATTCCGTAGTTGTCCTCTGAATTTTCTTCTGTGCTCATTTTTTTGCCCGTATGCCGGCCCTGTCCGGAAATGAACGGACGGACGGCTTGAATTTTGTCTTCCTCTTCTGATAAAAATAATGACAAAGTCCCCGGAATTCAATGCGGATTCAGGATATAACAGAAATAAAATATCCGCGCCGCCGTCCCGATGTGTTCCGTTATAAAAATAAGTATTTTTATACAATTATTTCAGTGAGAAAACAGGCAGAATGTGCTATCATTTCAAGAATAATTCCGCTCCGGGATTCCGGAGGCGGCGAACAATGTTACAAAGGAAGGTTTTATGTTCCAGAAAGAGGAAAATTTTCTGATTTTCAGAAAGGGCGGCGAGACGCTCAGAATCGAGCCGTGGGGAAAGAATTCTCTCCGTGTGCGTTCAACCATGGAGCCGGAATTCACGGAAAAAGACTGGGGCCTCACCGAGGAGATTGACAGGGGAACCGCGGAAATCTCAGTTGCCGGAACCGGAGCCGAGATAAGGAACGGAAAAATCACTGCCAGAGTCAATCCGAACGGCGTAATCAGCTTCTACAACGGCGGAAAGCTTGTGCTCCATGAGTATCACAGAAGCTACGACCCGTCCGCAAGCAGGGAAAGCGTCTGCACGAAGGTCATAAACCGCGAATACAAGGGAATACACGGCGGCGCATACAGGCTTACAGTCCGCTTTGACTCTCGTGATGACGAGAAGATATTCGGAATGGGGCAGTATCAGACTCCTTATCTCGACATGAAGGGATGCGTTCTTGAGCTTGCCCAGCGAAACTCTCAGATTTCAATTCCGTTCGCCCTGTCAAATCTGGGCTACGGATTTTTGTGGAACAGTCCTGCCGTGGGCCGTGCGTCTTTCGGAAAGAATCTGACCGAGTGGACCGCCGAGTCAACTTCCGAGATGGACTACTGGATTACGGCCGGAGACACTCCTTCCGAGATTGTCGGAAAGTATACCGAGGCTGTCGGACGCGCGCCCGTTCTCGGAAGCGATTATCTTGGTTTCTGGCAGTGCAAGCTGCGTTACCGCACACAGGACGAGGTTCTTACGGTCGCACGCAGATACAGGGACATGGGAATCCATCTTGACGTGATTGTCATAGACTTCTTCCATTGGATCCGTCAGGGAGACTGGGGCTTTGATCCGGAGTACTGGCCGGATCCCAAGGCGATGTGCGACGAGCTTCATGCCATGGGAACAAAAGTCATGGTCTCCGTATGGCCGTCCGTCGACAAGAAATGCAGCCATTACTATGAGATGCTTGACAGGGGAATGCTCGTCCGCACCGAGCGCGGTGTTCCTCAGACATACGACTTCAACGGTGACTGCACCACATTCGATGCGACGAATCCGGAGGCGCGCAGCTATATCTGGAACGTCTGCTACGAGAACTATGTCAAGTACGGAATAGATATGTTCTGGCTTGACAACGCCGAGCCGGATTATACCGTATATGATTTCGACAACTACAGGTATCAGATGGGACCGGCTCTGGCAGTGTCGAACATATATCCCAAGCTGTACTCAAAGGCTTTCTTTGACGGGATGACGGAGATGGGAAAGAAGGACATCGTGAACCTGGAGAGATGCGCCTGGGTCGGCAGCCAGAAGTACGGAACCGTCCTCTGGAACGGTGATGTCCAGTCCACATTTGAATGTCTTCGTGATTCTGTGGTCGAAGGCATAAATATGGGAATCGCGGGAATTCCGTGGTGGACCACGGACATAGGCGGCTTCATGTACGGAAATCCGGAGGATCCGGCATTTGTCCAGCTGCTTGAGAGATGGTTCGAGTTCGCGGTGTTCACGCCTGTCCTCAGGCTTCACGGCGACCGTGATCCCCATGACATTCCTCCTCTTTCTGACAAGGATTTCGGAGGTGGATACCTTTATACCGGCCGCCCGAACGAAATATGGAGCTACGGTCCGGACGCGCAGAAAATCATGGAGCGGCAGATAAGGCTCCGTGAGTCGCTCAAGCCCTACATCGCAGAAGTGATGAGGGAGGCGTCAGAAACTGGAGCTCCTGCGATGAGGGCCATGTTCTATGAATTCCCTGATGACAAGAAGTGCTGGGAACTGCGCGATCAGTATATGTTCGGTCCCGACTATCTTGTCGCGCCGGTGCTTGAGGCCGACACATACAGCAGGGATGTCTATCTTCCGGCCGGAAGATGGGAGAACATAAATGACGGAAAGGAGTATGATGGAGGTCTTGTGATAAGGGCTGACGCTCCGATTGATATGATTCCTGTGTTCAGAAGAGTCAGATAGGAAAAACGGCCGGAACCGGCGAACGGTCCGGAATTTGCGCCGTGCAAAAGGTACGGCTTCACCCGGAATATATGCAGGCTACGGCTTGTGCGTATTCCGGGTGATTTTTTATGGTTTCGGTAAAGCAGAGCGTATAAGGACGTGGCCGTCAGTTTGTCAGTATATGGTGTTTTTCGCGGTTCCGGCAAGCCAGCTTTTAAGGTTGTCGGCCGCGATTCCGAGCAGACGTTTCCGTGTCTCAAGCGGAGCCCATGCTATATGCGGCGTGATTATGCAGTTCTCCGCATGGAGCAGGGGACTGTTCCCGTCCATCGGCTCTTCCGTGGAGACATCCGCCGCATATCCTGCGATTCTTCCGCAGTTCAGGGCGGCCGCGAGCTCCTTCTCGTCAACACATCCGCCCCGCGCCGTGTTGATGAGAATGGCGGACGGTTTCATGAGCGAGAGCGTCCTTGCATTGACGATTCTCTCCGTGGCGGCGGAAAGCGGAACATGAAGGCTCAGAAAGTCCGATCGGGAGAACAGATCGTCGAAGGGCACGGATTCCGCGTCTGAGGCTGCCGGAGGGGTTCTTGTGTGGAATATCGTCCTCATTCCGAAAGCCTCTCCTATCGCGCACACTTTCTTTCCTATATGTCCGAAACCGAGCACGCCCAGTGTCTTTCCCGCCAGTTCCGTCAGCGGCCTTTCCCAGTAGCAGAAATCCGGGCTTTTTGTCCAGCCGCCTTTTCTTACTGACTCCGCATGGAGCGCGACGCTGTTTGTGAAATATGTTATCAGCGCGAACACGTGCTGGGCTACGGCATCAGTGCTGTAGGATGGAATGTTCGTTACGGTTATTCCGTGCGCGGCCGCTGCGTCAAGGTCAATGACGTTATATCCTGTCGCAAGGACACCGATATATCTGAGGTTCGGGCATTTTGAAAGAATTTTTTCGTCTATGCGGACTTTGTTCAAAAGAATGGCTGCTGAATCTGCTATCCGTTCAGCAGCAAGCTCCGGCGGGGTTCTTTCATATACAGTCACATCCGCAATATCATGCAGGGGCTCCCAGGACAGATCCCCCGGATTCAGCGCGTGTCCGTCCAGAACGGTAAGCTTAATCATCAGCCTACGATATCTACTCCGGCGCTCTGAATGGCGGCATTCACCGCATCCTCCGTGCCAGCAGCGGTTTCATCGAAATCAACAAGAACCTGTGCCTTGTCCGCATTTGCAGTCACTCCGGTGACACCGGCTACGGCTCCGACCGCGGCCTGAACTTTTTCCGCTGATTCAGCATCGAACATGCCGACCACATAAATTTTTTTCTGCATTACGGATTACTCCTGATTATCAAAATGGAAAGATAATCTCCCTCAGCAAAAGCACGGATCCGATTATAAATGAATCCGGACTTATATTCAAGTAAAAATCCAGGGCAGTCAGTTGCCGCCCCGCCTGAGTTTTATCCTCACCTTCTGGATGCCGCATGAATATGGTGCGACTTTGTATTCCTCGAACCATACCGTCAGATTCCTGCCGTCCACCGTGAATATCTCGTAATTTCCGTGCTCAGGCGCGGTTCCGTCCCTTATCCACTGCTTTCTTTCCGCTTCCGATGAGGGGGAACCGTCACCGTACTTTAGTCCGGCAATCAGGCTGTCCCTGCATTCCATCGCGATTACGTTCAGGTCCATTCCGGAGGCTTCCGTTATGTCGAGGAATTTCTGCTCCTTCTCGCTGTATGTCCAGGATGAGAGCTGGGTGGCTCCGTGCGCGCCGCCGCTATATATGTAGGTCGTGACGAGCACGCTTGCCGTGTCATCGGATGTCTCTGCGGTTCCTTTGGCGGAATATATGAACGGAGGAATTTTTCCGTCGGGATAATCGTCCTTTCTAGCATCGCGCAGAATGTACCAGTCGCTCTCCGCCGCCTTTTTGAATGAGCCGCTGTAGCTTTTTATGCTGTTGCGCACCCGTGTGTTCAGTTCTGCGAGACGTTCCGACGAGAACACCGGATAGCTCAGCTTCATGTCGAGGAATTCAGAATTCTCGCTGCAGGTCTCCTGAGTGTATGGGAATTCCCTGCTTTGAAGAATCCGTCCCTCGTCATGTGAGGACGTGCTCTTTGTCGTCGCGCATGATGCCATCAGAATAATAGTCAGCGCTGATGCGGACACCGCCGCGGCTTTTCTAGTCCTGCTGCTGTGCATTGTCGTTTACCTCTGTCCTTCCGAGCTGGCCGCAGGCTCCTCCTATGGAGCGCCCGCGTCTTGTCCTGAGCGTTACATTAAGACCCGCCCTTCTGAGCCTTTCCGCGAAATTCTCCGTTGTTCCGGCGGACGGTTCCCTGAACGGAAGTCCCGGCACCGGATTCCACGGAATCAGGTTTATGTTCACGTCAAGTCCAGCCGCGAATTCCATCATGTCCGCGGCGGCGTCAGTATCAGTGTTCACGCCGTCCATAAGTGCTGCCTCCAGAGTTACGCGCCTGCCTGTCTTTTCGGTGAAAAACCTGACGGCCCGCTTGAGCTCAGGAAGGGGATTCGCCTTTGCAATGGGCATCAGCTCTTCCCTGAATTTCTGGTCGGCTGTGGTCAGCGATACGGCCAGCCTTACTGACGGACCGTTTTCGGCAAGATCATATATTCCTTTTATTATTCCGCAGGTTGACAGTGTGATTCTCCGTGCGGACAGCGCGCGGCCGTCCCTGTCTGTAAGAATCCGCACAGCCTTCCGGATTCCGTCCAGATTCTGCATCGGCTCTCCCATTCCCATGAATACGATGTTGTCAAGTCTTCCGGCCTCCTGCTCAAGCCAGAGGAACTGCTCCACTATTTCTCCCGGCAGGAGATTCCTCGCAAGCCCAAGTGTTCCCGTGCGGCAGAATGCGCATCCCATCGCGCAGCCGGCCTGGCAGGAGACGCAGGCGGTTCTCCGTCCTTCCCTGTCGGTGAGCAGAACGGTCTCCACGGCGTTGCCGTCATGGAGCGTTATCTGGAGTTTCACCGTTCCGTCGGGATCTCTGAGCGTTCCTGTTACTGATGATGAGCGCAGAAGAGCCATGTCCTTCAGCCGGGTACGGAGCTCCGCGCTGAGATTTGTCATCATGTCGAAGTTGCCGGCTCCGGCGCCTATCCATCTGAAGATCTGCCGCCCGCGGAATTTCTGCTCCAGACCGAGCGATTCCGTTATCTCGTCCGGTAGGAGCCCTGTGAGAATTATCTTTTCCATCGCGCTATCTTGGACTGAGCTTTGCGAGCAGGTCGTTTACCGCCTGATTTCTGTTGTCCGTCCTTGTGAAATTCTCAAGCACTTTTATCGCCAGATCCTTTCTTCTCATATCGACATAACATTCGGCGAGATCGACGCATATCCTGTAGTTCTTGGGATCGTTTCTGAGAAGGGATTCGAACCGTTCCGCCGCCTCCTCGTATCTGCCTTCGCCCCTGCATATCAGGGCAAGTCCTATGGCCGCATAGATGTCGAAGTCTATGTCCAGAGCCTTGTTGTAGCACTCGGCTGCCTTTGTGTAGTCTCCCATCGTCCTGTATGCGTCTCCTGCTCTTGTCAGGATGACCTTGTTGTTCGGATCCAGATTGAGAATTTTGTTCCAATATATGACGGACTTGTTGTGCCTGTTCATCCCGCGGTAGCAGTCAGCCAGTCCGAACAGCGCATAGAAATTGTCCGGGGCTTTTTCCAGGGCCTTCTCAAAATAAAATGTTCCCTGGCTGAAAGTCTTGAGTTTTCTGTGGCAGTTGCCTATTGCGGTCAGGACACGTATGTCGGCGGCATCCTTGTCATGCTCATACATCCTGTTCCAGTAGTAAAGCGCGTCCTTGTACTCCTTGAAGTCATAGTTCAGATGCCCCAGCCCTATCAGCGCGTAAGAGTTGTTCGGATCTATCTCAAGCACCTTCTGATATAGATTTTTTGATTTTTTGAAGTTGTGGAGTTTCCTGTATGTGTCGGCGACCCTTGTTATCACGGTGATGTTTTTCTCGTCATGGACAAGATACTGCTCCCATATTTCAATCGCACGGCTGAAGTTGTTCATGCTCTTGTAGCAGTCGGCCAGCCCGAACAGCGCATAGTTGTTGTCCGGATGCACGGAGAGGCATTTCTCGTAATATGCGATCGCCGCAGGAACGTTGTTCTTTCTCCGTTCCGTGTCGCCCAGTCCTACAAGCGCGTAGTTGTTGTCGGCTTCTATCGCCAGTATGGCGTTGAACGCTGCCGCGGCGCCTTCGGTATTGTCCTTTTTCAGGAGCTGATAGCCTTTTTTGGACAGTTCCGAAATCTGCTCGGAAAGATCGCTTATGAATTCCATCTGCTCATCTGTGTTCTGGTCTGTTTTTGTAGAGTCCATTTATAAATCCCCATTTTTGTATTTAAAGAAGTCAGGCCGTCAGTTGTCCTCTTTCAGAACCGACGATATGACGGACGCGATGTCCTCCAGTATAGGCTCTGCCTTCCGTCTGTTGTGCGCAAGCAGATACATTCTGAGCGCCTTAAGGCTCATGTTTTTTTCAATATAATAGTCACCGGTTCTCGTCAGCCCGTCCGAGTATCCTGTGGTTATGAATATCCGTCCGGCATCAGTTATGTTTCCGCTGTTGAACATCACGTTGGCCTTCCTGTTCAGGACGGCTTTCTGTTCCGCGCTCAGGGTGGCTACGGGCCGGTCCGTCGTTTTTATGAGACCTTCGCCGTCACAGCAGTCCTTCACGGTTTTTATGAAATTCATCTGGAGAGCCTGATTTTTTTTATCCATAACTGTAATCTTTCAGAGTTTACAACAGTTTCCGAAAAAACACAATTAATTTAGCGTTATTTAATAAAATAAACCGGACTGGAACTTCTTCAGTATCTGTAGAAGTCCACTACCGATCGTCCGTACACCCTTCTGTCCGCAAGCCTGAGAGAACCTATTTCCTCAGGCATGAAATGCTCGGAGGGGCGGTGCACAAGAATCGTTCCGGACTTTGTGAGAAGCCCGTTCCTGTCGGCCTGTTCCACCAGCTGCGAATGGTAACGGTAGGGAAAAGGCGGATCAAAGAAAATGTAGTCAAAGCTGTCCCTGCATCTTTTGATGAAATATTCCACGGGCATGAAGTGGCATCTGATTTTTATTCCGAGAGATTCCTCCGTCATGGCTACATTCTCAAGAACGGTGCCTATCTTGATTCTGTCTTTTTCGCATAGCTCGACGCGTGCCGCCCCTCTTGATACCGCCTCGACAGCAATTGTCCCCGATCCGGAGAAAAGGTCAAGGAATGACTTTCCGCTGAGGTCTCCGAGAATCGCGAAAACCGATTCCCTCATCCTGTCCATCGCCGGTCTTATGACTCCGTCAGGACATTTTATTATTCTTCCCTTTAATGTTCCGCCCGTTATCCGCATCTGTTTTTCCTGATTCCGCTTCTATCTGTTGAGTATTCTGTGGACTTCTTCCGTGTCAAGCCTGGGATTCTCCATGGCATAGTCGAATGCGGTTTTTCCTTCCGCCGAGCGGAGTCCAGCAGCTGCGTTGTTCTCCACAAGAATCTCCAGAATTTCCGCTGATTTTCCGTATTTCGCCGCATACATGAGCGGCGTTCTTCCGTCAAGATATATGTTGAGCGGAACTCCTTTCTCCATAAAGACCCGCACTTTCTCTGTTCCTGTGAATTCCTGAGTGTCCGTGCCGGAAAGAACGAGAGTCAGCGCCCTCATCACCTGTCTGTCCGCCGCTCCGTAGAATTCCAGGAGCTTCCGCAGAATGTCCGGATTGCCGTTCCAGCAGGCCGCAAGGACAAGCGCGTCCGTTCCGAACTGGTCCGCTGCCTTGACATCGCTTCCTGCGGAGACAAGCAGGCTCACGGTGTTCAGGTTCTCCTGCCAGCGTGACGCGTACATAAGCGCTGTCCATCCGTTTTTGTCTTTCGCGTTGATTTCCGCCCCCGCTCCAAGCAGAGCCTTTATCTTCCAGTCGTTTCCTGTCTTGGCTGCCCTCATCAGTCCCGTCACGCCGTCGGCGTCAGTCTCATCCGTCACTGAAATTTCCCTTTCCGGAAGTTTTTCCGGCGGAAGCGTGTCGGGAGCGGGCTTTATGTAATCCTGAAGGTAGTCCGAGTCGGTTCTGCCGCCGCGGCTGTTCCGTGCGGAATCCGTGGCTGTCGGAGACGCAGCGGCTTCTGCGGGTTCGTCTTCCGGTTTCTCCGCGGAGTCAGCCTCCTCACCGGCAGGGTCATTTTCCGGAGCCGGTTCAGCTGTCCTGTCCGCAGGTTTTTCCTTTGCCTTTTCGCCTGGCTGCGACGCCAGCTGTTCCAGCCGCTCCTGTATTTTCTGCCTGTTGTTTCCGCTTTCGGATGATATGGCGAGAAGCTCCTCGTCCGTCACCGATTCATCCGTGAATTCTCCGCTTTCGTCCACTGAGCCGCCGGCGCTGTATTCGGCCTCAATCTGGCCGACCTCCCTGCTGAACGAGGTGTACGGATTGTCCGTGACGAGAATTCCGTTCATTCCTATATAATACTGGTTTCCCACGGGCAGTTTCTCCTGCATCCATACCGAAAGCGTCTTTTTCTTGTTTCTGAACGGTCCTCTGTATACGGTGAAGTTGAATGTCGAGCCGTAGTATATGTACCATCTTATCTGGGGAAAATTCGTTTTTCCGGTTGTCTGGACGCTGCCGTCGATGTATGTGAATACAGGCTCCCGCTCCGCCTTTTTTCCATTCTGTGCGGCTGATGGCGGTGCGCTCTCCGTTGTGTCCGCCTTTCCTTTCGGGAAGAGCGGCAGCCCGGCTGACGAGACTATGGCCGCCGCCATGATGATATGAAGAATTCCTCTGCGTCTGTTTTTTAAGGACATACGGAAATTATATCCTATTATTTGAGACGGTGTAAAGTGAGGCGTTCCGTTTCCGTTTTGCTCATGACGGGCGCTTTCCGTGCTTCCTGCCGTTCTTGCCCTGCCGTCTCCGCTTTCCCTCTTTCCGTTCCGAGGGGATGTAGTCATTGCTCCGGAACTCCAGCCTTGTCCTGATGCAGCGGACGGCCGCAAGCATCGCGAGAATTTCCGGAAGCCAGTTCCCGAATCTTGCGTATATGGTCACCGTGCGCCCGTACACCGGAATTTCCGCCGCGATGGAGCAGCTCTTGAACAGCGGCATGTCGGCGATGATTTTTCCGGACGGAGAAACCACGGCCGAATATCCGGCGTTTGTCGAGCGCACAAGCGTGGTCCTGTATTCTATCGCGCGGTAGGCGGCGACGGCGAAATGCTGGTATTCGCTTGATTCCTTGAGCGACCAGGAGTCGTCCGTAAGGTTCACGAAAACCTCCGCCCCGTTCATGAACAGAGGGCGCATTATGTCCGGAAACGCGTCGTCAAAACAGATGGGAGCCGCGATTCTTACAGACGGAGCCGCGGCCTCCTTTTCCTTCTGGACGGAGAACGGCTCTGATATGTCGATGTATTCGGCGACCGGGAGAATTCTTTCCGGATACCAGCTGCACGGAATGTCGAAGAACGTGTAACGGTCGCCCGGAGTCCAGCCTGCCGATATTCCGACTGCGCCGCCTATGATCCGTCTGATTGTATCGTTCTCCATTCCTGGAATCGCCTCGGCAAAAGGCACAAGATGGTTTTTCCCGTAGTAGCCGCGGAGATTGCCCTGTCCGTCGAACATGAGCGCGGCGTTGTTGAATTTTCCTGTCTCCCTGTCCTTTACGGCGGAGCCTCCTGTCAGAAGCGGAATTCCGTTCTTTTTTATGAACGGGATGAGCGGGCTTCCGGCCGGATTCGCCGCATAATAATCGAGGCTGTCGGGAAAATAGTACTTGAGGCTTCCCTCGCTCCATACAATCAGCTCCGCTTTCTTCCCGTCTGCGGCGAGAGACTCAAGCCTCATCTCCGTCTCCCGCTGGGAGTCAAGTATGGTCTGTGTGTCGCTGGAATTCTTCCAGGGATCGCTGTTCTGCTGGACAAGCACCGCGGTCAGCGTCTTCTGCGGAATCCTTGTCCGCAGATACTGGAACGTGCCGTAAAGGACGGAGGACAGGATCAGAGCCGAGAACACGAGCGCCGAGCATGTCAGCTGGCGCATGATTCCGCGCCGTGCCTTCTCCGGCGCATACAGCGCGTTCGTGCATGAGCGTGATGTCTCCGCGCATAATGATGCGGACAGCGCCGCCAGAAATGTGATGCCGTATGTTCCGGTGATGTCGGCGATCTGCATTATGACAGGCCATCTGAACATCGCTGCGGACACGGTCCCCCAGGGGTATCCGAGAAATCCGCATGACTTGACCCACTCGTACAGCGTGTATGATGACGCAGCCCAGAGAATTCTCAGGGGAATGTAGTATGTGTTTTCCGCGGAGAATTCTCCGCATGAATTTCCGGATGCCTTTCCTGTATATGGAACATAAAGCAGAAGTCCGGCCGCGCCTCCGATGCAGGCGGTTCCCAGAGCCGATGCTCCGAGCGTGAACAGCGCAAAATCCTTGAAGAATCCGAGCCAGAAACTGGAGCACAGGTGGGTCGTCATGGTCTGGATGAATCCTGCCGCGAACGCCTGTCTGTAGCTTCCGCAGCCGCTTATAGAGATGAAGAGCGGAACCAGGGCGACAAAAGCCAGAGCCGGAATTCCCAGCTTGAAAATCTCATTTGGTATGGCCGCGGAGAGCGCAAGGCCTGAAAGAAGCGGATAAAAAAAAACTTGTAAAATCTTCACCATTATATTATTCTTAATTCAACAGTTTACATGAACTATATCAGCGAAAAGTGAAAAATTCAACAAACAGCAGGAGAGGTTGCAATTCATAATGAAAGCAGTTTCAGATGCATTTACCGCGGAATACGGCAGGAAACCGGAGGTCACCGTCAGGGCGCCCGGCCGTTTCCATATAATAGGTGAACATTCCTGGTTCTTCAAGGATAAAACCATGTCGATGGCGGTGAATCTTCCTGTCTATGTGGCCGCCTCAAGAAGGGATGACGCGGCGCTGAGATTCAATTTTGTCCAGCTGGGGGAGCGCAAGCGGGCGACTCTGATGTCCAACAAATTCCGCAGGGAGGACAGATGGGCCAATGCGGTGAAGGCTGTGATTTACGGCTACCAGTCGGGCGGATTCGGGCTCGGCGGAATGGACATCATGATTTTCAGCGGAATTCTTCCGTCGGCGGGATTCGGAATAACCACGGCGATAAAGGCCGCGTCCGCCGTCGCGTTCAGGCTGCTTTTTGACATCCAGTGCACGGACAGCCAGCTTCTTCAGGTGATCGAGCGCGGAAACCGGCGTTTCCTCCAGATGAACAACAATATAGCGGACAATTATGCCGCGCTCTTCTCAAAAAAAGGAAACATAATCATAACCGACCATTCCCTTTCCTCATGGGACTATGTTCCGCTCGATTTCGCGGGAAAGACGGCGGTTCTTGTCGATACTAAGGTGCCCCATGTCTCCGTCTGGAACGAGTCATCTATATTCGAGCCGCAGTATGCGCTTATGCTCGGCGACCTGAGGGAACGGAAAAACGGCGTGTACGGCGGCTGGCAGTATATCAGCAGCTCCGCCGACATAAACGAGGAGCTTTCGGAGGTAAGCGAGGATGTGCGGCGCAAGCTCCTGTGCATAATGTACGAGCATAACGACCTGCTTGAGGCTGCCGGCGGACTTGAGCGCAGGGATTTTTTCAGTTTCGCCAGGGCTGTGAACCACAGCCACAGAAGCATGAGGGATCTGTACAACATATCCTGCCCGGAGATAGACTGGCTTCTCAAGCGGATAAATGAGCTTGAGCCAAACATCGACAGCATAAGGAATCCTGTGTCCTGCGGGCGGATAACGGGAAAAGGCTTCGGCCGGTGTCTCTATGCGTTCATGCGTGACGGCGACATCGTGAAATTCGAGCGGAAACTTTCCGAGTTCGAGAAAATTTTCGGTTTCCATCCGGAATACTACAGGGTGGAGCCTGCGGACGGCGCCTGCGCCGTTGTTTCGTGAGGATTCTGTGCGTAAAATCGCTTTTCTTTGTCTTCTGCTGACTGCCGCCGCCGTTCATGCGGAGGTTCCTGAGATGCTGTCGGGAATCTGGGACGGAAACGACCGTGTCGTCTTCTTTGAGGATGACGGAGACGGCGGATGCAGGGCGGTGATTGTCCTGAAGCCGTATTACGGATGGTATTATGACCGCGCCGCCGAGCCTGACGGATATTCCGCCGCATATCCCCGGAACCGCAATGCGGCCGCACAGAGAAATCCGGTGTCCATATCTTGCTCGTTCTCGGGCGCGGAGTCCGGCTCTTCCGGCGTATGGGAGATAACGATGGACTATCCGGGAAAAGGCAGAAACATTGTCCCGGCCGCAGTTGATTCGGGACGCATCTTCCTTAAATTCTATACGGGCGGAACATCGGTGAATCCGTCCTCCAATGAGATTTATCCTGATTTCCTCAGGGGAAACGCGGTCTCCGGCGGATTCACACTGGATGTTCAGGATGTTCCTGGCTCGCTTGATTCGCTTGTCGCCGCCCCGGACGGAAAATTCTTCAGGATAAGATACTGGAAGACGGATATGTCTCCGGATTCCGTCTCCGCGGAATTCACGTACGGAGGCGCCGTCTATAGGATTCCCCATCATCTGGTATCGGGCGGAACGGTGTTCACCTGCGCGCCCGGCCGCCGGAGAGCCGTAAGAAACATCGCGCCGCCTGCGCAGCTTGAGGAGAAGGCTGAATTCTCCGCGGACGGAAGGATTCTGATGGCCGGCGGACCGTATCTTGTCCGTCTAGCCGACAGAGACACCGCTGATGACCTCATGCGGCTTGTTCGCGAAAAGAATTCCAGGCGCGCTCCTGATCCTCCGGCTCCGTTTCCGCCCTCAGACGTTGACTGGCACTGGGATCTGATTGAGCTTCTGGAGAAGGACAACGCCCTTGTTCAAAGCCTGCGCGCGCGGCAGAGGGAATTCGGACCACGCAGGGCGGATTCTGGACGTTGACCTCAGGCCGGACTGCGGAATCCGCGCTCCTTGTTTTTTGGGCATTATTGTTGTAAACTCGCGGAAAAGGTCAACAGATGAAATCAGATACAACCACGGTCGCTTTTACAGGCGGAGGCACAGCCGGACATATATATCCGGGGCTGGCTGTCGCGGACGAGCTGCGCGGGATTTTCAGCAGGAACGGCCGTCCTGTCAGAATAATATGGATCGGCGCGTCGCACGGAATGGACGGAAAGATTGTCGGGAGCACGGCAGGCGCGGAAGGGATCCCGTCCGCTGATGTGTTCTACGGAATTCCTTCGGGAAAACTCAGACGTTATTTTTCATTTAAGAATTTCACGGATATTTTCAGGATCGCCGGGGGATTTTTCAGGTCGCTTTACGTGCTGTCAAAGGAGCGTCCCGCCGCGCTTTTCTCGAAAGGCGGATTTGTCAGCGTTCCGCCATGTCTCGCCGCCCGGATTCTCGGAATTCCTGTCTACACCCATGAATGTGATTTTACATTGGGACTGGCCAACCGGATAAACCTCAAGTCGGCCGGAACGCTTTTTGTCTCGTATCAGGAGACGAAGGATTCCGTGTCCGCTCCCGGAAAAAATGTGGTCCTGAGCGGAAATCCGGTCAGACCCGTGTTCTACAGCGCGTCCGCGGAGCGCGGCTTTGAATTCCTCGGTCTTCCTGCTGAGAAACGGGACAGACCCGTGCTTCTTGTCCTCGGCGGAAGCTCCGGATCGAGGCAGATAAATTCGCTTGTGACCGGGAGCCTCGCCTGGCTGTGCCGGAATTTCATCGTGGTCCATCAGACTGGAATCGTGAACACCGATCCGGAAGCCGCGGCCGCATCCGCCGGAAAATTCGGAGACAGCTACAGATCTTACCCTTTCATATATTCCCGGATGGCCGATGTGCTCGCCTGCTGCGATGTGGTCCTCTCAAGGGCCGGCGCGAATTCCGTGTGGGAATCGGCTGTCCTCCGAAAACCCATGGTGCTTGTTCCTCTGAGCGGCGGAGGAACCCGCGGAGATCAGGTCGAGAACGCCGGATATTTTAAGCGTCACGGCGCGGCAGAGGTGCTTGCCGGAGATGATGTCTCTCCCGAAGGACTCAAGGCCGCGCTCGGACGTCTTTGCGATCCGTCCGTACGGGACAGGATGGCGGAGAACCTGGGGCTTCTGACCGGAGACAGGAAGCCGGCTCTGGCAATCGCCGAATACATATATAGAAATCTTCCGGAGGAAAAATGACATTCAGCCTTGCCGACATCTTTTTTGTCATAGTGATTCTTGTTTTCGCGCTTACCGCGACGGCGCGCGGTTTTGTCCGTGAGCTTTTCGGAAAGGCGGCCTGGGTCTGCGGAATTATAGGAGGCGTCCTCTTCTACTCAAAGCTGGATGTGTATCTCAGGGAATCCGTAAAATATGAGATGCTTTCAAAGGTCATCTCTTTTCTGCTGGTGTTTGTCGTCATTTTTCTTGTGGTGAAGATAATCCAGACCGCCGTGTCGAAATTCTTCGAGGGCGAGATTCTTCGCGGGCTGGACCGGGCGCTCGGATTTTTCTTCGGACTGGTTGAGGGGCTTGCCGTGACGATGCTCCTTATCCTCATAATGATGGTCCAGCCGTGGCTTCCGGTGGCTGAGATTTTTGACGGCAGCTTTTTCTACGGGCTTCTGTCGGGAATTCTCAGCGCGCCTGAACGCTACATAAAGGAGTCATTCGCCTGATGTACGAGAATCTGGTATTGCAGCCCGCCGGAAGGCAGCTGGCGTCCGACATACGGCGCGGAATTTTTCCTGGAGCCGTTCTTTTTTCCGGCCCGGACGCATCCGGAAAACTGACCGCCGCGCTTGAGACGGCCAGAATCCTCGACTGCGCATCGGGCGGCGGTGAATGGCAGTGCTCATGTCCGTCATGCAGACGGAACAGATCCCTCACGTCGACAGGAATGCTTCTTTGCGGACCGCGTGACTGTTTTCTTGAGATTGCCGCCGCCGCCGACACGTTTCTGCGCGCCGTGAGAAATGATGAGAGATATGTGGCCGCCGCGCGCTATCTTTTTCTGCGCAGCGTCAGGAAGCTGACTCTACGTTTCAGCGGAATTCTGTGGCAGGGGGATGACAGGCTGTCAAAAATCGGAGCGGCTGTGTCGGCTCTTGATGAGCTTCTGGAGACCCTTGATTTTCCGCGTCAGCTTCCGGAATTCACCGGGCTTGAGAAAATGTGCCTGGAGATAAAGGAGAAGGCCCGTAAGCTGGAGGAGGATTTCCTTTATGATTCGGTTCCTGTCATGCAGATAAGGAACATGGAGTCATGGGCGCAGATAAAACCGGAGCATGGCAGAAAGACTGTCATAATAGAGAACGCCGACAGGATGCAGACCGGAGTGAGAAACGCGCTTCTGAAAATTCTGGAGGAGCCGCCGGCCGGATGCGTGTTCATCCTGCTGACGTCAAGAAGGAATTCCGTGATGCCTACGATACTCTCAAGGGTCAGAACATATAACTTCAGCGGCAGGGATGCGGACGGACAGCGGCAGGTGATAAGCCGCGTGTTCCATAATGAGGAATTCAGCGGAGGAATCTCGGACTATCTGCTGACGTTCCTGCCTGTTCCGCCCCTGAAGCTGCGCGCCGCGTCCGCGGAATTCTTCGCCGGAATAGCGGCCGGAAAACTTCCTGATGCCGCGGCGGTCTCGTCGGAATGCGGAAAGTTCGAGCCGCGTGTCGAGCTTAGAATTTTCCTTGACGCGCTGGTGTCGTCGCTCCGGCCTTATTTCAGGTCTCCTGCCGGATGTGAGGCCGCCGCCGACGTGATGGCGGCTGTCCGTGCCTGCTGGGACAATGTGTCCGTGTACAACCAGTCTCCGGCGGCCGCGCTTGAGACTCTCGTGCGGAGCATATCAAGAACAAACGCCTTGAACGGGAATATATTCAGATGCGAAGATATGTGAAAAGGGTTCTCCAGAAATCGTCAAAACTTCCCAAGGAGAAGATTCTCCAGCTTCTTGACAATGTGGTCGGGGAGAACGAGAACCTTTATTCGATACTTGAGTCGCTTTCCACAGGCCTTATAATTGTGGACGGAAATTTCTGCATAAGGCAGACGAACCGTGCGGCGGAGGGACGGCTTCCGTTTTCCGTCCATCCGGAAGATCCCAAGGCGTCATCCGTGCCTCTCTGGAGCATAATTGACGACGACGACATCTCCGCCTTTCTCAAAAACTGCGCCGAAAAGGACATAACCGACAGTTCCGAGGATTTCACCACGATGACTTCTGGCGGTTCCGTCAGGTTCATCTCCGTGTCGGTGAATCCGTTTCTTCATGACGGGACGCTCTCTGGACGGATAATTCTTGTCAGGGACATAACTGACCGTAAGAACCGCGAGGTGCTGATGCACCGCATGGAGAACATGGCCAATCTGACGAACCTCGCGGCCGGAATGGCGCACGAGATAAAGAATCCTCTCGGCGCGATAAGCCTCCATATACAGCTTGTGCAGCGTGCTCTTGTGAAGGCGCGCGGCGACGGAGGCATCCTTCCTCCGAAAAAATTCGTCGAGGATCATATAGACATTGTCAATGACGAGATTGACCATCTGAACAAGCTTGTGATGGATTTTCTGTTCGCCGTACGGCCCGTGAACGCCGTGCTTGAGCTTAAGGACCCTGACTCGCTGCTGAATTCGCTGGTGGAATTTTTCCGGCCTGAATTCAGCAGATGCGGAGCCGATGTGAATTTCGTCCCGTCCGGCAGCGGTGCGCGCATAATGGTTGACGAGAAGCTTTTCCGTGAGGTCATGATGAATCTGGCGCAGAATTCGCTAGCCGCGATAAGAAGCCGTTTTCCGGAATGCGCGGAAGACAGGGAGAACGGAGCCGCGGAATGTGCCGGACATTTCCGTATCGTGTCATCGGCCGCCGACGGAAAATTCTTCATAAAGGTGAGCGACAACGGGTGCGGAATGGACAGCGCGACTGTCGCAAAGATATTCGAGCCTTACTTCACCACAAAGGCGAGCGGAACCGGGTTGGGAATGACCACGGTCTACAAGATTGTCAAGGAATTCTCCGGCGAGATACTCGTTGACTCCAAGCCCGGAGAAGGCACGACGTTCACGCTGGTGTTTCCGCTTCCGCAGAAGAACCGGAAGATGATTGCGGATGAGAACTGAATCCGCGCGGAATTGTTCCATAAAAAAAGACATAAAATATAATCACTGTACGCGGATATTGCGCCTGATTTTTGCGAGGGGATATGAAATTCACGATTCTTACGATAGATGACGAGGAGAACATCAGAAACGGTCTTGCCGACAACTTCGAGCTTGAGGGCTACAATGTAAGGCAGGCGGCAAGCGGAAAGGAGGGGCTTGAGATAATAGCCGCCGGGGGAATAGATCTTGTCATAACCGATCTCAGGATGGACGGAATCTCCGGCGAGGAGGTCCTGCGCCGTGTCGTAAGGGAGAATCCCGGAATTCCCGTCATAGTGCTCACCGGCCATGGCGGAATAGATGACGCGACTGCCGCGATAAAGGCCGGCGCATACGATTTTCTGACGAAGCCGCTTGACCTTGACCACCTGAACCGGATTGTGAGGAACGCGCTGCACAGCCGGGAGCTTTCCATGCAGAAGTCGCAGCTTCAGGACGAGCTGCACAGCGTCCGGACTTTCGACAACATGATAGGAAAGAGCGCGGAACTTAGAAAGGTTTTCGAGATAATAAGGAAGGCCGCGCCCACAAAATCCAACGTGCTTATAACCGGCGAGAGCGGTGTCGGAAAGGAGCTTGTCGCCGATGCCATACACAATCTGTCCGGACGCAGGGACAAGGCGCTTGTCAAGGTCCACTGCGCCGCGCTGTCGGAGTCGCTTCTTGAGAGCGAGCTTTTCGGACATGAGAAGGGGGCGTTCACCGGAGCGGACAGCGTCCAGCGCGGACGTTTTGAGCTGGCTCACGGAGGAACCATTTTTCTTGACGAGATCGGCGAGATAAACCAGAGCGTCCAGGTGAAGATACTGCGTGTCCTTCAGGAGAAGAAATTCGAGCGTGTCGGCGGCGAGAAGACGATCGATGTTGATGTGAGGATTGTGGCTGCGACGAACAGGAACCTTGAGGAGGAGGTGAGGGCCGGACGCTTCCGCGAGGATCTGTATTACCGGCTCAATGTGGTCCGGATTCAGATGCCGCCGCTGCGTGACCGTAAGGATGACATTCCCCTTCTTATGAATTCATTTCTGAAGGAATTCTGCGCGGAGAACGGCAAGAGCATAAAGGGAATAGACCCGCACGCGAAGGCCGCTCTGTTCAGATACAACTGGCCGGGCAACATCCGCGAGCTGCGCAACTGCATCGAATGTGCTGTTGTCATGTGCTCGGGCGACGAGATAAAGCTTGACGATCTTCCCCCGTCCGTAAGGGACAGCGCGGAAAGTTCCGGAATAATGGTTCCGGCCGGCACGACGCTTGCCGGCGCCGAAAGGATAATAATTCAGGAGACTCTTGCCGCGAACGGAGGCAACAAGTCGAGGACGGCGGAGATTCTTGGAATAGGAAGAAAGACGCTTCACCGCAAGCTCTCCGAATACGGACTGGAGGGCGCAGCCTCTTCAGAATGACGCGTTCTGCCGTTCCGGGCTGATCACCTTCCTCCGGTTCTGAATTCCCAGCAGCGGTGGCATCTTGTTCCCTCGAAGTCCCTTGGAATTGTCCGCTCCGTTATATCCGTGGCCTGAACCGCAAGTCCACGGTCGGTCACGCGGGGCACAAGCTCCCCGTCGAACTGGAGCCGCGCGCTGTTCGTGCTGAAATACAGTTTTCCGCCCGGATTGAGTATGTTCAGGCAGCTTCTTGTAAGCGCAGGCCAGTCGCGGTTAATATCCAGAATTGTCCTGGTCATCTTGCTGTTGCTGAATGTGGGCGGGTCAAGGATGATTATGTCATGGAATCTGTCCGCCGATTTTATCCTGTCCGAAAGGAACGACACCGTGTCCGCCCTGGTGAACACATATTTCCTCCTGTCGGAGAAGCCGTTCAGCCTCATGTTCTCCTGCGCGCGAGCAAGGTATGTGTTTGACAGATCCACCGACTCAACGTAGGACGCGTTGCCCTGCGCCGCATATACGGAGAAGCTTCCTGTGTAGCAGAACAGGTTCAGCACGGATTTGCCGGCGGCCTCGTCCCTGAGCCTGGCCCGGAGCGGCCTGTGGTCAAAGAAAAGCCCGGTGTCAAGATACCCCGACAGATCCACCCTGAAAATCTGTCCCTGCTCCTGGACAAGTCCGCAGCAACCGGAATTTCCGCTGTTCTTCCCGTACTGGCTCGTTCCTTTCTGATGCCTGCGCTCCTTTCTTATTATCCTGTCGCCGGTTATTCCGAGAATTCCCGCCGCGGTCTCCGCCATCAGGTCAAGCCACCGCGCCTCCTCGCCGGCGTCCTTCTCGTATGGACGCTCATACAGACACAGCACAGCATGGGTCAGAGGCTTGAGCTCATTCTCCACGGAAGGATCGTTGGCCGCTATCATCGCATTCCGCGCCGCCATCCATCTTGCACATTCGTTCGTGTCGGTCACCGTGTCCGGCAGGAATTCATATATGTCAAGCGACAGCGGAATCTCCGGTATGTCGCGGTCGTAGAGGCGGAAGCAGGTGATTCTGCTCTTTCTCGCCCATTTCCGCAGATCCCTGTATCTTTTTCTCAGCCTGTTGGCGAAAAGCCCGGCCTGATATTCGTCCTTGTTTTCCATGCGCTCAAATCTACCATAAACAGGCGCGGATAACAACAAATGTTGAAACTTACCCCGAAAACATCTATACTTACCGATTATGAACAGAAGACTTATCACTTCAGCTTTACCCTATGTGAACAATATTCCCCATCTTGGAAATCTTATACAGATGCTTTCGGGCGATGTGTTCGCCAGATTCTGCCGCAGCCGCGGTTACGACACGCTGTATGTATGCGGAACCGATGAATACGGAACGGCGACGGAGACCCGCGCCCTTGAGGAGCACATGACTCCGCGCGAGCTGTGCGACCATTACTACGCGGAGCATACGAAGATATACGACTGGTTTCACATTGATTTTGACAAATTCGGACGCACGTCCAACGATGAGTGCACTGAGATAACGCAGTCCCTTTTTGAGGATCTTGACCGCGCCGGATTCATAAAGGAGCACAGCGACAGTCAGCTTTTCTGTCCGAAATGCGGGATGTTCCTTGCCGACCGCTATGTCCACGGAACGTGCCCGAAATGCGGAAGCGAAAGGGCAAGGGGCGACCAGTGCGACGACTGCGGCTCCCTCCTTGATCCTGTCGAGCTCAAGTCTCCGAGGTGCGCCGTATGCGGAACCGAGCCGGAGCTGCGCGGGACAAAGCATCTCTACATCGATCTTCCTGCCATAAGCGGAAAGCTTGATGAATGGATGCGGAAGGCGAGCGTGGACGGACGCTGGTCGGACAACGCCGTCAATATAACGAAGGCATGGATCCGCGATGGACTGAACGAGCGCGCCATCACCCGCGACCTCAAGTGGGGAATTCCCGTTCCGAAAAAAGGCTACGAGGACAAGGTGTTCTATGTCTGGTTCAACGCGCCGATCGGCTATATGTCCATAACCAAGCAGCTTGCCGACGAGCTTGAGTCCGCGAGGCTTCCGTCCTTCGACTGGAAGTCCTGGTGGCTGCCGGAGGAGGGCGACAGGGCTTCGGAGAACGATGACGTCAGGCTGTTCCAGTTCATCGGAAAGGACAACATTCCGTTCCATACGGTGATTTTTCCCTGCACGCTCCTCGGCTCCGGCCACAACTGGACCAAGCTGTTCCACATGAGCTCGTCTGAATATCTGAACTACGAGGACGGAAAATTCAGCAAGTCGCGCGGAGTCGGCGTGTTCGGAACTGATGCCGCGGAAAGCGGAATTCCGGCGGACGCATGGCGTTTCTATATTTTCTACAACAGGCCGGAAAAACAGGACTTCCAGTTCACCTGGAAGGATTTTCAGGAGAAGATGAATTCCGAGCTTATCGGAAACCTCGGAAATCTCGTGAACAGGACGCTCCTTTTCGCCGGAAGATACTACGGCGGAAAAATTCCGGATGCTCCTGTGGACTCTGCCCTGTGGCAGGACGTGCGCGCCCGCGAGGAGAAGATAACCTCGCAGCTGGAATGGGCGGAACTGAAGGACGCGTTCCACGGAATGTTCGCCATATCTGACCTCTGCAACAAGGCTTTCCAGGCGGCCGAACCATGGAAGACAAGGACGACAGATCCTGAGTCGGCTGCAAAGCTGATAAGGAATCTCTGCTATGTCATAAAAGACCTGATGATAATGATGCATCCGTATATGCCGCAGTACACGCAGAAGGTCATGTCGTATTTCGGAAAGACGATCGCCGAGTCGCGGATCGGCATGGAGCCTCTTGCCGGTCTTGACTGGTCGGATCTCGGAAAGACTGAGGGGCTTGACTCCGTAGGCGCGGCGGAAGTCTATTTTACTCCAATGGACAGGAAGACGATGGAGGCTTTCCGCATGAAATTCAGCGGAACAAGGAATTCCTGTACGGAGGAGCCGAAGAAATCCGGAAAGCAGGAGAAGAAGCCGGCCGGAAAGAACGTGCCTGAGACGCTTCCTCTTGACCAGCAGGCCGGAAATTTCACTGAGAACATAAGCCTCCGCGTCGCTAAGATTGTCTCCGTGGAGCGCAATCCGGAGAGCGACAAGCTTTATATAGAGCATCTTGATGACGGAAGCGGAGAGGACAGAATCATCCAGAGCGGACTTGTTCCCTATCTCCGCGAGGATGAGCTTTTGGGAAAGCACATCATTCTTGCCGCGAACCTAAAGCCACGCAAGATGCGCGGAGTCGAGAGCCGCGGAATGCTTCTTGCCGCAGACTACAAGGACAAGGACGGAAATGACCGCGTGGAGGTTCTGACCGCGCCGTGGGCCGCACCTGGAACGCCTGTCGTTCTTGACGGAGACGATCCCGCCGCGGAAAAACCGGACGCGATAGATGCTGATGTTTTCTTCCGTACGGAAATCTATGTGAGCGGAAAAAAGGTCATGGCCGGCGGAAAGCAGCTTTCGGCCGGCGGTAAATTCCTTGCGACGGAATTCACCTGTGACGGCGGAGTCCACTGATTTGTCCGGCTTGACATTAAGGGAAACAACAACGGATACCGGGGATGTATGCTCCGGGCCGTTCCAGCAGACTCCCTTCTGGGCAAAATTCAAGGCCGGACACGGCTGGACCGCGCGCCGTTTTTCTGTAATCCGTTCCTGTTCCGACGGAACTGAGCGTGAGAACGGAATGTCGGTCCTGCTGAGGACTTTCGGAAAACCGCCGCTTAAATTCACCGTGGCCTATATCCCCATGTTCCCGTCATTCTCAATGACCGGCGGCAGCGCCTCGGATCCGGATTCCGGGACGGCTGAATTCGCAGCGTTCATCAGGGATATCGCGCTTGCGCTCGGAAAATTCCTTCCCAGGAACACGCTCTGCGTCAGGTTCGATCCGGATGTGGAATTCTCCTCTCCGGAGCTTAGGGACCGGTTCAACAGCGGCATGAAGCTCGTTTCATTCGCCGACAGGCTTGGAATACGGAAAAACCGCGTGGACATCCAGCCGCCTGACTCGACCTATATAGACCTTGCCCTTAGCCAGGAGCAGATTCTCGCCGCGATGAAACCGAAATGGCGCTACAATGTGCGCCTCGCGTCAAGGAAGGGCGTTCAGGTCAGGCGGATTTCCGCGGACAGCCCTGATTTTTCCGGGTATCTCGACTCCTTCTATGAAATCTACCGGACTACGGCCGGGCGCGACGGAATAGCGATCCATGCCAAAAGCTATTATGAGGATTTGCTGCGTCTGTCTGCTGAATGCGCCTCCGCCGGCGGAAATTCTCCCTCCGTCTCGCTTTATGTGGCGGAGCACGAGGGGGACAGGCTTGCCGCCATAATAACGCTGTTCTCCCCCTCGGAAAGCGTGTATCTTTACGGCTGCTCGTCGAACGAGAAGCGCAGCCTGATGCCGGCATATATCCTTCAGTGGACCGCCATCTGCGACGCCAAGGAAGCCGGAAGTCTGCGCTACGACCTTTACGGAATGCCGCCGACGGACGATCCTTCCCATCCGATGCACGGACTTTACCTGTTCAAGACGGGATTCGGGGGTGTCCGTCTGCACAGGCCCGGCACGTTCGACGTTCCGCTCTCGTTGATGTACGGCCCGTTCTGCCTTGCCGAGGCTTTCCGCGCCTTCTGGCACAAGAAGGTTCTCAAGAAAATCCGGGGAAGATGAGTCCATGTCCAGGCATCCGTCACTTTACAGTCTTATAGACAAGGCTGTCTTCGACTACGGCATGATTTGTCCGGGAGACCGGATTCTTGTGGGCGCGTCCGGCGGAAAGGATTCAACCGCGCTTGCCTGCTATCTCTCGGAACGGAGCAGGCGGCCGTCCTCGAATTTTACTTTTGCGGCGCTTAACATAAAGGCTGATTTCGCGCCGCCTTTGCCCCCGGAGATAGCCGCCTTTTTCCGTGAGCATGATGTTCCGCTCGTCTCTGTGGATGTGGACACGCTCGGCCGCCTTAAGCCCGGCTTCCGCATGAACTGCTGGTGGTGCTCGACGCAGCGGCGGACTGAGCTTCTGAAATATGCCGCCGTGAACGGGTTCAACAAGATTGCGCTCGGCCATCATCTTGACGACATCCTTGAGACTCTCCTGATGAACATGCTGAACAAAGGGACAATCGCCACCATGCCGCCGAAATTTTCGTACAGAAAATATCCGGTCACAATAATCAGACCGCTCTGTTATGCCTCCGAGAGGACGGTAATCGGTTTTGCGCAGGAAAGGGGCTTCGGCTGCCACACCTGCACCTGCAGCTATCAGGACAATTCCGGCAGAAAAGAGGCCCGCAGAATTCTTGAGGCGATGACCGGCGGAGATGACGGAAGAAAGCAGCTCCTTTTCCGCTCAATGAGGAACATAAAGCCGGAATATCTTCCGTGATTCGTGCGCAGGGAGCCATTCATTGCCCGGAACTTATTTAAACTATAAAAAATCTATAAAAATCATCATTTAAACTATATAAACGCGACCGTAAATTCCATATAATCCCGCCCCTGTCATGATAATGCGGTCATGACGGACATATATGATTTTTTGCAAGGAGGAATTTATGGTGAAATCGCATGGAAAACTGTCACGCGCAGTGGCGGGAATAATCGGGCTGATGATGCTTGCAGCAGGCTGCAGCCAGCCGTCAGGAGGAGAGAATACAGCGAAAAATTCGGGGGGGGTACATCTTCGCTTGAAGGCAAGGTGATACTCAATTCGGGATCCGCTGACAGCAGCGGAGTAAGAGTTTATCTTGAAAAGGTCGGTCAGGACGGAGCCGGAGAGTCCGCAAGAGCCGCGGCCACGGCAGGCAGGACGGTCAGCTTGTTCTATGCCGGAACGGAGACGGATGCCGGCGGTCACTATGAATTTACGGAGCTTGCCGCCGGGGAGTGGACGGTATATGCCGTCTCAGGAAACGAGGCCGCATACACAAAGGTGACGCTGTCGGAAGGAAAACGCGCCGCGGCGCCGGATCTTACGCTTACATTGAAGGGAAATATATCCGGAGTCATTTCTGTTGACGGAGGCTCCGCGGCGGGGGCAATCGTCGGAATCGCCGGAACAAGCTACATGGCGGTCTGCGGAGACGACGGAAAATTCACGGTCTCAGGAATTCCCGCCGGAACCCATAAGCTCTGTGTCTGGTCAGGCGGAAACTGCACTTCATTTGAGACGGAATACACGGTCGCGGGCGGAAAGACAGCTGATGCCGGCGAGATTAAGGTTTCAGCAGGATCCGGCAACCCCAACTATGTGACATGCACACCGACCGAGCACGGAATCCGCTTCTCAGGAAATCTTCTTTACTATTATGATTCAGGCTCGTACAGCTCCGGCACGCAGTATATAACCATCCGAGACACGATGAACGATGTCGAGATGCGGAACGAAGAGTTCCTGGGTACAAGTTATTTCTCATATTACTATCCGCTTGTCGAGAAGGGAAAGGACTATTCGTTCACGGTCACAATAAAATTCGGAAACGTAATCCTCTCAACATCCACATTCAATGTGAAGGCGGCCGGAGGGCTTGGGGATCTTCTTGTCACGAACAGTTCCGCCCTTTCTCCTGTCCTGACTTCCGACAGGGTTATGAGGAGAAACGCCTCACCGGAATTCAGCGCCGGATTCAGCGGAAAAATTCTCCGTCAGGGAACCTGGTATCAGCTCGCAAGGGGCACAAGCTGGGACGATTCTGACTCCTATTGGATGATTAGCGATGTCCGATGGAACGATGATACCGACGGCACTTATCCGCTGAAGGACTCCCTAAAAATCAGCTACTGGAGAGACTATGAATTCATAGACAATATGCTCAGCGGAAACAGCTATTTCATCGAGTCGGCTACATACGTGAGAATCGCGGGTTTTGTTTACGGTGATTCGGATTACTCATCCGTGTTCAAACTGAACGACTGGGCGCTTAAGTCAGGCGATTGGGGCGGAGAAAAGAAAAAGGTTCTGACTGTATACGGACTGTACGTTGACGGACAGTCCATATACAGCGCTTCCGAAGCCGAAAAACTCGGAATCACCGTTGACGGCGCTCCGGGTGACGGCAAGGAGAGGACTGTAGTTGATCCGGACTCATCGCCAGCTGAAACCGTAAGCTCCTGGAGCGAGATCAGCTTCTTCGGCGACACGCTCATGCAGCCTCAGAGCCTGTTCAAATCGGACAAGTACAGGTTCAGCCGCTATTCCGGCTCGGATGTCGCGGCCGGAACCTCAAGCTGTACGGTCAGCGGCGACACGGCGGAATATTATAGAAATGATGTGACGTTTTATCTTGCTTCCATACAGTAATGTCTTCTGACGGCCGCCGGACGGGAATTTCTTTTCCGTCCGGTGGTTGTTTTTTTGTCGATAGTGATGGATAATGCCGCTATGGATAAGAAATCAGCAAAAATACGGGTTGCCGCCCTTGCGCTTCTGGTGTCAGCTCTTGTGTCCGGGTGCTCGTCCTCATTTTCGGGGAGGAGCCGGCCTCAGGTCTTGCTGTCGCTGCCGCCTGAGCTTATCGGAATTATTTCCGGAGCGGACAATTCACGTTCGGCGGTGTCGGCCGGAACCGCGCTCGCCATAAAGGCGGAAGTTTCCGGAGACGGCGTTGACTCAGGAGACAGCACTCAGAATTTCACAAGAGAGATACGGGAATGTGACGGAATTCTTTCTGTGGATCCTGTCGGAATATCGGTTCCAGCGGATACTGAGGTGGTGATAAAAATTTCCCTTTATATTATAAACGGCGGAGAAGGTGAGAGGCTCGTCGCCGAAGGCTTAAGCGGACCGGTTTCGGTGCCATCCGCCGGTTCTCCATCCGAGATTACGGTCATCGTGAAGCTTGCCGTCACCGGAATAAAGGCGGAGGCTGCGGAGGACGGTCTGACATTCAGATACGGCGCCGCTTTTGACCCGTCGCGCGTGACGGTGACAGCGGAATATGCGGACGGAAGCTCGGAGAGCATAGACTCCGGTCTTGTGAATTTCAGCGGCTATGACGGAAGCAGGAGCGGACCGCAGACGGTGACCGCCGAATACCGCGGATTCACAGCGGCGATTACGGTCACGGTTGATGAGCCTGAGGCGGAAATTTCCGCGGCTGTAGAATTCATTTCCTCCGCTGATGATGTTGATTCCGGTTCCGAAAGGAATGGCAAGGTCTATGAATTCACCGCCGCAGGCGGTTTTGACAGCTACAGCTGGAGCTGCGCCGCCATAACCGGCTCGGAAAGAAAATTCACCGTCGACACGTCCGGTTTTGTTTCCGGAAATTATCTTGTGCGGCTTTCCGCGGAAAAATCCGGGAAAATCTATTTCTGGCAATATGAATTCGAGGTTTCAGAGTGACCGTGACATTTAGGGGGACATCCATGAGGAAAATTTTATCCGCGCTGCTTGTTGCGCTGCCGCTTCTCTTTATTTCCTGCGGTTCCGCGCTTTCGGACTCCGGTCTGCCGGCGGATGAGGCGGTTCTGGTCTTTTCTGACAGATTCTCCGGCCGTACCGTCTTTCCGACATTCAGCGGAGACGGCCTTACGGACATCGTTCTTACGGCCGGGCATGACGGCACGTCATCAAAAATTGCCGGATGGGAATCCCTGACTGAGTTTTCCGGGGCTTCCGCGGAGATTGCCGCCGGCACGTACACGTTCACCCTTTCCGCGCGGACAGGATCGGAGAATTTCTCGTCCGTGCTGAAAGACAGGACTGTCGTGGCCGGAAAGGAGAATCTTCTTGAATTCACGCTGCTTCCCGAAATGAACGGGGGGGGGAATGGAAGCCTCAGCCTGACTGTAAGGACATCGCAGCCGGTGCGCATGGAATCGGCGGAGCTTACGCTGATCGCCTGCGGAGAAGATAAAAACACGGAGCCGGTCCGTGTCAGTGCGGAGAGCATCGCCGGGGATGGACGCAGCCTTGTGTTCAGGAAGGACGGAATTCCGTCGGGAATTTACAAAGCCGATTTTTCCGCCGCCGGACTCTGCTCGCCTGAGAACGGAGACGGATATTCCGTCCGCGCGCGCTATGCCCTTGCCGTGTGGATTTCAGCCGGACTCACCTCATCGGCGGAGATAACGGTCGGAACTTTCAACAGGGTCTATAAAATTGAGTACAACGATGGAATTTCCGGTGCGGATGCCGCATCAGAGCGGGTTTCGGACTATACGATAGATGAGGATGTGGAGCTTCCCGTGCTTCCCGGCTCTGACCACCTGATTTTCGGCGGATGGTACGACAACGACGGTTTCTCCGGGACAAGCCTGAAGAATATTTCCGCCTGGTCGAGGGCGGAGAATCTCGTCCTTTATGCAAAATGGAATCAGGATACGGATTACGTTTTCTACAACAATTATTCATCAGCGTCGACGGACTCTTCCGACGCGTCGCTTGCGTACGGACTTTTCTCCGCCGCCACGCCGGACGGCGAAAGAAAACCGGAATATGAAGTCGATGGATTGCCTTCAAATTCCACGCTCCTTGATTTCTGTTTTGATGCGTCCGGCAATCTCGCATGGCTTTATGCTGACGCTCAGAGCAACAACAGCCTCTGTATAAATAAAACCGGTTCCTCTTATACAGTAAGCCTGACATCCGGTACGGCGGCACCTAAGACCGCGCATCTGCGTTGCGACCCGGCCACAGGAAAATTCTATCTCCTTGCAGGCGGGGCTGAGCTGTATGTCCTGTCCTTTTCTGATGGCGGTGTATGTTCCGCGGAAAAGCTTGATTCCGGACAGGAGAATATCTCAGATGTGACCGCCTTCGCGGCATATAAGGACAGAATTTACCTTTCCGGCCAAAGAAATGATGAAAATCAGAAAAAAATCATCTTCCTGTCGGCATTCTCTGTGGAGGGAACCGAACTTACGGAATACGGAACTGCTTTCACCGAAACTGAGAGCACAGACTGCAAGGTTTCTGACATTCTTGTTCAGGACGGCGCACTTTATGTGCTGGTCCGCGAGACAAAGGTTGAAAAGCTTGCTACCGCCACCGCCACAACTGAGGTTTTCAGCCGCGGGGGAATTTACAGATTCACCATGACGGATTCCGGCTTTGCCATGGATGATGAATTCGGATTTAAAGGGTGGACGGATGGTGGGTATCCTATGAAAGTAACGGATGGAATAGAATATACAGCAAACATATATATGCCGTCTTCCGTAGACAGCGCCGACGGACTGTTCGGTCCTGAGCGTTTTGTCGCCATAAAGCCGAAGAAGCTTGTGTTCTCTGATTCCGGACTGTTCGTGTATAAGGATGATTCTGTTCCGAATAAATTTCGCTGGTCAAAGGTCGCGAGGCTTGTCGAATTCGACCTTGAGTCAAGAATTCTGGAGGTTAGGAATACCCTTAGTCAGGATAAGGAACTGAGCGCAGAATGGAATGTTGTCAACTGGCAGACTAAAATTACTGATACCGGGACATGTGTCTTCACCAGAAAGGATATAACCGGCTGATGGCGGCGCCTCTCGTAAGCGTCTGTGTTCCTGTCTATGGCACGGAGCGATTTCTCGCCCGCTGTCTTGAAAGCATATTCCGGCAGAATTTCCGCGGAATGGAGGTTGTTGTCCTGAACGACGGAAGCTCCGGACTTGACGGCGACGGTCAGGACTGCCGGCGGATAGTCAGAAAGTCCAGCAAAAGGTCACATATAAAGACCACATACCTTGAGCACAGGGAAAATTCCGGACTGGTCGAGGCCAGACGCAGCCTTGTTCATGCCGCGCGCGGAGAATATGTCCTTATGCTTGACAGTGATGATTTTCTGTGCGGCGGCGCGCTTTCCGCCCTTTACGGGACTGCGGTTAATACTGGTGCCGACATTGTCCACGGAGCGACAGTCACGTTCATCAGGAGCGGAGAAAAAATAATTCCGGTTGAAAGTGCCAAGAACAGCCGTCCGTATCGCGGAACGCTTGAGAAACGCGCCATTCTTGACGGCTGGCTTCTTGACGGAAACCACAGCTCCAATCTCTGGGGCAAACTGATAAGACGCTCACGTTATGTCGAGGCTTTCGGCGATATTCCGCGCACATACTGCAACATGGCGGAGGATCTGCTGATTTATTTTTTTGTCGCCATGCGGTGCGAAAAATATGTCGGAATTGAGATTCCGGCCGTGAATTACTGCGTCAGCTCAGGAATGACGGCTCCGGCCCAAGCCGGAAGCGTGGAGGAGTTCCGGCGGAAAGTCTCATCGGCATCCGTGTTCACCGTGATTTTCAGCTGGTGCGAAAGAATTCTTGCGGAGACAGGAAGAAATCCCCTTTCCGATATGGAGCTGGACAGAATCAGGACTCTTGCGAAACTGTATGTGATGAACAGCGTCGAGCAGTTGCGGTGCACGGTTCCTCCTGAGCTTGCGGACGAGGCGCGCGGAATCCTCTGTGAATACTGGGGCGAGAATCTTGTGAGTCTTGCGGAGCGGAATCTTGCTCGTTGAGAAAATCCCCGAATTATGCTAATCTCTTCCATATATTTATCTTAAGAACAATTCGAGGGCAACATGAAACTTTGGGAAAAAGGCGCTTTTCTTTCGGGCGGAAAATTGGTTGAATCCGTGCCGGGCAAAAATCCTGCTGACTGTGCGAAAAACACAATCGCTTATTCAATCTTGCAGAAACACAACACTTCGGGCGACGCTTCTAAG
>DBIW01000039.1:21718-21893 GCA_002296965.1 Treponema sp. UBA792 | reverse complement strand
GCGCACATTACAACTGTGATGTCCGGGCGAATCTGCATTCCCTCTTCAATCATGTTGAATCCGTGAGAGTACCACAAAGCCGAGCCTTTCTTCATTCTCTTCATAACTTCTGTGATAACTGCTGTGTGCTGCTTGTCCGGAGTAAGGTTTCCAACAAGGTCAGCAGTTGGAATCA
>DBIW01000039.1:4817-21603 GCA_002296965.1 Treponema sp. UBA792 | reverse complement strand
GCGATTGCAGATTCGCGCAAAGCGTAAGAAACATCAAGTCCAGAGTCGCGCAAGCAAAGTCCCTGGTTCAAGCCCTGAGCGCCGCATCCTACGATTACGATTTTTTTGCCTTTGAGGGCGTTTACTCCGTCAGCGAATTCCTCTTTTGCCATTGAGCGGCAGTGTCCGAGCTGCAGGCGAGCCTCGCGCCACGGAATTGAATTGAAATAATTGTTTCCCATAAAAATCTCCTGTTTTGCGCCGATTGAAAATTGACAAACGGCTAAATATTTTTTTCGGGCGGTCCGGCAACAAGTTGCCGTCGGGCTATCCGTGGTTCCGCGCTCCATTGCTTCACTTCGTTCCGCAACAAGCCACTTCTATCCCTACCGCTTTGCATTTCTTATGCGTTTATTCTAAACCTTTATGTATGTTGCGTAAAGTGAAATATTTTAAAATCAGTTTTGCGATAAATGCATTGTTTTCGGCGCTTTTAGAAGTGAATTTAAGTTTTGTCTATGGCTGAAAAAAATTAAATTTATTGGATTTATAATGTTTTCGGGAGAATCATTTGGTAAAAACAGAATTTGTGTGTATATTTTGAAATACTTTAATACTTGGAGGTATTTAAGATGAAAAAAATTGTGGCGGCGATTGTATCCGCCATGTTCTGTTTGGGAATGCTTTCCGCGCTCGATATTTCGGTCGGTGCAAGAGGCAATGTGAATTTCGGTGTGGGTTCTAAGGCCTGCGGATATGATTCTGCTGACAAAAACAGCGGAAATGTGGGCGGCGGCTTCGGAATTTATGCTGATTTCGGGCTGCTGAAACTTGGAAGCGGAAAACTTGGAATTCAACCGGAATTTGATGTGAATTTCAACAACGGCGCGGCGGTAAACTATACTACTAGCGGCAACACAATATTTTTGAAGTCTTCAACGGCAACAGAGGTGACCCGCAGCGCATCGTCCATAGATATTCCGGTTATTGTCACATACAACATGAATCTGGCGAAATCCTGGAAATTCGGGCTTGGCGCCGGAATTTTCGTATCTTTTCCTTTTGACGGAAAATGGACTTCGACGACCACAATGACTGTGAACGGAAAATCAAGTACAGGCTCCTCCGACGGCGCATACAAACTGAACGGCGCGAATTTCGGAATGGTTTTCGATGTGAATGCCGGCTATAAACTGGGACCCGGTTTCATCGTGGCGGATTTGCGCTATATGTTTGACTTTGCGAACACAAGGAATTTGTCAGATAACGGCGATCAGACAGACCTTTTCAGCCGGGGACTTCTGAATCTTGGCGCGGGATATGAACTGAAATTCTGACATTCCGCTTACAGGTGAATTTTTTTCCGCGGCACAAAGATAATCATCATTAGTGCCGCGATATATGGTATCACCAGCGGTAAGGCGGCAGGAATTTCCGGAAAAAAATTCTGGATTCCGGATGCCGCTGTATCCGCTATGCATATCACAAGAACAGATATTATTGTTCCGTAAGGATTTCTGTTTCCCAGAAAAACGGCGGCCAGCGCAATCCAGCCGCGGCCGCTTGCTATGTTCGGAACAAAAGACGAGACCCTGAGTGTCAGAAGGCAGCCGGCGGCAGCTCCGAAAAGGGCGCATATCGCCCAGGATGCAGACCGGAATATGGCCGGATTTTTTCCCCTTGCGGCAAGGACATCAGGATCTGAACCGGTGATTCTGATGCATATTCCTGATTCCGTATTTTTTAAAAAGACGATGGCCGCGGAAATAAAGATTCCGGTCATGACGACAGATATGGTTTTTGTCATTGTGAGCGGAATTCCAAACTCAGGCGATGAGAGAACACCTCTTGTTCCGAAGAATTTTACCGACAGAACCGACACCGCCGACTGAAAAAGGAGATTCATTCCCAATGCGGAGATGAATCTGTCAGCCTTTGTCTTCTCGATGAGCCTTGAAATAATAAAAACCGTGGCCGCAGGAACTGTTACCGCGAGAATTCCGCCGGTGACCATGGAGCCGGTTTTGCCGCTGAACAGAAAGAACAGAAATCCAGAAAAGGTTATGAGCCCGTCAAGAAACAGGGCAAGCGCCCCCGCATATTCGCTGAAAAGCGCGCCGGCCGCGCTTAGCATCAGCGGGCAAGCGCCAGAAAGAAGATCCAGAAAGAACATACTCCTCCACTCAAGTTAAATTTTAGCGCGATGCGGCCTTTTCCGATGCGCGATTGCCGGCATCGCTGTCATAATCAGTACAACCGCCTGAATCAGTCCGCTCAGATCAAAATTCAGTCCGCTTGTCAGTGCTGTTCTGTCGGCGGATGTGGTGAGCCACGAAAGTCCGGCCGAAACAGGAATTATCGCCACCGGATTTGCTTTTGCGATTATCGCGCACGAGAGCGCGCTCCAGCCCATTCCTCCGTAGAATCCGGAATGGCATGTGAAATATGTTCCGCATACGGCGAAAAATCCTGCCGCTCCGTGTAGCGCGCCGGAGATTAGAGCCGCAGGGACAAGAACCTGGCCTTGTCTTATTCCTGAATATTTTGAGAATTCCGGCGAGATTCCGTACAGCTGGAGCTTTCTGCCGAATTCCGTTCTGTTCATGACGATAAACGATACCGCGCAGACTATGACCGATGCAGAAGCGGATGTGTTCAGCGGCGACGGAGGCAGAAGTTCCCCGAATCTGAATTTCTGCTGAATGAACGGTGTCGCAAGCAGATTTTCCGTGCTTCCCCGGAACGGACCTGCAACAAGCGCGTCAATCACCGGAATGACCGCTGCGGACAGGAGAAATGATGTCAGCAGGAAATCCACGTTCCTGAATTTTTTGAGAAGCGCGGAAATCATGGCTGTGATTGCCGCCACCGCCGCTGCTCCTGTAAAGGAAATCAGCATGGCCGGTATTGCCGGCAGAAATTCCAGCCGGTTCAGGATTACCGCCGCCGCAAATCCGCCCAGATAAATCTGGCCTTCGCCGCCCAGATTGAATTCTCCGGCTTTTATGCAGAAGGCTGCGCCTGATGCTGCCGTCATGTAGATACATGCCAGATTCAGCATTGACCCGAAGTAGTATTTTGAGATGAAAGTTCCTGTCAGAAATGAGATGAATCCGCCTGTCATTTTTCCGGTTCTCCGCCGCATTTTGAAAAGGGATATATTTTTCCGTCTGCGAGTGAGTATTTTTGTCCGCATATTCCGGCCGGAAAATCATCTGCCGCAAGGACTACAGCCGCACAGCCTTCTGCCGCTGATTCCGAGAGCCTTGAGCATATTTTTCCTGCCGCCTGAACGTCCAGCCCCTGCAGCGGCTCGCACAGAATAAGAATCTGCGGTTTGAGAATTGTCTCCCGTTCAAGAATCAGCCGTTGAAGCATGCCTCCGGAAAGAACCGCGCATTTTTCCTCCGGCCTGACGTTCACCTGCGCCTTTCTGATTATTTTTTCCGCGAAATCCCTGCGCTCGCTTTCCGCTTTAAAATTGAATTCTGATGTAAGAAGCTGGATTATGGAAAGTTCCGGATTTGATGCCCTGTAAATTCTGTCGGACGGAATTATTCCGATTCTGAATCCGGTTTTCTTTCTGAGTATGTACGGACTGAGGGGCTTCCGTGCAAGGTCGGCGCTGAATGTCGCCGTATTTACGGGCGGTTGGGAATTTTCCGCAGACCGACAGCCGGTGTTTTCTATTCTGATTTTTCCCTGCACCGGAAAATCCGCCATCCCCGTGATTATGTCCTCCAGCGTGCCGAGCCCGTTTTCCTGCAGCCCGGTGACCAGCGTTATTTCTCCTGAATGTGCCGACAGATTTATTCCGAAAACCGCAGGTCTGTTTGAGGGGCGGGCTGAAATTCCTGTGAATTCAAGGCGTGTCGCCGGATTTTTCGCGGCTTCTCCGGAATTTCGGCCGGTGTGCGCAGCTGGTGTGCCGGCCGGGATTTCTGTTTTTTCTTTTCGGGACGGATTTCCGGTCAGAATGTCCTTTATTACGGAAGGAACGGTTTTGCCGGCGGAAAATTCTGCCGCGATTTTTCCTTCGGCGAGTATTGTTATCGTGTCGGCTGCCGAGACCGCCTCGGCTATGCTATGTGTTATGATTATTATGTTCATGCCGCCCGCCGCAAGGAGCTTGAGTTTTTTGTACAGGAAATTCCGCTGCGCGGTGTCAAGAAGCGCTGACGGTTCGTCCAGCAGCAGAATTCCTGGATTTGTCATCAGCGCGCAGACAAGGGCTGCAAAAAATCTGGTATCGCCTCCGCAGTTCCTTACAAGTGCGGAAAGTCTCACCTCCGGCATCCATTCCGCTGCAAGTGCCGCCGCCTTTTTTCTGTTCATTTTCCAGGATTTGAATCCGGCGGCAAGCCGCAGGTTCTCCCCGACCGATATTGAATTTGCCAGAAGCGGACGCTGGTGAACGCAGCTGATTCCCGCTGCGAGAGCCTGGTCCGGCGATGAAAAACGGACTTCTGTTCCGTCCAGAAGAATTTTTCCTTCCTGTGGAATTTTTTCTCCGTACATGACGGCAAGGGCGGTTGATTTTCCGGCACCGTTCTCTCCGAGCAGCGCATGAATCTGTCCGGCCCGGAAGCGGAAATTCACATTGTCAAGAACCGTCTTGCGGGGATATTTTACAGTCAGTTTTTCAATTGCCAGATCCATTTCTATTTTCCGACTTTGAGCGTCCCGTTTTTTATGGCATCCACCAGCTGCGCCATTTTTTTTCTGATTTCAGGCGGAACATTTTTTATGTAAGCCTCATCGTCCTGAACAAATTCAATGAATCCGTCCGAAACTCCGACTGTCTCCGCCGTACCCCATTTTGTTCCGCCGGCAAGGAATTCGTCCGTCATTTTGGAGGCCATCCTGTCCTGTCTCATGACCGTGCTGGATATTATGTTCTGCGGAGCTTTGCTGAATCCGTTGTCGTCGAACCAGGTGATGTATATGCCGGAATTTACAGCTGATGTCAGGACTCCTTGCGCCGCGCCTCCGCATATCGGAAGAATCACATCGGTTCCGGTTTTTATCAGCGCGTCCGCAATTTCAGCGGCTTTCGCCGCGTCATACCAGTTGCCCACAATCCTGAATTCGGCAGTGCTGCCGGGAACCGCATCTTCCGCTCCTTTTTTGAAATACGGAAAAATTATGTTGTCCATGACCGGATATTCCTGTGCCGCGATCAGGGCGAGACGGTGTGACTCCGACATAAGTCCGCCGATGTAGCCTGTCAGATAGGCCTGCTCGTACTGGTTGTAGCTGACGGTCGCCACGGATTTGTTGCCGAAAAGCTCCGCATCCAGAAGAATGAATTTCTGGGACGGAAACCGCGCCGAAATCGGCTCAACAATTGCGGGAAGGGACGGATTTGACGATATTATCACGTCGTATCTGCCTTCGGCGGCAAGAGCGGTAAGTTTGTCGCTCCACTGCGCCTGATTCGTTCCCGCCTGGAAGACATGAACTGATGCGCCGGAGAAATCTCCGTTTTTGCTGTTGAATTCGTCGGCGGCGCTCTTTACGCCTTCCGCAAGCATTGAATATACCGGGCTGCCTTCAAGAATTCCGGGAATAAAGACCCCGATAGAGATGCCTTCTTCCTTTTTTGCGCTGCAGGAGCAGAGCAGAACGGATGCGGCGATTATAGAAAGAATTTTACGCATTTGAAACCTCATTCTCTAAGAGAAGATTTTATATAAAACAAATATAATTTTATATAAAAATAATGTCAACAGGCAAAAAAAAACGTGCGCGCAAATCGGGAGCCGCACGTTTATGTGTTTTTGTCTATGCGTCTTACGAGAAATAAGCCTTATGGAGAATTCTCACCGTGCGTTCCGCTTCGTTGTCATCGACAATCATGCTGATGTTCACCTTGCTCGCGCCCTGGCTTATCATCTGCACGTTTATTCCTTCCTCCGCAAGCGCGTCGAATCCGGCGGCAAGAATCGCGCTGGAATGAGCGGCGTCGCATATTATCGTGACTATCGCCTTTCCTCCGTGCATCCGGACCTCGGCCACATGGCCAAGATCTTCGGCAAGTCCCGACAAATCATTTTTGGAGTTTACCGTAAGCGAGACGGAGACTTCGGAGGTCGCGATTACGTCTATGCTTATGTTCCATTTTAGAAACTGGTTGAACACGTGCGCAAGAAATCCCGCCGCACCGAGCATTCTTGACGATACGATGTCTATGAGCGTTATGTGTTTTACGGTTGTGATCGCGCATACGGGCGGAACTTTTCCGGAATGTTTTTCCACGATGATTGAGCCTGGACTGGATATGTTGTATGAATTCTTTACGCGGACCGGCGTCCCTGTTTTTCTGCACGGAACCATTGAGCGCGGATGGAGAACCTGCGCGCCGAACATCGCCAGCTCCTGCGCCTCCTCGTAGGTGACTTCCGGAACCGGCTTAGCGTCCGGACAGATTCTCGGATCGGTTGTCATTATTCCGTCAACATCTTTCCAGGTCTGGATTTCCTCGGCATCCATCGCGGCTCCGATTATCGTCGCCGTAAGGTCGCTTCCTCCGCGTCCAAGCGTCGTGATGTTGCCGTTCCTGTCTTTTGCAATAAATCCTGTGACTATCGGAACAGAATTTGAGATTCCGTTTTTATATGAATTCAGATGGGCCGGAATTGTATGCCACACATCGTCAAGCAGTTCCGCCGCCATAAAGTTGCTGTCGCTGGTTATTCCGATGTCCCAGGCATCAAAGAATGAGGCAGGAATTCCTTCTTTTTCGAGAAATGCGGACATGATTCTTACGGAAAGCCTTTCTCCGAACGAGACCAGATAGTCGCGCGTCTTTTTTGTAAGCTCGCGGAGCATGGAAATTCCTGTAAGAAGCTGCATCAGTTCAGAAAGGAGCGATTCCACGCTTCTGCCGTCAATTCCCAGAATTCTTACCGTCTCGCGGTGAAGGGCGGCGACATTTTCTATGTCAACCTTTCCGTTTACCGCCTCGTCCGCCGCCTCAAGAAGAAAATCGGTCGTGTCGCCCATCGCTGAAAGCACTACAACCGGACGCTGTTCCCTGTACGCCTTTATTATTGAGGCGACATGTCTTATTCGTTCCGAATCGGCTACGGAGGAGCCGCCGAATTTCATGACTATCATAGTTTTGTCCTTGGACGGAAGGGAAAATCCGCCTGTTTTTAAAATATAACCGTTATTCTACAGTTATAGCTGCATAAAATCAACTTTTTGAGTCGGGATGTCTATTTTGCCGGCGCGCACGGTTATTTTTCCGTTCAGCTCCGTGCCGGCCGCGCTGATTGAGGTCTGCATGTCCAGCGATGGAATTATAAAGAGGCAGTCGTTTCCGCGTCTGTCAATGCAGACGGCCTCTCCTGTCCAGTCGGGATTCTGTATCAGATAGACAAGTTTCCAGTGCGTCTCGCTCAGTCTGGATGCCTTTTTCGCCGCGACGGAAGCCGCATCACCTGCGGAAATGCGCTCAAGCATCTCGTCCTTTGTCATCAGCCGCTGTTTTTTTATGAATGCGCGCAGCTGCTGATGGGCGACAAGATCTCCGTAGCGGCGCAGAGGACTTGTCACCTGGCTGTAGAATGAAAGTCCAAGGCCGCTGTGCGGCGCCGGTGTTATTCCGACGCTTCTCCGGCGCATACACTTTATCAGCGCGAACTGCCCTGCAAGACCTTCCGGCAGCTGTTCCGGGAATGAGGATGATTCCTGGCTTATGTATGGAAACGGAATCTGGTTTTTGAACGCAAATTTCGCCGCGCCTTCTCCGGCCAGCAGCATCATCTCGCAGATCATCTCGTTGGATTCGTAGTGCTCATTCTCCTCTACGGCCACTTTTTTTGTGTTCCTGTCCACGCTGATATGGACTTCCGGCATTCTTATTGATATTGCGCCGCGTGATTTCCGCCGTTGCGCATTTTTTCGTGCAATCTCAAAAAGCGGCTTGAGTTCCGCGGAATCTTTCATTCTGTCGGCCTGTCTGTAGGTGAGCCGTTTTACGGTAATCCGGGTTCTGATTACGGAACAGTCGTCAATCTGCCCGTCCTCTGCAAGTTTCAGTCTGAACGAGAGAGCCGAGCTTTTTTCTTTCAGTCCCAGCGCATAGTCTGCAAGGCAGTCCTCGCAGAGCATCCGGCTTGCTCCCTCAGGAATATAGAGCGTTGTGCCGCGGTTTCTGGCGGCAATATCAATCGGGCCGTCCGGATTTACGGATGACGCGGGATCCGCAATGTGAACCCAGAGATATTCTCCGTCAAAGGCGACGGCATCATCCGGATCGTCAGAATATTCGCTGTCAATCGCGTATGCTGTTCCGGGAATTTCCGTGCGTTCCTCTTCCGGCATGGAGCTTAGCCCTTCGCTTGCGGAGGAAAATGAAAATCCGAACCGTGATGGGTATGGATTTTTTGTCACGTCCCAGATTCCGGTGTCAATCAGCAGCTGATGGGCTTTTTCCGGAGTCTGTGTGAATCCGGCTTCCTGCATGGCCTTTGATTTTTCTGTTTTTCCGAGGGCAAGCGCTTCTATCTCGCCCATGAATTTTGAATCCTCGGGAAGAATTTTCTTTTCCCTGAGTCTTGATATGAATGAGGCGCGGATTTCCTCGGCGTGTGATTTTTCAAATTCCTTCTGTTTTATCGCCTCAATCGCCTGCCTGCTTCTGGGGACAAAAAGAATTTTTCCGTTTTTGAATGCGGCGGAATCAAGGTAGAATTCAGCGGATGCAAGAAGCGCCGCGTAGACAAACCAGCTCTCATCGGGTAGAAATTCTCCGCGGCACAATCCTGCCAGATCCTCAAGCGAAACCGCCTGTTCCGCGGAGCCATCATCGGATATAAGAAGCTCGTAGGCTTCTGCCATCTGTCCGGCAATATTTCCGTCCGAAAACGAAATCAGTTTTTCTATCGACGATACGGGGCCTTTGTGCAGCGGAACAAAATCCTTCTCCCGGATTTTCTGCTCCGCCCATACCGCCTTTTTTCCGCCCGGACTTGCCGGAACCGCGCAGTATTTTATTACGAATTTCCCGTCTTCAATGCCGGTTATTACGGCCGGCTGGTTTTTGTATATTACCGCGGAATTCTTTTCCAACTCAGTTCGCCTTTATGCTGTTCTTTACAATGACATCATGCGCCGAACCTTCGCGTATGCTTGCCGGAGAAAGCAGCGTGATTTTCGCCTTTTCCTGAAGTTCCGGAATTGTCACCGCGCCGCAGTTGCACATGGTATGGATTACCTTGCTCGTAGTTGTCAGCACATTGTCGTGCAGGCTTCCGGCATAAGGAACATAGGAGTCAACTCCTTCCTCAAAAGCCATTTTCTTTGCGCCGCCCAGGTCGTAACGCTGCCAGTTTCTTGCTCTGTTTGAGCCTTCGCCCCAATACTCCTTTACGTAGTTTCCGTTTACGATGAGTTTGTTCGTCGGGGACTCGTCAAAGCGGGCAAAGTAACGTCCGAGCATGACGAAATCGGCTCCCATCGCAAGGGCAAGGGTGATGTGATGGTCGTGCACGATTCCGCCGTCCGAACAGATTGGAATATATACTCCTGTTTTTTTGTACCATTCATCGCGGGCCTTTGCCACTTCGATTGTCGCTGTAGCCTGGCCGCGGCCGATTCCTTTCTGCTCTCGCGTTATGCAGATTGAACCGCCGCCGATTCCGATTTTTATGAAGTCCGCTCCGGCTTCCGCAAGAAAGTTGAATCCTTCCGCGTCGACAACGTTTCCCGCTCCGACTTTCACGTTTTCTCCGAAATTCTCATGAATATCCTTGAGCGCACGCCTCTGCCATTCCGTAAATCCTTCCGAAGAGTCAAGGCAGAGAATATCAGCGCCTGCCGCAAGCAGCTTCGGAACGCGTTCCATGTAGTCCCGTGTGTTTATTCCGGCTCCTACGATGTAGCGTTTCTGCGCGTCGAGCAGCTCCAGCGGATGCTCCTCGTGGCTGGCATAATCCTTGCGGAAGACCAGATACTGCAGATTTCCGTTCTTGTCAACCACAGGAAGCTGATTTATCTTATGCTCCCAGATAAGGTCGTTCGCCTCGCTGAGCGTTATTCCTGAGTCCGCCTTTATCAGTTCTGCAAGCGGCGTCATGTATTCCGAGACCTTCGCTTCAGGCCGACAGTGCGACATGCGGAAATCACGTTCAGTTATGATTCCGACGAGTTTGCCGTTGGATGTTCCGTCTTCCGTTACGGCTACGGTGGAATGTCCGGTCTGCGCGATTTTTGCCACAAGCTCTGAAAGTGTCTGTGTCGGCATGATGTTGGTGTCGGAAGTGACGAATCCCGCTTTGTATGATTTTACGTGGGAAATCATCGCCGCCTGGTCATCGATTGTCTGGGAGCCGTAGATGAATGAGATTCCGCCTTCCTTTGCCAGCGCCACGGCGAGCGTGTCGTTGGATACGGACTGCATTATTGCGGAAGTCATCGGGATGTTCATGGTGAGGGGACAGGTTTCTCCGCCTTTCTTGTTGAATTTTACTACCGGTGTCTTGAGCGATACATTTGCCGGAATGCAGTCAGCTGATGTGTAACCGGGAATCAGCAGATATTCATCGAATGTGTGGGAAGGTTCCTCAAAAAAGTAAGCCATTTACGAACTCCTGTATATGAAAATTTGAATGCAATAGAAAAGATTAATGGATGATTATAATGAAACGCCGGAATAAACACAATAACAATTATTCTCTGTCAGAAATCCTGATTCGGTACATACGCGCTGCACACTCATGTCTGATTTTTCAGTTGGAACCGAGTCCGAGATCTGGATGTCGAAACAGACTCCGACCGTAAAAATTTTTTCCGGGGCGGAATTTCTGCCGTAAAGTCCTTTGAGGAATCTGTCGTAGAATCCTTTTCCCCGGCCGAGCCTTTCGCCTGCGGCGGAGAATGCGCGTCCCGGCACAAGTACAAGAATTCCGCCGCCGCTGTTTTCGCATTTGAATTCTTCCAGTTTTTCGGACGGCTCAAGAATTCCGAAGCTTCCGCGTTCCGTCTGCCGGTCAAGGTCATCAATGTAGAAGAAATTCATCAGATTTGTGCCTGGAACAATCCTCGGAACCGCGGTTCTTTTTCCGTCCGCCGCGGCCGTGCCGATCAGCGGAGAAATGTCCGGCTCGTCAAAAAGCGGCATATAAGCCAGAATTGTCCGAGAATTTTTGAATTCTGGTGAATTGATGATGTGTTCGCAGATTTTTTTCGAGGCTGATTCCGCCTCTCCTGTCTTTATGAATTGCCGTATTTTTTCAGATGCGATTTTGCGGAGTTCCTGTTTTGTCATTTCCGTTTTCTTTTTTGCCGGAGTTTACAACGGACGGAATAAATCCGCGGAATTCCGGTTAAAATAAAAAAGTCCGGAAAAACCGGACTTTAGCGGCTGCTGCAGGTTTTGAACCTGCGACACATGGATTAACAGTCCATTGCTCTACCAGCTGAGCTAAGCAACCATCAGTTCATCTCTGAACGTGAGTAACAGAATATTGAAAAATCATTTTTATGTCAATATCTGCGGTATGAATAAAAGCAAATTTTACCGGACAAAGCTTTTCCGGGCGCAGATTATGTTCAGAAATATCCCCGATTTTTTGTGCGCCGGCGATATTCTAAAATGTCCTCACAATCTGGAGGTTTCTGATGTTGTTGGATAAAATAAAATTCTGTTCCGTTAGGCTTTTTGCGGCCGCCGTGCTTTTTTCCGGATTTGCGGCCCGGCTTTCTGCTCTTCCTGCAAAAAAATATGTCACCCAGAACGAAGACGGAAGCATTTCGGTTTTTAACATTGACGATGACAAGGTTTCTGTAAAATACAATCAGAGGGTTGACGGATTCAGGAATGTGACGGTGATTTACGGCGACAAGGTGAAAAAGCAGAATCCCGTCACCGTTGATTTGTCGGACTTTGGAGGAAAGGAAATTCTTGTGAATTTTTCCTGCGAGATGAAAATCGAGGATTCCACCGGCGCGGAAAATGATATTATATGGATGATAAATGAAGTCAGCGCGGATTTTCCGAAGCTTTCCGAGGAGAAATTCAAGTCAGGCGAATGGAAGAAAATTTCCGGCTCGGCGATGCTTTCACTCTCCCAGAAAAAACAGTTCTATCTCAGTTCGTTCGGGCTTGCCAAGGAGAATCTTGTTTTTTATATAAAGGATTTTGAAATGAAAATTGAAGGCGACAACCTTATGGGAAAAACGGTTGAGCTTAAAAAATGGCTCGAAGTTCCGTCGCTGCAGCAGGCGTACAGTCCTTATTTTGATTATTTCGGAATTGCGGTTGAGTACAATGAGCTTAATTCTCCGTCCGTCATGAAAGGTCTGAAATATCACGCCGGTTCGGTTACCATGGGAAATGATTTGAAGCCCGACTTCCTTTTTAACTGGAAAAAGCCTTTGTCATCTGCGCTGGAGGATTTTGTGGCGGAGGACGGAAAATCCTACAAGGTTCCAAAGGGAATGCCGGATTTCAAGAATCTTCCTATGATTCTTGAGCTTGCCAAGGACAATGGGCTGAAAATCCGCGGACATGTGCTTGTGTGGCATGAGCAGACGCCCGCCTGGTTCTTCAATGAGAACTATAAGTCCGGGGCAAAAGCCGTTCTTACCGACCGGGACACGATGAATGCCCGGCTTGAGTGGTACATAAAATCCGTCCTTGAGTATGTCCGTGACTGGGAAATCCGGAGAAACGGCGGGGAGCATATTATAACAGTCTGGGATGTGGTGAATGAAGCTTGCGCCGACAATGCGACCGAGACTCGCTGGCTCCGGGAGAACAGTTCCTGGTTCAAAATTTTCGGAGATGAGTCTTATATCGTGAATGCGTTCCGTTATGCGAACAGATATGCTCCGGCGGATGTCCTTCTCGCATATAATGATTACGGATGCTACGGCGGCTCCAATCTTTCGACCGGAGGAAAGACAAATGCTGTTCTCCGTGTTATTGATGCGGTTCAGTCCGCGCCTGATGCGAGGCTTGATGTTGTGGGTATGCAGTCTCATGTTGGAATGAATTATCCTGCCGTCACCGGAACAGACAGCTACGAGACTGCGCTCAGAAAATTTCTGGCGAAGGGTGTGGATGTCCAGGTGACCGAACTTGACATAGCCAACGGAGACAGGCCGTATAATTCCATCGCGCTTAGGGAAAAATACCATGAATATTTTGATATGTTCCTTCGCAACCGCAAGACCGCCGGCCAGAACGGAATTTCAGGAGTCACAATCTGGGGACTCCGTGATGAGGCGACCTGGCTGAACTTTCAGAAACAGTACAAGGGAAAGCCGCAGTTTCCGCTGCTTTTCCAGGGCGAAGACTACAGGTGCAAACCTGCGTTTTTCGGTGTTCTCGACGCAGCTCAGAATATGACGGACAAAGACACCGCGAAATAGAATTTTGTTTGCGGCGGAATGTTGCCGACATCATCTTTTTTCCTTATACTGACTGCATGTCCTACGAAGTTACAGCTACAAGAAGACGGCCGCAGCATTTTGATGACCTTATCGGTCAGGAATTTGTTGCGGAAACGTTAAAAAATTCAATAAAGTCAGGGAAAATTGCCCACGCGTATCTTTTTTCAGGACCGCGCGGCTGCGGAAAAACTTCGACTGCGCGTATCCTGGCGAAGGCGCTCAACTGTCAGAACGGACCGACCGACTGTCCGTGCGGAGAATGTTCAAACTGCCGCGAAATCACCAAAGGTTCAAGCCTTGACGTAATAGAGATAGACGGTGCATCCAATACGAGCGTGGAGAATATCAGGCAGATAAAGGATGAGGTTCTTTTTCCGCCGAACAGCTGCCGCTACAAAATATATATAATCGATGAAGTCCACATGCTTTCTACAAGCGCGTTCAATGCCCTGCTCAAAACGATAGAGGAGCCGCCACCGTATGTGATTTTTATTTTCGCGACCACGGAGCTCCAGAAAGTTCCTGCGACAATAAAAAGCCGCTGTCAGCAGTTCAACTTCAGGCTTGTCGCTGTAGAAAAGATAAAGGAAAGTCTGGCGCAGGCGGCTTCGGAGCTTGGAATTCTTGCCGACGATGAGGCCCTTTTTTGGATTGCACGGGAATCCACCGGCTCGATGCGCGACGCCTATACGCTTTTTGATCAGGTTGTCGCATTCAGTGACGGCCATGTCACATACGATGGAATCCGTGACAAGCTCGGCCTTGTCGGAGTTGACCGTCTGAATTCGATTTTTGATGAGTGTGCCGCCGGAAATACGGACAAAGTGATTCTCCTTGCGGACAGTTTTCTTCAGAGCGGAATTTCGATAGAACAGTTTGTCTCAAATTGCGCCGACTATCTGCGTAGCCTTATGCTGATAAAAAGCGGTGTCACCAGAGAGTCGCTGCTTGGAAATCTGCCCGATCGTTACAGCAGGAATGTTCTTGCCGCATGGAATTCCGTTCAGATTGAGCGCGCGCTGTCTCTTTTTCTTCAGCTTTACCGCGACATCCGGTATTCGCTTTCGCCACGCTATGAGCTTGAGCTCGCTTTTTCAAGACTGTGCTGGCTTTCGGAATATGTATCTCAGGCCGAGGTGAAAAAAGCCGTTGACGCGGCGCATAATCTTCTTATGGGAACCGGAGGAAATGCCTCCTCCGATGTGAAAAATGAGCCGTCTGTTTCTGCATCCGCCGCCGTACCGGAACAACAGAATTCTTCCGTCCCGAAGAATTCTGCCGGAACAGGAAGTTCTGCCGCATCTGCTGGAATTCCTCCGGGGCTTCCGCAGTTTTCGATGCTTTCCGAACTGAACAGAAACGGAGACAACGCTTCGGGAGCTGAGCCAAGCCCTTTTCATGAAGGCGGACCACTGCCGCCGGAAAAATCAGTGGTGCAGGGACTGGTCCGTTCTGCCGGCGCGGAATTTGAAGATGCCGCCGCGCAGGATTCTTCCGCTGAGGATGGATGGGCTGATACCGAAGTTCCTCCCGACGGTGGTTATCCTGACCCGGATGTTTATGAGATGCTTCCCGATACTGCGGATTCTGCCGGCGGGGAAGGGGACACGGCCCCGCAGCTTGAGGAATTCATCATGACTGCCGGCGGACGGAAAATATCTGTCGCGCAGCTGCGCGGTTCGGTTACGGCCGGACTTTCGCTCAATGACGGATTCACCGCGTCAGCTTTGGACAAGACATCCCGATGGACGGTGGAAGGTGATTCGGTTTCAACGGAACTGACTTCATCCTATGAATTCTCCCTGATTCAGAAGAAAATTCCGGTTGTAAGCGCGGAAATTTCAAAAATATGCGGCCGTCCTATGTCGTTCAGCGTGTCGCTTGCGGCGGATAAAGCTGCCGGAACGGAAAATACCGTTCAGATTCCGCCGCAGGTTCAGCTTCTGTGCAACGTGTTCAAGGGAACAATTGTCAGCGGCAGGAGATGACGGATGTGTGTTTCAGGGCGCTTGCACCGTTTTTTCAGCTTTGATTTTCAGCTTTGAATTGAATTTTTATTCACAAGTTTGCGTCGCGAACTTTATTTGAGCTTTTATAGACAATATCAGGAGTTATTTATGGCAAATAAATTTGAAATCGGACAGCCTGTTGAGACTTCCGTGGTCGCGGTTACGGACACAACCGTTTTCCTTGATCTGAATGCGAAGAGCGAGGGTGTTCTTGACCGTGCTGAGCTTGCCGACGAGAACGGAAATGTCAGCGTGAAGGAAGGAGACCGGATAAAGGTTTTCTTTGCCGGCGAGGTGAACGGGGAAATGCGTTTTACGACGAAAATTTCCGGAGGAAAGGCTGACAGAACGATGATAGAGAACGCCTGGAAAAACGGAATTCCTGTTGAAGGCCATGTGGAGTCTGAGATAAAAGGCGGATTCGATGTGAAAATCGGCGGTATCCGTGCATTCTGCCCTTATTCTCAGATGGGATTCAGGAAAAAAGAGGAGCCGGCGTTTTATGTCGGAAAGAATCTGACTTTTATCATCCAGGAATACAGGGAAAACGGCAGAAACATTCTTGTGTCAAACCGTGCGGTCGGCGAGAACGAATACAATGCGCATCTTGCAAAGCTTGCCGCCGAAATAACAGAAGGTTCTGTGGTCGCCGGAAAGGTCGAGTCAATCCAGAAATTCGGAGCATTCGTTGATGTTCAGGGATTCCGCGCTCTGCTTCCCGCGTCCGAGCTTTCTTTTAGTCATGTTGACGATGTGGCTTCGGTTGTGAGCGAGGGGCAGGAACTCAGTCTCAAGGTGATAAAGACGGACTGGAAGAACGGACGTGTCACCCTGAGCCTGAAGGCGATGCTTGAGGATCCGTGGGAGACCGCCGCAGAGAATTTTCCGGCAGGAACGAAAGTAGACGGAACGGTCAGCAGAATTGCTGATTTCGGGCTTTTCGTGAATCTTGCGCCTGGAATTGACGGACTGCTTCATGTCTCGGAACTTGGCGGACTGAACAGGAATTCCAACCTCAGAAAAATCTATTCACCCGGACAGAAAATTTCAGTGGTCGTAAAAGACGTGGACACCGGCGAGAGACGTATTTCCCTGAAGCCAGCCTCGTCAGCGGAGCAGGAAGACACAGCGGTGGCATATCTGTCAACGCAGAAAGATGACGGAGAGACATACAATCCGTTTGCCGCGCTTCTGAAGAAAAAGTAGATCTTATTTGAACAGGAATCACCGGAAAAGGCATGGACTTCCGGTGATTCTGTGCATTTATTTTTTTATTGCATATTTGTCTGTTAGGGTTCAGTTGATTCCGGTTAAAAAACAAAAACCACTCATTTCTGAGTGGTCTGCTATAGCGGGGGTAGGACTCGAACCTACGGCCTCCGGGTTATGAGCCC
>DBIW01000039.1:0-4749 GCA_002296965.1 Treponema sp. UBA792 | reverse complement strand
CTGCTCTACCCCGCGTCGTGTTGAAGTATAATAATGTGTTGTTCCTGTAATGTCAAGCGTTCGGCGACGGAATTCTTAAAAAATATTATCATTGCGGATTGTCCAGCAGACGGGGCGATGGACGCGTTTTTTTGTCTGTCGCCTGAGAATTTATTCGGAATCCAGAACCGTTTTTGTGCCGAGATACTTGACCCTGCATTCAATTGCCGAAAAGAGCACGACTGCGGCCGAGAACCATCGGAATCCGTTGTTGAATCCGGCGAAGAAGTCATAGAATCCGTGAATCAGCACCGCCGTGACAAGGCATGAGAGTCTGTTTTTTCTTTCTTTCCTTGCAAAGACAAAGATTCCGCAGATTCCTGTACATGCCGCATGGATTATGTCTGTCGAGAAAATCCTCAGAAAAATCTGCGAATACAGAAGCTGTGCGCCTCTTGCCGCCGCCGACTGAAGGTGGTCAAGAAAATAGACTGTCGATTCAAAGCACCCCAATGTAAGGCCGGAAAAAAGTGAAAGCAGGAAAAAACTGATAAGCGTGCCGTTTTTGTGCGGAATGGGCAGCAGGCATACGGTTTTTATGGCTTCCTCGACCAATCCGTAAAGAAGCAGCGATTTTAGAAGCGTGTAAAGAAGCGGTGAATTCTGTTCCAGAAATCTGATGTCCGGAACAAGAAATTGTATTACTGAAATCGGCAGGACTGCGGCGAGTCCCATCAACGCTGCGACAAAAAGATGTGACGCCCTGAGTCTGAATCCGAGCAGGAACACCGGGAAACAGAGGAGCAAAGGAATAAAGCAGAACAGAAAACCCATTCCATGAGCATAACGCAATAGTTGGACTTTTACAATTACAGATGATATACTGCCGGAATGAAAAATTCGGTGATTCTGTTGGGATGCAAACATTCAGGCAAGACGACGCAAGGAAGCCGGCTTGCGCTTCAGTCCGGGCGCATTTTTATAGATACGGATGATTTGATTCAGGAAATTTGCGGCCTCACACCGCGTGAGCTTTATGTGAAGGACGGTGTTTCCGGATTCATGCTTGCTGAGGAGAAAGCCGCCGAAACAGCTGCCGCGCGTGCTGATTCGGCCGGAGGAGCTGTAATCGCCACCGGCGGCGGAATCTGCGACAATCCTCCGGCCTTAAATGCGCTCAGGGGGCATGGAGTTTTTGCTTTTCTAAAAGTTGATGTGAATTTTTCTGTTGAAAGGATTATGCGTAAAGTCACGGAGCCGGAACCTGGTAAATTTGAAGGTGTTCCGGCCTTTGTCCTGGCTAAAAATCCGTCCTCCATGAAAGAGATACGGATGTTTCTGAAGGAAAATTTTGTCTCAAGATACGCGCTGTATCAGGACATTTCCGATATTACGGTTGAGCTTGACAATGCGCCGAGAGCGGAGAATTTCCGGCGCATTGTTGCCGCATTGTCCGGCTGTATCTAGCGGCAGTCTCCGTCGCAACCGCAGTTTCCGTCACAGTCGCCGCCGCATCCTCCGCAGCCCTGAGACATCGCTTTCAGCTCATCTTCCGTTGCGTCCCGGACATCGACTACCTCAACATCAAAATGAAGGTTCTTTCCGGCAAGCTCGTGGTTTCCGTCGATTTTGACGTTGCCTTCAGAAACTTCTATTACGCGGACAATCGAAACGCCTTCCGGAGTCTGCACCTGAAATTTCATTCCTGGCACAATCTCTTCCTCTGTTTCGAATTTGTCGCGAGGAATATCCATTATAAGCTTGTCATCGAATTTCCCGTAGCCTTCCTCCGGATTTATCGTGACGCTGAATTTGTCGCCGGGTTTCTTGTTTTCGAGCGCTTTCTCCAGGCCGGAAATCAGAATTCCGTTGCCATGGATGTACTCAAGCGGCTGCCCGTTCTGAGACGAGTCGATTGTCGCTCCGTCGTCGCCTTTCAGTGTGTAATGGATTGAGACCATTTTGTCCTTTGAGATGTTCATTTTTCCTCCGTTTTTATTGCTGTCAGAAGTCCATTCCGGCGTAATTCTGTGCGTTGTCCTGGACTACTTCGGTTACCTCGGGACAGGCATCTTTCAGATACCGCTCGATTCCCATCTTCAGTGTCATAAGCGCCATCGGACAACTTCCGCAGGCGCCAACCAGATTCAGATGAACACGTTTCTGCTCATCTATTCCCACATATTCCATGTCCCCTCCGTCTGCCTGAAGCTGCGGGCGGAACATATCAATGGCTTCTTTTACAGTCTCTTCAAGTGTCTTTGCCAAGTCTGACATGAATACTCCTATTATATACTATATAATAAGAAGAATACAAAAAAAAATATCAAAATTCTATACGGGAAAAGCAAAAACAAGAAGAAAGAATAAAAAAATAAATTGACATTTACTGAATGTCAAAATCTTATTGATTCTATCATAACATCAGTTCGATTGACAATGGGCAGATGCCTGATCATCGAAGGTTTTATGTATAAAAACAGGTTTAACGGGAGAAATAATGTCGCAGGTGTGAATATCGCGCGGATCAGGAAATCTAAAGTTCCCAGAATGTCACAGCGCGCCCTTGCTGAAGCCCTGCAGCTGATTGATCATGATGTGGACAAGAACGCCGTTCAGAAGATGGAATCCGGTGAACGTTTCATAAATGACATAGAACTTTGTGCGATTGCAAAGGTTCTTGATGTGAGCTACGAGGAGCTCCTTGCCGGAGATGTTTATTCTGACAGTCCGGAAGAAAATGAGCTGACCGGGATTGCGGCGGAGGATTCCGGCAGCTACAGCTGAGATTCTCTTTATGGGAGAACCGGTTGTCTGCCGGAATTTGTTTTGGAGCCTGCCGGATTTTCAGCCGAGAGTCTCCAGTTTCCTGTTCAGTTCAATCATTTTTGCGTGCAGATAATGATCCACCGTCTGCCGCTCAAGAATTCCAAGCGGTTTTCCGTCCGGATCAACGACAGGAACAGAATCCGTGTCGTTGTCCTCAAAAAGGCGGTACACGTCAGGAAGCGGTGTCGCCGGCGTACAGGTCACGGCCGGTCTGTCCATTATGTCCATCGCAAGCATGGTCTCCGCAAAGTCCCCGATCTGCATGACTTCTTTCAGGTGCTCAAGCGTTATTATTCCGGCAAGTTTTCCGTCTGTCATGCTTTTTACAACGTAATTCAGGTTCGGCTGCCTGCTGAATGAATCAAGGATTGTGTGAATCTGGTCGTTCTCGCTGACAATTGACGGCGAGTCCGCGCGGCACACATTTATTCCTGCGGAGGTCACGTCTCCGGCCTTTGCGGTTTTTCTGATGTCCTCGACCGTGACGTTCAGTCCGCATTCTCCGGCTTTCGTGACTCCGACTTTGACGCAGATCGGACCTATCAGCTGGACAATGAATGTTGTTGCTGTGATTATCAGAAGAATCTGCGGCCCGATGGAATCCGGAAAGTCATTTCCTGCGGCAATCGAAAGACCGATTGCGACGCCGGCCTGACTGAGCAGACAGAACGGAAGGTATTTCCGGACTGTAGCCGGTGCCTTTGTCAGCCATGCGCCGAATGTCGCGCCGATTGATTTTCCTACGGTTCTGCCTAGCACATACAGAACCGCTATCAGGCCGAGGAACGGCGTTATTATCCAGATGTTCAGTTTCGCGCCGACAAGCACGAAGAAAAGGACATATACAGGCGGAGTGAATTTCGATACGAGTGAGAATACTGACTTTGTTTTTGCGGGAGCGAAATTCACCATGAAAAATCCCAGCGACATCGCGGCAAGGATGTTGTCAAAGCCGAAACGCTCGCAGATTCCTGTGCAGAGGAAAAGACTTCCGAGCGCGAATGAGAGAATTCTTCCCTCGTCATTCGGGAGCTTGCGCAGAATCAGGCTGAGAACAAAGCCGGATGCTCCTCCGATTATAATCGAACCGAAAATGTCGCGCGCGATGTTAAGAAGCTGCTGCCAGAACGACAGGACGTGACCGCCGAGGAGCGGCGCTGCTATTGTAGATGCGACCGTGTACAGAATCAGGGCGACAGCATCGTCCATCGCGACAATTCCGTATATTGTTGTGGTCAGCGGGCCGCGGGTTCTGTATTCCGCAAGAACATCGGTCGTGGCGGCCGGAGCCGTAGCCGAACAGATTGCGCCGAGAATCAGTCCGATTGAAAGCGACTGGTTCCAGTTTTTGGTGAACGCATAGAAAACCGCAGTGACGGCGATTCCGACTATTATCGCCGGGGTTATCGACTCGAACAGAAGAATGCTCACGAACTGTTTTCCGTATTTTCTGATTGTTCCGGCTTTCAGCTCGCCGCCGACAAGAAATCCTATCATCGAAAGCGCGACCGTGCTTACCGGATTGAGCGCCTGGATTACGGACGGCTCAAGAATATGAAAACCTGAAGAGCCGACAAGAATTCCTATGACGATGTAACCGACCACCTGCGGAATTCTGAGCTTCTGGAAAATCCAGCCTCCGAACGCGCCGAGAAACATGATTATTCCCAGCAGAAGCACAAACATTCCCGCCTGCAGCTGCGTAAAGTGGAAGACCTGCGGCAGAATTTCAGCTAAAGGATCCTGCATGATAAAAACGGGAAATTCTCCTGGCGGACAATTTCCCTTCCTCCAAAATTGATAAAATTCATCCCTGAAAAACGCCGTTTCCGGAGATGTCTAAAGTATTTTCTCTATTGTATCCCTGAATCCGCTGTCTGAATTCTCATTGTAGAGCCATCCGTACATAGCCGCAGCGGAGACAAGTTTTCTGCCGTAACC
>DBIW01000008.1:254-8469 GCA_002296965.1 Treponema sp. UBA792 | reverse complement strand
TGCTGACTGGATTCAATATGTTTGGCTCGTCATTCTTTACCGCTCTGAACAACGGTTTTGTTTCCGCGCAGATTTCCTTTATGAGGACGATGGTTTTTCAGGTTGCGTGTGTCCTGGTTCTGCCGGTTCTGTGGGGAATCGACGGAATCTGGCTTAGCGGAATTATATACGAAGTGCTTTCCGCTGTGGTTGTTGCCGTGTGCCTTGCAAAATTCAAGAAGCGTTACGGATATTAGAAAAATTACGGCGGTCCGGCAAAAACTTTTCAAGTATTTGCCGTCGCTATGTCCGCCCTTCGCTAAACGCTCATTCTGCGTCAGGTTTTGTACAAAACCCGCCGCAGAACTCTGGGGCTCCCAGCGCTACCGCATCCGCTGTGATTGCCATTAGAATCATTTTGGGGAAAACTATGTGTTTTATAAATTTTTTCGGACTGGCGATAATCGCCGCAATCATGGTTCCAAACTTTATTTTTGCCGCGACGCACAGGGACGGATTTGAAAATCTCTACAAGAACAGAATTGTTGAGTTTCTGGAGCAGACCGGAAGATTCGGCTGCTTTGCGTTCATGATTTTTAACATTCCTGTTTTGTGCCGCGGATTCTGGTTTGACGGAGCAAAAACCGCGTATTTTGCCGCAAGTTCCGCTCTTGCGGCGGCTTATCTTTTTGGCTGGATTGTTTTCTGGAAGGAAAATTCTTTGCGGAAGTCAAGCGTGCTTTCAGTTGTGCCGTCGCTGCTTTTTATTGAGAGCGGATTTTTTACACTGAACATTCCGCTGATTGTCTGCGCGGTGATTTTTGCACCTTGCCACATTCTGATCAGCTGCAAGAATGCAAAGATGAGATGATTGCAGGCTACGGCGGAATCGGCAAATATTACCGCGAACGCTAAGACTGCCGGAACAACCGTATTTATTGCAAGGTCATTCCGGCAGTCTCAATGAACGTCACGCAGGTTCTAGTCTATTTTCCGATTTCCTCAAGCACGATGTTGTCTACCGTAACCGTGTGCTTTCTGGTGATTTTTTTGCCGTTCACGGCTCCCATCGAAATGCTCAGGATTACTGCGTTGTCGGTCGGCTCGCCCATCGTGAATTCGCATGAGTATCTTTTGAAATCCTTTGAGACGTCGATTTTCTGTGTTCCGGAATACGGAATCCAGTTGTTGTCCGAAGAGCCGTCGCGCTGGAGGGCATACATTATCGTGCGATCAATAGTTGACTTTGCATCAAACGTTATTCTGTACTTTTTGCCTTTTTCAAGAGAAATTCCGTTCTGCTTGAGCTGAATCATCCAGTCAAGATTTCCTGTGTCGGAAATGTTCATGCAGAAAGCGTTGTCCTCGGAAAGGGAATCAACGGCATAATCCGCGCTGGCCGACTCGTTCAGGTAGATTTCGTAGCCTGTAAGCCCGGAGGAAAAATTTCCGTTCACGAGCATTGCGTTTTCCTGAATGCGCACGTTGTCAAGAAAAACCGTTCCGTCTGTGTCAAAGCTGAATGAAAGCGCGGATGATTTTTCCTTTTCCGCCGTGAACACGAACTTGAAATTCTTCTCATCGGAAGAAAGGGAAGCCTCAAAACTCTTTCCTGAAATTTCAGCCTTTATTTTTCCGGAAGAAGATGATGAGGCGTCAAAGCTCATAAGATATTCTGTTCCCGGAACAAGCGGAATTCCTTCCTGAACAAGCCGGATTTTTGCGTCCTTGGGATTTTCGGCGCGGAACTTGCGGATGTTGTCCGTGTTCGTTACGTGGAATTCAGCTCCTTTTTTGCCGGAGACATTCCATTCCGCAAGACGGTTTTCTCCCTCCTGGAATTCTCCGTTATGCACAAGATTTCCGTCGGGAAGAACTGATTTTTTTTCGGCCGAATTTTTTGGCGCGCTGACCATCTCAAGCCGCACACCGGAAATTCTTACCGCCGCAGTGGAATTCTGGTTTCCGAGGTTGAACTCAAGCCGTCCCATAGGATCGTCCGCGTCGTTCATCTTGAATGTGAACTCAAAATGTTTTTTCTGCGGTCCAAGATTTATTTTCGTGTCCTTGAGATAGCGTATCCATCCTGCTTCCGGAGCTGTAACTGCGGTTATCATCGTGCGCTCCTTTTCCGCCGAAGCGTCGAACGAAAGCCTGTATTCCGCGCCCTTGAGCATTGGAAGACCTGCCTGCACAAGCTGAACAGAATAGTCAACGCTTCCGGCCGACTCGGAAGTTATGCTGATGTTTCCGCTGTCGTAAGCAAAGCTGCCTTTTCCGCCCTGAGCAAGAAGGAATGTCCAGGAATCTCTGTCTGACAGAATGTAGTTTCCGTCCGGACCTGCCTCGCGGAATTTCGCCTTTGCTGATTCGGGCTTCTTCACGTTCTCATCGTAGCTTTTTTTCTGGTAGACTTTCACGTAGTCCACGAGAAGCTGCGCGTTCTTTGCGAATTTTGTGGAGCGGTCAGGATTTCCCGGCCAGTTTCCGCCCACCGCAAGGTTCAGGATTATGTAGAAAGGCTGATCAAACGGCGCCGGATAAGTCACCTCGCCGAATCCCTTGCGCTTTGTGTACCAGCTGTTCTCCTTGTGGTACATTTTTCCGTCGGCGTAGAAGCGGATTTCGCCGGGTTCCCACTCGCAGGCCACAATGTGCCAGTCATCGGAGAAGCTTTTTCCCTTCGCGGATGCCTTTCCCTGAGATTCCTTGTGGGGCTCGCCATAATGAAGCGTTCCGTAGATTTCCTCTGTCCTGTCGCCGAGAACTTCCGCAATGTCGATTTCACCGCATTTTGGCCACTGTCCGTAGAGATTCTCTTCCGTGGGCATCATCCAGAATGCCGGGAGAAAACCTTTGCCGGAAGGAAATTTTATGCGCGCCTCAATGCGTCCGTACTTGAAGTCGTGCTTGCCTCTTGTGTTGATTCTGCCGGATGTGTACGCCGTTTTTCCGCCGCGCCCTTTTTTCTGCACGGCCTGAATCACGAGATTTCCGTCCTTTACGTAGATGTTCTCCTTTGAGTCCACGTATTCCTGAAGCTCGTTGTTCACCCAGCCTGGCTCGTGGTATTCGTAGTTCCAGTCATTCATATTGAGTGAATTTCCGTCAAAATCGTCCTGCCAGACAAGATCAGCATCGCTGTAACTGGTCTGCGCGAAAAATGGAGCTGCGGCAAAAATAATTCCCGCGGCAAATGCAAGCGTCTTTTTCATGTTTCCTCCGTTATATATAGAATGCTATTCCGTCATCATTTTTATAAGCTCATCGCGGATTCCGTCATAGTGGCTTTCCGTAAGTCCGAAGTCCATTTCCTTGTAGGTCCACACCGCGTGTCCCACACCGAATTCCCTGAAGACCTTATGCACGTCGGCGAACCAGGCTTCAGTTCCGTTGACAGGCGCGCGGTCAATCACTCCGTATTCTCCGCAGTAGACGGGAACTCCGGCGTTTTCAGCCGCCGCGCAGGCCTCTGCAATCATCTGCCGCATAAGCTCAATTCCCGGAAGATTTCCGTCAGTGTCGGCGACATCCTTTCCCTTGTATCCGAGCGGAACGGATTCCGAGCGGAAATATGACAGCGTGGCAGGATATTTTATCTCGCGGTCGGGGCTCATTCCCGGAACCCAGGGCGCTTTCTGATGCGTGAAAATCAGCGGCTCGTAAAAATGGAAGGTGAAAATCACGTTGCGGAATTCAGGCTTTTTTAGAAGACGGAGAGTGCGCGCGCTGTTCCACTGGATTCCGCCGTAAATCACCGGAGTTTCAGGCGCATTCTTTCTGATTGTCCTGAGCGTGCGGTCAATTAGGGCGTTCCAAGGCTCAGCCGCCTCCTGCTCCACGACCTCGTTCAGAAGCTCAAACGCGACGTTCCTTTTTCCGCCGAATCTTGACGAGACTTCATTCCAAAGCGACACGAAAAGCTCCTGAAGATGCGGACTTGAAAAAAGAGAGTTTCCCTTTTCCGTTCCAGCGTCGTTGAAGTCGTAGCCGCAGGCCTTGTGAAGGTCAAGAATCACATCAAGCCCGAAACTTTCCGCCCATCCGACAAATTTCTCCAGCCTCAAAAATCCTTCCTCAATAAAAGTTCCGTCCGGATTCTGGATAACCTCGCTGTCGAACGGAAGCCTTATGTGGTCAAATCCCCAGCCTGCGGCACGGCGCACATCGTCCTCATTTATAAAACTGTCGTAATGCTCCTTTGTGTGGCAGCACTGCGAAAGCCATCCTCCGAAATTTATTCCCTTTGAAAGATTCATAGTTCCTCCGTTTTCTAAGCCGAATTCTGAATTTGCAGAACCAAAATCACGCCGAAAGCAATGCATTCCGCGCGAGCCAGCCTGACAACGGAATAATATCATTGAATTTCCGCGGAATATATCATAATATTTGCATATATATCAGTATATTCTGATTTTCTGCGGATGACGGAAGGAAAACATAAAAATGAAAAGGAACATGAACGATGAGCTTGCGCGCATAAAGTCCGAGCCGACGCTTTCCGAAGAGCTTTTCAGAAGACGCGAGTATTCAATCTATCACCTGGAATACGACAAGGAGCTTGCGTTCTATGACGCCGTGAAGAAAGGCGACTTTGACCTTGTTAAACAGCTCATGCTTCCCCTGCGCAACGAAAAGCTCGGAAAACTCTCGGAAAATCCGCTGCGGAACCTGAAATATCATCTTGTGATAACGGTCGCAATGATAACCCGGTTCTGCATTGAGGGAGGTCTTCCGCCTGAACCGGCATACACCCTGAGCGACATCTACATCCGCCAGATAGACACTGCGGAAAACGAGGACACAATAAGCCTGCTTCACCGCGAGGCAGTTTTCGATTTCACCAGCCGCATGAAGGAACTCAAGGAAGTTCACGGACTTTCGCACAGAACGACAGCCGCAATCGACTACATCTACGACCACCTGAACGAAAAAATCCAGCTTTCAAGGATGTCGGAGACACTCGGCGTAAACAAGACACATCTCTGCACGCTTTTCAAAAAGGAGACCGGAATCACAGTCGGTCAGTATATAATGAAGAAAAAAATCGAGGCGGCGGAAAAAATGCTTCTCTACAGCGAAAATTCATCCGCCCAGATAAGCGCGCTCTTCTCATTCAGCTCGGCAAGCCACTTCATAGAAATATTCAAAAAGGAAACAGGATTTACTCCGTCCCAGTACCGCAAAATCCGGCGCAGCGAAGCGTTCACCACAATGGCGGAAAAATAGGAATCCGAGCGGAGGAAGGTCTTGCAACCGCAAAAAGCCTTGTGGAGAAAATCGCTGTTCGTCTTGAAGTTTTTGCAAAAACCATGTAGAAATTTGGTAAAATGCAATTGACGCTTTTTTACTTTTTATACGAGGAGAATATAAGTGGAAGAAAATAAAAAGCATCTTCCGGTCATAGGAGTAGGTCCTGTTATCGTCGCGCCGCAAATTGTTCTTTCTGCGGCAGGAATTTTTGCCAGCACAAAAGAATGTCTGTCATTCGCAAGAATTTCCGCATTGAGAATTCCGTTCACGGTTTTGGGAGTTCTTCTTATCATTCTGGGATTGTATCTTTGGGTGTATGCGAATTTCAAGACGAAAATCGAAAGCCACATAAAGGAAAACACTCTTGCAACTGACGGCGTGTATTCCATTGTAAGAAATCCAATTTACAGCGCATTCTTTCTGGTCTGCACTGGATGCCTTCTGTTCCCTGCAAACCTTATTCTGCTTGTACTGCCGGTTCTGTTCTATTTTTACATGACGGTTATGATTAAAAGCACAGAAGAAAAGTGGCTGAAAGCTCTCTACGGACACGAATACACCGAATACTGCAAAAACGTAAACCGCTGCATTCCAAGCCTTCCTAAAAAGAAAAAATGAAAATTCTGATTCGCGCGGAGGTTACATTACTGATGTTTTTGCGCTTGCCTCTCCTGTAAGAGAATTTGGCAAGAAATTTTCAGAAAAAATCCGGCAAGCGGACTACATTCTTGTTCATCATACTCGTGCAAAATACGAAAATGCAGTTCAAGAGATGGACTTCATACTAGGAATTAAGCGCACAAATTTTAAAACGATTCAGTACAAAAGTGTAAAAATCGAATCTTCATTGATTAAACTAATTTAATTAGTTTAATATAAGCAGAATACTTTTGGAGATTTTATGAAATTACCAACCACAACCGACCGCCTGATTATCCGCAAATACGAAGAAAAAGATTTAAATGATTTGTACGAATATCTTTCTGATGAAGAAGTCGTTCGTTTTGAGCCGTACAGCGCGCTTAGCCTTGAGGAAACAAAGAAAAACCTTGCATGGCGGATTTCTTCAGATGAAATTTTTGCAATTGAACTTAAATCCACTGGAAAGATGATAGGAAATGTCTTTCTTGGAAAACGCGAATGTGAATCGCTAGAACTCGGCTACGTTCTGAACAAAAAATTCTGGGGAAACGGCTACGCTTTTGAAGCCTGCTTCTCTATGTGCAAGAACGCATTTTCAGGTGGCACGCACAGAATCGAAGCAAACTGCGACCCATTGAACAGCGCCTCCTGGAAACTTTTGGAACGGCTCGGCTTTATCCGCGAAGGACATTTGCGCAAAGACATCTACTTCCGAAAAGACAAAGACGGAAATCCAATCTGGAAGGACACCTATATCTATTCAAAATTGAACGAAAAATAATAAAAAAGCTGTAATTTCCAGTTAAAAAACACATAAAATTCACATATATTCAATTATATAACACTGATTTTTACAGGAGAAATTATGGCAAACTTGACAATCACACTCGATAACCAGGACAAAAAAGACATCTCTTCATTCTGCGAGCAGGTCGGAATGACGGTTTCCGGACTTTACAACGTTTTCACAAAGCAGGTTCTCTGCGAAGGACGCATTCCGTTCGACATCGCTGTCGACCGCCCGAACCGCAAGACAATCAAGGCAATGAAAGAAGGCGACAGAATTGCGAACGACCCGAATGTAAAAGGATACAGCAATGTTCACGATTTGATGGAGGCTTTGTTAAAATAATGGAATTTTCAAAAGAGAAAACAAAATATGAAGTAAAATTTACCTCTGCTATGAAAAAGGACATGAAAAAAGTTGAAAAGTGGCATTATGACTTGAGCCTTTTTGCAGAAATTGTCGGAAAACTTGCAAACGGTCTTCCGCTCGATGAAAAATACTGCGACCACGCGCTTGAAGGAAACTGGAAGAACCACCGGGAATGTCACATAAAACCGGACTGGCTTTTAATTTAGGGTTTATCAAAACCCTAAAAACGGCTGAGTCAAGGTCTTGAGCGTAAGCGTACCTTGACCAGACGTATCTATCAGATAAAAAATGATGTTCTGATTCTTGAGCTTTCGCACACAGAAACTCACGCTGACTTATTCAAAAATAGAACTTTCTTCCTGCCTGCTTGTTTTTTCCGAAAACCTGCTGTAAATCTCACACTTCCCGGTAATACGGACAGATGTCCTCAAAATGTCCATCTTTCATTCTGAATCCGCCTTTTATTGTTCCAAGCTGAATAAAACCGAGCCTTTCATATAAGTGTCGCGCATGGACGTTTGTCGCCACAACCGCATTGAACTGCATAATCCTGAATCCTGCGAGCCGGGCTTGCGCAAGGCAGTCCTTTACAAGAAGTTCCCCGATGTGAAGTCCGCGGCAAGCGGAGCTTACGGCGTAGCTTGCGTTTGCAATGTGCGAGCATCGGCCGACGTTGTTCGGGTGCAGAATGTAAAGACCGACGGTTTTTCCGCTTTCAGTTTCCTCGGCGACCGCGCAGTAAATCTGGGAGGCGAAAAATTCCGCGCCAGTTTTTTCAGTCAAAGTCTCTTCCTGCGGAAAAGCAATGCCTTCCTCAACAACCTCGTTCCAAATTCCGCACATTGCGGGAATGTCTTTTTCCGTGTATTTTCTGATGATAATTTTATTCATTTTTTTCCTTAGCAAGAAATTATAGCGAGCAAAAAAACTAGTGGCAAGATTTTTTTAGGCAGAAATATTCAATTTCTCTTGACAAGTAACCGTTTGGTAACTATTACATATTTATAAGTAAACGAACGGTTACTTAATTAATCCAAATGCCGAGTCTTGATAAGAACAGTAATTTAAGTGTCATTCCCGTGCTTGTTTCTTTTGTCATTTCTGTGCTACGGACACAGAAATCTCTGTACGCATAGATTATCGAGTCAAGCCCGATAATGACGCTAAAATTTAAAACTCGAAATT
>DBIW01000008.1:0-161 GCA_002296965.1 Treponema sp. UBA792 | reverse complement strand
CAACAAACACAGGAAGCGCAGAACAATACGCAAAAATGCTCGCAGAAGAAACCAGGCTTCCGGTCTTTTCAATGGAAGAAGCAAAGTCAAAAGTCGAGGAAGGAAGCGAAGTTATTTATATTGGCTGGATAATGGCAGCTCAAGTCAAAGGCTACAAGAAT
>DBIW01000032.1 GCA_002296965.1 Treponema sp. UBA792 | reverse complement strand
ACGTTCTGGTAAGACTTTCCTGCAGCCTCCGCAATTTTCGGAAGCTGCTCAAAGTAAACTTTAAGGGCGTCAAGCTCCATCTGCTGGCGCGCCGCATCTCCGTAAAGCTTCATAGCCTCCGCCTTTTCGCGCATACCTTCCGCTTCCGCAACGAGCTTGGCCTTTATTGCCTCGGCTTCCGCCTCGCCCTGCGCCTGAATCGCCTCCGCAAGAGATTTCTTTCCTGCCGCCTCGTTTTCCATCGCAAGCTTTTCCGCCTCGGCTTTTTTCTGCTTCTGGTAAGCCTCGGCTTCCGCCTGCTTTTGAAGCTCGAACGCCTCTGCCTCGGCCTTGCGCTGCCTTGTGTAAAGCTCCGCGTCGGCTTTCTGCTCAGCCGCAAATTTGTCAGCCTCGGCAGTCTTCTTTATCTCGGCGTCAAGAGCCTTCTCCTTGATTGCGACTTCCTTCTCCTGAATCTCAATCTGCTTTTCCTGCTTTGCTATGTTCGCGTCCGCCGCCTTGATTTCAAGAACTTTTCGCTGATTCTCCGTCTCGATTCCCATTGCGGCCTCGGCCTTTGCAGCCTCAGTGTCCGCCTGGAGCTTGAGCGCGGCTTTCTTTATCGCAAGGTCGTTCTGTTTCTGTGCAATCTCAAGCTCGGCCGCGACACGCGCATCGTTCGCGTCCTTGTCGGCCTGCGCCTGCGCAATCTTTATTTCCGCCTCGGCAGCCGCCTTCGCCTTTGCCGCGTCCTTTGAAATGCTCACGGTGTTCTCGATACCAAGATTGTTGATTACGCCGTTGTCGTCCTTGAAATTCTGGATGTTGAACGTTGTCAGCTCTAGTCCCAAGTCCTCAAGATTCGGCTTTACATTCTGCGCAATCTGCTCGGCAAGAACCTTCTTGTCGCCCTGAATCAAATCCTTCAGTTTTATCTGGCTTATAATCTCGCGGATATTTCCCTCAAGAACCGGCTTTACGATGTCGGCGATGTTTCCTGTCGTGTAGCCGATGAATTTCGCCGCCGCCTTTTTCATAATCTCGTTGTCCTGGGAAATCGCGATGTTCGCAATCGCATCAACCTTGATGTTTATGGCGTCCTGAGTCGGAATCGACTCCTTGCTTACAAAATCAACCTGAATGTTCTCAAGCGTCATGTAGTCAATGCGCTGAAGAAACGGAACCACAAAAACCGCCTTTCCTGTAACCGTCTTGTTTCCGAACGGCCCGACACGGATTCCGATTTTGTTCTTCGGAACTTTCTTGTAGGAACAGAAAAAAATCACCAGCAGAAAAACCGCCGCGATCCAAATGATGACACTGAGTGCGCTCATCTTTTACCCCCGATAGTTGGATTTGTGAGGTCAGTCTAAACTGTAATTCCTCATTTGTATACAATCGGACCGCCGGTAATCATTGTTTTTGCATGAATTTGCGGATTATCTGAAAAGATTTGTGCCGTGAAGGGAAATTTCTCCGCTGTGCAGGACGCGTGTCTCTCCGGAATCAAGTCTGACTTCCAGTCCCGCGTCATCCGTGATGCCGATGACGGTCGCCGGGTAGTTTTCCTTTGATGTGCCGACTACAGGCGAAATTTCTATGCGTTTTCCTTTTAGAACGGATTTTTCCCTGTATTCCCTTATTGCGTCCTGAAAACCGTTCTCCGCCGAATCATATATTCCGAACACCTCGCGGATTATTTCTGCGGCCAGCAGATTGCGTCTTGCATCTCCGTTTTCTCCCAGAATCGAGCCGGCCTTTTCTCCCAGTCCATCCGGAAAATTCTGACAGTCGGTTGTTATGTTCACGCCTATTCCGACAATCGCGGCTTCTATTCTGCCTGTCTCGAAATTCATCCGGCCTTCGGTCAGAATTCCGCAGATTTTTTTTCCGTCAAGGTAGATGTCGTTGACCCATTTGATTCCGCACTCTGCGCCGTAGATTTTCCTTATCGCGCGGCATACAGCTACGGCTGCGGTCGCGGTCAGAACCGCCGGATTTTGGATTGAGCCGCCGGGAACATAAATCAGCGAGATGTATAGTCCTGTCGCCGCCGGAGAATAGAATTTCCGTCCGAGCCGGCCTCGTCCGGCGGTCTGTTCACCTGCGATTACGGCAGTCTTGTGGACGGAACTGATTTCCTTCGCCGCTGAGATGATTCTGTCGGCTTCGGAATTCGTTGAGTCGGTTATGTCAAGAAGCCTGATTTTTATGCCGGAATCGGCGGGAAGCCTTGAGCGGATTATCTCCGCGTCAAGAAAACTTCCGCTTTCGGTGAGCCTGTATCCGAGCTTCGGTACGGCTTCGATTTTTACGCCTTCATCTCTGAGGGCGGTCACCGCTTTCCATACGGCGGCGCGCGAGAGTCCCGCTTTTTCCGCAAATTCCTGCCCGGAGACAAAGCCTCCTGTCTCGGCGGCCCTGTAAAGCTCCTCAAGAACAGTCTGTTTTGTGTTCACGATTCTGTTTTGTCGAAGCGTCCGCCGATTGACGTGAAATTCTGGACTTCCGAGCAGAACACGATTCCGCTGCCCGGTTTTTCGAGGCAAGGAAGCGTCCTGATTGCATCGATGATTCCGTCGGCTTTGTCTTTTTCTACAAGGACAACAAGCATATCCTTTTCGGGAACAATTTCTACTCCGAAGAATTTCTCGTCTCCGGCCTTTGCCGTTCCGCGTGCGGAAATTATTGTTCCTCCGTGCGCGCCGGCTTTTCTTGCGGCCGCCATTGCATCCTCGGCGTAGCCTTTGTTCACGATGGCTGTAATCATTCTGTATGTGCTGTCCATGTCTTTTTCTCCTTGATTGTCAGAGGCTGAAATCTGTCCCTGTCTGATAAAACTGTCCACATCGATTGAAAATAGAATTCCGAAATGTTCGCCTTTGTGCATTGCGGCGGATCTGATGGCCACCCAGACATCGTCTGCCGTTGAGTCGTCAACAACAATAAAAACAATGTCCTTTGCCTTTTCGCCAAGTCCCAGAAACTGGATTATGCCGTTGGATGCGGTTCCCCGTCCCATCACCACGGTTCCGCCGCGTGCTCCTGCAGATGAGGCTGCTCCGGCGACTAGCTCACCGGAGTTGTGCGGAACAATGCTGATAAAAAGTCTGTATTTCATTTTCCGGCTCCTTCTTCTTTGTTCGGCCTGGACTCAAGTCCTGCCTGCTTCTGCTGTTTTTTCCTGAATATGATTCCCATAACCTGAATTGTAATCAGCGGCATCATCGCCACAAGCGCGATTACTCCGAACGGGTCGGAATTTCCTGTTCCTCCGGATGTCGCGCCGAGCGTGAACGAGAGCACGAATGTTGATGTCAAAGGTCCTGTCGCGACTCCGCCTGAGTCGAACGCGATTCCCGTAAAAATATGCGGCGTGAATATCATAAGGGCCAGAGCAAGAATGTATCCGGGAATGAGGATTATTTTCAGGTTGAATCCGGAGACCGCGCGCCAAAGCGCAAGTCCGATTGCCACCGAAGCTCCAGCCGCAAGAAATATTAGAAGCGTTCTGCGTGGAATTGTTCCTCCGGAGACCGATTCGACCTGTTCCGAAAGAACCCAGACCGCCGGTTCCGCGCAGACAATTATAGCTCCGATTATAAGGCCGGTGATTATCAGAAGGGCGAACCATCCGCCGCCATGCTGGAAGGCTCTTGTTCCGAGTTCTATTCCGAGCGCCTGTCCCGCCTGCATGAATCCGCCGTTCACTCCGGTGAGGAAAACGGAAAGTCCGATAAAGCTGTACGCAAAACCTATCAACATTCTCGACACCTGGCGGCGTGACATTTTCAGCAGGAAAATCTGGAAAACCGCAAAAAGGAATAGAATCGGAAGTATAGAAAGCGATGCCTCCTTTGCCGTGGCCGGAAATTTCAGCGCGAAAGGTTCCATCACCTGGGCGAGGAATCCGCCTTTTATTGTGTTTTCCGCGGCAAGAGCGGTTTCGGCTGCCGCAGAAACGTCCGTCATCGCGCCGGAATGTTTAAGAATCAGTGAGTACACGATTACCGCCAGCACCGGGCCTACAGATGTGACTCCCGTGAGCCCGAAGCTGTCCTTGTCTCCTGAACGGACCGACGAGACGCCGAGACCGAGCGCAAGGATGAACGGAACCGTCATCGGTCCTGTCGTGGCGCCGCCCGAATCAAACGCGATTCCGATGAATTCATTCGGGGCGAACATCGCCACTGTGAACACCAATATATACGAGATGAGAAGCGCGATTTTAAGAGAGAAATGTGTCACCGTGCGGAGAAGGCCGGTCATCAGGAAAAGACCGACTCCGGCTCCGATTATGAACACAAATGCCATTTTGTGCAGATACGGAAAAACGCCTTTAACCTGATCGCCGAAAACCTGGATGTCCGGTTCTGCGACCGTCACAAGAAATCCAATCAGGAATGCTGCCGCCATAAGAAGGGGAAGGCTTCTTTTTTTTGTGAGCGCGGCTCCGCACCGTTCCCCCATCGGCTGGATTCCCAGGTCAACGCCAAGCAGAAATATTGTCAGTCCGACAATCAGCAGAATTCCGCCCACGACAAAGCGGACAAGAAGCAGCCCGTCAAGATGAACCGCAATTCCCAGAGCAAGAACTATCACCATTATGGGAATTACGGAGACCGCTGTTTCCTTGAATTTGTTCAGGATGTTCAATTGCAAACTCCATAGAATAAATTATAACTTTTAAGATGATTTTCAGGACTATTTATAACATTTCCATCCGGTTGTTTCTATGCCTTTTACCCAGGCGTCGGCATATTTTTTTGCTCCTTCAAGATCATGGTCGCGGTAGTTTCCACATTCCTTTTCGGTGGCGGCAGGAACCGGTTTGTCCCAGACGGCGACTTTTCTCAGCACGTTCAGAAGGTGATTCGCCGCATATTCCTCGTCGTGATCTCCAAAAACCGTAAAATAAAATCCTGTGCGGCAGCCCATCGGTGAAAGGTCAATCACGCCGTCCATCTCGTCGCGGATATATTCCGCAATCAGGTGCTCAAGCGTATGGATTGCGCCGGTCGTCATGAATTCCTTGTTCGGCTGGGTAAAACGTATGTCGTATTTTGTCACGACATCTCCTTTGGGACCTGTCTTTTTTGATGCGATTCTGACAAACGGAGCCGTCACCTTTGTGTGGTCAAGGTTGAAGCTGTCTACATTGTAGTTTCCTGATGTGTGTTCGGACATAATTTGCCGTGCCTCCTTTAGCTGGTTATATATGATGAATTTCTGCTGAATTCAAAAGCTGCTGAGCATCTCCAGAACGATTTTCGCGCTTTCGTGAGCCGCCGTGTCCTCGTTGAATGAATATGTCGCCTCTACGCTTTCGTCCGCCATGTCGGAGATGCAGCGCAGAATCACATACGGAATTCCGTTCAGGAAGCACGCATGGGCAATCGCCGCGCCTTCCATCTCCACGCAGAGCGGAGCGCAGATTTCCTTTATGTGCTCCTTTTTGTCCCTGTCGGCGATGAACTGGTCTCCGGTCGCGACTCTTCCCGCAAGAATTTTCCGGCCTGGCACGGTGTTTACCTTTGCGAACGCAAGCTCGGCCGTTTTTACAAGTTCTGCGTCCGCCTTGAATTCGCTGACCTTCATTCCGGGAATCTGCGTGGGCTTGTAGCCGAACAGAACCGCGTCCATGTCGTGATATACCGCATCCGTCGATACAACCATGTCAAAAATCCGCAGGTCTCCGCCCAAAGCTCCGGCTATTCCGGTGTTTATAATGTGGGTCACACCGAACTGGAGAATCAGCCGTTGGGCGCATAGAGCCGCATTCACCTTGCCGATTCCGCTTTTTACGATGACGGCATCGGTTCCGTTTATTTTTCCGCTATGGAACACCAGTCCGTCCGCGCCGGTTTCGGCCACTTTTCCGGAATTCTTCATCTCGTTTATCAGAATCGAGACTTCCTCTTCCATCGCTCCGATTATTCCGATTTTTTTCATGATAAAATCCTATCTTCTGAGTTTTTCTTCCAGGTCGTCCTTCTTTGTGTAGTGGAGAAGAACCTCGTCAAGCAGCTTGTCCTCAAGTTTGTATTTTTTTATGACCCAGGTGACCGTTTTTTTATATACAAGGAATCCCAGAATCAGTCCTGATATGAAAATCAGAATCATCAGAACCTGAAAAAGAACCTGTCCGGTCGGTCCGGTCGCCTTGAACACCCTGAATATAAAGAATGCGGCGATAAAAAACATCACGAACATGATTGCAAGCGATTCGAGTATCTCAAAAACGCTTGCGCAAAGCATGAAGATACTTGAGTAGCGTTTTTTGTTTCTGTAGGCGATAGATTCCGCCTTTCTGCGGGCTTTCTCCTCTTCGTCAAGGTCTGGTGTGTCCATTTTGTCATTTCTCCTGTTCTATGAATTTGTTTCCGGTGATTTGTTTTTTACTGATGTTATTATGAACGAGATTACAAGCAGAATTCCGCAGACAACAACCGCGGAGTCCGCCACGTTGAATGTGGGCCAGCGCGCAAGTCCGAAAATTCCGTAGAATTTTACGTCTATGAAGTCCACAACGCCTTCCGCACGGAAAAAACGGTCAATCAGATTTCCGATTCCGCCTCCGATAAGTCCGGCGATTGCCCAGCGCTGAAGTTTTGAGAATTCATTATTCCTGAAATAAACACCGACAACCATCGCGATCACGATTACCGGCATGAACGCGAACAAGAACCGTCTTGCCGTCTCGGAAAAATTCGCGCCGACGCTGAATGCGACTCCGGGATTGTAGACGTGTATTATCCTGAGAAAGTCTCCGAAAAACTGCGCGCCGATTGTATAAGGAGGAATCATCCTTACCACAAGGATTTTTGAAATCTGATCTGCCAGAATTACCGCGATGGTCAGGGTGAACGGAAGGATTTTATCCTTTGAAATTTTTTCCATAGGATTAAATATACTGACTTTCGGAAAAAAAGTTAGTATGTTTGGAGCAAAATAAGCAAAAAATATCGGCGCTCCGCGTTGACATTGGTCCGCCGATTTTAGATAGTTCTATCATGCAAAAAAAAGAAGGAATTTTCAGGACAGTCATGGTTGCCGTCTGCTTTGCGCTGGTCTTCAGCACGGTTTTTGTCGAACGCCGGCGCAGACAGATAAAGGAGGCCGCCTCTCTTGAGCTGCGTGATGTTGACATGAACGGAATTCAGGACGGAATCTACGAAGGAAGCGCAAGAACAAGCTATATGCGCGTGACGCTGGATGTCTCGGTCAGCAGCCATCGGATTTCTTCTATTAATATAGTAAAAAACGAAGGCTCGCGCGGTCAGAATCCGCAGCCGCTTCTTGACATGATGGTTCAGTCGAACAGGACGGTGTTTGTTCCGCCGGAAGGAGCTGAGCTTGAGGCGGTTGTCTTTATGAATGCGGTTGGAAACGCGCTTTGCGGAGCGGAGGCGGAAGAAAAATGACGGAACGGAAAATTCAGCTGGAAAATCCGGAGCGTCACGGAATGTCGCTGACGCGCAAGGCGGAGAATGTCCGTGACGTTATCCGCTACCTCAGAAAATTCAGAAATGCGGTCGTCGTGATTTATCTGGATGACCGGACAATCGATTCTCCTCTGTTCTCAAGCCATATCCGCGACATTGCGCTGCTTCACGAGGCGGGGCTGCGCGTTCTGATTATTCCCGGCGCGCGAAAGCGTATTGACGAGGTTCTTTTTTCCGCCGGAATAAGTAGCGTCTACCGTGACAATATCCGCGTCACCGAGGAGTCCGCAATGCCGCTTATAAAAATGGCGGCATTTGACGTGTCGAATGTGGTGATGACAAGCCTCGCCGCGAACGGAATCACCGCGGTAATCGGCAACTGGGTCCGCTCCCGCTCAAAGGGAATCATAGACGGATTCGATTTTGGAACCGCCGGAGAGATAGACAGAATTCACTCGGATTCTATAAGAACCGTGCTTGACAGCGGATTTATTCCGATATTTCCGTGCATCGGGTGGAATTCTGTCGGGCGGCCGTACAATATTTCTTCCGTTCTGCTGGCGTATCAGGTCGCAGTAAGCCTCAAGGCGGACAAGCTTTTTTATATGTTGGACATTTCCTCCATAAATTCCGCGGATTATTCTGTTCCCGAAAATTTCGCGCAGACGGAAAGCGGCGATATTCCGGCGATGAATCTTGAGGAGACGGACGAATTCCTCAGGCTGAACGCGAATGCTCCGGATGAAATTCTTTCTGTTGTCAGGACGGCGCGCAGCGCGTGTGCGGACGGAGTTACGCGTGCGCATATTGTCACAGGCCGGCTTGACGGTGTGCTTCCGTGCGAGATTTTCTCCGATCTCGGCTCCGGAACGATGATTTATACGAGCGACTACGGCGGAATCCGGCAGATGCGGCGCACGGACATTCCTTCTGTTCTTGCGATTCAGCGTCCTTTTGTCGAAAGCGGAAAGCTTCTTCCGCGCACGGAGATGCAGATTTCAGATTCCATCGGTGACTACATTGTCTACGAGCTTGACGGAGGAATTCATGCCTGCGCCGCGCTCCACCTTTATTCGGACGGACAGGCGGAGATTGCGGCTGTCGCCGTGGAAAATTCCTTTGTCCATCTGGGAATCGGGCGCAAGCTCACCGAATATCTGATTGATAAGGCGGACCGGATGAACGCTTCGGGAATCTTCATAATGACGACGCAGGCTGCCGACTGGTTCGAGAAGTTGGGATTCAGGGCGGACGGAATCGAATCGCTTCCGGAGGAACGCCGCGCGCTGTGGAATCCCGGCCGGAATTCACGGGTCTACCGTCTCCGCTGAATTTACAGAGAATTTACAATTGTAAAGATGATTTTTGCCCGGAATACTGATAGATTTTAAACAATGATTTATCTTCTGGAAGATGATGACAGTATCCGAAAACTCATAATCTATACTCTGCAGAATCAGAAACTTGATGCCGAAGGTTTTCCGCGGCCGTCACTGTTCTGGGATGCCTTGAACGCGAATCTGCCGGATCTTGTTCTTCTTGACATAATGCTTCCCGAAGAGGACGGAATCGAAGTCCTAAAAAAGCTGCGCGCCTCGCCGCGGACGCAGAAAATTCCTGTGATTATGGTGACCGCGCGGAATTCGGAGTACGACACGGTGATTGCCCTTGATTACGGTGCCGATGATTACATCGCAAAGCCGTTCGGAATGATGGAGCTTACCGCCAGAATCAAGGCGGTTATGCGGCGCTTTGCCATGAACCGGGAAATTCCTGAGGAAAAAAATCTTACCTTCGGACGGATTGTCCTGAACCGGCGCAACCATACGGTTACGGTAGGCGGCAAACCCGTTTTCCTCGCGCTCAAGGAATTTGACCTGCTCGCCGTGCTTCTTGAAAAACAGGGCAGCGTGATAACCCGCGAGATGCTGATGAATTCCGTCTGGGACTACGACAGCAACACCGAAAGCCGCACAATCGATGTGCATATCAGAAACCTGCGTCAGAAACTCGGTGATGACGGAGCCTGCATTGAGACTGTCCGCGGAGTCGGATTCACAATCCGTGCGGACGGAGCGCGCGAATGAAAAGCATGACATTCAGAATTTTCAGGAACACGTTCATAATCGGAACGCTTGTGTATTTCCTGTGCGCCCTGTTTCTTGTGGACAATCTTACTTCCTATTACGAGGAGCGGATGTTCGCGGAGCTTGAGAGCGAGGCGGATCTTGTCAGGCAGGGAATAAAAACCGCGGGAGACGCGTTTCTTGACGGCCTTGTCTCAAGCACGCGTATTACGGTGATAAATCCGGAAGGAAATGTAAAATTCGATTCGGAGGCGGACGCTTCCACCGCCGAGAACCATTCCGACAGGCAGGAGATTGTTCTTGCAAAGAAGAACGGTTCGGGGCGTTCGGTCCGTTATTCCACCACGATGTTCGAGAAGACGCTTTATTTTGCGCTGATGATGGATAACGGCGACATTCTGCGTGTCTCCGGAAAATATCACACTTTTCAGGCGCTTCTGATCGGGCTTATCCAGCCGATTCTGTTCATGTTCGTGATTGCGCTGATTGTCACCGGAGCCGCCGCTTCGATTCTCTCAAAACAGATAACAAAACCGATAAACGAGATCGACCTTGACAATCCCCGCGCCTCCGAAAATTACGCCGAGCTGCAGCCGCTGCTTGACAGAATCGAGGAGGAGAATTTTGAGCGGAAGGAACGCGAGTCGCTGCGCCAGGAATTTTCCGCGAATGTCTCGCATGAACTGAAGACACCGCTCACATCAATCTCCGGGTTTGCGGAGCTTATGAAGGACGGACATGTTGATTCTGACACGATGCGCGACTTTGCCGGAGACATCTACAAGGAGACGCAGCGCCTGATTGTGCTTGTGAACGACATAATCAAGCTTTCAAAACTTGACGAGAAATCCGTTCCGTTCCAGTTCGAGAAAATAAATCTCCGGGAATATGCGGAGCGCGCCTGCGCCACGGTAAAATCCGCGGCGGAAAAAAAGAACGTGTCGCTTGCGGTTTCGGGCGGAAATCTGTTCATAAAAGGTGTTCCGCAGCTGATTGACGAGATGATTTTCAATCTGCTTGACAACGCGGTCAAATACAACAGGAACGGAGGTTCGGTCACCGTGACGCTGAGAGAAATCCGTTCGGCGGGGCAGAAGAATGCGGTTCTTACTGTGAGCGACACCGGAATCGGAATTCCGGAAGCCGAGCAGAACCGCGTGTTTGAACGTTTCTACAGGGTGGACAAAAGCCATTCCAGGGAAATCGGCGGAACAGGACTTGGACTTTCGATTGTAAAGCACGCCGCCGAATATCACGACGCCAAAATAACGTTAAAAAGTACGGTGAACGAGGGAACTTCGGTTTCTGTGACGTTTCCGGAAAACAGCTGAAATAACAGGCCTTGGAGGTTTTTATGACATTCTCGCTTTCGGACGCAATGATGGTTGTCCTGAAATTCGGCGGAAGTCTTGCCGTGCTGCTTTTTGCGATGAATATGCTGAGCAGCGGAATTCAGAAGGGAACGGGCGACAAGCTCCAGCCTCTGCTACGTCTTATTTCCGGAAACCGTTTTACGGCCACGCTTACGGGACTTTTCGTCACTTCGATAATTCAGTCCTCCAGCGCGACCACGGTGATGGTTGTCTCATTCGTGAACGCCGGAGTTCTTACGCTCAGGCAGTCAATCGGAATCATTTTCGGCGCGAACATCGGAACAACGGTGACCGCATGGATTGTGTCGCTGCTGGGATTCTCGTTCAGCATAACGGCGTTTGCCATTCCGCTTTTCGGCATAGGTTTCTACATCTACTGCATGAAAAAATGGAAATACCACGACAGCGGCGAGGTTCTGATGGGATTCGGGCTTCTTTTCCTGGGACTTGGTCTTCTCACCGATATTCTGAAACTTGATCCGTCGTCCGTAACTTTCATCTCGTCGGTGGCGGATTGGGGCGCCGGAGGAATTCTTGCCGGAGTTCTGCTCGGAACGCTTCTGACCGCGCTGATTCATTCCTCAAGCGCATTTACGGCGATAATTCTTGCGCTCAGCTACAACGGCGCGCTTCCGTGGGAATTTGCCGCGGCGCTTGTTCTCGGCAGCAACATCGGAACTACAATCGACGCGCTGCTTGCGTCTCTCGGCGGAAATGTGAACGCCAGACGCGCCGCGCTTGTCCATATAATGTTCAACGTTACGGGAACTCTGATTGCGCTGATTTTCTTCAGACCGCTTCTTGCGCTTGTTGATTTTATCGTGCCGGGAACGCCGGAATCAAACATCACGAATCATATCGCCATGCTCCACACGATGTTCAATGTCTGCTGTACCGTTCTGTTCCTTCCGTTTGTGGATCAGATTGCGTCAGTCGCTTGCAGAATAATAAAAGACTCCCCGGACGAGAAGAAGAGCCTCGGAAAATACGAGCCGCCATTCATTTCCGCCTATTCTACCGGCTCCGCGGCTGTAAGCATTGTGAACGTTGACAAGGAAATTCAGACGATGACGGAATTCTGCTCCAAAATGCTCGGCTGCTGTATCTTGTCGCTGCGCGACGAGAGCCGGACAAAGGCGCGCGGGAAATTTGGCGAGGTCAAGGAGATGGAGGATTATCTTGATTCGATGAACGAGATACTTTCGTCGTTTCTGGTGAAGGTTTCCCATCTGGACAGCGCGGGGCGCAGCGAGCGCAGAAAAATTGACAGCCAGCTTCAGACCATTTCCAGCCTTGAGACTTTCAGCGACGAGTGTACCGCAATCATGCACCTTCTTGAGAAATCCGACAAAAAGGAGCTGAAATTCACGCAGAAGTCCGTCGCGAAGCTCGGCGATTATGCCAGCGCGGTGGAAAAATTCATGGAATTCATAACAGCGAACATGACTTCCGGGTTTTCGGGCCAACAAAAGGATGAGGCGCGGGCAATGGAGAATTCCATAAACAAGACGCGCCGCAAGCTCGGAAAGATGGTGACCCACCGCATTGAGGACGGCGCGGACGTGAATTCGGAGCTTGTCTATCTGGAGCTTGTCCGCCGTTTTGAGAAAGCCGCGGACTGCATCTACGATGTCGTCAAGGCAAGGTTCTAGGAGCTTTGCGGAGACTGGGCGTCCGGATTAGCGCCTGACCTGCTCAAGGCCGCGTTTGAACTGCGGAATTCTTGCGCATACGGTTGAGTTCCATCCGGTACGGTCGCCGCGTTTTAGAAAGTGATACCCGACACCGGCAATCATTGCTCCGTTGTCGCCGCACAGTTTGAGCGGCGGAAAAACGCACTTTATGTCCGGGCGTTCCGCAAGCATTGCCCGGAGCCGCGAATTTGCCGCGACTCCTCCGCCGGCCACAACGGTTTTAAGTCCGGTGTCGTCGACAGCCCGGAAAAGCCTTGAGAGCAGCGTCCTGCACGCCGTCTCCTGAAACGCCGCGCACATATTTTCTGTCGTGTGCTCAAATCCCTTGTTCCAGAACATATCGCGCTGATGGATTACCGCTGTTTTCAGTCCGCTGAACGACACGTCGTAGCGGTGCTCTTCCGGATCCAGCTTCGGCACCGGAAATGATGCCGCCGCCGGATTTCCTTTTTTTGCTAGGTTGTCGATTATGACTCCGCCCGGATAACCCAGTCCGTAGAATTTCGCGACCTTGTCAAATGCCTCTCCGACGGAATCATCTACCGTCGTTCCCAGAATCTCAAGGTCATCGAATCCGTTCACCCGGCAGATGATGCTGTGTCCGCCTGAGACAAGCAGCCCGATGTACGGATATTCAATCTCGTTCTGGAGATGCGCCGCATAAAGGTGGCCTAGCATGTGGTTCACCGCGACAAACGGTTTTCCTGTTGCCCAGGCGAGCGTCTTTCCGAAGGTGAATCCCACAAGCAGCGAGCCCATCAGTCCGGGGCGGTTGGTCGCGGCGACAGCATCAATCTGGTCAAGCGAAAGATCGGCTTCCTTGAGCGCCTGTCTCACCACCGGGAGAATCCATTCCGTGTGCTTGCGGCTTGCGATTTCGGGGACAACGCCCTTGTATATTTTATGAAATGGAATCTGCGTCGCCACGACATTGCTTAAAATGGTTTTTCCGTCCTCAACGACTGCCGCGGCCGTCTCGTCGCAGCTTGATTCAATTCCTAAGACCTTCATTTTTCCTCCCATAAGAAATGGAACCATGTTTTATGGATAAATTCTTGCGTCCGACTCGGAAACCGTGCTGAACCTGTAGCCCTTTGCCTTCAGTTCGGGGTAAATTTCCATGAGAATTCCAGGCAGGATGTCGGCGGACCAGATGTGTCCTATCATTATAGCAGTTCCGTTTTTATTGGCAATATCAATTCCCTTCTTTATCTCGGCAAGAATCGGCGCGCGTTTTTTCTCGTTGTCAAGGAACACGTTCCGCGCGAAATACGAATATCCCAGCGCCTCCGACACTTCCGGAACTTTCGTGTCCGCGTTTGTCCTTGAATCCAGAAAATAAATTCCCTCGGCGGAGGCGATTCTAAGAACAACGCTCATTTTCTGGGCATCCGCGGTAATCAGCGAGCCTTCGTGGTTGTTCATGCCCGCCACCGGTCCGATTTCCTGAATGTTCCGGATCAGCGTTCCTTCTATCTGCGCGGTTGTCATCTGCGGCGTGATTGCGCCCGGTCCCGGATTCACATTCGCGTTGACCGCCTGCATGGGCTGGTGAAGAATCACCTCGTTTCCGGAAGCCCTGACTTTTGCCGCAGTCTCGGACGAATGGGCAAGCTGCGGAAGAACCGCCACCGTGAACGGAAAGGGAAGCTTCAGGAATTCCGCGAGGTGGGCAAGATTCTGACCGCCGTCATCAAACACGAAAATCAGCTGTGCGCCGTTCCTTGCCTGCGGAAAACCGAATTCCTCTTTTTTTGCGGTTTTCGCAGGAGCCTGTTGCGCTGGCTTTGCCCGTGCCGCCGTATTGTCCGGTTTTGGCGTCGAATTCACGTTTTTTTGAGGATTCTGCGCCGGAGCCGCCGGTTTCTGTTTCTCGGCTGTGTCCTGGCGGGCAGGAGGAGTCCGCTTTTCCGGCTGAGGCTGCTGCGGCTTGGTGTCAGCGGCGGCCTTTTTTTCCGGTTCCTTCGGCTTCTGTTTCTGCGCCGGCTCCGTTTTTTTCTGAGGCTGCGGCGCCGGATTTTCCTGTTTCTTTGATTCCTTTGCGGAATTCAGTCCGGTCTCCGGCTGCTTCTGCTCGAACCGTCCGGAAATCGGAGCTTCCTGACGGTGTTCCGTTTTGGGTTTTGACAGCACGGACGTGCATATCAGGAGCAGCAGGCAGACTGCCACAACCGCTCCGCAGAACACGATTATCTTGAATGAGGACGGATGGAATTTTGGCTTTTTTCTGCCGGATTTACGTTTTTTTCTGGTGGTCTTGTTTTTCTGCATGATTTTTTGTGTACTGTAAGATACTCCAGAAACGCGCGGAATTCAACAGGATGGATTTGCCTGCGGCCGGATGAATTTTCCTCCGGACAAGCGGACAATAGGTAAAATCCCCTATCGCGCGGAGAGAAAAAGGGGCTTATTCTGGATAGTACGAATTTTCTTGTCACAAGGAGGAACGAATGAGAAAAGAAAACATCGTGAGCCGCGCGGCGGCGGCCGCAACAGCTCTGGTACTCCTGGGGGGGGTAGTATTCACCTCATGCCAGCAGCCCACGACAACTGAGCCGGAGACGGCGAAACACACCGTCACGTTCAATAGCAACGGCGGCACGGAAATCGCGCCCGTGACCGTGGAGGACGGAAAGACCGTCGCTAAGCCGGAGACCGACCCGGCAAAGA
>DBIW01000033.1 GCA_002296965.1 Treponema sp. UBA792 | reverse complement strand
GAAGTAACACTGTCTGGAATTGTTACACCAGTTAAATTGTCGCAATAATAGAACGCATTATCACCGATTGAAGTTAATCCTGTTGTTTTGCTTAAATCAAGGCGGACTTTTGCTTTTCCGTTATTTTTAAGTGCATTCTTAATCGCAGATATTGTTTCGCTTGTTATTGCTCCAGTTACTGCGATGTTGTATTCACCTGACTCAAGGCTTTTGATTAACTCTGCCGCTTTGTTTGCGGTGATAGCAATTCCGTCGGTGCAGTAGATTGCGGCGGCAAGAAGTCCATCGTTGTCTGTGCCGATACTCGCCTTGAGTGCGTTCCATTCCGCCGTTGTTCCGCCGTAGTTCACTGTCTGCAATGCGTCACAACAGTAGAATGCTATATCCCCAATAGATGCTACGGTTTTGGGAATTGTTAATTTTGCAAGTTTTTTGCAACTTGAGAAAGCATTCTCTCCTATAGTCTGCACTCCTTCCTCCAGCACGGCTTCCACAAGATTATCACAGTTACTGAAAGCCCCAAATCCAATTGTCTTGACATTGCCCGGAACGGTTATCTTTGTAAGGAAATTGCACACTTGGAAAGCATATTCGCCTATTGATTCAAGTCCGCTTCCGAATTTTATGCTTGCAAGACCGCTGCTTTGGAATGCAGCATCGCCTATTATCTTTACACTGTCCGGAATTATAATGTCGGTAAGATTTGAACATTCCCTGAATGCATATTGATTGATGGATTCAATGCCTTCCGGCAGCACGATTCCAGCAAGGGATTCACACGCAATACATTCATCCCCATCAAAGAACGCAAAATCAGGAATTTCGGTAAGCCCTGTCGTGCCGCTTAGGTCAAGATTGATTCTTGCGTCGGAATTTTCATATAGTGCGCTGCGGATTGCACTTATTTCGTCTTCGGAGATTTTGCCGGCAAGCTTGATTTCGGTTGCTCCTGCCGCAATTGCCGCAGAGACAGAAGCCTGCGTAATCGTCCACTTTGCGTAAAGCGTGATGTCGCCTGTTTTTTCGCCCGCGTTCCAGCCGGAAAGCTTTTCGCCGGACAGTTCCGCATTGTCGTACCAGCCTGCGAACTCGTACAAGCTGCGTGTCGGGTCGGCAAGCGTTACGGTTGCGGTTTCGATGTTGTATTCTGCCGGATTTGTTTCTGCGTTCTGCGCCTGGTTCACATCATCGCCGTTCAGAACGTAGTTTATCGACCAGCTGCCCTGCAGAACCCACTTTGCATAAAGTGTTACGGTCGCGCCGTTTTCTGTGGAAAGGTCTTTCGCCTTTACGCCGGCCTCGTAGGTTGAGCCGGTTCCGTCAGCGGAGGCGCACCAGCCCTTGAAGTCGTAGCCGGTTTTTGTCAGCTCCGCAGCAGGAAGCGCGAATTCCTCGCCTACAATGGCGGTTATGTCGTCTGGAAGTTTTCCTTTGCCGCCGTTCTTGTCGAATTTCACTGTGTAGGAAACCTTGACGATTTCAGTCCACTGCGCGTAGAGCGTGAGGTTTTCGGTCAGTTTGATTGTTGATTTGTCCGCGTAGTCTGTGTCCTTTCCATCCGCTGCCGTGTTCCAGCCGGAGAATGTATAGCCTTCTCTGGTAAACGCATTTGCAGTAAGAGTGATTTCCGTTCCCTCTTTTGCGGACTGCGGTTTCATCTCTCCTTCTCCGCCGTTGGCATTGTAAGTTACAGTGTAAGTTGCTTTTTCATCTTCATTGCTGTCAACTTGGCAGCCGGTAAAAACCGACAATGCTAAAAGCAGTGTAAAAATTAGGTGGGGGGGGTAAAGAGTTTGTTACAAAATTTCATCGCTTTCTCCATAAAATCCTTAAAATATAGAATAAATTGTTATTCTTTCTATTATACCGCACAGAAAAATAAAAAACACGGCAAATGACGAAAAAGCGGAAAATTTTGCAGGAATTTGTATGATTTTTTGTAAAAAAGAGATACTCCGGTCAAGTCGGAGGATGACAAGGAAGTAAGCGAACAATGACAATTTCCATTTTGTCATTGCCCGGCTTGACCGGGCAATCTGTTTCATAAATGTACACGAGATTATCAGCCGAGTTTCTTTCAGAAACATCGCAGTATCAAGCGAACAATGACAAACAAAACTTATAGTCTGCAACTTTCTTTGGTGTTCTAAAAACTCTTCTTTACTGAAAAGATGTTTGTGTGGGAACTTATGCGAAGGAGCGCAAGGTAAAGCGTGTTGTCGTCCTCTCCTTTTTTGTAGACCAGCAGCAAATCCGGCTCCACGTGGCATTCGCTCCACCCTTCGTAATTTCCGTGCAGCTGATGGTCGCGGTATTTCGGCTCAAGAGGAATGTCCGCCTGAAGCTGTCTGACAATGGCTTTTGTCTTTTCTTTTTCATTTTTGCCGAGCTTCTTCATGTCTTTTCTGAAGCTTTTTACGACACGGAGCTCACGCATCGGCATCAACCGCCTTTTCAAGCTCTTCAAAGGTTTTGTATGTGTCGTATTCTCCCCGGCTGAATTCGGCTATTGCCTCGTCAAGTCCGTTTATGTTTTCCGCATGAGAATTTTTATATAGAAGAAAATCAATGTAGTCTGAAACTTCCGCAACAAGATTTTCTGGAAGCGACCTTACTTTCTTTTCAAGAACCGCTGTTGTCATGCAAAGCCTCCTTGCAGAAGTATACATTTCTTTTTTTTGGAAATCAACTTTCAGCGGAAAATCATCTTGAACCGGCTGCCATTGCCCGGCGTATTACCAATGACATTCCCTTGCTTGATTTCTTTGTCATCCCTGTGCCACGACACAGGAATCTCTGCACATGAGATCCTCCGGTCGAGCCGGAGGATGACATTTAGCTAGGTGCGGCAATGACAGGTTTGATATGAACAGCTTAGGGATTTGCATACCTGA
>DBIW01000036.1:1084-171881 GCA_002296965.1 Treponema sp. UBA792 | reverse complement strand
ACAAACCACCCGTCAAACGGGTGGTTTGAACTTAGCCTATAAGGCTCGGTTCCCAAGCTGAGACTTAAGTCCCGGCTTTCACTGACGTTCAAGTCTATTGCAGATTGACTCGTCGCAGCCCCTGAAGGGGCGTTCGTACTACTTACTACCCTTGAAAGGGTCTTCGTATTCTTTTGTCGTAAGCTTATCCATCGCTATATCGTGGGCTTCCTGCTCTGCGATATATTTCCGAATTGTAGCCTCGTTGAGCCCTACCGTGCTCACGTAATATCCCTCACTCCAGAAATGCCTGTTGCCGAATTTGTATTTCAGATTCGCATGCTTGTCGAAAATCATCAGGCTGCTCTTGCCTTTCAGATACCCCATGAATTGCGACACGCTGTACTTCGGTGGTATACTTACGAGCATGTGGATGTGGTCCGGCATGAGATGTCCTTCTATTATCCCGGCTCCCTTGTAACTGCAGAGCTGCCTCAGTATCTTGCCGATACTTTCCTTGTACTGGCCGTATATTGCCTTGCGGCGATATTTCGGCGTGAATACTATATGATATTTACAGAGCCATTTTGTATGGCTCAGCGTATCTCTGATATTTGCCATTTACTTTCCTCCTTGGCGTTACTCAATAGACTTGAACAACCTATTGTACACCTTCGAGGAAAGTTTTTTTGCTATAAGCATTTCCCCACCACCCGCATAGCAGGTGGTTTATTGTGAAAACATTCCGCTTCGCTACATGTTTTCACCGGCTCACGAGCCGCAAAAAAACGTATGCCGGCAGCGGCATACGTTCCCAATTTTCACCGAAACAATAAAAACACTGAAAAGACCGGATCGAGGAATCCGCCCGGCAAGGCATAACAGTCTTATTCCCCGTCTGCTCCCGCATTATGGAATTTCTGCTGGAATTTTTTCAGCATGGCGACCGCATTCCTTTTTCCGTTATAAACAAATCCTCCGTTCCAGTATTCAAGAGCGGCGAAAAGCGCGTTTCCTCCGTCCTGGCTGTCTGACTCACGGGTTCTGAAGGAGACATAATTCGCGAGCTCCATAAAGTCATTCTTGTGAAGACACTCAAGACGTTTTTTATTGAACTCATTCCATTTTTCAAGATCCTTGAATCCCTCGCCCTCATCCTGGACGATAATATGGGCATGTGTAGGACTGAATGAATACCACACAGTGACCTTTTTGTTCGGATCGCAGTGGTTTCCATGCTTTACCGCATTTTTTATGACTTCACTTATCTGCTGCTCCAGAAGATTCAGTTCTTTTATCTCCGTCGGAGCGGACTGGACGATAAGCAGCGTGAAGTAACGTATCTGCCTGAAGTCAGAAGGAAACTCCTTCTTGAGCATATTAGTCTTATCGAACAAAGGATCATTCTCGTCCGATCTGAGTTCTTTTAATTCCTGAACCATAATTTTCTCCTATACTAACCGTTCATGAACTTTCTTTAAGAAAACTGAGAAAAACTACTCTTTGACCATAAGAAGGGCTTCCTCGACACTGTTAGCTATAGGGAAATAACCCATCAGTTTTGTAAGCTCTATAACCTTCTTTACAGATCCATGGATATTGGAAATCGCAAGCTTGAGATTCATCTTCTTTATTGTGGAACAGATATAGATAAGCGCTCCAATTCCTGAAGAGTCGATGTAGTCAACCTGCTCAAGGTTAATTACAAAATTCTTGACATTCTTCTCAAGCATTTTCATTACAAGCTCTTTGAGCTTATACGAATTGTAAAGATCCATTTCTCCGGTCACATCAATGATGTAGACATCACCATTCTTTCGTATCTTAAGTTCCATGAAGAAGCTCCTTTTTCTTCGTTATTGTATTTTCACAACAAGCAGACTCTGATCATCATATTGCTGCGCATTTCCGCAGTATTTTCTCAAATCATCCTTCACTTTTGCAGAAATATCCTTTGCCGGAACATTTCTGTTTCTGATGATGACCTTTGACAGACTGTCAGCGGAGTATTGTACACCATTTTCATCGAGAGATTCAAGCAATCCGTCCGTACAGGTGACAAGAATATCCCCTTCCTCCAGTTTTACAGTCAGGTCAGAATATACAGTGTCCTTCTCAACTCCCAGAGGCTCACTGTAGGCGGTAAGCTGCGTGAATTTCCCGTCGGCCGCTGAATACCGGAACACCGGATTATTTCCGCAAGTCGAAATCTGAGCCTCGCGGCTCGTGCTGTCATAGTTAATCAGAGAGACACTGGCAAAATGATCAATCTTTGAGCTCTCAAGACAGATGCCTCTGTTCGTCCAGGACAGTATCGTGGATGCGCTCTGGTCAGTATGAACAGCAAGCCGTATTATGGCCCGTATCATTATCATCACGACAAGAGAATTCATTCCCTTCCCGGCCACATCTGCCATGACAAAGGAAATCCTGTTCTTCCGCGAGACAAGAACATCATAATAATCACCGCAGACATTCTCCATGGGATTTGAGAAGCAGCCTATCGACATACCGCCTACCACAGGAAGTTTCTGAGGAAGCATATCCTTCTGATATTTTGACGCTATATTTCCGCCCTTATTGAGTTCCGTATGCTCGGCATAGGCGAGGAAACTGTAAAGCGGCTTCATCGATGTGGCTATGGCATCGGTAAGTATGACGGCCGCATCAAAATCCTGAGCCGTGAATTTATCCTTGTCAGGAAGGCGCGCCAGAGCAATAAGACCGACGGTTCCCTCTTTCTGTTTCACAGGAACAAATATGTAGCTTCCGCAGCGGAGAAAATCCTCCGGACCGTTCTGGAACACACGCGGATCCTTGACAGAGTCGGGAATGAAAACCGGTTCACCGCCTGCGAATATATCACCGAAGATATTCTCCTTGAGCGGGAACTGTGCGAAACGCAGATTTGTCTCAACCCTGAGCGGTTTATGTGGAAGATCCTCAGGAAGCCTGTACGGAGGAGGAAAATTTCCGGCAAGGGACTTGACCGCGAGCGTATTGTCAAATTCATCGGCCATAAGTATCACGCATCCGTCAGCGCCCACCCTGTCAGTCAGAAGCTTATTGCAATATCCGAGGAAACTCTCCATGCTGTTGTCGCTTGAGAAAAAAGTGGAGACCTTCGCCACAAGCTCCTTATTCACATCTATAAGACGCTTGTATTTGTCCTCCAGCTCCTCGACTGTCTTCCTGCTCACATAATCCTGCCCCTGAGCCTCAGTCTGAACAGCAGCTTTTCTGGCATTTATGCGCTCCTCCCTTTTCTGAGGATTGTCAAAGGCTTTTACGATGACATAGGGAAGCGCCATCAGCTCCGCCAGCATGACAGTGAAGACAAAATAAATTATATGTCCGGAGAAGCAGGAATAAAGTGAACCGGCCACAATCACACCGGCGACAAGATAAAATATGAAGCTTGACTTCACCGTATTCCTGAGCTTTATTATCAGCAGAAAAACAAAAAGGACAACACCCAAAGCGGCGGCCAGTAATAACGGCGTGCTGACAAAAGAGTCTATCGAATTCAAATGCTTTCATCTCCTATGAATTATGGTTCGCTTATTTCTTCTGATTGTATCATTGAAATATACAGCCGTCAAGTTTTTAATTTCCAATTCGGTGATTTTACCCATCCCCGGAAACAGTTATTGCGGTGTCTCTTGTCCCGTCCTGGAAAAAGGCGTGCCGCCAATCGACCTGCGAAGGACAATTCTCTTCACCTGGTTGATTATTCTCTTATATAGTGGAATCCTGTGATTCCTGCGGAAATCCGTCACGGCATCATCTATCGGAACGGAATCACCGAATTTCTTCTTAAGCTCATCCCAGTACTTCACAATCCAGACATACATATCGCCAAGCGTGAATTTCTGGAATCCGGACATGACATGGCGCTTTCTCACGGCCGTCACGATAGGAAGATACACCGTATTGAACCATGACAGAATGGCCTTCTCCATCGAGACCTCCTCCGCCTGCTGCTGGTTCATATAATACTTGTGCGTCAGTATATGGTTATAGACCACATCGTATTTTCCCGGCGTTGAGAAGTCAAGGCACCAGTATTCCGTTATGTCACCGAAATTCGTCTCCGCATAGAAGACCCTTTTCTCGTAGTTTATTATCTGCCTGATTATGTCGTTTATATTGTCGGGCTTCCTGAGCTTTATCTCGCTCTGCAGCGACACGACCTCTGCGTCTATGAATTCTATTCCCCGGGACTTCGCTACGGACACACGGTGGTTTCCGTCCCTGACGAAATAAAGTCCCGAAATCTCATAGACTTTTATGGGCGGCAGGTCAATGGAATTTATCGCCGCGCTGTCTATATGTTCCCACCGGCTTTTCAGGAACGGATTTTTGGGAAAGAAATGATTGTCAAAATCATTGTAACGCCCCTCGCTGCCTATGATCTTATCAATCGGAATAACCTTCATTCCCACATAAGTCTCGTTGACCGGCTTTATCAACTGCTTTACGTCATTGAGCGATATGAGCGAAGCCTCCTCCGGCGAGAGAAAATGCTGAATTTCATTGATCAGGGCCTTGTTCCTTGCCCTGTTAAAATCCTCCTCCGTCTGAGGAGTCGCAAAAAGATTCATCTGCTGTCTTCCCGGGTCTCCGTCAAATTCCCTCCGGACGGAAACTCTATTATGCAATGGGCGTAGGCATTCACGACTTTTGTTCCGCCGTAGACACCGGAACGCTCCTCCCTGAGATCATAAAGATGTATATGACCGTGTATCATATATGCGGGTCTGAATTTTTTTATGAACCAGTTGTAACACTCGAATCCGACATGGCATGGATCCTCATGATCATGTATATGGCGCGGCGATGCGTGCGTAAGAAATATGTCAAGATAACGTCCGTATTTTATCCTGTTTCTTATCAGGGCTGGAACCATAAGCAGGAGCCGCAGGAACATCTGCCTGTCCGTATACTGGTTCAGGCCCTTGTTGTATCTGAATGATCCGGACGCGCCAGCAATCAGGAGAGGCGTCCTGCGTCCTGTCGAAGGATCTGTGAAACTCAGCGAATCACAGACAATAGTCCTGAAGCCGGCATATACAGCGCCATGTGAATGGGACACATCGGAGTAATGAGCCGGCGTCTGAGGGACAAAGCCGGCATCTCCGCGGTGATAATAACGGAATTCCTTGAGATTATGGTTTCCGAAAATAAAATAGGTCGGCTTGTTGAATACGGTGACAATGAAATCCACATAGTCCATAGGAAGATCTCCGGCGCACAGAACCGCATCGATGCCGGGGAAAATGTCCCTCACATTCTGGTTGTACACAAGAGGATCCACATAATCGGAAACACAGAGTATCCTCATTTCGCACCGGCCGCCGTCAGCATGGACTCAAGCCTGTCCTTGTCTATCAGCTCGACAGGCCGGTTCTCGGAGAAGCGCCTCGCGGCATTAGTGAATCCGGAGCTGGAGTACAGAAAACCCTTCACGCTGTTAAGAGTCTTCATCTGCTCAAGGGAATCCCTGACAGCAGCATCCTCAATCGGCTCCGGCTCACGATAGAACCTTATGAACAGAACCTGCTTGCGCACGGACATCCATGAGTCATCAGATTTCTCCACTCCTGTAATCTGGCAGCCCCATTTTTTGGTGTCACAGCTGAGAATCTCAATCTGGCCGGCCTTCTGGAGAACGTTGCGGCAGATTGCGGCGAATTCCTCGTCATTGCTTGTAAGATAATCCTTTAGATAGTCGTTTGCCTGAAGATCCTTGTATTCGGACAGCTTGACACCGACATCACGGAACGTCTTGTTTCTCTTGTAAATCTGCTCCCACTGCTCTATCGCCTTGTCTATGTTCCGCGTCTTCTCGTAGCACGCGGCCAGGAAATAACGGGCATAAAGCGTCTCAGGCTTCAGGCTGTTGCGGTCAAGCTCGATCGCCCTCTGAAAATCAGGAACGGCATTGTCAAGCCTGTTCACCATCATGAAGCAGGAGCCGCGCTCGATTATCGCCTTCTGCTTGAATTCCGGATCACGCTGCGCCTTCTCAAAGGCTTTTATCGCACCGGGAATATCCTTTCCGTCCTTAAGAATTTTACCCAGATAGTAGTAGGAGGAATATGTGTCAGGACTAAGTTTCAGCGAGAGCGAAATTTCCCTCTTCGCCTCGGCCGGCTGCTTGGCGCGGTACATTATAAGACCGATTGAGGCGTGCGCCTTTGCATTCTTCTTGTCAAGCGCCACGGCCTTCTGCATGAAGCCCAGCGCCATGTCATATCTGTTCTGCTGCTCGTATATGTGCCCGACGTTGTAGAAGTTGTCGCCGTTGCGCGGATCCAGCTTTGTCAGAAGAAGGAAATTCTTGAGCGCCTCATTCTGCTGGTTGTACTTGACAAGAAGCTGGGCATATTCCTTCCGGAAATCAACCTCATTTATCCCCTCGCCGAATATCGCATGTTCGTTCACCGTCTTGTATTCTATCACCGCGAGCTCCGGCTTATTGTCCGCGAGATACGCCTTGCCAAGATAATAATGCGCCGTATAGTCCTTGGAATCCCTCGTGACTATCTGTTTCGCGACCTTTATCGCCGCCTGGGTCTTTCCCTGCTTTATGAGCTTCGGAACAGCCTCTATTCTTTTCGGCAGAACCATGTTCCTTATTATGAAAAACAGAAGTGCGGATATAAAAACCGCGAGAAGACAGATTATAACAATCTGGACGACACCCATTGGCCTCTTTCCTCCCCTGCGAATTCCTATGAAGTAAACAGGGATAAAAAACGATAATAATTGAAAGAGTATTAAATTTATGCCACTATGTCAAATGCGGGAGACAACATACAGAATGTCAGGAAAAAAAATAACACGCATCGCGGCCGCCATGCTGCTCGCCGCGTCATCACAGGCTTTTTGGGCCGAAACCGAGGGAGAACGGCTGTTCAGAACGAACAGGCCGGAACAGGCCGCACCCGTACTTGAGCAGGAAATCGCGGATGGAACCGCATCACCGGAATCATACAACTATCTCGGACTGTGCTATTACCAGATGGGCGACTACGTGACCTCGGCGGAGAAATTCTCGGACGGACTTTCGGTTCCGGGAACTGACAAGAAGATTCTGGCGTTCAACCGCGGAAATTCGCTTTTCGCGGCGGGCGAATACAGGAGCGCGGCGGAAAGCTTCTCTCTGGCGCTGAGCGCGGACCCGGACTTCCTTGACGCGCTGCTGAACAGGGCAAATTCGCTTGTGATGGACGGAGACTATGAGGAAGCCGCTGACAGCTACAGGACATACATTGGAAAATTTCCGGCATCCCCGCAGCGCAGGCGCATAGAGAAAATGCTCAGCGTGCTGGAAAGCGAGAGACGGAGGGCCGAGGAGGACAGGAGGCTCGCCGAGGCGGAGGCCGCAAGACGCGCGGAGGAGGAGAAACGTTTCCGGGAGGAGCTTGAGCGCAAGGCGGAGGAAGCCAGGCTCAGGGAACAGGAACGGATCGCGGCGGAAAAGGAGGCCGAGGAAAAGAGGCTTGCCGAGGAGAGACGCGCCGAGGAGGAACGGATCGCAAGGGAGACTGCTGAACGCGAGGCGGAAGAGGCCAGGAAAGCAGCTGAGGCGGAGAAAAGGCGGAAACTGCTTGAGAACGTCGCGAAATCGCTTCAGGATTCGGATTCCACGAACATCCAGTCAGGAGCAGAGGACATAATGGACTACGAGCACAGCTCCGAGCTTGACTGACACGACAGAAGGGAGGAAAACATGAGCACAAAACAGAAGATATTCACCGTGGCGGGAGCGGCCATCATGCTTGCGGCCGCGGCGTTCCTTGTTTTCACAGGTCCGCTCAAAAAAAGTCCGGACGAAAAGGAGAACACTTATGCGCTGGCCAGAACCTATGCGGAGCGGGGAGAATATGACCGCGCCCTCAGCCTTCTGGACTCGCTGCTTATAAAGGATGCGGACGACGCCACGGCACGGGCGCTTCTCGACGAAATTCTTGAGAAAAAGAGGAATTCCGCTTCCTCCGACGGAACGGAAGCCCGGCAGGGCGGAACGCAGAACGGAAACGACACGTCAGGGCTCGCATCCGCGGTCGAGGACTCAATCAGCTCAATGAAAGACGCTCTTGACATGGCTAACAGACAGACAGCCGAGAACAGAAAGACCATGGAAAACCTGCTCCGGCTCCAGTCCGAGCAGCAGGAGCGGGAGAAAATGCTCAAGGCACAGGAGAACGCGAGCAGGGAGGAGGAGCGCAGACTTCAGGACGAGAAGAAGTCCCTTGAGGCAGAAAAAAAGCTCCAGGAAGAAAGGCGCGTCCAGGAGGAGAAGCGGATTCAGGAACAGAAGGAAAAGGCGGCCGCTGAAGCCGAGAAAAAGGCTCAGGAGGAAAGGAAGCTCCAGGAGAGGAGACAGAAGGAGGCGGAGCAGGCCGAGAAAAAAGCCAGGGAGGAAAAAAGGCTTAAGGAGCAGGAGAAGAAAGAGGCCGAGGCAAAGGCCGAGGAGACTAAAAGAAAAATATCCGCAGCCGAAGAGGAGATAAGGCTCGGCATGGAGGCCCTCGAACGCGGTGACACGGACGAAGCCGCAAGACATTTCAAAAATGCGTCCGATACGCTTCCTGTGGCTGATGACAGGACGGCTTCGGCCGCCGCGCAGTCCCGGATGGCGGAGGCTCTCTTCGCGGCGTCAGAAAAAGCCGGCTCAGACGAGGACAGGAAGAAACTGATGTCGCAGGCGGCAGACATGGCCAGGCTCGCGGTCAAATCAAATCCAGAAGATCCGGCGGCGCACTACATACTTGCAAAAGACGCCGCGGAGCGGCAGGACATGAGCACCGCCCTCTCCGAGATGCAGAAGGCCGTCAAAAACGATCCTTCAAATTTCATCTATTATTATGACCTTGGAAAAATCCAGTTCAGCATGAAGAGATACAGCGATGCGGCCGCATCGTTCCAGGCGTCATGCGACATAAATCCGCAGTATGCGCAGAGCCGCTTCAATCTGGGAATGACACAGAAACAGCTGAAAAACAGCAGCGCCGCGCTGGACGCATTCAGAAAGACCGCCGAGATAAACCCGCAGCACGAGAAGGCATACATCGAGCAGGGAAGAATTCTGAGCGCCCAGGGAAAATTTTCCGAGGCGGAGAAAGCCTACGGAACGGCGGTCAGCCTGAACGGACCGAACAGGACTCAGGCGGCGATGGAGCTGGGTTCCGTTTATTATCAGCACGGAAATCCGAAGCAGGCAGAGGAGAACTACAGAATCGCCCTGACGATGCTTCAGGACGGAACAGCGAGGACAATGACGCAATACAATCTGTCAACAGTCCTGCTGGATCAGTCAAGAATTCAGGAGGCGGAGAAATATGCGGCGGAGGCTTACAAAAACAGGAGCTCCATAAAGGACTCGCAGAACAGGGCCAACATAATCTACAACTATGCGCTCATTCTGGACCGCGAGGGTAAGGCCGAAGATGCGATCCCGCTGTACACGGAGGTTCTGGGACTGAATCCGGACCACATAAAGACAAAGATAAACCTCGGAGTAATGTATATGTCGCTTGACCCGCCGGAAACGGAGACCGCCCTCAGGCTCCTCACCCAGGCATACGCAAAGGAAAAGGACAATTTCGAGGTGAACAACAATCTCGGCAGCGTATATCTTGCGAGGGAGGACTATGCAAAGGCCGTCACGCATTTCCAGAACGCGCTCAGAAAGGATCCGGGAAACAGCGAGGCGCGCATGAACCTCGCAAGGGCATTCACGAAGCAGGGAGACTACGACAGCGCAAGGACAGCCTATGCCGAAGCTATAAAATCAGACTCAAAGAACTGGGACGCATACATCGACATAGCGAAGGTCTGCATACAGCTCGGCGACACGGCATCCGCCGAGAAATATCTGAATTCCCTCAGGAATTCAAAGCCGGACTACAGGAAGAGCGAGACAGACGAGCTTCTTGCAATAGTCAGGAAATGAAATATAATATCATCTCCTATGGACAGGAATTTTTCCGCAACGGCGACGGTGCTTTCGCTAAGAGACTCCGGAGAGAACAACTCATCAGTCACTCTGTTCACTCAGACGGACGGGATAATATGCGCCACGCTGTACGGAGGCCCCAAAAGCAGGATGAGGTCAGCCGTATGCCAATGGAATACAGGAACAGTCTATATCTACGGGAATTCCACGGGCGGAGGAAGGAAGATAACGGACTTTGACGTCACCGGATGGCACGGCTCGTTCGGAAAGAGCCTGTTCAAGATGTGGGCGGCCTCGCTCGCGGCGGAACTGGTCATAAAGACAAGATGCGCCGGAAGCAGCGGTAAATGCTGGAAGCTGTTCAGCGGATTCCTTGACGGCCTTGAGATTGCTGATGAGGCTCAGGGGCGGACGGGACTTCTCCGCTTTATATGGCGCTACCTTGAGCTGATGGGCGTACAGCCGGACGCCTCGTCATGCGGAAGGTGCGGAAAACCGTTTTTGTCTGGAAAATTTGCCGGCAATGAAGTATCATATCTCGATATTCAGGACAACAGCTTTATCTGCCCTGACTGCGCGGACGGCGGGTCAGGCGCGCTTCCGCTTACAGTGGCAGGAATAAGGTATCTTTCGGCGGTATCCGGACTCGCGCCGGCGGAATCAAGGAAAATTCCCCTTGATACGGAGACATTCATGCTGATGCGAAGAATGCTTTTCTTTCTGGCCGAGAGCAGCGCGGAGACAAGGCTGAATTCATTAGAGACAGGAGCCGGAATTCTATGAGGGCAACGGACATAATAATCAGAAAACGGGGTGAGCCGGTCATATCTGCGGACGGCAGGAACATAATCACCGCACAGAAACCTCTCACAAGGGAGGAGATAGAATTCATTGTCGCGGGATGCACGGACGGATCCATTCCGCGCTACCAGATTTCCGCATGGCTTATGGCGGTATATTTCAACGGAATGACATTCGGAGAGACAGGTCTGCTTACAGACGCGATGCTCCGCTCCGGAGACACAATAAACCTTCACGGAAGGGAGACGGAGGGTCTGTGCGGTCCTTTCGTCGACAAACATTCCACGGGAGGAGTCGGAGACAAAATATCGATTCCGCTCGCCCCCATCGCCGCGGCATGCGGGCTTCAGGTTCCGATGATGAGCGGACGCGCGCTTGGACACACAGGCGGCACGCTTGACAAGCTTGAGTCCATAGAAGGATACCGCACGAACCTGAGTCCGGAAGAATTCGCGGCTCTCATAGCAGACAACGGATATGCGATGACCGGACAGACAGACAAAATAGCGCCTGCGGACAGAATTATGTACGCCCTGCGCGACGTGACAGGGACAGTCGAATCTGTTCCTCTTATAACTGCGAGCATTCTGTCAAAGAAACTTGCGGAAGGCTCAGATGCCCTTGTATTCGATGTCAAGTACGGAAGCGGCGCGTTCATGAAGACACCGGAGGCCGCGGAGACACTCGCATCGTTCCTTGTGAACACGGCTGCCGCCACAGGAAAAAAGGCCACAGCCCTTCTGACCTGCATGGACACTCCGCTCGGCATGAAAACCGGAAATTTCCTTGAGATCGAGGAATCAGTCGAATGTCTGAGGGGAACCGCTCCCGATGATATAATGGAGGAGACATTCGCCCTAGGAGCGGAAATGCTCGTGCTCGGCGGCATCGCCTCCGACACAGCCGCCGCGAGGGAGATGTGCCGGGAGGCTGTATCTTCCGGACGCGCGCTTGACAGATTCCTCCGCAACGTCGAGGCGCAGGGCGGAAACCCGGAGAGGCTCATGTCGCAGATCGGAAAACGGAGATCCGGTTTCCACGCCGAATTCAAGGCGGAGAAGGACGGCTTCATGTCCGTGGACGCATACGGAATCGGCCTTGCGGGAATAACGCTCGGAATAGGACGCGCGACCGCCGGGGAGCAGGTATGTCCTGATGCGGGAATAATATTCAGGAAAAAGACGGGAGACGCCGTAAGAGCCGGAGAGACGGTGATGGAAGTTTTCGGCAGGGACAGCGGCTGCCTTGAGCCTGCGATGGAAAGAATATCACAGGCCGTATCTTACAGCGACGAAAGGCGCGCCCCCGGAGAGCTGATACTGAAAAAAATCACTGAAGGGACGGACGCAAATTGACTAAATGGACAAAGAAGGCGGTCAGCAAGAGCCAGATAAGTCCTCTATGCGGAAAATACGGAATGAGCCAGCTGCTTGCGTCCATTTTTGTCCGCAGGGGAATCACCGGCGGCGAAGATATTCTGTACTATCTTGAAAGCGACCTCAGATTCCAGCACAGCCCGTTCCTCCTGAATTCGATGGAGGATGCTGCCGACAGGATTCTGTCCGCCGTCGATGAGAACGAGAGAATTCTCATATTCGGCGACAGCGACGTGGACGGAATCACAAGCACTGCGATACTTTTCGAGCAGCTGAAATCAATGGGAGCGGACGTGGAATGGAGGCTTCCGCTTGCGGACGACGCGTACGGTCTGTCGGTTCAGGCCGTTGATGATTTCGCCGCGCGGAACGGAACTCTGATAATAACAGTTGACTGCGGAATCTCGAATTTCGACGAAATCGCGCACGCCTCGTCGCTCGGAATAGACGTAATCGTCACGGACCACCACAATCCGCCGGACACTCTGCCTGAGGCTCTTGTAATAGTCAACCCCAAGATTCCCGGCTCCGCCTACCCCTTTCAGGACATATCCGGAGCGGCCGTGGCCTTCAAGCTTGTGTCCGCCCTCAGATTCACGTCGGATCCGCTGTACAAGAGCGAGATCTGCCTGATGTACGCGGAACAAAAGGAAGACGGCGGCTACAGCGTGGACTGCATTAAAGTCAGGAACATGATCCGGCGCTCGTCGCTGCACGAGGATGCCGGGCCGGAAGGAAAGAGCATATCATCCACAAGGCTGCCGGAATTTCTTGCCGGACAGGTGATTTATGTCTGGGACAAAAAGCATACAGCCTCGCTTCTCCGCGGAATCTTCGGAGAAGGAATAGAATTCAGCCTCTATGATCTGCGCGACGCGCTTTCGGCCTTGAACCCGGCGTTCAGGGACAAGACAATAGGCGCAGTAATGTCCCGCTCGTCGCTGGCAAAATACTCATGCCAGGACATGACTGCGGCGGACTGTATATACAACCTGTTCGTGACCTGCTCGGAGCTGACAGGTAGGACAAGGGACAGGAAAACTGCGGAGGCCGAGAGGCGGGATCTGCAGCTTGTCGCCCTTGCTGCTCTCGCCGACATAATGCCGATGAAAAACGAGAACAGGGTTTTCGTCAGGGCGGGGATAAAGTCGATCAAGCAGGACGGTCCAAGGCCGGGACTGGCGGAGCTGTTCTCCAGAATGCGCGTGTCCGCCGAAAACATCGGCTCAACGGATCTGTCCTGGACAGTCATTCCGGCGCTAAACGCCGCGGGACGCATGGGGCAGTCAGACCTGTCGCTGCAGCTGCTCATATCCGGAGATCCGAAAGAACGTGAGATGCTCGCGGACAATATCGTCCGCCTGAACGAGGAACGCAAGGAGCTTGTGTCCTCAGCCGAATTCAAAATAAGGTTCGATGCCCAGAAAAGCGTGGGCGCGCACGGCGGAAAGCTATGCGTCGTGATAGATGACGGCATAAACAAGGGAGTCACCGGAATACTCGCCTCGAAGCTGATGCAGACATTCGGCATTCCGGCTCTCGCGGCCACATACTGTGACGATATATGCGTCGGATCCGTCAGAAGCTGCCGCGGTTTTGTCGCTACCGATTTCCTTGACAGGTTCGGAGATTTCTTCATAAACCACGGCGGACACGACTGCGCCGCCGGATTCAGCTTCAGGAAGGACCGGACAGATGAATTTCTAAGGCGGATAGACTCGATGATTCCCTCAATAGAACTTTCCGATGAGGAGCCGGAGGCGGAGCTTGACGCCGAAATTCCGGCCGGATACCTCACGCCCGAAATAATATCCCTGACCGACACGTTCGAGCCTTACGGAAGCGGGAACCCGGAGCTTGTGTTCATATCACGGAATCTGCCGCTATGCGACGCGCTGGCAGTCGGCAAGAAGAATCCCCAGCACCTCAAGCTCACATTCGACTGCGGAAAATACAAATTCCCGGCCATGCTCTGGGGCGGCGGAGACAGGCTCGGAAAGGACATAAGAACGGGCGGATCCTATGACATAATCTACTCGCTGTCGAGGAATTTCTACAACGGAATCACCACACCGCAGATCATAATAAAGGAGATAAATCCGCACCGCGCCGGAACCTGACAGAAACGGAGGAGACCGGGCGGAGCAACTTGCATACAGGAATGAATATATGAGCGCATCAAAAAAATCCAGAATCATCGCCGCGGCAGCGGCTCTGCTGCTTGGAACAGCAAGCGTCCATGCGGCGCAGGCAAAATATCAGGACGCCACAATGTCCTTCACCGTAGACTATACAGACTCCATTGTGCCGGGAGACGCGGTGTTCGTCAGGCTGTCGTTCCTGTCCCAGAAGCCACACAGAAAAAACAGGAACGAGCAGGACAGACATGCATGGCTCAGGCTGATGAAGGACAAGAAGCGGATAGATCAGGCCGTTTTCTATCAGTGCGGAAAGAATTCGAGACGGCAGGATTTCCTGTGCGGAATTCCGCTGTCAACATGGCTTGACGACGGACAATACACACTGTCCGTAACAATATCGCTGTCCAGGGAGGAGACCAAGGAATTCTCGATCGCGGTTCCGTTCCGTCCCAGGGAATTCGGCTCAGAGCGGCTGCCTCTTGACAGCAGAAATTCGCAGATAAAAACAGACAACAGCCCGGAGCGTGCGGCCCAAATCCAGAAACTGAACGACATACTGTTCACTTCGGTTCCGGCTGACGTCTATGCGTCCACACCGTTCGCGCTTCCTGTAGATTCCGACAGATACACCGCGCGTTTCGGCGACAGGCGGATATACGAATACACGAACGGAAAATCATCAACGGGCGTCCATTTCGGAAACGACTACGGGGTTCCGGAGGGAACACCGGTGAAGGCGACGGCAGGCGGCAGGGTCGTGATGGCCGAGGAGAGAATCTCAACCGGATTCAGCGTCGTGATAGAGCATCTTCCGGGGCTGTACAGCCTGTACTACCATCTGTCCTCGATGAACGTGAAGGAGGGAGACACCGTGCGTCAGGGCGAGCTGATAGGCAAATCCGGAAGCACCGGTCTTGCGACAGGCCCGCACCTGCACTGGGAGATGAGGCTAAATGGATGCGCAGTGAGGCCCGAATTCTTCACAGGAAATTTCGCATTCGCACAGAACGAATGAGCCGGCTCGGTATCCGCTCAGAGCATTCCGACAGAGAGCGTTCCGTCCGGAGATGAAGAGATGCTGTAGTAGAAACCGGTCATGCAGTCCGAAAGAGTCACAGTCCGCACAGAAACCAGTGAGAAGGCAGGAAGAAATCTTTTTCTGCAGGCGAAACGCGCGATCCTGTAAAGAGCCTTCCTTTCGGAAAGCCCGGAGCCCGCTCCGAGCAGCATGCACTGACCGTCCTCGTCAAAATACTTCTCCAGCGTGGTGCCATAGCTTCCGCGGAAAACATTTCCGTCCGCGGAATTCCGTCCAGCCATGGAGGTATGGCCGTAGACCCTGCACGGGAACATATATATTCTTCCGCCTATGTCCGCACATGCATAATCGACCGACAGGTAAAGGCCACTCCAGGAGCGTTCTATCACGGACATCTCGTTTCCGTTTGAATCCACAAGAGACACCACCGCGCTCACCGTAGCCGTCCCGTTCTCCATTCCGGAGCCGTAAATCTTGACACGCAGCGACTCCCCGGAAAGGCCGCCCACGACATCAGATGACCGGAACACCGAGACCACGGAAACAAGGCCCGCCGCCGTATAGACAGCTGCTGCCGCCAGAAGAAGCGAAAAGACGCGCAGGAAAAATCTCATCTCAGCATCGCAAGAAAAGCGTCCTCGTCAATGACAGGAATTCCGAGCTCCCTTGCCTTCCTGTTCTTGGATGAGCCGCTCTCCACATCGTTGGTCACGAGCCGGCCCAGCTCCCTTGTCACCGAAGACTTGACCGTTCCGCCGTTACCGCGGACAAGCCTCTCTGCTTCCGCCCGTCTCATGCTCCTAAGCTCTCCGGTAAAGCAGAATGAAATTCCAGCGAGCTTTCCGCCGGAGACTCCTGATATGGTTATCGTCCCGGATGAGACCAGGCGCCTCATCTCATCCGCATTCTCGGCAAGCCCCTCCACGATAGTATGCGCGGATTTTCCGGCGAAACCGTAGACGGATGCTATCCGCGTCTCGTCTGCCGCCAGAATATCATCCAGAGTTGCAAGTCCGGACGCGACAAGCTTCTCCGCATTGGCGGTACCCACACCGTCTATATCAAATCCCGCTATGAACGCCGGAAGAGTGAGAGTCCTTCGGCCTCTGATTGAAGCGTAGACTTTCTCCGCGCCCAGCGACCGCCTCTCCGCCGCCGCGCCGTCACCGTTAAGAAAATACGGAACAAGGTCCGCGACAGTCAGGGAATATATATCCGTTATGGAGCCCAGCTTTCCGTCCCGGAACATCGACTCTATCAGCGTCTGCCCGAAATCACGGATGTCAGCGCACTGCTGCCATTTAAGCAGCTGGTGGAGCACACGCTCCGGGCATTCCCTGTTGGGACAGAAAAGCCTGCTTCCCTCATCCACAAGAACGGCGCCGCAGGTTCCGCAGGTGTCCGGACAACGGATCTCCTCAGTAACATCGCCTTCCGCCGGTGGAAGAACAGACTCTATTTTCGGAATTATCTCCCCGCGCTTCACCACGACTATCCGCGAGCCTATTCTGACGCCAAGGGCACGCATCGTATCTGGATTCGCCAGGCTCGCCCTCTGAACCCTAGTCCCGTTCAGCTCGACCTCGTCAAAGACGGCGACAGGGGTATATGTCCCTCCGGAGCGGCTCCATTCGACCTTTCTGAGGACCGAGACAGCCTCCTCAAGACTGAATTTGAATGCGATCTGACGGTCTGGCCGGGCACGTCTGGCGTCATCCGGGTCTATCCGGCGTTCCTTTACGACAAGCCCGTCTATGTCATAGTCAAGAGACTTTCTCGTCTCCATCACCGAGGCTCTGTATTCCACCACTTCTTCAGGCGAACGGCATCTCCTCATCGGAACTACCGAAAAGCCGCAGGACGACAGCCATGACAGCTTCTGCTCCTCATCGGAGAAGAAACCGCCGCCGCCCGCATCAAACGCATCATAGACAACAAGAGAGAGGAACCTTCCGCCGTCACCGTCCTTGCGCTTCATAAGACCGTTGGCGGCATTGCGGCAGTTCGCCTTGTCCGGAAAATGCTCCCTAAGGACGGATCTCTTCATTATGACCTCGCCCCTGACTCCGCCTGTAAAATCCGCGGCGGCTCCGTTCATCATAATCAGCGGAACAACCCCGTCCATGCGCCTTGCGTTGCGGGTTATGTCGTCGCCGGAAACGCCGTCACCCCGGGTCACCGCGCGGACAAGAATTCCGTGCTCGTACTGAAGCTCCAGCGAGGCTCCGTCAAGCTTGTACTCCACAAGATACTCATCATATCTATGCCTTTCCGCCCATCCAAGGAACGCCGGCGGATCGGCGGCCTTCTCCTGGCTTCCCATAGGCATTATGTGGCGGATCTTCACAAAATCTCCGGAGTCCGCGCCGACACGGGAAAGAAGCGGATCCGACGGATTCAGTCTCTTCAGCTCGTCCCATAGGGAGTCAAATTCCGCATCCGAAATCTCGGCCTCTCCGTTGTAATATGAATTCTGATAGCGGACTATCAGAGCCTCAAGCTCCTTCACCCTTCTGTCCGGGGCGGCCATTCCGTCCACATCAAAAAGAAAACCGCTCATATCTTCTCGAAAAACAGCTCTGTTATCGGGCGTTCGGCCGTAAGTCCCTTGCGCTCGAATTTCGTCATTCCGCGCCACGGCTGCGGCTCGGCGAAACCGTCATAGCGGTTTTTAAGTCCCGGAGTCGCGCTCAGCTCCTCAAGAGCGAATTCCGCATACTCAAGCCAGTCCGTCACGAAATAAAGATAGCCTCCAGGCGCAAGCTTCCGCGCCAGCAGATCAGTTCTCGGTCTCTGAACAAGACGACGCTTGTGATGGCGCTTCTTTGGCCACGGATCGGGGAAAAATATATGAAAGCCGTTGACGGAACTGTCACCTATCATCTCGTCAAGGACATCCATCGCATCATGCTCTATGATATAAAGATTCTTCAGATCACGTCTCTGAATCTCGCCGAGGAGCCTGCCCACACCCGGCTTATGCACTTCTATGCCCAGATAATTCACATCAGGATTTGCCGCGGCGATATCCGCGGTCACATCCCCCATGCCGAACCCTATCTCGACGATTATCGGATTCGTGTTTCCGAACACATCTATGAAATTGAGGCTCCTGCGCTCAAAGGGAATGCACCACGAAGGAGCAAGCTCCCTGTAGGCGCGGTCCTGGGCAGCCGTCATACGGCCGATTCTCAGCACATAAGTCTTGACTTCCCGCCTGAACCGCTCATCCTGTCCGACTCCACCGAGCCTGCTTTCCGACGGCGGCTCCGCCTGTTCGGTAATTCCGTCCGTCTCTTCTGAAAAATAACTGTCCATAAGCTCCCGCATAATATTTTTCCGCCTGGCGCCTGCCTGGGAACGCCGGCTAAAGATTTTCGGGCGGCATAAGGCAAACCATATTTCCGTCCGAAGTAGTCCATACACTTCTGAAAAATCCGGCCCTGCCGAATTTTCCCTTTATGCCCGCCGGCGACGACAACGCATCTTCGGCCTTTCCATAATAAATCAGAATTCCGTCCTTTCCGAACACGGCGACATTTCTGCGCCCGTTCATCTCATCCATAAGGACCGGCACCGTGTCCGCCGCGGCGTCAAGAAACCGCCCGTCATAATCCAGCGAGAAAGACGTGAGGGTCTCCTCCCCGTCCGCGTTCTCGCATCTTACAGTGTAGCTTCCGCGCGGAAAATCAATTCCGTCAGGCACACGCAGATTCGCGCATCCGGCCCACTTTCTGTCCTCTCCGCCTGCCGCGGAAGGAGAATTCACCGTCCACCTGTATCCGTCCGCAGACACAGCCTCGATACAGGAGAAACGAAGCGGATCACCGGCGGACTCTACGAAAAGACTGAGCCTGACATCCGGATTTTTTCCCGCAGACTGATAATCAGCTATCAGGCACGCGGACACATACCTGACCTCAGGAACAGCCTGCGAACATGACGCCGAAATAAAAAGAAGGGGCAGAAGAAAAAGACAGATTACTCGGTACTCCTTTCCGGGCAGTCTCATAACTGATCAGAAATTGAAATTCAGATTGATGACGGTAAGATCGCTGGCGGAGAACTGGTTCACAAGAGACTCGAATTTCACGTTCACCTTGCGGCAGGCGTCATCAAGATAGGAAAGATAGTAAAGTCCGAGATCCGTGCCTTCCTGCCCGTCAGGAAGCTCACGGTAGAAGTCTATAAGCGTCTTCTTGTTCGTGTTGGTCGCCTTGGCGTTCTCGATGCTTTCCTTTACCTCCTGGAATTCATCGTCCTTATTGTACAATGTTATCGAAAGCCGCCCCTGTTTTCCGATTGACGAGGAGCCGCCGCCAAGTTTCCACGACAGGAACACAAGCTCATGCTTGCGCTGAAGCTCCTGGACGATTTTCGCACGCACCTCCGGATCATATATCAGCGAGTCGATGTCATCCATCCCGCTGTACATCTTGCGCGCCTCCTTGCGGATGTTGGTGTTCTCATTGTTCAGGGCAAGCTCCATCACCATAACGGATATATATTCCGCAACCTTTGACTTTTCCATATATGAGCTTAGAAGATTCCTTATGGCCACGAACATCTCGTTGGCGCCGTCCGATTTGTGGAAAAGCGTTATTATGTACCAGTCCATCAGTCCCAGCCTGTTCATGAATTTCTCGGACATGAGCAGATATATGTTCTTCTCCTCGGATGTGTACTCCGTATTGCTCATTATGGACTTCCATATAGGATCAAGGATTGTCTTGCGCGTCGTGTTTATCAGATTCTCCTTGTTCTGAAGAATCGAGCGAAGCTGCCGCTCGCTCATGCGCGTCTTCTCGTCTATAAGATGCGCCGGATTTGCCCTGTTGTGCTTGCGCACGCATTCGCACTGTATCAGGGCGGAATACACCTCGCGGTCAAACTGCTTGTACAGAAGCGAATACACAATCACCTTGGACAGATCCATCACCTCCTGCCGTGACGACACGAATTCGGACATGGAAATCTCTATCTTGGATATATAGTCCAGAAGAATCATGCTCTGGATTGACTGCGGAGAGAATTTGTTCATCGATATGCCGTACTCATCGATATTGTCGGCAAGCCTGAATCTCAGCAGTTTCTTGTTATGGCTAATGAAATTCGATGCACCGTCCTCCGTAAGAATGACTTTCAGCGGTAGCTCGATAATAAACTTTTTGTCCGATGCACTCATTTCTGCCTTCTTTTACTGATATGATTAGGTTGCATTTATTATACACAATGGTACTTGCATTGTAAACACTTAATTTATAAACTGTCGTAAGATGACTCCCAAAAAACTGCTTCTGCTGTCGGCCGTCACCGTAAAGCTTGCAGCCGCCCTGTCCGCAAAAACAGGCTACAGCCAGTGCATGGACATTCTCACAGGTCTCATAAAAAAGGGATTCTCTCCTGAAACGCAGCAGATAGTCACGTCGGGCGGAAATTCATTTCCCTTCAATATAATATTGCGTTTTCCGGAAAAAACGACAGACGGAGAAAGAAATTCCGGAGAGGAGAGGCGCGGAAACCTGATAATATCATTTCCATCAGATGATGCGGAGAGGTTTCCGCAGACAGTATATGACACGGCGGACTTTCTGGACTCCGCGGAGCTGAATTTCTCGGCGGCGATAGTCATAACCCACGGCGACAGCCCTCCGGTAAAAAAAAGGGGACTCGTGTCGGGAACGGACGCATTCATAAATTCACTGAATCCGGAAGACGGATATGCGGTTCTGAGAACCGAGATGCAGGCTGACAGGGCGATGATCCTCACAGGAACCGGGAGCGAGTCGGCGCCTTCGGCGATGGTAGGCGCGCTTTTCGAGGCGGCCGCAGCAGGCGGAATAAGACTTCCTTTCTATTATATCGGACTGACGCGTGATTACACACCGAAAAACGGGACGATTCTTGAGAAATATTTCTCCGCGGGAATTCCTGCCGTCCAGATGAATTTCCAAGGAACAGAATCCGCCGTCATATCCGCCGCTCCGATAATAAAATTCATAGAGGCATACGACCCGTCCGCCGCAGCCCTATGGGACAGGCACACAATGATCCTGAACATAGCGGGCCGCAGCCTCCGTATGACCGAATCAGCCATAACCAGAACAGTGACGGCGCTGCTCTCCGCAAGCATACTGCTCATATCATCGCTCGGATTCATAAACAGCTCGTTGAGCTACAGGTCATGGAAAAGCATAAGCCATATCTGGTATGCGATTCCGCTGTCATTCATCCTGTGCATGGCGACATTCACAGCCGGCGAGAAAATTCTTTCTGCGGACGTGTTCAGGCACATAAGGACGCCTCAGACGCTCATCCTCATGCAGCTGTCACTGATGCTGACGGCCGTCTCAATGCTCTGCAGGACGAAAATCATATCAGCACAGAAGAACCTTTACAGCGCGAAAAGCATAGACTTTCTGATAATGATTTCTACATTCACGAACCAGTTCCTTTTCTGCCTGATGGACATGACGGTTTTTCCGGTGTTCATGGCCGTATTCATCCTTTCGATAATATCACTCGCCGCAAGGAAAAATCTGACGCACGGAATAATAACGCTGCTGATGGTGGCTCCCATGATTCAGCTGCTCGGCATATTCATATCGGGCAGGACGCAGGGCGAGCTGCTCGGACTCATGATGGGAAATCCGGTCTACATCACGGCGGCCTCACTTGTCATGACCCCGGTCTGCCTGATGTGGTTCAGGATAATGAAGGACTGTTCCGACAGGCTGGTGCGGCGCGGAATCCTTGACGGCGGCAAAAGGCTCACGCTGCTGGCCGGAGCCGCGATCGCAGCGGTCCAGGCGGCAGCCGTGCTTGCCGGAAGACTGACGGCGGAAGATGGCACCTCCTCTACGCCATACATGATTCTGCCAGGCTCAGGAACTCCGGAGGTGACCTTCAGCGACAGCACCGTTCTTGGAGAAAAAGTCAGGACACTGAACATAAGAACAGGCAAAAACCCCGTCCTGTGCGATGTATCCGTTTCCGCCGCAGAAGGGAATCCCGTCCTGTATTCCGGGAACGATGCCGACATTTTCGGAGAATGCACGTCCGTATTCAGAATTCCGCTCTATCCGCCGGAAAGCATGACTTTTGTTTACGGAACATCGGAGTCCGGATCCGAAATAACGGTGACCGCGCTCTACGAAAGCGGAGTTCCCGGACAGCTGCTGATGGACAGGACCACAGTCCGCACGGAGGAACAAAAATGAACGTTCCGGAAAGGAAATTCATACATGCGGACCTGGACGCATTCTTCGCGTCGGTGGAGCAGCTTGACAATCCGCAGCTTAGAGGAAAGCCTGTCGTGGTGGGAGGTTTTCCGTCGGAAAGAAGAAGCGTGGTCTCGACCGCATCCTATGAGGCCAGAAAATTCGGCATTCATTCGGCGATGCCGTCCGCCGCGGCCTGCAGGCTATGTCCGGAAGCGCTCTTCATACATCCGAGGATGGCCAGATACGAGGAGCTTTCCGAAAAGATAATGGGAATCTTCGGAGAATTCTCGCCGGAAGTTGACCAGATGTCGATAGACGAGGCTTTCATCAATCTTACGGGAACGGAGGAGCTTTTCGGACCGGCGGAAAAAACCGCGCTCGCCATAAAAAGGAAGGTTCTTGAGGAGACCGGACTTACCGTGTCAGTCGGACTAGCCGGAACGAAGTATCTTGCGAAGCTCGCGTCAGGAATCTCAAAACCGGACGGCTTCCATTCCATACCGTCAGGCGGCGGAGAGGAATTCATGATGTCCCTTCCTCTCGAAAAAGTATGGGGCATAGGACCCAAAACGCTCGACAGGCTGCACCGGGCCGGATTCCTCACGACAAAGAAAATCAGGGACACCGACCTGAGCACGCTTAAATTCCTGTTCGGCGGCAGCATGGGCGAATTTCTCTACTGCGCGGTCAGAGGCGGCGATACAGGAAAATTCCGCGCGCGTCCTAAAACCCGCTCGATAAGCGCGGAGACGACGTTTCCCTTCGACCTTACGGACACATACACCGCAGAGACGTCGATAATGGAGCTTGCGCATACCGTGATGTTCAGGCTTCTCCGCGGAAATATGTTCTCAAGGACAATATCGCTCAAAATCAGATATGACGACTTCTCCTCTGTCTCGGCGCAGGAGACATACAGCCGGAATTTCATGACGCTGGACTCGTTCTTCTCCGCGGAGAAATCGCTTTTCGAGAGGAAATATGAGAAAGGCAGAGGCATACGTCTTCTCGGAGTAGGATTCGACAACATCACCGAGACCGAGGATCCGTACCAGCAGGAGCTTTTTGATGACGGAACTCAGAAACGTCAGGCCGTGGAGAGGGCGATTCTGGGACTCGAGAAAAACCATCCTGGAATCCGCATACGGAAAGCAAGGACGCTGCGTCCGGATGAATGCGGAAAGCCGTGAGCAAATTCCGTCCGGACTCCGCCGCATCAAAGAATCCAAAAGCATCTAAAAGCACACATCTTTATCATTCCCTAAAAATTCTATATAATGCCGTACAACGGAAAGAATCCACCGCGTGAATTCATTTCCGAAAAACGTCACAAGGAGGAAATCCTGGGAACCGGCATCACGGACATAAGCTCCGGCGGTACGGTTGAGCTCAAGGAGCAAATGGAATGGAAAAAGAAGAGATTCTGAGACGTGCGAAAGAGTATATCGCAGCCGAAAAAGATGAGCGCTTCAGCAGGGAAATTCAGGAGCTGATAGACAAGGAAGACTACGCCGAGCTTGAGGACAGGTTCTATCAGACGCTGGAATTCGGAACCGGCGGACTGCGCGGAATCATGGGCGGCGGAACGAACAGGATGAACACCCTTGAGATAAACCTTGCGACACAGGGACTTGCGAACTACGTCATAAAGGCGTTTCCGGAGGAAGCCGCGGCAGGAACGCTGAGCGCGGTGATAGCATACGACAGCCGCCTGAATTCAGATGTCTTCGCCGAGGCCACAGCCCTGATTTTCGCGGCCAACGGAATAAAGGCCTATCTCTTCTCCGGGCTGCGCCCGACTCCGGAACTCTCATTCGCAATCCGCGAGCTGAAGGCTGCCACAGGTGTCGTGGTGACGGCCTCCCACAATCCGCGTATGTACAACGGATACAAGGCTTACTGGAATGACGGAGCGCAGGTAATCGAACCTCACGACAAGGGAATCATAGAGGAAGTGAACAAGGTACGCGAGGTCAAGACGCTCACCAGGACCGAGGCGATAAATTCAGGAAAACTGGTTCTGATAGACAAGGAAATAGACGAGAAATTCTGGGCGATGTGCAAGGCTCAGCTTTTCCGCCCGGAGCTCATAAAGGAAAAGGCCGGAGACGTCAAGATTGTCTACACGCCCCTGCACGGAACAGGAGCGATGCACGTGGAGAAGGTTCTCGGCGACCTCGGACTGAAGGTAATCACAGTTCCGGAACAGCGCAAGCCTGACGGGAATTTCCCGACGGTCGAGAAGCCGAATCCGGAGGAGAAGCCCGCGCTCAAGATGGCGGTCGATCTCGGAATAAAGGAGAAGGCCGACTGTGTCATGGCGACAGATCCCGATGCGGACAGATTCGGCACGGCATTCCCAGACGGCGACGGAAATTTCGTGCTGCTCTCAGGAAACCAGATGGGCGCGCTTCTGATTGACTACATCCTGCTCTCAAGAAAGGAGCTTGGAAAAATGCCGGCCAGACCGACCGTAATCCGGTCTATTGTCACTTCTCCGTTCGCTGACGCGGTATGCAGAAAATACGGCGTCTCAATGGTTGAATGTCTCACGGGATTCAAATGGATCGCAGCTGTCGAGGCTGAATTCGAGGCGAAAGGAACCGCGGACTATGTGTTCGGACTTGAGGAGAGCTACGGCTACAAGGTCGAGCGCGAGGTCATGGACAAGGACGGAATCTCCGCGGCCGCAATGTGCGCGGAGATGACGCTCTACTGGAGAAGCAGAGGCAAGAGCCTGCTTGAGCACCTTGACGACATGTACAGGGAATTCGGATATTTCGAGGACAGGGCCATCTCCCAGAATTTCCCCGGCTCGGCCGGCGTAGAGACCATGCGCGGCATAATGTCAAAACTCAGGACTGAAGGACTGAGGACGCTCGGCGGCGAGAAGGTCGTGAAAATCAGAGATGTCCAGCAGGGAACGGTGTACGATCCTGAATCGCCGGACAAGAGGACTCCGGCAGGACTTCCGGCAAGCAACGTGCTCCAGTTCTTCCTTGAGAGCGGAACCATTGTCAGCGCCCGTCCGTCAGGCACCGAGCCCAAGATAAAATTCTATATAAATTCAACGTCTCCGGACGGAGACGGAAGCGACGGATGGCTTGAGGACGCAAAGAAGAGGACATCAGCCCTGTGCGATGCGATAACTGCGGACATAAAGGCTGTCCTTGATGCCGCGTCAAAATAAAATTCTGAACGACAACAGAAGGCTGCTCCGTCTGCTGAACGGCGGAACAGTCTTCACCTCGTTCGACACAGAGACGACAGGGCTGAGCTGCTCCGCAGACAGGATAATCGAAATCGGCTGCGTAAAATTCGACAGGACAGGAATTATCGGCAGATGGAGCAGCCTCGTCAACCCTTGCCGGCCGGTTCCCCGGATGATAACGGAACTGACACACATCTCCATGGAAATGCTGCGGGACTGTCCGGCTGCGGATTCCGTCATTCCGGAATTCAAGAATTTCACGGAGGGGACCGTCCTTGTCGCGCATAACGCAAGGTTCGATCTCAATTTCATAAATGAGGAATGCGGGCGGCTCGGCTGCAGGGCCGCCGCGAATTCCGCCATAGACACGCTGCAGCTCGCGAGATGGGCATATCCCTCGCTCGGAAAATACAGCCTGTCATTTCTTGCCGGAAGGATGGGAATAAGGCAGACAAGCGCGCACAGAGCCACGGACGATGCGGATGTGTGCCGTCAGATTTTTCTGAGAATCCTTGAGGACACGGCGGAGCTGCAGAAGACATGACAGTCCGCCGTTCTCAGCCCTACTGCAGCGGAGCGAAATATCCGCTCTCGTCACGGCCGCTTCTCTTAAGAAGATAAACCTCCGCCTCTATCGGAAGATATTTCTGTCCGAATTCGGTTGAAAGCGCGGATGTATATGAGAACTGATATATTCCCTGAGGAATATCTATTATGTCGGTAACTACAGATGAAAGTCCCTCAGCCCTGTATATGTAGTACAAATCCCCGGCGGTGTTGTCCAGGATATAGCCAAGCTCATCGCTTACGGCGGACTGGGCAAGCTGCACCATCGAGAATCCCACGGAATTGTTGCTCATATATGCCGCAAGCTCGGCTAGATTATATCTGCTGAATGACGAGTCCGCCGTCTTTCCGTCCGACACAAAGATGACAGCCCTTTTCTTGGCCGCCGCCATGAGATCATTCGCCGCAAGCCTCAGGGCCAGATCAACTGAAGTCCTGTCCGACACAGGATTCCGCAGCGCCGCCGGAGTGAAATTCAGCGCCCCTTCGGGTCTTCCCGAATATTCCGTAACAGGCACATTTCCTGCGGAAACAATTCTGAGCGTGCCCTTTCCCTCCATTGCCCCGGCTATCTCCCGGACAGCGGCTCCGGCCTCCTCCGAATAGGACTCCATTCCCCTTGACCTGTCTATAACCACGGTCACGTCAGCGTAGGTGTTGTTCGATGCGGCTCCGGTGAATTTCATGTCCGACACGGGACGCTTGCCTTCAGTCAGATAGAAATTCTCCTCCTGAAGCCCGACCAGCGGCTGGCGGTGCCTGTTCTCCACCCTGAGCTCCACGGTGACGGCAGGAAATTTCGATGCGTCAACCTGCTCTATCTGCACGAACAGGCCGCCGACAAGTTCCTGAACCTTGGACATTATGTAAATCTCATTCTCCGGAAAATCAGCCGCTATGACATTGCCGTTTATGTCGGGAACAGCGGAAAGAACTCTTGTCGGTCCGTTTCCCGTCCGTACATAGTCAAATACGGCTCCGGTCTCAGTATCCACCGACACGATTCTGTTCGAGTCGCACACCAACAGTCCGCCGTTCCAGAATTTAACGGACTCAGGCTTGGAGAACGTTCCCGGCTCCACAAGGTTGCGTATGAAATTTCCGGCCCTGTCAAATTCGACTATAAGACCGTAGCCGTCGTCTGCGACAAAAATGCCGCTCTCGCTTACCGCGATTCCAGTCGGTCCCGACAGTCCGCGGAATCCGGGCTGGTTTCCGCCGAAAAAATAAAGTCCGGTTCCGTCAGAATCAAACACATCCACGCGCCGGTTGCCGTAGTCGGTCACATAAATCCGTCCCGCACGGTCAACGGCGATATACTGCGGGCCGACAACCTGACCGGTTCCGCGTCCGCGCTCGGCGATATACCTGCGGAACCTTCCGCCGGAATCAAGAAGGGCTAGCCTGTCTCCGGCGCTCTCGCTGACAAGAAGCGAGCCGTCCTTGAGCCGCGCGACATCAAAAGGCCTGTCAAATCCGTTGAGCGGCCCGGTAATCCGTTCAATCACCTTTCCGTTCTGGTTCATCAGCATGAGCTCATTTGAGTTGTACGATGTGACCCAGATGGTTCCGTCGGAATTCGGAAGGACAGAAACCGGGCCGCTGAACACCATGTTTCCGTTGAATTCACCGGGAAAGCTGCCTGACTCGGAAAGACGCATCAGCTTGTCCGGAGAGTCACCGGTCACCCTGCGTTCCCGCACGACCTCAATCTTGTTCTGCAGAAGCAGTCCTCCATAACCGTTGTCCGAGGCTGTCTGCCAGTATGACAGCGCGGAGCCCTCAAGCCCGGCACGGTAATATGTGCGGCCCAGCCAGTCAAGAATCAGGCTGTCGTCCGGCATATACGAAAGGGATTTCTCGAACTGCATCAGCGCCTCATTGAATGCGCCCTTGTAGTACGCCTGGACTCCGCGGCGGAATTCCTCGGAAGCGAATCCCTCGCCGGCGGAACGGATTCTGTCAGGATGTACCTCCATTCCTGCGGATGACGTGACATTCACCGCATGGCTTCCGATGTCGGAGGCGGAAGCCTGCGCAAAAAACGGCTGGACAGCCGCAATAACGGCCAAAACTGAAAACTGAAACTTCCTCATATCATCCTCTTCCGGCCTGGGAGACTATCTTTATATGCTCGGCTATCTTCTCATTTGAGCTGTCTATTTTTCCGGCCTTCTCAAGACATTTCATCGCATCACTGAAAAGTCCAAGCTTATAGTAAACCCATCCGAGCGAGTCCAGGCAGGCGGCCGAGTCAGGGGAAACCTTCACCGCCTGACGGCACAGTGTCAGAGCCCGCGCAAGGTCACGGTCCTCACTGGCAAGAACATATCCAAGTCCGTTCAGGGAGGTCATGTTCTGCGGATCCTTCTCCAGAGATTTCTCATAATATTGAAGGCATTTGTCGATGTCGCTCTGTTCCCATGCCACGTACGCTATCGCGGCATATACGGATGCCGTCATGTATCCGGTCTCCAGCAGCTTGCTCAGCTCATAGTCGGCAAGGCGGCGTCTGCTGGAAAGCGCGTAAATCACCGCAAGAATGAAGCGGCACTGCATCACGCGGTCTATGTTGCCGCCGGAAGTCACAACCTGCTCAAGATAAAGCAACGCATCATCATAGCGCCCAAGCCTCGCATAGCACAGTCCGAGGTAATATGCCGCATCCATCTTGTCAGCCCCGGAATCAGGAGGAAGCGACAGAAAAAACGTCAGCGCATCCTCATATTTTTTCTGGCCGTACAGCTTTATGCCTACGGCAAGCACATCATTTTCCAATTTTCCACCCATGAAAACATATTTTACAATGAAAATTCCATACCGTCTACAGGAGGCGCGCACACAGGATCAACAAAAACGGACGACACAGCCACATATCCCGCCCTGCATACAGCAAAATCACTGTCCTCATCGGCAAGCGTCTCTGTCGTCCCGTACCTGAACACCGTCCGGCAGCTTTCCCCACAGCCCTCGACCTCTATTCCGTCGTTATATTCCCTCACGCAAAGGGAACCGCACATCCTGGCTCCTCTGTATGAGTCCGACGAGACCGCGTTCACATTCACGAACGTCCTCCGTCCCATGACCGCTGACAGGGACACAAGCTTCTCCAGATTGCGCGCTGCAAAATCCGCAAGCGCGGAATACCTGAATCCGTCACGGAGCGCGGAATCCCAGTCCACAGGATCAAGCGACAGCGCGACAGCCGGAATTCCGTAGAGGACCGCCTGGCGCGCGGCCGCGCAGGTTCCGGAATAAAGGATGTCGGTCCCCATGTTGGCGCCGCGGTTTATGCCGGAAACCACCGCATCGGGACGTATCCCGAGAAGCCCGCTTTTCAGTCCAGCCATCGAGCAGTCCGCAGGGAAACCTGAAGACTTCCATCGCCTTTCCCCGGCGGCATATACGTCAAGCGGCCGGTCCATGGTGACGCAATGTGACACCGCGGACCTGTTCCTGTCCGGCGCAAGTATGTAAATCTCGTTGTCAGCGGACAGCCGGCAGGCAAGCGCCTCCAGTCCGTCCGAGCCATATCCGTCATCATTTGTAAGAAGAAGTCTCATTTCTGCGCAACGCTCCTGGAAAAATCCGAATCATCTGAGGTATTTCCCGGCAAAAGAATCCACCTTTGTCCAGTAGAGCTCAGGATTCACTGTTACAGAATCGGCATGTCCGGCTCCAGGAACAACAAGAATATCCTTGTCGCACGAGGCGGCGGAATAAAGCCGCTCAAGCATGGAGAACGGAACGAACGTGTCCCTGTCGCCATGGATGAACAGGGTCGGTGTGGAGGACCTTGACACAGCCCTGATGCAGTCAACAGAACCGAATGTATAGCCCACACGTATTCTCGTGACAAGCGACGCCGCCGGAATAACCGGAAAGTAAGGGAGATGGAACTGCTCCCTGAGCTGCCAGGTGAACTGCTCGGCCGCTCCGGTGTATCCGCAGTCCTCGACAGCCGCCACTACATTGGACGGAACAGCCTCCCCGGTCACAAGCATCACGGTGGCCGCTCCCATCGACACTCCGTGCAGAAGAATTCTTGACTCTGGATGTCCGGAAGCGAGGAATTCAGCCCAATCAATTATGTCATGCTTCTCGCGGCTGCCCATGGTGATATAGCGGCCTGAGCTTCTGCCGTGGGCGCGGTGCTCAGGGGCGAGCACATTCCATCCAAGCGAATGATAATGCCTCGCGTATTCCGTCATTCTTACCGCAGCGCTCTTGTATCCGTGAACCAGAATCACATATTTCTCGGACGGACTTTCAGCCGGAATGAAATATCCGTACAGCTCAAGGCCGTCACGCGAGGTTATCGTCTCCGTCCTGGAATTCAGCACCATCCATTCTCCGGAAAAATCCGCATCCGAGCCGAAGCTGTTGTCCATGGCATAAGTGACCATATAGTTCGCGGCTATGAATACCGCAGCAAGAACTGCCGCCACGGCCGCGGCCGCACAGATCAGAGCGATCCTTATCCCTCTTCTCATAGACTCATTCCTCCATGGTATAGACTATATTCTTTATCCGCCGGGCGGTTCCGGTGAGTCCCGCTCCGGCAAGCTGCATCATGAGGACGACAGAAAGCGAATTCTCAGGATCCGCGGACATATACGGCCCCAGCCATCCGTCCCAGCCGAATTCGCCCTTCGAGGTGACGGCGCAGACCATTCCCGGCTCCCGGCACACACGCATGAAATTCCTGTATGAATATCCGGAAAGGTGTCCCATCTTCATGTCGAAACGGCTCTGCAGGGCGGGTGGAAGCACGGACGAGCTCAGAAACCTGACCGTCTTTCCGGAAAGTATGCGGATTCCGTCAAGCGAGCCGCCCTCAGAGAGCATACGGCAGAACCTGATATAATCCTCAGCCGTGCTGACGAGCCCCGCGCCGCCGGACTCGAACGCAGGAGGATTTCTCATTCCGTTCTGGATTCCAAGATGACAGCCCGTGAATTCATCAAGACCGCCGGACTCCGCCGCATATACCTTTGAGAGGCGGCCAGCCTTTTCAGCGGGAACATAAAATCCCGTGTCATCCATGCCCAGCGGAGCGAATATATTCTTCCGGAGGAATTCGCCGAAACTCATTCCGGACACGGCCTCTATTACGGCGCCCATTATGTCCGCGGAAAGTCCGTACTGATAGTCGGTTCCGGGAACGAATGAAAGGGGAATATCAGCAAGGCTCCGTGCGAATTCCATGGTCGTAACGGAGTTGTCACCGGCGGCGGAACGGTTCATCCTGTCAAGCAGGGCTGAGGTCCGGCGCTCCGACTCATTCCCGTCACCGCCGTAAGTGCAGCCTGAGGTCATGTCAAGAAGGTTCTGTATCAGCACGGGCCGCGGACTTAGGGCTGTCTTTCCGTCCGAGCATACCGCCGGATTTGTGAATTCTGGAATTATATCAGCCACGTTGTCCGCAAGATCAAGCTGTCCGCGCTCCAGCAGAATCATAGCCGCCACGGAAGTGACCGGCTTCGTCAGGGAAAAGAGGCGGCAAATAGTATCGGTCCCGAATTTTTTCTGCGCCGCAATATCAGCATAACCGGCGCTCCAGGAGCCGAGCCTCTTTCCGGATGCGGACACTATACACGAGGCTCCTGCAAGCTTTCCGCAGCTCACCGCCCCCTCAAGCACGGCTTCTATCGCATCAAGATGCCTATAATCCATAAAATACCTCCAGCATAATCACCATACATACAGCTAAGATAACAAAAAAAGTCCCGGACAGAAAACTGAAAGCGCAGCGGCGGCCAGCTCAGCTGCCGCCGGGAAAAGAATTCTCCGTGTCCGTACCGTAGGACGGCGGACGCTCCGCCGCGGAAAGAGACTCCGAGGCGAGAGAGTCCATTCTGGCGGCAGCGGCGGAATTTCCGGCCGTAGTTCCCGGCGCGCCGAGAGAAAGCATCTGGGATTCACGGCGGCTGCGGCGCTCCGCAAGAAGGCTGCGGGCGGCAAGAAGAATTCCAGCCGCCTCGTCCGAACGGACATGAATGCACTGGGCGACAGCCGACTCCTCCGCGGCGGCAAGATTCTCCAGCGTGGAGAATCTCCTCATCAGCAGGACGGCACGCCTTTCCCCGACTCCAGGAATTTTCCCGAACACGCTGACGGTGTTCTCCTTTGTCCTCAGCCGCTGGTTTCTGCCCGTGGCGAAACGGTGAGTCTCATCCCTCACCCGCTGCAGCAGCCTCAGCGCGTCGCTGCGTTTTGGCAGACATATCGGAACGCTGTTTCCGGGCAGATAAATCTCCTCGTCGCGCTTCGCAAGTCCGGCCACAGGTATGTCAAGGCCGAGCGAACAGAGAACCTCCTCGACCGCGTTCACCTGGCCGATTCCTCCGTCTATCAGGATGAGGTCCGGCAGCTCAGACTGCTCGTTCAGAAGCCTTGTGTACCGCCTTGCGACGGCCTCCTTCATGGAGGCGAAGTCATCTATTATTCCGTCCGTAGTCCTCAGCCGGAAATAACGGTAGTTCTTCTTGTCCGGATTTCCGTTGCGGAAACTGACAAGGGACGCGACGGGGAATTTTCCACCTATGTGAGCGATGTCAAAGCCCTCGATTCTTACGGGAAGCGAATCCAGCGAGAGCAGCTCCTTCAGCTCCTCCATGGCCGGAGTATCCCCGCGCTCACGCAGACGGCGGACTATGTCCTCACGCGCGTTCTGGAATGCCATGTCCATTGCGGCCCTGTGCCTGCCGTAGCCGTCCATTTTCTCCTCGACAAGGAGTATCCGCGTTTCCTGGGAGAAAGTCTCCGAAATCCATCGGGTCATAATCTCAAGCCCGTCCCGTGTCGGGACAAAAATCTTAGGCGGAACAAGGGACGGATCGGTGTAGTATGCGCCCATGAATTCACCGAGAAGCTCGTTCTCCTCGTTCAGGCTTTCCGCCCGGAAATTGTCGCGTCCCGTCAGCTTTCCATGCCGGATCTTCAGCACCGTAAAGCTCACAAGCTCGCCCTCGGAGCAGCAGGCGATATAATCCCTGTCCTCCGAGTCGAACCCCTCCACCACATTCTGGTTTCTCATTACCATAAGAGCCTTTATGCAGTCGCGGATTCTGGCCGCTGTCTCGAAATCCTGCGCCGCGGCACAGGATTTCATCCTTCCGGTGAGCCGGTCCGCCACAGCCCCCGAATTTTCCTCAAGTAGGGACGTAATCTCTCCGAAATAATAAAGGTAGGATTCCTTTGAAATTTTTCCGCAGCAAGGGGCCATACACTGCTTGATATGATAATAGAGGCACGGCGTGCCGCGTCTCCTGAACGTCCTGCATCTTCTTACAGGGTAAAGACGGAGAACCGTATCAAGGAATGTGTCAAGGGCTCCGACATCGGGATAAGGACCGTAATAGCGCGATCCGTCGTGCATGACGCGCCTTGTCCTGAAAATCCGCGGAAATTCCTCATCCGTAATCCTCAGAACCGGATATGATTTTCCGTCCTTGAGACAGATATTGTAGCGTGGACTGTATTTCTTTATCAGGTTGTTCTCAAGCAGAAGAGCCTCGTACTCGTTCGCCGTAGTTATGTATTCTATGGAACTGGCACGTGAAATGAGAAGTCTTGTCTTTATGTCCTTTCTGCCTGAGAAATAGGATGAAAGCCTGTTCTTCAGGTTTTTGGCCTTTCCCACATAAATAACGGTGTCACCGCTGTCTCGCCATAGATAGACACCGCTTGATAAAGGAGCTTTCAGGGCCGTTTCGTGAAGGACATCACGGATTGTTCTGGTTGTCATTTGTTATGAAGATGAAGTATAGCAGAAAATTTGTTTTAGTTACAGGGCTTCTCGGCTCCCTCTCAGCGGTACGACTCCAGGCCGAGAAGATGATTCTCGGAGGAAAGGCAGGATGGCCCGAATTCCTTGAGTCAGTGAACATAACGGCAGGAAAAGGCCGCTACGGATATGACTGCATCCAGCTGTCCACGAATTCGTTCATGGACGACGAGAACACCGATCTCCTGATGAATTTCGAGAACCAGGCGGTTCCGGTCACGGCGGGCGGATACAGCGTCAGAAGAAACAGCATGAAGCATACAAGCGCCGCCGTAATGGGAAAAGGCGCGGGACTGAGCCGCAACACCGGAGGCATATCGCTTTTCGGAGCGCCGGGAACGCTCTTCGGCTCGGAAGGTCCTGTCGGCTCATTCTCGATAGAATTCTGGCTCTCGCCGTCCGTATCGGAAAACGGCGAGACAGTGTTTGAGTGGCAGACATCCAAGAGGGAGGAGTCCGGCCTCGTGCCGCAGACTCTGAACGCCGTGTTCAGGGGAGGACACCTTGAATGGACGGCGGACAACCTGTTCGGTCCGGGCGAGAGCGGAGAGATAATCCTCAGGGGGACATCAACCGTCGTTCCGGACAGATGGAGCTGCCATGCCCTCTCCTACGACTGCGACACAGGAATATTCGAATACATCGTGAACGGAATCACAGAGGACATAAAATACATGACTCCGACAGGTACGGAGGACGGAACTCCGGCCCTTGCCGTACTTGGAACACCGTCGGAAATTTCGCTGTGCACGGAATTCACCGGAAAAATCGACGACTTCAGAATTCTCAGAAGGCCATACTCGCCGCCCGACTATCAGACTGCCGAGAACGCCGGAGGACAGACAAGGATGACCTACACTCCGCACGGAGGAAGATTCGTTACAAGGCCGATAATGTTCGCGTCAGGCGCGGTGATCAGCTCGGTCTCCGCCGTGACGGACACTCCTGACCAGACGGGAATCGACCTGTACATCCGCTCCGGCGACAACTACTACAGCTGGACGGCCGATTCTCCGGAATGGATTCCAATCTCGGAGGCGGGACACAAGGAAAACACAAAGGGACTTTATGTCCAGATTTCCGCGGAGCTTTATCCGGACGGAAACGGGACCGCGACTCCATCCGTCACAGAGATAGAAATAGAATACACCGAAATTCCGAAGCCGCTTCCGCCGTTCACCGTGAGCGCGGAAGCCGGAAACGGATGCGTCACCCTGCGCTGGAACTACTCGGTGGACGAGAACGCAGGAGGCTACTATATATACTACGGAAACCGTCCGGGCGAATACCTGGGCCGGCAGGCCGCGGAAGGCTCATCCCCGATAAATGCGGGCAACAGGACCTCATTCAAGCTGACCGGACTTGAGAACGGAAAAATCTATTATTTCGCCATATCATCCTGGTCAAAGACGGATGAGCGCATAACCGGAGAGCTTTCGGCGGAGGTGTTCGCAAGACCGCTGGAAAGACTGCCGGAATGACGGAAGGAGGAATCTTATGGAAAAGGAACTGATTCAGAAAAGGGCGCAGGACGCGCTGATGGCCAGGGACTTTGAGCTGGCCGTCCGTCTGCTGAAAATGCTTCTGAGGGACAGTCCGGGCGACACGAAAATCCTCAAGGAGCTCGGAGCCGCCTACGTCAGAAGCGGAGATGACAGAAAGGCTCTCATGTATTACGAGCAGACGCTTGCATTCAGCCCCCGTGACACCGAGGCCATGAACAGCATGGGCGCAATCTACAGAAGAATCGGGGAATACGGAAAATCCATAAGCATCCTCCAGAGGGCGCTGGATGAGGCCGGAGAATCGGCGGCCGTAAACTACAACCTCGGATTCACATACAAGGAGATGGGCAACTACGATGACGCCATAGATGCGTTCGAGTCCGTGGTCAGGGAGAATCCGGCGGACGTGCTCGCCTACAACCATATCGGCATGATATATCTGGCACGGAAAAACTACGCCAAGGCCGCGGCAAGTTTCGTCTGCGGACTCAGAACTGATCCGAACCATCCGATTCTCCAGTACAATCTTGCGAAATGCCACGAGGCGACCGGTCAATACAGCGACGCGATAAGATGCTACGAGGCCGCGCTCCGCGCCAGACCAGGCTGGCAGGACGCCGTGCGCGACTACGGAAGTCTTCTTGTGAAATGCCAGAAGACAAGGGAAGCGGCGGATCTTGTGAGACGCGCGCTCGCCCTGCATCCTGATGATCCCGCCCTGTATTCGGTTCTCGGAAACCTCTACCTTGCGGAGTACGACTACGACAACGCCGAGAAGAATTTCAGGCAGGCAGAAAAATACGCCCCGTCCGACATCGACGTGCTGTCAGGACTTGCGGAGGCGCTTGAGAAAGGCGAAAAGCCTCATGAGGCGCTGAGGACCGTGATGAGGGCGCTTGAGATTGAGCCGAAGAACCGGGAAATGAAGAAACAGTACACCCATGTCCTGCTTTCGGCAGGAGAATACGCCGAGGCGCACAGGAACATAGCCTCCCTGTACGAGGACAGCGGCCGCAACGACGCGCAGATCCTTGACCTCTATGCGCAGTACTTCATCTGCACAGGAGACGATGCGAAGGCGGAGGAATGTTTCGGACGGATAAGGAAGGTTGCGCCGGAATACAGCGCATTCACCCTCTCGGCGGCGGCCCGGTACAACCAGAAGGGAAAATTCGACATGGCGGAGAAAATGGCGGATGAATACACGGAGACAAATGCAAATGATCCGGCCGGATTCGCGCTTCTGGGCCAGATTTATGCCGAAAAGGGCGACCGCGGCAGGGCGATAGAGATGTTCGACAGAAGCCTCTCCCTTAACGGCAACAATGTGCTTGCAAGGAACCGAAAGCGGATTCTTGAGACTGAACATGAACTGGCTCCGGAGCCGGTGCTTCAGGATGAAGAGGCCGGGAAAGCGGAGGCCATGCCTCTTTCGGACCGGGCGGCTCCGGATGACGGCACGGACAGCGAATTCGATTTCTCCGCATTCGGAGACAATGAACAGGAAAAGGCGGAGCGCTCCGGCGCGGATACGGAAAATCATGGCATCCATCCGGATGAAAGCCTCTCGCTGCTTGCCGAGGAGGAGCCCCTGAGCCCGATTCCGGCGCTTGACGATGACACCTTCCCCGGCGGAGAGGATGACGGGACGGACGGTTTCTTCAGCATGGAGGCTGCGGACTTTCAGGAGGACATACAGGACAGGGAGACTGAGTTCCCGGATGTCAACGGTGTGATTTCCGGAAATGGGCGGCAGCCGGACACGGAGAAAGACTCGCGAACCATGCACAAAGAACATGAGGAATGCTGTGAGGAATATGCCGGGCCGTACGCTTCCGCAGCCGGTCTGCGCATGGCGGAGGAGAATTCCCGGCTGGCCGAGACCGCGGAGAAGCTCTCACGCGCGACGGCGGCGATGGCCGGACATCTGGTCACGGTGGCCGCACAGGCCGAGAGAATTTCCGGCGCAGACGGCATACCAGCCGCCGGAGCTGGCACTCGCCCGCAGCCCGGCCCAAAAGAAGACGGAAACATCACCGGAGACTCCATCTCCGAGACATTGAGAAAAATCGGAATGATTCTCCAGGACGCTGACAGCGCGGAAAAATATGCCGACGAGATAAGGCTTCTGGTCAGACTGAGGGAACTCGGACGCGCGCTGCCTGAAAAAAAACGCAAGGAATTCATGAGCGGAAGGACACGGATGCAGATTGAGTACCTGATCGCAAGACTTCAGGGAAGGCCCGGACTTCTGGCCACGGCAAGGTCGCTTCTGAGGACAGGAATTCCAGGTGCGGAGAAAAGGCAGTCCGAAGCGGAGAATCCGTCCGCCGTATATGTGCTTGCCACGATGAGAAGCCTGTGCTCCCACCTTGAGGACAGGGAGCTCGCCGCAGCCCTCACGACAGCGGCGGACACCGTTCTTGAGAGGATGGAGCTCCGGAACGGAGGCTGTCAGGAAAGAGCGGAATTCTGAGGAAGAACCAGCTCCACGCAAGTGCCGCTCGGATGGTTCCAATATATCTCGAACGTGGCTCCGATCTGATCCGCGCGGTACTGCATAGACGACAGTCCCAGCCCCTTCTTTCCTTGAATTCCGTCCTTATCCGGCTCTCCGCCCTCGCCAAGCCCGCAGCCGTTGTCGCTTACCTTTATGACCACACCGCCGGAAGTCTCCCTTATGGAGACAATGACCTCTGTGGCCTGCGCATGTTTCATCACATTGTGCAGCGCCTCCTGGATTATCCTGAAAATATTCAGCTTCTGCATCTTGTCAAAGTAATGTCTTGTAGTCATATCCCATTCATATACGCATCTTATTCCGGACTGCCGGGAGAAGGAATTGCACAGGTTGCTGAGGCTGCGGTTCATCCCCAGGCTCTCAAGCTCCACAGGATATGAGTCGTGCGCATACTGCCTTGTGCACTGCAGCGTCTCCGAAATAAGAGACGCAAGCTCCGCCATCTGCTCCTTTCCGACAGGAGCGTCGCCGGCAGAATAGCTTCTGCACAGCATCGAGATTCCCGCAAGCCTCTGGCATATATCGTCATGAAGATCGGTGCTGAACCTCTGGCGCTCCAGCTCGCTTATCCGGAGAACCTGAGCCTCAACCTCTATCCGTCTGGCGTTGGCATCCATAAGCTCCTTTGTGCGCTTGCTCACCTCGCTCTCAAGATATTCCGACCTGCGCTTCTTCTCCTCAAAAGAATTCAGGCGGTCAAGCGTCTGGGCAAGGCTTGCGATCATGGAGCACATATACGGATGAAGCTCGTTCCGCGCCTCGTACACGACGCATCCTATCATCTCATCGCCGGACGCCAGAAATTTGCATACGCAGGAGGTCCCGACGGAATTCCCGCCGCCGAATACTGAAGGGAAGAATTCCGCCGCAGGAACGGAGCCGTTCCTCTCATGGCTCTCCAGACGGACGCCGTTCCTCATCAGAAAAAGGGGACGGATTCCCACATCCCGGACCCTGACTTCCGGTGCGTGGCGCTCAAATTCCAGCAGGATAAATGTCCGGACATCAAGAAGCTCAAGATTCGACCTGAGATACCAGCTCAGAAGATCAAATGAATTCGCGATGTTGAACTCCTGAACCGTACGCGTGACCATCCTCAGTATCTCCTCCGAACGCAGATACTTGTAAAGGATATTGCTGACCTGCCTCTCGGAGAGATTCCTGCCGTCCACGCCGGAAGGGGAACAGCCGCAGGAGCCGCGCAGAACCAGCCTGGCATCGAAAAACGAGACCTCCGGCTCCGTTCCTCCGGACAGAATCCGCTCTATGGCATCCACCGCGAACGCGCCCATTTCCTCTATCGGCTGGCGGATTGTGGTAAGGGGCGGAATCTCAAGTTCCGCCTGTGGAATGTCGTCAAATCCGGTTATCGCACATTCACCGAAGCCGCCGCCGTACTTCATCTTGAGGACCTTGTATACGCCGATAGCCATATTGTCGTTGGCGCAGACAACCGCATCCACACGGCCGTTTCCCTCCTCTATATACCGGGTCATCTCCCTCACGGCTGAATTCTCGGTGAAATCGCCCCTTCTTATCGTATAATCAAGATCCGGAAAACTGCCGCGGAACGATTCAACCGTGTCCACAAAAACCTGCTCACGCTCAACCGTATCGTGATGCCTGCTCGCCCCGCCTATGAACACAAATTTTCTGTATGAATGGTGCAGAATCAGATGCTCGACCAGACTGCGCATGGATCCGCGGGATCTTATGACCAGGGACGGAATTCCGCCTATCGCCTGCCCCACGGACACGACGGGGATGTTCCTCCAGATTCTGTCGATGTCCGACTTGACGTTCATGTCACAGCCGTCGCACAGGACGGAGGAAAGGAGGATTATTCCGTCCAGGCCGAAAAATTCCCTTTCCGGAAATGACGAGAGGAACGAGTCCTCCCTGAGTCCCGGCCCCTCCTGCTGAAAACAGATCAGCTCAATCCCCTTCTCCGCAGCCCGCCCGGAGGCTCCCCTGAAAACCGAAATCTGATATTCCTCGTCAAGTATATTGACAACAAGTCCTATTCGCATAAAAAAGAATATATCATTTTAACGGATAATATGGTATGATTCCCTTATGGTATTTACAGTTTTTATAATAGACGACCACCCTCTGTTCAGCCGCGGGCTCGCCCAGCTGATTGAGACTCAGGAAATATACAGAGTCACAGGAACCGCAAAGAACAGGAACGAGGCGCTGGAGCTTCTTCCGCGGCTCAAACCGGATCTTGCGATTGTAGATCTGAACCTGGGACAGGAGGACGGGCTTGAGCTCATAAAGGACATCCTTGTCTCCGAGCCGGAGACGAAAGTCCTTGTGCTTTCCATGCATGACGAGCGTTTCTACGCCGAGCGCGCGATCAAGGCAGGGGCAAAAGGCTACATAATGAAGGCTGAGGCCGAGACCCAGGTGATAAACGCGATTCAGACCGTAATGCAGGGAAAGATATATCTGAGCCGGAACGAGCAGGAAAGGATAAAGGAGCTCTCGAAATCGAAGAAGAATTCCGGGCAGAGGGAGGAACCGTTCGACACAATATCGACGCTGTCCGACCGGCAGCTGCAGATTTTCACGCTTATAGGCAAAGGGCTCGGAACCGTGGAGATAGCATCAAAACTGAATCTCAGCATAAAGACAATCGACACCCACAAGGAGAACATCAAGGTCAAGCTGCACTGCGGCTCCTCGGCTGAGCTCAGGCAGATGGCGATCGAGTGGACATCACACTGAGCCTCTTTTAAGGAAAAAGCCCGATTCTGAGCCGCGCCGATATATGTATACTTCATCTCCATGAAAAACACATTTCTTGACTACGGATTTTCCGAAAAGGAAATCACGGATCGTGTGGACGGCGCATTCCATGACATATTCGAGGGACCAGACCGGTTCTATTTTGACGGGCCGGACGGCAGCGGCTACCTTATGGACACGGGAAACTGCGACGCCAGGACGGAAGGAATATCATACGGAATGATGATGTCCGTCATGATGGACAGGCAGGATTACTTTGACCGGCTGTGGAAATTCGCCGTGGAATTCATGTACATGGACGAAGGCCCGATGAAAGGCTACTTCGCATGGTCGGTCGCTCCGGACGGAAAGAAGAACGCCTGGGGACCGGCTCCGGACGGAGAGGAATTCTTCGCGGCGGCGCTGCTCTTCGCCTCCGAAAGATGGGGCGACAGGGACGGAATATTCAGATATTCAGAATGGGCAAGAAAAATTCTACGCGCCTGCATACACTCGGAGATTCCCATGTGGACGGCGGACTCCGCGCTGATAAGGTTCGTTCCGGGCTGCGGGTTCTCAGATCCGTCATATCATCTTATGCATTTCTACAGGATTTTCTCCATGAAGGCCGATGAGGGCGACAGGGATTTCTGGAGCCGGGCCGAAAACGCAAGCAGAAAATATCTTGTAAAATCATGCAGCTCCGAAACGGGAATGTCTCCCGAATACGCCGGCTTCGACGGGAAGCCTGAGCACAAGGGCCCGCCGGAAGGTCACGGGGACTTCTACAGCGACTCCTACAGGACAGGCGCGAACATCGGGCTTGACGCGCTGTGGTTCGGAAAGAACGCCGGGCTGTCGGAACACGCGGATAGACTGGTGGAATTCTTCGCGGACATCCCGACGGAGAATTTCATGAAGTACAGGACGGACGGAACTCCGCTCGGCGAGAAGGCTCTGCATCCCGTCGGCCTTCTTGCGGCCCTCGCCCAGACGACCCCCGCCTGCTCGGAGAAAGCAGCGGAAGCCGCAGAAAAAATCGTCCGCAGATTCTGGAACACGCCCACAAGGAAGGGCTGCCGCCGCTACTACGACAACTGCCTTTATATGTTCGCGATGCTCGCGCTCAGCGGAAAATACACATACGAATTCTGACGCTTGCAAATCTCGCCGCATTGTGGTATTTTCCTCCATATCCACAAAATTTCAAGGGAAGGAAAAGCCGATTCTGTTTCTTTCCCTGCAAAAGGAGCCGAAAATGGGAGCCAGAGGAGAACTTTTCACGACCCAGATTTATCTGGACAACCGCTCATATTTCTTCAATGTAAAGGAAAACCGCACAGGCGATATGTTTCTGCAGATTGTCGAAAGCAAAAGCCGCGACGGAAGCGATTTTGACAGGCATCAGATCGCCGTATTCTCAGAGGATATGCAGCAGTTTCTTCAGGGGATGGAGAAATCTCTCGCCTTCATAGAGAAGGAGCATAAAAACAGGCAGAAGCTCGCAAGGGAGAAAAAGGCCGCGAAAGAGGCGAAATTCGGCGCGAAGACCTACCGTCTGAAGGAAGAGAAAAAGGACGACGGGATAAAGCGCACAGGAAGAATCCATGTGGTGTCAAAGCGTCCCGCCTCTCAGACGGACTCCTCCGGCGGCGCCCCGCAGGAGAATCTGTAATACGCTCAATACCTGAAAGTAAGCCGCTGTATCGGGGACGGTCCAAGTCTCCGGCAGACGGCGATGTGGCCTCTGGTCGGATAGCCCTTGTGCCCGGCATAGCCGTATTCCGGATACAGCCTGTCATATTCGGCCATAAGCGCATCCCTGTATGTCTTCGCAAGGATGCTTGCGGCCATAACCGCGGGATATTTCCCATCGGCGCGCGGCTCCGCATGACATTCCACAGGAACGTCCGGGCATCTTGTTCCGTCCGTCATTCCGCGCATAACGGCTCCGGCAAGACCGTTCTCCGAAGCCCATTCTCCGAATTTTCCGGACATATCATCAAATGCGTCTCTCATGGCAAGCATAGTGGCCTCAAGTATGTTCACGCGGTCTATCGTCCGGTGGTCGGCTGATCCTATTCCCCAGCAGGCACGGCTTCTGATTACAGACTGCGCCGCCTCCCTTTTCCGTGGAGACAGACGTTTCGAGTCATCCAGAATCTCCACAGGAAAATCAGGAGGCAGGATGACCGCAGCCGCGACCACAGGCCCCGCCAGAGAACCCCGGCCGGCCTCGTCGAATCCGACCATGAGGACAGTCCGGCCGGCCGTGTCATCAGAATGCTCAGAATCCATAGACACTGTTCTTCCCCTCCTTCAGGACCGTGTTCCCGTCGGCATGCACAGGCACGACACCGGCACGTTCAGCTTCAAATTCCGCGCTGAAAGTGTTCCCGTCAATATCGGCCTCGACTCCGAAAAGCTCGGCGATGCGCCCTATGCTTCCGGCTATCCGCATCGTATTTCCTGAAAGCGACAACGCGCCTCCTGTGGCGGACAGGGCGACAGCCGTCCTTGAAGATACGGCTACGGCTGAATTCACGACCGAAATCCGGGAATTCACGGATGACACCGCGGACGCATAGGACTGTGACGCCACCGAGATCACGGAGCCTGAGATGTCCACCACGGAGGAATATGCCTCGACGAACAGCGCGCTGCCGTCAGAATCCGCCGTGACCTCACAGTTCCTCATGTCAAGAACCGACTTCTCAAGCTTCAGGACAGGAGCCACGGAAGCTCCGGACGCGCCGCCCTCCGCGGAAATCCGGCAGTCCTCCATCGAAAGTCCCGCGCTCTTTATGACAAGCGAGCCTCCGGCTGGAAAAACCAGGCAGGCTCCGTCCGTTCCAATCACGGAGCAGTTTGACAGCAGAACGGTTTTCCCCTCCGGCATCTGCACGCTGCCCCTTATCCTGAGGCAGGCGGAACGTCCGGCATTCACGGAGGCGACACAATCGCTGAAATTCCTGTACGGATGCTCCGCCGTTCCGTCCTCAATATCCGAGCCGGAACTGCTGTCAAAATAGTAGTTGTACTGATCTATTATCACGCTATAGGCAGAGACACGTCCAGTGTTTCCTCCGGCCGATGAATATGCCCTTACACGGTAAAAAACAGCCCCGCCTGTTCCCGGATCAAGCGTAAGCCTGACCCTTCCGCCGACAGCCCGCCTGTATCCGGATTCGGCGAATCTCATGAGCTCCGGACTTTCCGGCGTATATACCTTCTCGGCTCCGGCATCAAGAAGGAAAGGCCCGTCAACCGCATAGAACAGATCCGATTTTCCGTCACCGGTGACGGAAACCGCGACCTGCCGTCTTGAATAGAACGACTTGGCATCCGAAACGATACCAGGCGCAGGCGGAGGCCTCTTGTCAACTGAATAAGGAACCGTCACCGTCCCCTGAGGAACGGAATTCACGCAGAGCTCAAGCCTGAACTCGCCCTCGGTCCTGTCGCCGTAAAAGGTGTCCGCGCCTATCTCCTTGTAAAGCCCGCTGTCGCCGCCTGCCCCGGCGGTCCGCATCATATAAGAGTCATCACCGTCAATGGTGAACAGAGTGCCTCCTCCCTCCATCGGCTTCCCTTTTACGGAAGGCTTGGGAGGAAGGACGAAGAATTCCACCGGATTTCCGGGCTCGTATGCCACGCTCTGCCATGAGACCATGTGGCTGGATGTCCTGTCCAGGACGACCGGAGCATCCGGCTGCTGCCAGTAGCCGGAATCTATCCTGTATATCAGTCCGGGATCTGTGAACGTGACCAGATTCCAGTCAGTCACCGTAAAAGGCACGGATCTCCTCGTGTAGACGCCGGCCTCACGGGGAATCATGCTTATCATGAAACGCCATCTCCTGCCGGAATTCCTGTCGAGAACGGTGCACGGGACATAGCGTGAGATCATGTTCTTCTCAGAACATGAGACCGTGCCGCCGGAGACAAACGAGTCAGGCGGCATGCCGAAGCTGTATTCAAGCGGCTCAGGAAAGCTGAATTCCGTTCCCGCAGTGTAGCTCATCATTCCGCTGCCGGAGAACGACCCGATGAACCCGGAATAAGGCTCCTTTCCGCCGTCCGGAACAACGCTGTAGCGGACTTCTGTCTCCCAAGTCCTTCCGTCCTCAAATTTGGCGACACGCAGCACGACATCGCCCTCAGCAGCAAGAAGGACGGGACCGTCATAGGCGAATCCCGACACAAGCGGATCGGAGCCGTTAGTGGAGTATGTATAGAAGCTGCTGTCGTCACCGTCAATCACAAGCATCTGCGGATTGGACCACTCGCCCGGAACCGGACTCAGCAGAACCGGCTCCGCGGAGAAGAGCGCGGAGATCACGGAAAACGCCGCCAGCACCGGCAGAATTCTTCTTCTGAGACTCATTTATCACCTAAATAAGGGGAGAGTATATCCCTGAGAGCGGGGTCATCGTCATAGTAGTATTTCTCCAGCTCCGCACCGGTAAGCCCGACAAGCTCGTGGCTCATGTAATGGATCCACCTGTTCTCCTCCGGTCCGCTTATCTCGAATTTCCGGCACCAGTAATCCGGCTGCACAGGAAGCTGACTCTCGTAATATGTGAAATACTTGTAGTCATGGACTACGACCTTTATGTCTTCCCTGGGGATTCCGCGGCTGTCCATGAGAGTCTCCACAAGACAGTTTATCGTGCGCCCCGAATCGAAGATATCGTCCACAAGGAGAATCTTGTCGCCTGGACGCAGATTCTCCGGAGGATATGTCCATCCGTCGATGAAAACCCTGGTGTGCTTCGCTATGTCGGAATAAGAGCGGGCGACCACGCCGGCATACAGGACCGGATGGAATTTCTCCTTCGCGCTCAGAATCTTGAAATATTCGCTGATCACGTTGGCCATATACGCGCCGCCGCGCAGTGATGAATAGATCACGTCAGGAATGAAACCGTCGCTGTAAATTCTGTGCGCGACCTTAAGTGCATTGTTGCGCACCGTCTTGTACTCAAGAAATTCTTTTATCATAAATTTATCCTCGCCTGATTATAGTTGATTCCGCCATTATTTACAATGAACTGAACCGCCGCATGGACAGGTTCCAGAATTCACTTCCTCAAGCCGCAGGGAATCGCCGATGACAGAAAGCGGCGAGCCTCCAAGCGTGACTATCCTTGTGCACAGGCACCGCAGCTCCTCGAGGCTGTGGGAGACAAGCACAACAGTCCGGCGGTCCTCCGCAAGCAGCGCGCGGATGGAACGGATGAGCACATTTCTTGTGTCCGCATCCTGCGACTGGAACGGCTCGTCAAGCAGCAGAATCCGCGAGGGGAAGGCGAACGCCCGCGCAAGCGACACACGCTGCCTCTCGCCTCCGCTCAGGCTGTCAGGCCGCCGGCTCCCGACTTTTTCCAGCCCCATCAGGCTTGCATACCGCTCCGCCCTGCGCATTGCGCTTCTCCTGTCCATGACGTTCACAAGCGGAATCATCACATTCTCAAGGACCGTCGCCCGGCTTATCAGCCGCGGCTCCTGAAATGAATAAGAGACGGAACTGCAGGCCGCGGCGATATGGTTCAGCAGCGTTGTCTTGCCGGATCCGGACGGCGCGGAAAGGCCGGTCACGGTTCCCGGAGCGAAGCTGATGCTGAAATTCCTGAATATGACCCGGTTTCCGAAAGAAACGTCCAGTCCTGAGACCCCGGCGCCGTCCATCTCAGCTTTTCCGAAGGATGTCAATAGGCTTCTCCCTTCCTGCCTTTACCGAGGGAAGGACCGATGCCGCGAACGACAGGAACAGCGTCAGCACCGCAATCAGCATTATCCGGGACGGGGAGACGACGACGGGAATTTCCGCAAGATAATACGCTGGATCCATCAGCCTTATCACATCCGGGGACCACGAGCCGCCGGAAAGAAGCCTCAGCACGCCGGCGGCGGAATTCACGAGGCGTTCCGTAAGGGAGACAAGCGTGTTTATGTTCACCGCGCAAAGAAGTCCGGCAGGAATTCCCGCGGCCACACCGCCAAGGCCGCAGGCTGTTCCCGCAAGGATAAAGGAAAGCGTTATTCCGGACGGGGTTCCGCCTATGCTCTTGAGGACGGCGATCTCGCGGCGCCGCTCCATCACGAGCATCACCACGGCGGAGGATACGTTCACCGAAGCGACAAGCACAATCAGGATCATTACAAAGACCAGCATCACCCTCGTCGACGAGAAATTCTCGAATTCGGAGCGGTGAACCTCGTCCCATCTGTAAATGTTCGCGAAATTTCCAGCGTATTCCGCGGCGTCATCCCTTATCCGCGAAAGCTCCGGAGAGAAGGCATCGGCAGTACCCAGCATGACGGTGAATTCCGCGGAATCAAGCGCAAGCGACGAATATGCGGCGCCGAGCGGGACGAAAATCCACAGCTCGTCAAGCTCCTGATAGCCGGAAGAGACGACGGCCGCGACCTTGAACGAAGAAAGCCTCGGAGCAATCCGGCCGCCGGAATTCCTTGTAGTTATTATCCTGAACGTGTCGCCGGGCGACAGGGAAAGGCTCTCGGCCATCTTCTGTCCGATTACGGCCGTCCGCTCCGTCCCGCCGCCTGGAAAAGCATCAACGGAACCTGCCGTCACCGTGAACAGCCTCCTGAAATCCCCGTTCGCCGAGAAAATTTCGGGAACAACCGCCCGTATCTGCGCCCCGGTTCTGACATCCTTTCCGGCCGCCAGCGCGCTCAGGTCTATCTCCGGATAGGCGGAGATGATTCCGTCCGTAACGGTGAAACCGTCCGCAAAACGCCTGAAGCTGTCAGGGGTCCCCACATGGACGCATCCTCTTCTGACATAGGCCTGGAGATGTCCGGACGAGAGACCTATAATCCGCTCAGTCATTCCGCCGATCATTCCGTCAGTCACGGTCATGACGACGACAAGCGGGACAAGGCTCAGGCCTATGCATACAAGCGCGCCGAAGAGGCTTCGGCGCGCGGAGGAATTCCTGTCAGACTTAGGGAAAATCAGGCTCCGCGCGAACATCACCGAGGACATGAACGTCATCTGTCCGCCTCCCGGACAAGCCTTCCGTCAGATATGGTGAGACGGATTCCTCCCTTCGCGGCAAGCCGCCTGTCGTGCGTAACAAGGAGCAGCGTCTTCCTGTATCTGTCAACCATCGAGAAAAGAAGATCTCCTATCATGTCCGCGTTTGCGGGATCGAGGTTTCCGGTAGGCTCGTCGGCCAGAATGAGCGACGGGCTGTTCACAAGGGCTCTGGCGACCGCGACACGCTGCCTCTCGCCTCCGCTCAGCTGGGACGGAAGGTGATCCCTTCTCGCATACACGCCCACATCCTCAAGGAGAACGGCCGCCCGCTCCGCCGCCTCCCTCTCAGGAATTCCGGCGATTCTGGCCGGCATACAGACATTCTCCAGCGCGGAGAAATCCTTCAGCAGATAATGGAACTGGAATATGAATCCGAGAAAAACGGAGCGGTATCCGGCAAGGGAGTCCTCGTCAAGGGAAGTGACGTCCCATCCGCCGGCAGCTACCGACCCTGACGTGGCGCGGTCGATTCCTCCTATTATGTTCAGGAGAGTGCTCTTTCCGCAGCCGCTCTCTCCGGTTATCACAATCCTTGAGCCTTCCGCCACATCAAGATCCAGATTCCTGAGGACAGTAAGCTTCTCGCCTGCCGAGACGTATGTCTTCTCAAGGCTCCTTACCGTTATTATGTCACTCATCGTGAAGCACCTCCGCCGGTGTCATCTCAAGGACATTCCGTCCGGCCGCCCAGGACGCCAGCACAGGGGCGGCAAGTCCGAAGCACGCCGTCAGAAGCACCTCCGGAAAGAAAATTCTGGCCGGGATGTCCGCATATACACCGTAAGTCATATTCTCCTGTATATAAATCAGCGAGTCCGGAGAAAACAGCGCCGCGAAAAAACACTGGAAATGATACATCACCGAGGAGAGCGCACCGAAAAGGAACTGCGTGTTCACGCTGACAAGAAGTCCTAGGACTGCGCCTGAAACCGAGCCCGCCGCGCCCGTCATAAAGCCGCGCATCAGGAATATGGATTTTATCTCGGAGGCGCCTGCTCCTATGGCGGAGAACACGGCTATGTCCGTCCTGCGCTCGAACACGAGCCTTCTGGTTCCGTTGTATATGTTTATTCCGACAACGATGAAAATCAGGGCGACCAGCAGCATCAGCATATTCTTCTCGATTCTGAGCGCGCCGAAAAAGCTCTTGTTGTAGTCCCTCCAGGAGCTTACATCGGCATCCGGAAAATCACGGCGGAAACAGGAGACCGCATAGGCATCGTCGGACGAATTCCTGAGCTTGATTCCCCAGACCGTCCCGGACGACGCTCCAAAATACTTTTTGGCGGATTCAAGGCTGATAAACGCATAGGAACCGTTTATCTCGGAATATCCGGACGTGAACAGCCCCGTCACGGTAAGAATTCTGTCCGCCGACAGGAGATTGACGTCCGCGCCTCCGCTCATTACAAGCAGGTTCACCCTGTCGCCCGTGCGTACGCCGAGCCTGCGCGCCAGATAGGATCCGAGGACGACGGAATCATCCGATGAAAGGTCAAAGGAGCCTGAGACAATCTCAAGCTCCCGGCGGAAACCGTCATCGCTTTCCATGACGGAAGGCTCGACAGCCCTTATCACCGCGGCGCTCTCGCGCCCGTTCCTCCCTGTCATGAGGGTCTGCGCCTCACGGAAGCGGCTCACCGAGACGACCCCCTTTTCTGAGACCGCAGCCCGGCGGAACCTGTCGGACATGGCATCCGGAATTCCGGAAACACGCAGATGATATGACGAGATTTCAAGTATCGAGTCGATGAAGCTCATCTGGAAACCGTTCATGACGCTCATGACCGTAACAAGAGTCATCACTCCGCAGCACACGCCGAGCGTGGCGAGGAATGACGTCACGGCGGAGCGGCCGCTCCTGTCCACATGGGCGAATCTCGCCGCCACCGCGGAAATCCATCTTATCCTGGAGAACAGGCTTTTCCTTCTATTCATATTCCCTGACCCTGCGGATTTCTCCGCCCGACTTGTACACATCCCTCACCTTCCTGCCCTGCTCGTAATATGCCGTAACGGAATTCCCGCCGTCAAAGAACACCTCGGACGCATAGCTTCCGTCCTTAGAACGGACGGTCCGCATCCGCAGAATTCCGTCCTCATAATACTCATAGTCCGGGGCTGAACCGTCCGCGCCATGAATGAACCGCTCGGTCCTTTCAGAAACGCCCTCCTCTCCGTCCGGACCATATCCGCGGGAAACGACGGTCTCGGACTCAAGCTTTCCGTCCGCCGTATATGAGCGGAATGACTCACGGGCTAGAAATTCGCCGTCCTCGGCCCCGCCGTCAGCGGATGGGACCGGCTCATATACCGAAACATGCACCGGAAGTCCGCCGGAAAATTCCGTGACTACCCTGCCTCCGTCAGCGGTGACCTCAGCGGAGGCAGGAACGGCGCTGTCACCGGTATAAGTGAACGTGTCGGTACGCACGGCATGGCCGGACACAAAGTCATCTATCTTCCAGTATTCCCTTCTCAGCGTCCTGAAAAGCGCGTCCGAAAAAGTCCGCACCGCGTTTCCGTCATGATACTGAATCAGCTCTGGAAAATCCGAATTTCCCGAAGGAACGAAAACCTCGCCGCCGAAGCGCATCAGGGCTAGCCTCATTGTCGAGGCCATAAAACGCTCCTCCGGAGAAACCGGATTCTCTCCGGAAAAAGCATCGTCCGCGCCAGTCCCGGAAAACGGCGGCGTGATCTCAAGTGATTTCTCCATCTCCGTGATTATCTCGCCGGCTTTCAGCGCTTCCTCCTGGAAATTTACGGAGGAGTCAACCCAGGCCGCGCTGTCCGCATCAGGAACGTAAAGTCCGTCAAGCCAGGAAATTCCGGCGACGGACGGATTCAGCCGTTCAGCGAAGGTCATTATGGTTCCGTTCTCAGGACGGCTCCGTCCCCACAACAGCACGGCATCCTCCGGAAAGAAGAACCTGTCGGGAAAGGGAATATCGGTTCTTCCGGTCTCGGCATAACGGTACAGACCGAACATAAAATCATAGGCATCGCCGGAAGACACGGCGGCCTTCCTGCTGCCGCACGAGGCGAGCAGCCCGGCAAGCGCCAGCGGTATCGCCGCGCGCATCAGGAGAATTCTGCGGCATAAGGACTTTCTTCCGGCATCCAATCTTGCGGCCTCCGGACTCATCAGGCGTTTCCGAGAAAATCGTCCACATATTTCTCCGGAGAAAAAAGCTCCATGTCACCGTATTTTTCGCCGGTACAGACAAAAGCGACAGGAATACCGAATTCGCGTCCGATTGTTACGGCGGCTCCGCCTCTTGCGGTTGAATCATATTTCGTAAGGATGACAGCATCAACACCGACAGAATCATTGAACACCTCGACCTGCCTCACGGCGTTCTGTCCGGTTGTCGCATCTATCACGATTATCTTGCGGTAGCATCCGTCATCGGCTTTCGAGCGGCAGATCCTGTCAATTTTCTGCAGCTCGCGGACAAGATTCTCCTTGTTGTGAAGCCTTCCGGCCGTGTCCGCGATGACAAGTCCAGGTCCCCTTGCGGCGACAGCTTCAGCCGCATCAAACACGACCGCCGAGGGATCAGAGCCGTGCTGATGGCTGACCACGCGGACACCTGTCCGTTCTCCGTGCAGCGCGAGCTGCTCTATCGCCGCCGCACGGAACGTGTCCGCCGAAGCAAGAACGATATTCCCGACTCCGCGCTTCTTGTACCATGCCGCCAGCTTTGCGGCCGTAGTGGTCTTTCCGACACCATTCACACCGAGAACCATCCATATATTGCGGCGGTCCGCCTCAGGCTCAAGCTCAACGGAGCGCAGGCTTTTCAGGAGGATTGTCCGGAGGACGGACGTTATCTCCTTCTCATCCCTTATCCTGTTCCTTGAACAGGTATCCTCAAGCTCATCCACAATCCTGTATGCGCAGGCGGCGCCTATGTCGCCCTCGACAAGAATATCCGTAAGTCCGTCAAAGAAATCCCCGTCCCCGCTTTTTTTTCCTGAGAAAAGGGATCTCAGCATCTCGCCAAACGATTTTTTCATCTTATCTCCAAACAAAGTAATTCGTGTCCGCAGGCAGGAACCTCCGCCGGCTCATTTCCCGGAGTCCGCAGCCGCAACATCGTCAGCGGAGGAATCCGGAGACACCGCAGGAAAATCACCGTAAAGCTCAGGTCTTCCTGACGGGCGGGCCGTTGCGGGAAGCACGGAATTCGCCGCGACGAAATACCGCACCAGCTCATAGACAAAAAAAAGCCCGCATCCTACGGATACGGCGGCCGCCGCGACGGACGCATACCGCAGCCTCTCGGCCGGAGCCATGTCTCCGGTAACGCTCGCCTGGGCCGCGAAATTCGTGTACAGGCCGTAGGCCGCGAACGACGGCACAAGCGATGTGACAAGGGAACTGTATGCGGCATACATCCACCTGCGGCGCTTTTCTATATATGAGCTTCTGTCAAAAGCCCTTGCGTTCACCTCAAGGACATTTCCACCGGCGGCAAGCTTCCGCGGAATATAGTAGAATGCGCCCTCGCCGGTACTGTCTATGAATTCACCGAGAACAGGCTTTCCGTTAACGGCGATTACGGCCGGGGGGGAATTCTCCCCGATTATCCCGACAGGAACGACTCCGGAATAAACTGTTCCGGCAGGATTTCCCCTGACGCCAAGCCTGAGAATTCCGTCAGAAAGCTCCCTCATGGTGACAGAAACTGAATATGCCTCGTTTCCGGCCAGAAACAATGACGTTCCTGCAGTCTCATATCCGTCCGCCCGGAACTGAATCTGATGCACGCCGGAAGCGACGGAAATCTCATCAGGAACGGCGGCATAAAAGACATCATCAAGATACATCGACACCCGGCTCCTGATTTCCTCCGGCGACACGGAGATCCTCATCACGGAAGGAATCGAATTCGAAAGCATCGGGGCAAGCTGACGCGCAAGTCCGGAGGCTATAAAATCATATTCACCTGAGGAGCCGACTTCTACCGCGGAGCCGGCCAGCCTCGCGCCCGGATAAAGATACAGTTCTGCCGTGGCGGAAACATAGTCCCCGTAGGATGTGATTTTTCCGGCAATCACACCTCTGATTCCAGATGAGACTGCGGCCTTCTCATATTCCCGGTCAAGATGTCCGGAACCAGAAGGAGGCGTGTAAAGCACGGATGCGTCCCCTTTGTAGAGGGCAATCCTCTCCGTCTGAACGGCTGTATCCTCGGACAGGAAAAAGCCGCGCAGAAAGGACGCATGTCCGGAGGAGGCAGCTTTTCTGGCGGCATCCGACTCTGCCTGCTTCTGCGCCGCGATATTCGCATCTATCTTTTTGCGTATCTCCGCGGCGGATTTCTCGGCCTCTGAAATTTCAGTCCTGAGGACTCCCGGAGAGCTGTCGCCTAGAACAGCCGCATCCCTTTTCCTGACGGCACTTGAGAACTGAAGTAAAAGCGAGACACGCTCGTTTCTGAGCTCATACAGCTTTCTCTCAAGCTCCTCGTCCAGCATGACGGAACGGACCGAGGCTGTCCCCAGCCGTCCAAGAATCTCGGACGGAAGCATAGATGCGACCGCCTCCCTGACCGGATCCGGCTTCCGGGCACCGGTCCAGGTGAATTTCTCGGCGGCGACAGTCCATTCCGGCAGTTCCGCGGCGGCCGCGGAAAACACGGAGAAGGACAGCAGAAACGCGGAAAAAAAGAAGGAACGTCTCAGCTTACACTTCCCCTTCATCATCGGAGGAACTGTCCACCGGCAGTCCCTTCCATTTCGCGACAAGATATGCGTTTATAAAGTCATCAAGCTCTCCGTCCATTACATTCTGGATATTGCCCACGGAATATTTTGTCCTGTGATCCTTGACCATCGTGTACGGACAGAACACATAGGAACGTATCTGGCTTCCGAATGAAATGTCCTTCTTCTCCGCGGCGAACTTCGAATTCTCCTTCTCGCGCTGCTCGCGGTAGTACTCGTAAAGCTTGGCCTTGAGCATACTCATACAGGTCTGTCTGTTCATCAGCTGACTGCGCTCGCTCTGGCAGGCGACGACAATTCCCGTAGGAATATGTGTGAATCTGACCGCAGAATCAGTCTTGTTGACATGCTGGCCGCCCTTTCCGCCGGCGCGGTACGTGTCGACACGCAGATCCTCAGGCCTTACCTCCACATCAATATTGTCGTCAAGGACAGGAAACACATATACGGACGCGAACGATGTATGCCGCCTCGCATTGGCGTCAAAAGGACTTATCCTGACAAGACGGTGGATTCCCGCCTCTCCCTTCAGATATCCGTACACATAATCACCGGAAATCTGCAGGGTCACCGACTTGAGACCGCCCTCGGCCTCAAGCTGATCCACGACCTCGACCTTGAACCCGTGCCTCTCCGCCCATCTTATGTACATACGGCTAAGCATATAGGTCCAGTCGCAGGCTTCCGTGCCGCCGGCACCGGAATGGATTGAAAGGAACGCGTCGTTCTGGTCAACCTCTCCGGACAGCAGGTTCAGGACATTAAGGCGCTCAAAATCCTCCCTTGCCTTTGCGTACATGCCGCGGACCTCATCCTCATCCTCCTGGTTTCCCGACTCCTCGGCAAGCTCATACATCGCCTCGATGTCATCGATTCTGGCGATAAGATCACGCCACGGCTCCACGCGGGCTTTTAGTCTCCGTATGGACGACATCACCTTCTCAGCAGCCTCATGGTCATCCCAGAATCCGGGAGCCTCGGTCAGCCTCTCCTTCTCGGCTATCGATCTGTCAATTGCGGCCGGGTCAAAGACGCCCCCAGACATTCATGATTTCTTCTTTCAGCTCTTCAACCGGTATTTTGATTTCTTCCAACATAATGCAACAGAATAAATCAAACACCGATTCTTGTCAAACTGAACGGAAGGCTATATTATTGAGGAATGATTATCAGAAACGGAAAATTCCTGGCTGTCGCCGCCGCCTCCATGCTTTTTCAGAGCCTCAGCGCGGCCGGTTCCGCGCCGTTCGTCAGGGACATAACGGCCAGGCCCGGAGCCGGAAGAAAAATCAACGTCCTATGGACACTGCCGGATGACATGCCGGACACAGCGGAATGCATATACATCTACAGGAACACCGTTCCCATAAAGAATTCCGCCGTTCTTGAGACCTCGGAGAAAGTAGCCGAGGTTCCCGCCGAGACGTTCTGCTGGACGGACACGGTCAGCGACTACAGGGACTACTTCTACGCGGTCATGATAAGCACACCGTCCGGAGACAGGACAATATTCATGTCGATGAATTCAACCGCGAGGGGGGTGAGGCTGGCACGCAGCTCCGCGCAGGCGCAAAGAGAGGAATCCGCGGCCGAAAAAGAAAAAATATATTCCGCCGGAGAGCTCAGGGAGACGCCGCTTCCAAAAATAAAGCTTGACAGCGGCACGGACAGCAGAATTTCCGACAGCACGGCCAGAGCCGCGATGGAACTTGCGCCGCACGGAATTCCACGCAAGACGCAGGAAATGCAGCCCTATTTTTTCGAGGAGGACATGATCTCTCCTGACGGCGGCGACGCGTTCCTGCTGTTCAACATACTCCGCGGAACATTCGCGGGAATGGACTATGACGGCGCGATCTCCGGGCTCAGGAAGCTTACAGGAACGAAAATCTCCGAGGAAGTGCAGAACCGCGCGCTGTTCTATCTTGGCGAGTCATATTACTTCACGGGAAGATATGCGGATGCGGTCAGGACATTCCTCAAAATCACGGAAGTCTACCCCGTCGCCGGAAAAAAATGGCTCGACGCGTCACTCGACAGGATCGAGATGAGATGAGACCAGCCGCCCCAGTTTCCAGTTGTCGCCGGCGCCCATCGTCACAAGAAGACAGCCGTCAGGATATTCAGGAGGAAGCGGCGCATTCAGTTCGGACAGAATGAATTCCTCAGCATCGCACGGCTCCTCGAAGTAATGCACGTTTCCGCGGTTTTTCCTGACGGAATCGAACAGCGTCCGTCCGGTCACGCTGAAATCACCGGGCAACTCACGCGCAGAGGCATATATTTTGTGCAGGACGACGACATCAGCATCAGAGAAGGAGGACGCGAATTCATCCAGAAGCGCCTCCGTCCTCGAATATGTGTGTGACATGAAGTCCACGATCATTTTTCTTCCGCGGTAAAATTTCCTGTAGCCTGAGAGGGTTGTCCTTATGGCGGTCGGATGGTGACCGTAGTCATCCAGAACAATCACGGAATTTCCGCCATCCGTCCTTCCGCGGAACACAACCTCGCTCCGCCGCTTTCCGCCTGAGAAGGATGAGAGTCCGGCCCTGACAGCCGGTATAAAATCAGCAGGATTGCGTCCGGTCTCCGATATGATTCTGCATACAAGCGCCACGGCCGCGGCGGCATCACGGATCTCATGGTCGCCGGGAACCCGCAGCTCCAGTTTTCCTGTAAGGCCGAGCGAGAATTCCTGCCGTCCGTCACCGGCTGCGCCGAATTCAATATGGAAATCGCCGGCGGCCTTTTCTCCGTAAGGAACCATCCTTATGTCGGGACGGAGATTCCGGACTATTCCTGCGGTCTCGGCGGCGCCAGGATCATCCGCGCAGAATATAAGCTCGCCGCCCTCCGGAAGAAGACAGATATAGTCCACGAATGCGCCGCGTATGTCATTATATGTCGGATAGAAGTCCTGATGGTCGCTCTCGACGCTTGTGAGGACAATCTTTTGCGGATGGAATGACATGAAGTGCCTCTGGTACTCGCACGTCTCGGCCACAAAAAATCTCCGTCCGGACGAGGAGAACGACGGGGACGTGTATGTGCATTTTCCGCCGAAAGAATTTATCACGGAACCGGCCAGAACCTGAACAGGAAGATCAAGCTTCTCAAGGACGGACCCCGCGATTCCCGTGGTGCTCGTCTTTCCGTGCACGCCGCAGATTCCGCAGGAACAGGACAGACGGCTGTATGCGCCGAGAGCCTCAGTGTACAGAAGGCACGGAATTCCCATACGCTCCGCCGCGGTCAGATCGGGATTCACGCCCGGCTTATATGCTGACGAATAGACGACATACTGGACATCCGGCGTTATGTTGCCGGAAGAAAAAGGAAGGGGCTTTATTCCCAGCCCCTCAAGAATCTCATCGGTATAGAAACGCTCGGCGACATCGCTTCCTGTAATAACGGCGCCGTTCCGGAAGAAGATCTCGACAAGGGCGGCCATTCCTGTTCCCTTTATGCCGACAAAATGGATATGAATTCCGGACAGGGACTCCGGCAATGATTTTTCAGTCATGGTCAGAGCATACAGCAAAGACCGTGATTCTGCAATCACCGCCGCCAGTCCCGCGAATGGAAGGATTTTATTTTATCTTGAATTTTGCGAGCACGTTCTTCAGCGTGGAGATGTTCTCCCTGGAATCCGACGCGAGGTCGGACACATTCTGGGCGGACGAATTTATCTCCGAGACACCGGCCGACATCTCGTCCATGCTTCCCTCGACTGTTCGCGCGATCATGTCCAGATTGTCAGTGGACGAGGTGACCTTGTCTATTCCGGAGGCCATATCCTTTGCCGTCGTCTGGACCTGGGTCGTGGCGGAATTTATCTCCTTCAGCGCGACAAGAACCTGCTGCGAGGCCTCATGCTGCTCCGTCATGGCTCCGTCAATCTCCTGAACCAGTCCGTCCGTAGATGCGACCTTGGCGGTGATAAGACCGAATTCCTTTACCGAAAGCGCGGACGCGTCCACGACATCGGAGATTACGCGGCTGATTCCTGCAAGCTCGTTCTTTATGGACTTGGACTGCTTTGAGGAGTCCTCGGCAAGCTTCCTTATCTCATCGGCGACGACGGAGAATCCCTTTCCGGCCTCGCCCGCATGGGCCGCCTCAATCGCGGCGTTCATCGCAAGGAGATTGGTCTGCGACGCTATCTGTGAAATGACATTGTTGGCGTCGGACAGATGCTGGGACTGGCGCGCCATGTTGTTGATCTGCTCCGCCACATCGTTCTGCCGTCTGCTTGCGGAGCCTGTTATGTCCATCAGCTCCTTGAATTCACCGGACATCTTTCTGACGGAATTCGACACGGAGGCTATATTTCCGACCATCTCCTCAATTGAGGCGGAGGACTCGACTATGGCCGACGACTGCCCCTCGATCAGGCTGTCAAGCGAGGAGACGCTCTCGGCGCTTACTTCAAGTATCCGCTGAACCTCGGTGAGCGCCTCGTTCTGTTTTGTGACCTGATTCTTGACGCTGCTGATGTTCGCCATAATCTGCGATACGGCGCTGGCCGACTGCTGCGATGTGGACGCGAGGCTCTCGCCTATCTCCGCCAGCGAGTCTCCGGCCGCATTGACATCCGCCATCAGTCCCTGCAGGGTTTCCACAAACGTGTTCACGGAGGAGCACATCTGGCCTATCTCGTCCTCTTTCCTCACGTCAACACGGACCGTCAGATCCGACTGCCCCGTGGTTCCGTTCAGACTGTCGAACGCGGCGTTCGCGCCTTTCAGAGGCTTCATCATTATCCTTGAGATGGCTATCATCATTATGACGACTATCTCGAAAATCGTGTAAAGCGAGCATACAAGCGCCAGAGAGAAAATGCGCGTCATCGACGCATTCACCAAATCCATATTCATACCAAGAAAGAGCATCGCGTTTCCGTCCACGCTGGAAAGCGGACTGTATACGGACACGTATTTTGTTCCGTTTATCAGCGCCTGTCCCTCATAGACACTGCCATTTTTATATACAGTGTCTATGATATTGCGGTCCGTCAGCTTTGTCCCGACGCTTGTCTTACCCTCCGAATTCTTGATTGTCGTGACCATGCGTATGTCATTGACGAAGAGGCTCATGTCGCAGCCGACAATATCGGCATAGCCGGAGAGCCATGAGTCCGACGTAAGGTCTTTCTGGATGATTATGACGGAACCGCCGGCCACAGGAAGCTTTCCGGCCGCCGTAAGCAGAATTCTGTTGTTCTTGATTGTTATGGTCACATCGTTTTTTCCGGATTCCGCCGAGGCGAACATATCACGCTCCGAATTCGCGGAGACGGAACCGCCGCGTCCTGAATATGCGATCACATCACCGCCGTTGGAAACAAGGGTGACGGCATAAAGGCTGAATTCGCTGAGTATGTTCTTTATTCTTTCTGATATTGCTGACGGTGAAGTTATGTTGTCCCAGTTTATGTCATGCTGAATCAGGGAGACCCTGTATTTCAGATCCGTCTGCTCCGCGTTGATTTTCTCGCGCATCTGCGCGGCGCTGCGGTTTATGTCCTCGACCTTTATCAGGGCCATTCCCCGGCTTATTATTCCCTTGAGTGAGGCTGAGACGCCGGCCGCTGTGACGGCGGCGGTTATTGCTGCTATGACGAACAGCTTGAAATAAAGTGAATTCTTCTTTTTCATAGATGAGGAACCTCGATGCAATGATTTAGTTGTGTCCCTCCATTCTACGCAGTAACCGCCGTCTATGCAAGTTGAATGTAAATCTGATCGGCAAGACCGAATCCGGCGTTCTTGGTCATCTCCGCGGCATACTCATCATAAAGCATGTCCTCGTATGTATCGCGCGCGAAGTCGCTCTCTCCGCTGCGCATGACGGTTTTCCTCATTGAGGACAGCATCTGCTTCACGAAATAGTTCTCAAGCTCCATGGCCTTCTCATAAAGCTCGCTGGTCCTGTCGATTCTTGTGTCCCTGCCGGAGGATCCTGACTGGTTCGCAGCGGCTCCCCTGGGAAGAGAATCCGTGTCGGATGCGGATGTGAATGTCCCGGCAAATCCCGTCGTGTATTCTCCGTTCAGACGGCCGCTCCGCGCGATCTGTGACGACGAAAGACTGGATTTTCCGTCATCCGGCCTGAGCCTGTCAAGCAGCTCAGAGAATCTGGCCTCCTCGCCGCTCATCCTGGCTGATGAGAGCGCGCCTTTTCCTGCCGTAAGCGATGACACCGTACTGACCTGACCGACATTCATATCATTCCCCCGTATCTATGCGTCAGCGCTTGAGGTTGACGGCTGTTGAAAGCATATTGTCAGATGTCTGGATCGCCTTGCTGTTGAATTCGTATGCGCGCTGGGCGACTATCATCTGCACCATCTCATTTACGACAGAAACATTCGACATCTCAAGAAATTTGTGGCGGGTCTCGCCCATTCCCTCGCTTCCGGGAATTCCCGCTATCGCCTCGCCGCTGGCATTCGTCACCTTGAAGAGGTTGTCGCCCTCCGCATGAAGTCCGACCGCATTCGGAAAACGGTAAAGCTCAAGCTGGCCGACCTCCACAGGATCGTTTCCGCCGTTCACTTTCACCGACACGACGCCGGACTGGGTTATGGTGAGGCTTGACACGTCATATCCCTCAGGAAGAATTATCTCCGGCATGACGCGAAGTCCGTTGGAATTCACAAGCTGGCCGTTGCTGTCCACCTTGAACGAGCCGTCCCGTGTATAGGCGTAGCTTCCGTCATATTTCTGGACACGGAAGAAGCCCTCTCCCACAATAGCGACATCAGTATCGACTCCGGTGTTCTGGAGAGAGCCCTGGTTCATTATGCGCTGGGTGGCGGCGACCTTCACACCGCTTCCCTGCTGTATTCCGACAGGAGTGACCGTATCCTCCGTGGCCGGAGTTCCGGCAAGCTTGAGATCCTGATAGACAAGATCCTCAAATTCGACACGCTGCTGCTTGTAGCCGGTCGTGTTCACGTTTGACAGATTGTTTGAAATCGCGTCTATGTTTGACTGCTGGCCGTTCATTCCGGTGGCCGCCGTCCAAAGGCTTCTTACCATAATCTTTGCTCCCGAATTCCTGTTCCTATAAAATTCAGCTCATCACGGCGACTTTCTGCCAGAGCGTGCCCATCATTGAATCCTGACTTGTGATTGTCTTCTGGTTCGCCTCATACGCGCGGTTCACCTCAATCATCTGGACCATCTCGTTCACGACGTTCACATTGGAAGTCTCCGTATAGCCCTGCATGAATTTTGGGCGTTCCGCTCCCTCGGCGATGTGGGCCGGGCCGGATATGCCGTTGCTTGAATACATGCTGCCGCCCATCTTCTTCAGATAGCGCTCGTTGTCAAAACGGACAACCTTGAATCTGGCTATCTCTCCCATGTCATCCTCCGAGAAGAGGATTCCGTCCTCGTTTACTATGAAGCGGTCGTTCTCAAGGGTTATGATTCCGTCCTCGCCTAGCACAGGATAGCCTTCCTTGGTCTCAAGAATCCCTTCCTTGCCTATATGGAAATTTCCGTTCCTCGTGTAGCGCTCGCCTTCCGGCGTCTGCACCGCATAGAATCCCTTTCCGGAAAAAGCGACATCGGTCTTAGTGTTTGTAATCTTGAACGAACCCTGTGAAAAATCGGTGAAATTCTCGTTCGTCTCGACGCCGAGCCCCAGCTTTCCTATCACCGGCGCCGCATCAGCGGAACCGTCCGGAATGTGGTACACTCCGTCCGCGGATGTACGCCGCAGCAGAAGCTCCGGAAAAGACTTGCTTGCCGTCACGTCACGCTTGTATCCCGCAGTATCAACATTCGCAAGATTGTTGGAGATCGCGTCAAGCCTGTTCTGCTGCGCACTCATTCCGCTTGCGCCTATGTACCAGCCACGAATCATTTTTCACCTCTTATAATGAATATCGGGTTACGGACAAGGGAGTTTAGGAAAATATTGCGGGTGCGGTCAAATTTACAAAGATCCTGATCTGTGGTAACCTCTGTTCCATCTTTATATATCTGACGGAGGAAACCATGGAAGAGGACAGCGGCATGATGCCGGTGGCGGAGAGATTCAGCAGGAAGGTCATACTTAAGGTCTCTAAAATCATAAAGGTGGAGCAGCATCCGGGCGGCTCGCTTCTGTACATACTCACCCTCGACACCGGAGACGGAGAGGAGCCGAGACAGATTGTCAGCTCCATAGTCCCGTTCTACAGGCCGGAGGAGCTGCTCGGAAAGAACATCGTCCTGGTATACAACCTGAAGCCGGCGAATTTCCGCGGAGTCAGAAGCAACGGAATGCTCCTCGCGGCATCCGATCCCGACACGCCGGAAGATCATGAGACCTGCGAGGTCCTGTTCGCGCCCCAGTTCGAGCCGGGCACGGTCCTTGAGCCGGAGGGATTCTCAGCGCCGGAGGAGAAGCTCTGCTACGTGAAGCCGGACAAATTCTTTGAAATGCCGCTCCGCACAAGAGACGGATTCGTGGAGATTGACGGAAAGCGGCTTACGGCGGACGGAAAATATCTGACCGCATCAGTATATAAAAACGGAAACGTAGGCTGACACCTATGAAAAGATGCAGGCCTGCGGTTCTGGCCGCAATTCTGCTGGCGGCAACGGCGAAGGCCGATGAGCCGGCAAGAATAAGATACAGCGGAACCGGAACATACATGCTCGTGGAGCGGTCGGATCTGCGCCGCTATGACAACGGAAAATACACCGGACTTGTGAACAGGGAGATCCGCTCATTCATAACGCCGGCGGAGAGCCCCGACGGACGGACGGGCGGAGACCGTTTCTACACAGGGAATTTCTATGTCTCGCAGGACACAAGGCGGAACTCCGGAAAAGTCGGGGATTCCATACACGAGGCTGTTCCGGCCGCGTTCAGGATAAGCCCCGACGGAAACCTTGTCATGACGGAGGATCACGGCTATCCGACCTTCAGAAGCTTTCCGGCCTTCACGGAAAAAGCCATAAGCCCCGGAGACAGATGGCAGTCAAAGGCTGAGCGGACGGTGGATCCGCTGGGAGACGGCAGATTCACCAGAATTCCGATGTATATAGAATACACATACATCGGAAACGAGCTGTTCAACGGAGAGGAGATGCTCGTTCTGAGGGCGAAATGGGCTACCAGATACGGAATCTCATACATCGACTTCGGAGGGGATCCGGAACTCACCAAGGCAAGCGGCTCCCACAATGCGACAATGTACGTCAGCAGAAGGACGGGAAATGCGGCGGTCGTGCGCGACACGGTGGACGAGACATTCTTCTACAGCGGAGGCAGGCAGATCACCTACAGGGGAACAATCTCGCTTTTCACGGAATATCCACCGGCGACCGACAGAAGCAGGCTCATTCCCGCGATCAGCAGGGCAGGCGCGGTTGCGGCGGCGGAACCGGCCGGAAAAAACGAAACGGAAACCGCGGGACGGAAATCAGCGGAAGGCAAATCCGAAACCGGCAGACCGGACGGAAAGGCGGACGGCACTAAGCCGGAAATAAAGGTGGACGAGACCGAATCCGGAATCAGGCTGACAATGAGCGACCTGAAATTCAAGGCGGACAGCGCCGAGCTTCTGCCCGGAGAGGATGAGAGGCTGGATCTGATTGCCTCCATACTGATGGAGGCTCCTGAATCCATGTTTCTGGTGGAGGGCCATACCGCCGCCACAGGCAACGAGAAGGGAGAGATGAGGCTGTCGCTCGAAAGGGCAAAGGCTACGGCAAGAAGCCTCGCCGCACGCGGAATCCCGGAGGGCAAATTCATCTGCCACGGAAGCGGAAGCCACAGGCCCGTCGCCGACAACGCAACAGCTGGCGGAAAAGCGGCGAACAGGCGCGTGGAGATAACAATCCTTGAATGACAGGCAGGCTATTCCTGCCGGGTGTCCTTCCCGCTTATCGCACGGTCAAGACCGGCAATCTCGTCAAGCAGGGGAAGTATCTCCTGCATGAACGCCTGCCCTTCCTGCGTGTCAGACTTGAACACATTCTGTCCCTTCTCCATAAAGGAGGCGGCGACGGCTCTGCCAAGCTCGGTGTATTTTGTGTCCCTGCGGTTCTCAAGCTGCCTGCGCTCCAGCCGGACAACGCTCTTGTCGCTGAATTCCTGAACAGCATCTCCGGCCTTCTCGAATGCGGCCTTTGACGCCTTAGCTCCCTTCTCAAGCATATCCCTAAGTTTCCGGTCAATATCCATATTTTCCTCCTCAGATTATCAGTTCATCATCTAATATAATTCAGGAAACACCAGAAGTCCATATCATGACAGCCTGACGGCAAGGAGGGTCAGGTCATCAAGCTGCTCATCCTCCGCCGTTCCGCTGTAATAGATATAGTTCGGCGAATCCGGAACATCGCCTGCGGGACGGCAGCAAGCGCCGTAACCCTTGAAGCATTTCCTCAGGAACAGATCTATCTTTCTGTCCACGCGGATTTTATCTCCGCTTCCCGATGAATGACCGCTGTGCATCCTGAACACCTTCTCTACGGCGGCCAGAGCTATAACGGCATCCCCGACAGTTCCTCCGCAATTCGAAAAATCAAATTCCAGGCACTCAGCTCCGCCGTCAGCCCTGTCCTTTCTCAGAATGAACGCCCTTCTGTCCATCACCGCCTCTATCACCGCACGCAGGTTCGCCTGCCCGAGCTGCTCCGACTTCTCACGGAAATACCCGTCATCCGTCTTTATAGTCCGTCCGTCGGCATCCCTGATTTTTCTGACCGACTCCTCGATTCCGTCCGTGTACAGGAAAATGCAGTCGCCGTGGCCAAGAACGGTTTTCTCCACACGGTAGCCGCCTGAAGGCTCAATCTCGGCCGAAAGGAACGGGCCCACCACAGGAACAGGAGAAAGTCCGACGGTCCTGAGCTTTCCGGCGCTCCTGTCATATATATGGACGATATTGTCTCCGGCATTGCACATATAAAGCTCGCCTGTCCTTGAGTCCAGCAGACATACAATCATCGCGGCGAATTTTCCCCTGACACCGAGGGTAGCGATGAAGTCATTTATCTGGACGACAAGGGAATTTATCGCGACCCCGTTGCGCTCGTATGACCAGCTGCGGAAATACCGCCTGAAAAGAACCGCCACGACAGTCATTATTATGGCGGCAGGAACACCATGCCCCGACGCGTCGCATTTGATTATTCCGTACCATCTCGAGTCAAGCTTGCGCCAGTCAAAATAGTCGCCGGACACGCCGGACGCGCCCTCATAATACCCGAAGCACTCTATCTGGCCGTCATCGAATCTTGCGGTCGTCTGCTTTATTCCGGACTGGGTCGTATCAAGCGGAAGGAACGCCTGCTGGACAACTTTTCCGTCCATCAGAAGCCGCTCGTTCTCCGCGGCTCTGGCCAGTTCCCGTGTAAGCTCATTGACGACATCGGCAAGATGACCTATCTCATCGTCCGTCACGGCGCTTATCATGCTGTCCTTAAGCTTCTCCTTGTCCTTTGTGCGCTCAATCACGTGGAGCTGCTCCTCTATGTTCCTGATCGGATTGACGATACGGGATGCGGCCGAGAACGCTCCGGCGGCGCCCACAAGAACCGCGGCAAGCGCCACAAGAGTTCCCGTCATGATTATTCTCAGCTGTCCCTTCCGCACGGCCTCCACCAGAAGCCCGGTCGAAATCTCCACGAACACGACCGCATGGACATAGCTCCCGTCCGTCCCCTGCCTGAACACTACAGGACGGTAGAAAAGATAGCCAGTGTTGTCCCTGTTGATTTTTCCGGTGTCAAAATACGGCCATGAGCCGCCCGCCCTGAACGCCGCCTCCCCAAGCCTCACGTCAAGCTCCCGGCTGAGTTTCTGCGCCTCGGCGGACACGGCGTTGAACTCCCGTACCGCCCCCTCGCCGGATGACCTCGCAAGAGCTCTGGCCCGTTCCGTAAGGGAACCGATCCTCGCGGAAGCCTCCTTCTCCGTCATCTCAAGATGGCTTTCCAGGACGGACATGCTTCCGAGAATTTCCGCGGTGGCACCGTCGTCCAGTTTCCTCCGGCCGTATCCGTACTCGGATATGAGATTCTGCAGCTCCGGACGGCCTGAAGCCCAGATGTAGCCAAGATCCGCATCCTCATCCCCCGGTACATAACCCATTTTTCTGGCGGTTATGGTAATATCCATGACCTCATCCATCGCATCGGCCTGCTGAGTCAGAAGGCTCAGCTCAAGTATGTTGCCGGAAGGAAGAAAATTCCTGACACTCAGACAGATACTGTCCATAAGAACATTGATTTTGCTCTGGAGACCGGCCGCAAGAGTCTTCTCCTGCGTCACGGTGAACACCGTCCCTATCATCCAGGACACAATGACCGCCGTCATTCCGACAAGAATCATTGTCTGGAAAATAAGCTTGTTTCTCAGCTTTGATCTGCGCCCGCCCATTCCGCTCCTCCTCTCAGAAATAATTCCCGCCGCAAGACTGTTCCGCGCCGCAGAGAAATCAGCCCTGCGTCTTGCAAACGAAACGGCGGCGGATACGGCCAGCACCGCAAGGACAGCGGCGGCGCATATCATCGAAGCGGCCGCCGGAAATTTTACCGCGGTCCCTACGCGCCGCTCAGCGAAAACATACTTCCTGCCGAACCTGTACGGCGCCGTTATCTTCACAGTTCCGTTCTGTCCGGCCTCCAGAAGCGGAGCGCTGATATATGTTCCGCGCCCGGAATGTACGATTCCGACCCTGTATGTCCCGCTGTCAAGAAGCGCTCCTGTCCTTACTCCCGTTATTCTGGTATCCGACTCTACGGAGAATCCGTCAGCAAGCGTCATGGCGCGGTAACCGGACAGGTCACCTGTGAAGAAAATGCTCTCCACGTGCCCGCCGCTCAGGAAGCCTTCTCCGGAAATCTCAAGCTCGGCCTCCGTTCCCGGCCTGCGGATCTCCCTTGCGGCGTAAATTGCGGTGAACGGAACAAATTTGTTCAGGACGACAATGCGCACGGACGGCATTCCGATGTTTCCGGCCATGTCCACTGCCGCCACCGCAAAGGCATATACTCCGTTCCGCCGGTTCCTGAATTCCGCGGTGGCGCAAGCCGCGGTGAAGCTGTCTTTCCCGGAGACTCTCATCCGCGACGCTTTTCCTGAATAGCGGGCTGAAATTGCGTCCGCGGTCCAGGCCTCATCATCAGGTCCGCCCATGATGCCGGACGGAATTTTCCCGATATGCTCAAGAGAATAGAAATATCCGGCGGTATCGCCGTCCGGAGACGGATTCCAGCTCATGGAGAACGAATTCGACGACAGGAAGCCCCGGATGTCGGCGTCGGGCTCACAGATTTCAGGAGGCGACGGAGGAACAGTGTCAAGCTCATAAACAGCGGCGGCCGGCTCGGACCAGTTTCCGGCATAGTCCGCGGTGCGCACAGACAGGAACCATTTTCCGTCCGAACCGGCCTTAAGGACAAGCCTGCGTCTGTCGGAAAAAGCCATCAGCCGCTCAGGCGCGGATACACCGGGATCCTGCGTCCAGGACCAGGAATATCCGGCGGTTCCGGAAGCGTCGTCGGAAAACGAGATCTCGAATTCCGCCTTTCCCTCACCGGACGGAATTCCTTCCTTATATGATACGGCCCTGACTTGCGGCGGCTGCGCGGAGACATCCGGAGACGTCATTATGATTGAGTTCTTTCCGCCGGAGCTGTTCTGCCATACGAACGACAGGATTTCCCTCCCGTCAATGTCCGTAACCACCGGGGAGGCGAACCTGTTGCGTCCCGGCACGGACGGAATCTCCAGCGAATTCCCGGACGCAAGCTCCATTGCGTTCACGGACTCCTCGCCGCCGCCCTCGGACCACACCGCATACTCCCTGCCGCCGCAGACGAACACGGCGGCCCCGGACGCATCTCCGCCGGATGATATTCTTTCCACTGTGTCCGCCCTCAGTCCGGAACCGGTCACCTCGGCGCACCACAGCGAGCTTCCGGAGACGGAACCGCCCGAATTCTCCCATACCATGAGCATACGTCCGCCTGAATTCACAAGATACGGGCGCTGGTTCTGCGTAAGCGACAGGTCTGTCTCCGCTCCGCCGGCGGAAAAACGTCCGGAAGTAAGAAGAAGCGGCTCGGACCAGTTTCCGGACGGACCACTGAACGTACAGAAAATCTGATAGGACAGACGTCCTTCCGCCGTGACGGTCTGAGCCTGAAAAGCGACGGCATCACCGTTTTCCGAGGGGACTAGAAACGGGACAAAAGGATTCCTCATCCGTCCTGCCGGAGCGAAATCCGCGAATCCGGTCCATTTCTGTCCGTCCGGGGACAGCGCATATCTTATAGAGAAGATTCCCCCGTTGTTCACGGACACAAAAAGCCTGAACCTTCCGTCCGACTGCGCATAAATCCGCGGAGCGACAGGGCTGCCGCTGATCTTAAGCACGCGCGGCACAAATCCGCAGCTTCTTTCCGACGAGACCACCGTCACCTCATCGGCGGCAGAAAGCACCGCCACGGCAACGGTTCCGTCAGGAGAGGCGGCGGCGGAAAAGATGTCCGGAATTCCGCCGGAATACATGAACGGCCCTGCGATATGGGGAAAATCGGCATATTCATCCGGCGAAAAATATCTCCGCCCCGAAATCCATATTCCGCCGTCTCCGGTCTCCTGCCAGAAAAGCCATGACGAGCCGTCAGAAGTCCGCACCGTACGGGGAAATTCCGCGTTGCCGGGAACGGCGGCATAAGGCGGCTCCCAATAGAAGGACGCGGCCCGGACCGTTCCGCACAGGACAGCGCATACGAAAAGCAAAGTGGATATTTTCTTATTCATGTTCAGAGGGAACAAAGGAACCGTCCCGGCACAGCACTACAGTCTTGCATCTATTTTTTTCTTCAGCTCAATCAGCTTTCCGGATCCTGAATTCCCTGGATCGGAAAGAAGCCGCAGGGCGATGGCGTCGGCACCGATAATGTCATTGTTCTGAAGCCTCATCACGGCCTGCTGATACAGTCTCTCATCCGACACCGAAAGGACGACTCCGGAAGTTCCGCCGAGCCTCACGGAAATCCTGTCCTTGAGGATAATAGCAGAATTATTGTCAGGATTCAACGACAGGGCGGCGTCGAGTTTTTCGAGCGCATTCCTGAAATCAGCTCCGCCGGCTCCCGGCGCGCCTGAAATTCTTGCGGCCTCGGCGACAAGCCCGTCCGATTTTCTCATGTCTCCGGCTGATGTCCTTCCCCGCCTGATTCCGAGCGCCACCTCCGTATCGTACAAAAGCCCCTCAAGTCCGGCATAACCGGGAAAGACCGCATGGCAGTCAAGCAGATCGGCATATCCCTCCCGTCTGATTCTCTCATCTCCGCTCCTGCACATTTCCGCCGCGGACGAAACTTTAGCTCCGAATTCAGCGAGGAATTTCTCCGGATTCCGCCTCCGGCTTATTCTCAGAGCGAGAACGGAGGCATCCCTGTTCAGCGGATACACCAGCTTGACCTCCCTTATGCGCGCAAGCGAGCGGTCAAGATCCGCATATCCTCCCTGGAGGTCGCCGCCGTCCAGTTTCCTGCAGCCTGACTCGTAGCAGAGACCGGCGATACTCAGAAGCTGCGACATCTCAGGATAGAGCGGAGAACCAGGAGAAAGAACCCGGCCAGTGTTCATAGAGACCGCAGTCCGCACGTAAACCAGCATGTCCGAAATCTCGCCGTTCTCGCCGCTGTTCGTCACCGCCCATCTTTCCGCCGCCTGCAGCAGATAGCGCTCGGCCTCCTCAAAATGACCGGCGAAATAGCTGTCCATGGCAAGATTTTTTAGGCGGCGGACATCGGCGACCACAACCTCGTTCTCGCCGTCGGTTATTCTGCGGTCCAGGACGCGCATCTTCCGGTCACATGACTCCCGAATCTTTACGTCATCACATAATTCCAGCGATTCGGCATACTTCGACATGGCCTCCTGAAGCTTTCTGCGCGCCAGGGAAAAATTTCCTGACGCAAGGGCAGACTCGGATTCGGAAATCCTTAATTCAGCCTCGTTCTCGGCAAGGGCCGCCAGCCTCATTCTCCCGTCGGCCGCGGATTTCAGGTCCGAGGCGGAATCCCGCAGCGCTCCGAGCCTTTCCGACAGCGAGACTATTGCTCCGAATTCCGGAGAAGCTTCTCCTGCGGCGGCGGACATTTTTCCTATGAATTCCCCGGCTTCTGAAATGCGGCCTTCAGCACCTGCTATGATCGAACCAAGGACGGACGACGCGATGCCGGGATAGAAATAAAGCAGACCGGAGCCAGACCCAGTTCCGGCACCAGACCGTTTTTCCGGAACAGCGGAAGAATTCCCATCTTCGAGAGGCGCATCCAGCCCTGTCATGTACACGGAGCATGATTCCGCCATTTCCTCAAGGCGCACTGCCTCGGAAAGCATTGTCGCCGCATATATTTCCGCGGATTTGCCGAGCAGAACGGAGACACCGGATTCGGCTCCGCCTCTGAGATAATCCCGCCAGAGAAGATACTTCTCTCCAAGCGCGCCGTAAACCGCCCGTGAATCAGCGGCCACATCAAAATCAGGAGCCGCGGCGGAAATTTCTGCGGTTCTCCGGACCAGCGACGATGCCGTTTCCGTAAATCCTGTGTCCACAGCGGAACTCATGCTCAGGGAGTCCGCACGGGCCGTGACTTCCTCAAGCTCCGCCACGGCGGATACCGTCAGATCCAGCGCGCCGGAAAGGGAGGAGATATATTCACACGGAAGCCTCTCTGCGCCGCGGCGGCCGTCCATCGAATAAAGCCCCGAAAGCAGTTCCGAAAAGCCCTTTATCTCAGGAACATATCTCCTCACTGTCTGCGCCGCGGCGGCGGAATCTGCTCCCGGCGCGGGCAGCTCCGCCAGCATCGCGGAGCATTTTTTGTCCATCGCGGAGACTACGGAATTCTCCATTTCCGCGAAGACGGAGGCCTCCAGCCCGGCGACCGCTCCAATAATCCCTGAAGACGGGGACTCGCCGCCGCAGCCTGCAAGCCGCAGAACAAACGGAATGAACGACGCGTCCGATGTGTCTCCGCTTTTCAGCCTGATGTCCGCAAGAACCGCCTCAAGCTCAGCCGCCGCATCCGATATTCCGTCAATTACGGCGGAACATCCTCCGGACAGGGCGGAATTCCGCTCCAGAAAGGCAGATGCTCCGGCGGCGCCCGATTCAACCGCACGGACAAATCCGTCCGCGAAGCCATCAAGGCTGCGCAGGAACTCCGGCGACGTGAATCTTTCGGCACAGGACTCTATTCTGCCGACGGCGGAGGACACGGCGGCCGTTATTTCCGGACTGTCCTTCCAGCCATCAAAGAAAGCGTCCCGGTAGAGCCACATTCCGCCGGCTGCGGTCCTGGCGGCCGCGGCAAAATCACTCTCCGCGGCGAGACGCGACGACTCGGCGAGAATTCCATCCAGCACGGAGCGGAAATAATTGAATTCCGCGGATTTTTTTAGCGACGATATGAACCACAGCCTGCTGTCGGAACGGCTCTGCTCGAACCGCTCAAGGCGCAGAATCGTCTCGTATATCTCACGGTCATTGTCCGGATCCTCAAGAATCAGAGTTATCAGCCTGTCAGCCTCATCCGCATACTCATTCCTCGCCCTGAAAATACGCCGCGCGCGGCTCACCACCTGATCGAACGTATCCGGATCCTCTTCAAGACATTCCTCCAGAACCCGCAGCGCATCGTCATATCTTGTCCGGCTGATAAGCGGATCCGCGGCGGACACACCGGCATTTCCCTTTCCCGGAGACGGATTCACGGCCGCCTCAAGACGGAACGGGAAGACGGCGAGTATAAATGGAAAAATCAGGAGAAAATCTGTTTTCATCTGGACGGCCGGTACGGATTATACCACATACGTTCCCTTTTATGAACAGCGGAGAAAAATTTTACGCGGCGGCGGAATTTCCCGCCCATGTTGGTGTATAATACCGTTCCATGAGACCCGGAAATTTCCTGATTCTGTGCATAGCGGCCGTCTTTCTTACGACAGGCAGGTCATACGCAGAAACCCGCACCACAGACCTCAGGCGCATGCCCCTGCCGGAACGCAATCCGGCGGAAACTTCGGTCGCGGAGCAGACAATCCTGTCCGTATCGCATACGGCCTTCGGAGCGGACGGCCTGCGCATATCGGACATAATCCAGGAGGACACCGTAGAATACACGTCCAGGATAGGAAATTTCGGATTCGGAGTCCGGACATCATATCTGTATCCGCCGGCGGCCGCTCCGGGAACAGACGGGACCGGAGCGGAGGCGGCGCTCAACACGTCATTCAACTTTCTGTCCGGATATGACTTCAGGGGAATCGCCGCGGGGCTCACGCTGTCCGCGGCGAAAGGCTCATGCACCGGACAGGACGATTCCGGCACTGTCATCCGCATTTCGGCGGACGCGGGGCTTCTGACTAGATTCAATCTTCTCAAGATGTACAATTCCAGGCAGACGAACATGACGGCCGGCATAACGGCCAGGAACATAGGCGCGCTCATATACGGAAAGGCGTCGGGAGAAAGAAGGGCCGCCGCGGCTCCTTCCCGCTTCAGTGCGGAATTCTCCTACAGGTTCATCAGAACGGCGGGTATAAACGCCGCGCTCACAGTTCCCGTGGCCGAGGGATGGGATTATGCCGCCGCGCCGGAGGTGGAAGCTGGAATTTTCTGGGAACCGGCGGACGGCTCAAGGATTTCCGCGGCATTCTTTTTTTCAGGCGGAAGCCCATACGTAAGCATATCGGGCGGATTCAGGTTCCGGGACGCCGGGGCATGGGCTGAATTCATGCTCGCTCCGGCGGAGAAAAATCCTCTCGGAAAAATCAGCTTATGCGCAAGAATTTTCCTGGGCGACCGCGGAAAATCGGCCGCGGAGAGGGAGACCGCATCCCTTTACAGGAAGGGGCTTGAATTCTATGCGGCCGGTGAGTGGGAGGCCGCCATCGAATCCTGGAGCCGCATACTCGAACTGAACGGAAGATATGAACCGGCTGAAGACGGAATAAGAAGCGCCAGAAGACAGCTTGAGCTTGCCCGGCGGATAAGCTCAAGCCTGAATTTCGACTGAACTATCTTTTTCTGCTGAAAATCCTGTAGTTCATCCAGGGAAAAACAGCGTCCCTTGTCTCTATCCGTGTAAGCCATTCAGTGCTGACCGTATTTGATCCGAGCGCATCAAATACGGCCGTGAACGCCTTTATGGACTCCTCGAACCTCCTGCGCGCATACTCAGGAAAAATATCCTCGTCCAGCATCCTCGCGAGATCCGACGAGAGGGCTATCAGCAGCTCCTTTGCGCCTATGTTCAGAAGCCTGGCCTTAAGTCCGGAGTCCTTCGGAAATCTTTCAGCAAGGTCAGTCATACGCTCGCAGGCCTTGCGCGTATAGCGGAGCATCCAGCTGTTCCGCCCCGACAGGAAAGTCTCCCCGTAACCGGATGACGATGAATAGTACGGGCGGATTTTCTGGAGCTCGAACTGGCGGCCGAGCATCTCGTTGAACAGCGCGGTGTTCAATGAAAAATCAGAGGCCGAGCGGAGCACATTCTCCAGCCAGCAGATGCCCTCGCGCCATTCACGGCGGATCATGTCCGCATCAAGCGAGAATGAAAGCGAGACGAAGTCGCTTCCGGGCAAAAGCTCACCGGCACGCTCAAGTCTCCCTGAGATTCCGTCAAGGAACAGACGCGCGTCTTCCGCGCACCGCTCGCGGGCGGCCCCGGCGTCATAGGGATTCCTTCCCCGGTTCCAGTAGCAGAATCCTGACGGACATCTCGCCTCGTTTCCGTCAAGGAAAGGTGAAAGCCGCTCCACAGGAAGCTCGAATCCTATGTCCCGGTTCAAGTCCATATAGACATCACCCTTACAGTATCCGTTCTGTCCGAAAACGGCGTCGCGGAGCGTGAAATCATCGGCAAAGACGACGAGTGAATTATCCGTCCTGGCGGGCCGGAATATTCCTCCCGCGGCAGGAGTCTCCGAGAACAGGAATGCCCTGGAGTCAAGAATCGTATAGTTGAAGCCATAGGAACGGATTATCTTCTCCGCTCCGGGAACATATCCCTCCTCCGGCAGCCAGAATCCGTCCGGAAATTCTCCGAAACTCGACCTGTAGGCGTGAATGCCGGTCTCTATCTCGGCGGAAAGAATCTCATCCATGCCGGAATAATGCGGAACGAAAATTCCGGTTCCGCCTGTCGCAAGAATTTCTATGAATCCCTTCCGCTGATATTCGCAGAATTTTCTTACAAGCCTCTTCTCATACCTGTCAAAAAAATCGGATTTAGTGCGCACGGCATCGGCGACCGTCCTTGAGATGCTTCCGGAGGCCGCTGAATCACCTGCGCACCGCTCAAGCTCCCTTCCGCCGAGCGCGATCCTGCGGTCAAGCCACTCGCCGAATTCCTTATGAAAACCGCTGCTGTCAAGAACCGCGCACAGAATCGGCGGAAGAACAAGCGCGATCCGGAAAGGCACATTGTCCCGCTCCAGGCTGTCGAACATATTCAAAAGCGGAATATACACATCGGAGACCGTCTCGAACAGCGCATTCCGGACAGGAACATCGCCAGAAAGCCTGTCTCCATCAAAATTTACAAAGACCTGAGAGGCCTTCACGACTACCGCAAGATTCTTCAACATACCGGTTAAAACTCCTGATTCAGGAAAACGACTGCCTGTAACTGACAAAACGGGATTTCATCGCCTCATCCATTCCGGAAAGCAGCGCTATCTCCGGAAACGGAAGCTCGGCGCCGGGACGGGCATCATTCAGGAATCCAGCGCCGCAAGGGATTCCGACAGGAGAAGAGACGGCCAGAAGGCGGAATTCACGGTTCTGAACAGATCCGAGCTGCACGCAGACGATTTTCTTTCCGGGCGGAACAAGCACATACTGCTCCTGAGGAGACACAGCCGCCTTGACGTCAAAAGAATCCGACTCAGCCGAAGAATCCTCCGAATCAAAGAAAAGAATCCTAAGCACAAGCGAATCGCCTCCGCCTGCCGCGGCCAGATCCGACGGACTTATGTTCCAGAAGATAAAAATCCAGGCCGGGTTGCGCAGCGCGCAGATGACCTGCGTCTCGCTGTAATTGGCCGGAAGCGCCCCGTCCTCCTCATTGTCCTCGTATTCCGAAATCACCATATCATCGGAGAGAACAGGCTCATCCGCCAGCTCCAGAATCTCGGCAATCAGGAAACGTCTGTTCAGATTGTCGGGAACCTCAACCCCATACTCATCGGCAAGTTTTGACAGATCGGAAAACGAAAGGGTCTCCAGATAGCGGCGGGTAATGAATTCTTTCTCCATAGCAGTGATATAATCCTGAAAAAAAAAGGCTTAGTCAAGGAGGACAAAAAAAACACCCCGGAAAATACTCCCGGAGTGGATGAATTCTCTACAGGGAAAATCCCTGCGGAATGTCTATTTAGCGCGTTCGATGAACGAGCCGTCACGGGTGTCAATCACGACCTTCTCGTCCGAGTTGATGAAGAGAGGAACCCTCACCTCGATTCCGGTGTCAAGGGTCGCCGGCTTGAGCGATTTTCCGGACGTGTCGCCCTTCACTCCCGGCTCGCAGTATGTGACCGTGCGGACGACGCGTACAGGAAGATCTATTCCGACAGGCTTTCCCTCATAGAAAGTTAGGCTGACCTCAAGATCATCTTCCGGAGTTATGTATCCGGCATAGTCGCCGAGATCCGACTTGGGAAGCTCAAACTGCTCGTATGTATCCTGATCCATAAAAACGTATGTGTCACCGTCAATATATGAGAGCTTCGTCGTGTGACCGTCAAGATCAACCTCGTCGAATTTCTCTCCGGCATCAACACCGAGATCCATCGTGGAATCCGTAACAAGATTCTTCACGCGGAGATTTGTAACCATTCCGGCGCGGCCTGAACGCTGTCCGAGCATTTTCTGGACGATGAGCGGATTTCCGTCATACATGAACGCCGTACCAACTTTTAACTGTGAAGTCATCAGCATAATCATAACCCCTGAATTCTTAAAAAAATTTCTGTTATTTTCCGCAGATTATAATGTTTTGCGTAATAAAAGTCATCAGGCTGGACGCGAGGTTTCCGTTTTTTCGCAATTTTTGTGAGAACGCACGGAATGACGGACGGAGACGCGGTTCAAGCCGAATGAATTCCGAAGCAGCCGGGCGCAGATCCGCTCCTGACGACGGAGAATTGAATCCGAGCCACAGCCGCCTGACCGCTGAAAAAGCCACGTCATCAAAGAAAGGCCGCATACGTCCCAGAAGCGCCTCAACCTTCACAAGCTGGTAGTCATCCGACTGCGGATACGCATGCCAGACAAACGGAATTCCGCTGAGGCAGGCGCGGCTCAGGCTCTCCTCGCCGCGGACGAACAGAATCCGGCAGCCGTACATAAGCCTGTCCCAGTCCTGCTGGTTCATGAATTCAAGCGGAATAAAGTCGAATTTTCCGCGGACATCATCTCCGCAGCTCCTGAATGCGCTGTCCACAGAGGCGAATCCGGCTCCGGGCGCCGCAAAAAACGGAATTCTGGAGGAGACAGCGGAGGCAAGCCCCTCAAGAAGCGGCCTCCATTCTCCCGGATAGCAGAAAAACAGGATTCCGCCGGTTCCGTCCGCTGCCTGAGGTTCTGTATCTTCTATTATAAGCCCGCCCGTAAGCTCCGTGAATCCCGGCATGAAATTCACCTTTCTGACATGGGAATTCCTTGTTATTGACGGAAGCTTATGGAAAGTCCCGGCGTAGTCCTCGGCGGTCAGATAGTCTATCATTATTATATCCACGTCGTGCGGAAGAGGCCTGTCAAAAAGGAGGGTCTCAAGCCAGTCAGGACGGCCGCACTGGAAACATTCAAGAATCACCGAGGGAAATTCGGAAGAAAACGCCGCCGAACATACATCCGCGCGGTTCCAGTCATATACGGCCATTCCGTCACATTCCTGAAAGGCAAGCTCCGGATTTATCCTGTCGTTTATCTTGGCGAAGGAGTCAAGCCCGTCAACCGCAAGCCTTATGCGTACGGACGGAAATCCGCGGCCGCCGCAGGCAAGAAGGGCGCGGGAAAGACGGAACACGACTCCTATGTCGCCGAAATTGTCAACAACCCTGCACAGGATGTCTATAAGAATTCCGCTCACCGGATCTGGCTGTAGAGGGAGCTAAGCTCATCGCGCCATTCTCCGCGTGCGTCCCGCGGCTCCCATTCGATTATCTTTCTTATCTTGAAATGGCGCTGATCCCGCGGATTCTCAAAATAGAGGATTCCGAAACGTCCCTGGCCTATATAAGCAATCTTCTCGTTATCGCCCAGACTCTCCGCGGAGCCGATTTTTCTGATGATACAGTCAAAATGCGCGGGAGCGCCGCTTTCCCGGTCCGTCATCGCTCCGGCCACATCCGTAAGCGGCTCGCCGCAGACCGGACACACAAGACTCCTTGACTTGAGCTCCTGAATCGCCCTGAGCCTCTCCTTCTCGGCTTCCGGGTTCTCATATAAGGTGCTGTTGTAACGGAATGCTCTCTGCCTGCCCGAATGCTGCTTTTGGAATCTGGACTCATTGTTCTTCTGCTTTTTCCAGTTTCCCGAATATTTTCTGTTCTTTCTGCCTTTTTCCATAAAATGCTCCGCCGGAGGAATCTATTCCCGTAAGATAAGCTCATCCTGAGTCTCGACCAGTTTCCGGCTTATGACCTGGGCTATACGCAGGATGGCGCTGTTTATATATTCCTCGCTGTGTATTTTTTTTCTCAGCTCAAGTATACGGGACGCAGGCTGCTCCTGTCTCTCCTGAATCACATAAGCTGAATTTATGTCCGATGTCATGCCAGAAATCATAAAGGCTCCGAAAAAGCATTTTCAATATGATATACCGGAGGAAAATCCGGCATATCTACGACAATCACATCAAAGCGGATGCAACTGTCATTATATTGTCGATGATTTATCAGAAAACATTTAGACGTTTTTAAAATTCTGCGGCGCTTGGCAGGTCCCAGCTCCTTTACGAGCATGTCCCTGGTGCCGTTCGGAAGGGTCTTGACCTCCACGAAAACAAGAACATCATCTTTACTTGCTATTATATCAATCTCACCGTATCTTGTCCGCCAGTTCCGTGCGACAATCGCATATCCGCATCCGGCAAGGTACTCGGAAGCCCTCCGCTCCCCGTCCTCCCCTGTTTTCTTTCTGCCCACCGCTATGCCCTGCCTTCCGCCTCAAGTATGAAGCAGAATATTCTGGCCATCACAAGCCATGTCTCCTCAGGTATATACGCTCCGATTTCCTGCGCCGACAGGACATCCGCAAGATCCGCATTCTCAATGACCCTGACGCCGCCTTTCTCCGCGGCATCCAATATCTGCTCCGCAAGCTCGCCATGCCCGGCCGCAGTTATGAAAGGAGCATCAGCCCACTCCGGGTATTTTACCGCCACGGCCGTCCTGATTTTTCCGCTCATGCGAAACCTCCCGCGGAGATGAATTCTCCGAAATCCCAGGTCTCCGGAATTCCGCCGTCCTCCCATGCCACATCGGCGCCAGCGCATACAGAAGCGAGAAGCTCCTTCAGTTTCGCCGCAAGCCCGGCCCGGCGCGATTTACCCTCAGCCTCCGTCCTGAAACGCACGGATATTTTTCCGCATGAAAGAAATCTCACCAGAAAAAATGACTTTCTTCCGCCGGTTTCCGCCGACACGGAAAGGGACTCCATCCTGTTTCCGGAAAAAGAGATTCCGACAAAACCGCCGGCAAGCACACCGTTCACGTCTCCCGCCGCCGAAAGCTCGAACGGAATCAATATCCGGCGGCAGGACGGACAGGATCTCTCGCGTATTCCGGCATGGTTCATGACGGTAAGAATTCCAGGCCGATTAGGAAGCCTGCCGCCGAAAACCGATGCGGCGAATTCCTTTACAACCGCCGTCAGCGAGTCCTCCGCAATCCCCGTGAAGGCTTCTTCTTCGGAACCGCCGGACAGCCGCCGGGAGCAAGCCTCCGTCTTGTGATACAACTGGCTCATGACGGAGGCGACTGTTCCCTCTGAAACAGGAATCCCGCCGGAAAGCAGCAGAAGCATAACCGAGACTGCCTTCAGCTCCATTCCGGGAAAACGCGAGGCCATACGGAAAACCCTTGCGGCAGATTCCGTCCCGAGCCCGTATTTTCTAAGTCCGGCCATTATAAACACAGAAAGCGCAGTATCAGGAAGACCGGCGGCTGAGGCTGCTGCCGAAAGCATGACGTCAGGCACCGGCGCATATATGTCCGAAACGTCAGGAAGCGGACTCCGGATGACTGTCATCCTGGAAGGATTTCCGCCGCCAGAAACAGGAACGACAATAATTTTCCCGTTTCTGAATGACAGGCTCCCGGAAAAAACTGTTCCCGCCGCAAACTTCAGCTCCGAGCTCACGGTCATTCTGGTTCCGCCGACAAAAGCCGTATAACGGCCGTTCCCTTCATCCGAGACTATTCTGACCATAACAGAACCGCCCCCCAGAGCAACACGGTTTTCCGCATTATCATGGAGGGCGGTTCCATTCAATGACACGCTGTCAGCGTTCATGAAAAGTCCTTTCGGTAAAAATCACTTTGCCGCCGCGGACTTCTCAGCTGCTGCCTCGGCGCGCTCTTCCTTAATCTGAGCCTCTGTGGCGGCAGCGGCAGCCTCGGCACGGGCATTGCGGGCCGCAATCTCAGCCGCGATCTTTCCGCCGACAAGCGTCTTGACTTTGGCATCTTTTCCGATCTTGTCACGGAGATAATAAAGTTTGGCGCGGCGGACTTTTCCGGGACGTACAATGTCAACCTTCACGATTCTCGGTGAATTGAACGGGAATACACGCTCGACTCCGATTCCGTATGAAATCTTGCGAACGGTGAAAGTCTGGCGGGCGCCTGCATTCTTCTTGCAGATTACGATTCCCTCATAGACCTGAATACGCTCCGTCTTTCCTTCAATAATCTTGAAGTATACCTTGACAGTGTCGCCGACATTGAAGCCCTGCGCACCCGGGCGTTTCTGTGTTTCCTCAATAGTTTTAATAAGATCCATTCTAATCTCCAGCGGATCTGTGTCCGCGCCTCTTCTTACGGCGCTTCATGCAGACCTGTTCTGTTATTTCCTCAATCATTTTTTCAGCCTCGCAAGAAAGCAGTCCTGACATTCTGGCCGCACAGATCATATCCGGTCTGTTCGCCATGGTTTTCATTATGCTCTTCCTCAGCCGCCACTTCCTGATTTCCTCGTGGTTTCCGGACATAAGCACATCCGGAACCTCAAGACCTTTGTACACAGGAGGTCTTGTATACTGCGGATACTCAAGAAGTCCGCCGCAATAGCTCTCCTCTTCAAGTGACTCCCCGGATATGACTCCGTCAACAAGGCGATAGACAGTATCTATCACGACCGTCGCCGCAATCTCACCGCTGGACATGACATAATCCCCGATGGAAATCTCCATGTCCACATAAGAATCAATTATCCGCTGGTCGATACCTTCGTATCTTCCGCAGATGAAGACAAGCTCATCCATACGGCTAAGCTCAAGAGCCTTTTTTTGTGTGAAGGGTTTCCCGCTCGGTGTCATATAAACGACACATTTCCGCATGGCCCCCACGCTGTCCAAAGCTCCTCCCAGCGGTCCGGGCATCATAAGCTGTCCGGCTCCGCCGCCATACGTACCGTCATCACAGGTATGGTGCTTATCAGGAGCAAAATCTCTGATGTTCACCAGATCGTAGGCAATAATTCCCTTTTCAACCGCCTTGGCCATGATTGAGTTTTCAAAATAAGCCCTGACGATTTCAGGAAATAAGGTCAGCACAGTAAATTTCATGGACTTACTCCAGAATCCAGAGGTGCATCAATTGGACGGTACCGTTTCTTACATCAACTTTTCCGATATGCTGTCCGGAAAAAGGGACAAGAACCGTACGGAGCTTTCCGCCGGAGGAATATTTGATGTCGTCACCGATACAGCCGCAACTCTCGGAGAGAGAAACTTCAAGCAAGTAACCTGCTCCGCCTTCCAATACGTCTGTGATTGTCCCCACTTTTTCAGCAGGTGCGGCTGACGCCGCCGGTCCGCCGTTCCAGACAAGGGAACAACGTTTCAAATCTTCGATGTACCATTCATCCTTTTTGAGGGGATGGGCATATCTGCGCGGAACCGAAATCTCCCATCTGTTATACTTCCGTATCTCCTCGGGGGAATCTATATCCGCAAATTTCATGTACACGGTGTTTGTACCGGGACGGACGGATTCAACTTTTAAAACCCGCTTCTCCTCACCATGCATCAAAGTCACTTCCTTCAGCCTGAGAATATGATCATAGTCACCGGAAGCACTCTCTACCTTACATTCACCCGAACATCCATGCGGACCGCGGATGAACCCGACTGTCAGTTGTGCCTTCTCCATCAGCTGTCAGTCCAGTATATCAAGGCTGTAATGCTTACCGTCCTTTACAGCAGACGCGCTCAATACAGTACGCATTGCCTTTGCTATACGGCCGTATTTGCCGATAACTTTTCCTATATCGTTATCCGCAACTTTCAGCTGCAGCACCATTCCCTTTTCGCCTTCAGTTTCATTTACAGAGACGGCTGACGGATCATCGACCAATGATTTTGCGATGTATTCAATCAGGTCTTTTTCCATTACCAGTTCCTTTGTAAACTACTTTGCCTGTTTTGCAGACTGTCTGTTCATCAGTTTTGAGACGATTTCAGTAGGCTGGGCACCGACACTGATCCAGTACTTGGCACGCTCCATATCGATGGAAACCTGATTCTCCTCAGCGGCTATCGGCTGAAAAATTCCGAGCTCCTCGATACATCTTCCGTCACGCGGTTTGTGTGAGTCCTGGACGACCACACGGTAACACGGACGCTTCTGTGTACCAAATCTTTTTAGTCTGATCTTGACCATTTTTACCTCCACGGAACCATGCAGGTTCCGAATTATCAAACACAGCGGAATGCTCCGCATATATTTTGAATGGCAATGATAACAGATAGGACTGCTTTAGTCAACGACAGTCACTGCTTGTTGAATCTGGACAGAAAGAGCTTTGTCCTTCCCTGTGACGGCCTGTCTATGACATCATGCGGCTCACCCTGCTCGACTATGACTCCGCCGTCCATAAAAATTATCTTGCTTGAGATGTCCCTTGCGAATGCCATCTCGTGGGTTACGACTATCATCGTCATCCGGTCCGAAGCCAGCTCCTTTATTACGGCAAGAATCTCACCGGTAAGTTCCGGATCGAGCGCTGATGTCGGCTCATCGAAAAGGAGGACCGACGGCCTGAGCGCAAGCGCCCTTGCGATCGACACGCGCTGCTGCTGACCGCCGGAAAGCTCGCACGGATAGCTGCGCGCCTTGGTCACAAGCCCCATCTTGTTCAGCAGCTCCATCGCCACCGCCTCGGCCTCATCCCTCGAGCGTCCCAGCACCCTGACCTGAGGATCCGTTATGTTCCGCAGCACGGAGAAATGCGGGAACAGGTTGAAATTCTGGAAAACCAGTCCGCTTCTCAGGATTATCTCATGGCGCTTCTGCTTTTCGGCATAAGCGCCGTTCCTCACAAGATATTCTCCGCAGACGGAGATGCTTCCACCGTCCACACTCTCAAGCTGGGATATGCAGCGGAGAATCGTTGATTTTCCCGAACCGCTGGGGCCGATTATTCCCAGAACCTCACCTTTTCTGACCGAAAACGAGATTCCCTTCAGGATCTCATTTCCGCCGAACGATTTTTTAATGCCAGAGACACAGACAATCTCTTCGCCTGCGGCTGTTTTTTCCATAAGACACTCCGGAGTCTTTCTGACGGACATTCCTGTCCAAACGCACGGACAAAACCCTCTCCATAATATCAGAGGCGGGATTCATACCACCTTCCGGCGCAAGCGCCGAGATACGTCTCCAACGGCTCAACTGTAATATGAAAGCTTTTTCTCTATCCGTGAGAACACAAATGAAACTCCCCAGTTCATGACAAAATAAAACACTCCGGCTATGAACAGGGGGAAAAAGGAGAACATCGCGCTCTGCCGTTCCTTCGCGACCATAAGCAGCTCCGAGACTCCGATAACGGACACCAGAGCCGTATCCTTCACAAGAGTTATGACCTCATTTCCCATCGCGGGGACAATCCTCTTCACGACCTGGGGAAGGATTACCGTAAAGAATGTCTGGCATGGAGTATACCCCAGAACCTTGGCCGCCTCATGCTGCCCCACAGGAACAGATTCTATTCCTCCGCGGTAAATCTCCGCGAAATAGGCGGCATAGTTGACCGAAAGGGCAATTATGGCTGCGGCGAAACGGTTCCACCTGAACGACACGTCGTACCCCAGCGACATCAGCCAGCGGATAAATATTCCCGGCCCGAAATAGACGACAAGGAGCTGGAGCATCAGAGGAGTTCCGCGTATCACAAGGAGAAAAACATTCACCGCACCTGAAAGAATTCTGTTGCGGGACATACGCCCAACCGCCACCGGAAGAGCCAGAGGAACTGAAAAAAGCAGGGTAAGAAAAAACACCTGCAGCGACGTGAGCGAACCGTTCAGCATCGCCGCAAGCATCTTGACATATCTGTCTGAAATCATCGCGCTTATGTTATTTGCCGATCACGGAAATATCACGTCCGAACCATTTCTGAGAAATGGCTGTGACAGTTCCGTCATTCTGCATCGCGACAAGAATCCGCTGGACCTCATCACGAAGCTTGACGTCATTTTTCCGGAACGCTATTCCGTAGGCTTCCCTTGAAAGAGCTTCGTCAACAACCACGAAAGGCTTCCCGGACTGCGCTATGGAATAATTGGCGACAACGCTGTCCATGACAATTCCGTCCACGCCGCCGATATCAAGATCGTTCATCGCGGTAAGATTATCCTTGAACATGACCATATTTCCGATTGAGGAGCTGAATTCAGCGTTGCCCTCGACCGCATCCTGTGCGCTTGAGCCGCTCTGCAGACCGACAGTCTTTCCCTTCATTCCGGAAAGCTCTTTGATTCCGCTGTCCTTGCGGACGACAAGAGCCTGCTCATTGTTCAGATAAGGCTCCGTGAATGCCAGAACCTGCTTCCTCTCGTCCGTGATTGAGAAGCCGTTCCAGATACAGTCGATTTTTCCGGTGTTGAGCTCCATCTCCTTTGCGCCCCAATCAATCGGCTGGGCGACGAATTCAACACCGAGCCTTGCGGCCACCTCTTTCGCAAGATCGATGTCATAGCCCACGATATTGTTGTTGTCGTCGCGGAATCCGAGCGGCGGAAAGGAATCGTCAAGGCCGAGCACGAATTTCCCGCGCGACCTGAGTTCCGCAAGGGAATTATCCTTAGTCCTGTCCGCCTTTTTACAGCCGGCAACGGACACAACAAAAGCCGCGGCGAGAATTCCCGCCGCCACAAACATCTTCTTCATTTTCCACCTCTATAAGAATCCGCATAAAACGGAAAAATTAACATTCTGACTCCGAGACGAATTTCCTGAGCGCGGAAATCTGCTCCGCGACCTTCTCAGATGCCGGACCGCCATCGGTTTTTCTTGCCTCCACACAGAATTCGGGCTTTATCCTTGCGAAAACGTCATCGTCAAAGAGCGGCGAGCACCGCCTGAAATCATCAAGAGAAAGTTCCTCCAGCGCGCACCCACGCTCAATCGCCATTCTCACGGTCTTCGCCGCAACCCCATGCGCGGTTCTGAACGGCATTCCGCGGCACACAAGGTAATCAGCGACGTCAGTGGCATTGAGATAACCGCCGCGGCAGGCATCAGCCATACGGCCGGTATTCCAAACTGCCGATGAGACCATCATGGTAAAGACCTTCACGCATGAAAGGACGGTGTCGCATGCGTCAAAAAGGCTCTCCTTGTCCTCCTGCATATCGCGGTTGTAGGCCAGGGGCAGCGCCTTCATCATTGTCAGCAGGGCGAAAAGATCACCGTACACTTTTCCCGTGCGGCCGCGGATAAGCTCCGCGAAATCGGGATTCTTCTTCTGCGGCATGATTGAGCTTCCGGTGGACCAGCGCTCGCTGAGCTCCACGAATGAGAATTCTGTCGTGGACCACAGGACTATCTCCTCGCAGCAGCGGGAAAGATGCATCTGAATCAGGGCAAGGGCAGAGACAATCTCGATGCAGTAGTCCCTGTCGGACACGCTGTCAAGGGAATTCATGGTAACACCGGAGAATCCCAGTTCCCCGGCCTCAAATTTCCGGTCAAGGGGAAGTCCGCTTCCGGCCAACGCGCAGGCTCCTATCGGAGAAAGCGAAATTCTTTCCAGCGCATCACCGAGCCGTCCGAAATCACGGACAAAGGGCCACGCCCAGGCGCAGAGATGATGGGCAAGCGTCACCGGTTGGGCATGCTGCGTATGCGTGAATCCCGGAATCAGATCCGACGTATGTCTCTCGGCGACGGACGCAAGCATATCCACCATGGTGAGAAGCGAATTCCGGAGCTCCGGCACGAAACGCCGGAGATAAAGCCTCTCATCAAGCGCAATCTGATCGTTGCGGCTCCGTCCGGTATGAACCTTCTTTCCGGCCTCACCGATTCTGTCGGTGAGCTCGGCCTCTATAAATGAATGTATATCCTCAGCCGAATAGTCTATTTTTAGGGATCCGTCCTCAAGATCTTTCCGGATGGATACAAGTCCTTCCGAAATCTGCGCCGCCTCGTCCGCAGTTATTATTCCCGAACGTGCGAGCATATTCACATGAGCCATGCTTCCTTTTATATCATCAAAGGCCATCCGCTCGTCAACATGAATCGAAGTCTCGAAGGCCACAGCCTGGGCATCCGGCCCCTCCTCAAAACGGCCGTGCCAGAGCGCGGCATGATTGTCAGCAGTTATTGTTCCGTGTTCCGCCATGATGTTCCAATTATATAGAAAACAGACATACGTTGCAACTTTGGACATAAAAAAACGGGCGGCACCAGCTGAGGCGCCGCCCGTCAAGCATACGGCGGAAATGAACGATACCCCGGCTCAAGCGTCCGGGGATGCGCATCCGCGCGAATCAGAACCGCCGCATAACAGAATTATCTGTTGGCATCATCTATGAGAGCCTGCCAGGCGTTCTTTGTAGTCTCATACTGCTCCTGGGCAGTGGCCGCACCGGCCCAGAAATTCCAGACAAATGAACCGACATTGAATCCTGCGACAAGCGTATCGAAGCGCGGATTCGGGTTGTCGTGCATCAGGGTCAGGGTCTCATCGACAGCGCGTGTGTCGCGGAAACATGCATAATAGCTCTCTTTCCATGTCTCCTGTCCCTCATATCCCGGAACTGTATCTGACCACAGGTCATAGGCCTTGGCAAGCGACTCGGCACGATCCTTGTCGTAGCAGGCCGGAATCACATACATATTGTCATCATGCAGCGTCTTGTACTTTCCGTCACCTTTAGGTCCGAGCGGGAAGCAGACAAAACCGAAGTCATCCTTCATTTCGGAGAAGCGTCCGCCAGGCTGAGCGTTGTACTCCTGATCAACAAGGAAAGCTACGTTTCCGTTGGCGAATTCAGTATACATATAGTCCCAGCTGGCTCCCTCCGGAGACGGAAGCTCATAGTTCTGGACCATGTGGCGGATCCAGTTCAGGGCCTCCATTGAATTCTCTGAATTCGTGTCATTATAGAGCTTGCCGTTTTTGTCACGCGCAATCCAGGCGCCGCCGTTCGACATAAGCGCAAGATGCGAGAACTCAGTGGAAAGGCTTGACATCGCATAAATATCCGGCACACCGTCATTGTCCGTATCACGGGTAATCTTCCGGCAGATATCCTCAAACGTCTCCCATGTCCATTTTCCCTCTTTCTGAAGATCATAAATATAATCAGGATCTATGTTCGCCTCCTGAAGAAGCCTCTTGTTGAAGAAGACTCCTCCTCTCGGCTCCGGAGCCTCAGCCCTCATTCCGTAGAAATGAAGCCCCTTTGAGCTCTTCACCTTTGTGGCCTGATCCCATTTCTTGTCCGACCAGTTCACAGCCTTTATTGAGGAAAGGTCATAGAACAGGTTCGCCTTCAGTCCGGCGCCGATTGAACGGCCGTCCACGATGAAAATGTAGTTCTCATCGCCGCCGGTAGTACAGAAGTTCGCCACGGTTGTAGGATGTGTACCCCAGCCGCCGATTGATTTCTGGACCATCGTAAAGTTATATGTTTTCTGAAGCCAGTTTCTGAACGCGCGCTGATCCTCTTCCGCGGACGAGGACGGCTCCCTGTCCGGATTTGACCACCAGTCGGCGATTACGATATCGATTCCCTTGAGATTGTAGACTTTCTTTGTGTCAGGATCTTTTCTCTTCTCCAGTTTCTTATATGGATCATCTTTTTTGGCCTTCTTTTTCGGCGCCGCATAAGCCTGCCCCGCAACCATGAGCATGGCGAGCCCAGCCCAGACGGCCTTTGTCCATCTTCCCTTAATCATTTTTGCCTCCTATAACATAAAAATGATATAACAATTGTCAATGATTATAGCACGAATTCATCTGCATGGAATTTTTTTTTGCGATTTTTTAACAATATAGTGATTTTCCCCTATACCGGGCTGAGACATGGCACTGCAAAGGATTTGAAACCGATTTAAAACAAAAAACTTGCCGGAAAAGGCAAGCTTTTTATTTCGGGATGACAGGATTTGAACCTGCGACATCCTGGTCCCAAACCAGACGCGCTACCAGCTGCGCTACATCCCGAAAGGTTGTGACAGGATACCGTATCTGTGATTTTAAATCAATACCCTTTCTATGGCCGCAAACGCTCCCGGTCCAAGCGCGGCGCCCGGAGCTCATGTCATTTTCCGGCGCGGCGCAGGAACACGCACCGTCCCGGTCAGGGGCAGAATTCGGCGACGGCCTCTATTTCTCCGCCTTTCGCGATGCGGTCCTCGAGCACCCGCCTTATGACGACACGGACCGCCACGCCATGTCCCGAAGAAAAAGCTGCGGGGGCGGATGCGGTTATCTCGCAGTGAATGAAGTTTTCAGTGACCGCATGACACACAAACTTATCTCCGGCCAGAACAGACGGTCTCCTTACATTCTCAAGAACGGCATCAAGCGGAATTCCGATGAAAGACTCGATATATTCGGTCTTCTTCCGGACGGACAGAACAGAAAGCTCAGCGGCGCGGCGGCCCGCCACAGACTGCGGAATCCTGTTCCTCATCAGGGCGGCTGGAGTTCCCGGACGTGCGGAAAAAGGAAAGGCGTGGACCCAGACGAAGCCTGAATCCCGGCAAAGCTCCATAGTCCGGCGGAAATCCTCCTCCGTCTCGCCCGGAAAACCCGTTATTATGTCGCAGGCAAGGAACGGCCTCTCCTTTGCGGCGGCAAGCTTTCCACATGCAAGCGAGACATCCGAAGCCCTGTACGTCCTGTTCATGGCGTCAAGAACCGAATCGCTGCCGCTCTGAACGGAAATATGGAAATGCGGTCTTACCCGTCCGTCAGCTATGACCGAGCAGAATTCGTCATCCACAACCTCAGGGTAAATACTTGAAATTCTGAATTTTATCCGCTCCGTGCTGTCAAGAAGGATACGCAGAAGTCCGGAAAAACCTATCGTTCCTCCATCATACGCTCCCCTGTACTGGGCAATGTTCACGGAGGTAAGCACGACCTCGACATTTCCTGCCGCCTCAAGCTCCCTTACCCTCTCCACCGCCGAGACGACATCAAGCGACGTGCTTTTTCCCCGCGCTGCATGAATCGCACAGTATGAGCAGCTGCTGTTGCATCCGTCCTGAATTTTCAGGGAGGCCCGCGAATGTGCGGCAAATGACGTGGCCGCAAGACGAAAGGAATTCTCAGGAATTCCGGGTCTGCGCTGCGCAGGAGATGAAATCCGGGACGTAAGAAGAGAAGAGAAGCTCTCAGGCTCCCATTCCGCCGCGGCAAGACATTCAGAGAGCAGCTGAGGAACATCCGCTATCCGGCTTTTTATCTGACCGCCCAGAACTGAAATCCTGCCGTCAATCGCGGCAATCTCATCCGCACGGAGCTGGGCGTAGCAGCCGGTCACCAGAACTGCGGACCGCGGATATTTACGGAGCGCCAGCCGTATCAGACGTCTCGCCTTCTGCTCCGCCTTTCCTGTCACGGTGCAGGTGTTTATTATGCACAGGGGAACAGCCGCATCCTCAGCCGTTTCCGAGGAAATTTGCGACAAATCAGGCATGAATCCGTCTCCGGAGAAAGCCTCGGCCGCAGCCTCGCTCTCAATCTGATTCAGGCGGCAGCCCAATGTGATTATACGTATTCTTCTCAATCTGATTTTCTACTGGAGCTTGGAATTCGCACGCTCGCGTCCGGTTCTGGCATACACGGACGACGAATTCAGACGGAGAGCCTCATCATAGGCCTCAACCGCCTCGAAATAATTCCCGGCCATCTCGCGCGCATATCCTAGCCGAACCCACCAGCTATCAAGAAGAGGCTCCTTCCTGACGGCGGCGGAAAGTGCTATGTCCGCATGCTGATACCGCGCCTGCCGTATATAAATCTCGCCCATATAATAGTAGGCTGACCCCATCCTTGCGCTGCTCTCAGGAGCGCTGGCGACATACTGCTGGAACTGCTCCATCGCGCTGTTGTTCTTTCCGAGATAATACCTCGCCTCGCCAAGAATCTCAATCAGGCGCAGATCATAGGGACTGACCGCAAGACCGTCAGCCGCGCGCTGCTCCGCCTCGGCATACTGCCTGTTCTTGACGAGCGACCAGCACATAACGACATAAGATTCAATTCTGTTCGGATTTTCCTTAAGCTCGTCCTCACAGACAAGAATAGCCTCCCTGTACTTTCCGTTATGATAAAGAACCAGCGCATCCTGTTTTACCGCAGTCTGGGAAAAAACTGGAAAACCTGATAAAAAAAGACAAAATACAAAAAAAACTCTATTTCTCATTGCCGTTTCCGTCCGTAAGCATGGAGCATCTTCCGGTAAACACACATCCAGGCTCAAGCACAACCTTTCTGGTGACAATATCTCCGTCAAGCGAGCCGGAGGAAGTGACAAAAACAAGATCGGCGCCGGTTATGTTTCCATGGACGCTGCCTTTTATAAGAACTCTCGATGCGCTTATCTCCGCACTCACCGAAGCGCCCGTATCAATCACAAGATCGCTTACGGCATCAATGCGGCCGTTCACAATTCCCCGTATCATGAACGGCTTCCTTACCCTGACATTGCCCGAAAAGGAAATGTCATTCTCTACAATCGTATCAAAGGCCTCATCCTCAAGCTCGAAAAAATCGGAATCCTTAACATCAAACATACCGCAGGATTTTAACGGTTATGTTTTCAGCCGTCAATAGCAACGAATATCAACCGATCCAGTGTCCGTTCAGGTCAAAGTATCTTCCGGCCGGGTCAAAATCGGGATGCCTTCCGTCCTTTTCGGAGAGAACAGGCTCAACATCCGGAGCGACGGCATTCCAGTCTATACCGATTGAAGAGTCATTCCACATAAGCCCGCCCTCGCCCTTGGGATCATAGAAATCCGTGCACTTGTATGCGAACACCGCGCTGTCCGACAGGACATAGAATCCGTGCGCGAATCCCTCCGGAATATAGAACTGGTTCTGCTTTTCCGAATCAAGAACCACGCCGTAATATTTTCCGAACGTCGCGCTGCTGTTCCGCAGATCGACAGCCACATCGTAGACTTTTCCCGAAAGCGCGCGCACCAGCTTTCCCTGCGGATGCGCGGTCTGAAAATGCAGCCCGCGCAGAACTCCGCGCGACGAGCTTGACTGGTTGTCCTGAACGAACCTGTTTGTAAGCCCGGCCGCAAAAAAATCCCTCTCGCTGTAGGTCTCCATAAAATATCCGCGGCTGTCACCGAAAATTTTCGGCTGAATCTCGTAAAGCCCCGCGAATTTCAGCCCGGCCTTCTCGCACTGCCTGAATTCAAACGCCATATTTTCACCTCAAATAAATTCTTCCGTCAGCTGTTCGCGATATACTCCAGGTATCTTCCGTAGTCGGTCTTGTATGATGCCGCCATTTTCAGAAGCGCATCCCTGTCCAGCCAGCCGTTGCGGAAGGCAATCTCCTCGATGCAGCTCACATACATTCCCTGACGCTTCTGGATTGTCGCGATGAAGTTGCTCGCCTCAAGAAGTCCGTCATAAGTTCCCGTGTCAAGCCACGCCATTCCGCGCCCAAGAAGCTCGACGGAAAGCTCACCGCGCTTCAGATACTCGTTGTTTATCGAAGTAATCTCTATCTCGCCTCGCGCGCTCGGCTTCACGTCTGCAGCTATGGCAACGACATCATTTGAATAGAAATAAAGCCCCGGAACCGCATAGTTCGACTTTGGAGCGGAAGGCTTCTCCTCTATTCCAAGAACCTTTCCGGACGCGTCAAATTCAACGACTCCGTAGGCGGCCGGATCCTTCACGAGATAGCCGAAAATCACGCTGCCCTTTCCGTCCTCCACGATCCCGCGCGCCCTTCTCAATGTTGACGTGAAGCTCTGACCGTAAAAAATATTGTCGCCAAGGACAAGGGCGACAGAATCACTTCCGATGAATTCCCTTCCTATTATAAACGCGTCGGCAAGTCCGCGCGGCTTTTCCTGAACCGCATACTCGAACCTCATTCCGAGCCATGAGCCGTCGCCGAAAAGTTCCCTGAAACATGAAATGTCCCTCGGCGTGGAGATAATCAGAACCTCGCGGATTCCGGCCAGCATCAGGCATGAAAGCGGATAATAAATCATCGGCTTGTCATATAGAGGCAGAATCTGCTTTGAGACCGCCCTTGTTATAGGATAAAGCCTTGTTCCGGAACCTCCGGCAAGAATAATTCCCTTCATGTTCTACCTTCCCATCTCCGTATAGTTCTTCTCAATCCAGTTCTTGTAGCTTCCGTTCAGGATGTTGTTTATCCATTCCGGATTGTTCAGATACCAGTGCACGGTAGCCTTCAGGCCCTGCTCGAACGTCATCTTCCTTTCCCAACCGAGCTTTGTCTTGATTTTCGTGCAGTCGATCGCATAACGCTTGTCGTGTCCAGGCCTGTCCTTGACATAGGTTATCGTCTTCTCCACGTCCTCCGGATTCTTTCCGAGCTCAGCCGCAGTAAGCTCAATCACCTTGTGCAGCAGCTTTATGTTCTGCCACTCGTTCTCGCCGCCGATGTTGTATTTCTCGCCGGCCGCTCCGTTCCTCGCAATCAGCCAGACGGCGCGGTTGTGGTCCTCGACGTAAATCCAGTCACGGATGTTGTCGCCTTTTCCGTAGACAGGAAGATTCTTTCCGTCGCGGATGTTTGAAATCATGAGCGGAAGAAGCTTCTCCGGGAACTGGTACGGGCCGTAGTTGTTAGTGCAGTTGGAAAGCGTTATCGGAAGACCGTAGGTGTGGAAATATGCCATCACGATATGGTCGGAGCTTGCCTTTGAGGATGAATAAGGGCTGCGCGGATCATACGGAGTGTCCTCGCGGAAATATCCGTCCGGACCTAGAGAGCCGTACACCTCATCGGTCGAAATGTGATGGAAGAGCACGTCGTCGCGGATGGAGCCGTCGTCCTTTTTCCAGAAACCGCGCGCGACATCAAGCAGCGTGAATGTTCCCATCACGTTGGTTCTCATGAAAGCCTCGGGTCCCAGAATGGAACGGTCAACGTGGCTTTCCGCGGCAAAATGAATAACGGTGTCGATGTCATACTGCCTGAAAATTCTCTCGATTTCCGCCCTGTCGCAGATGTCGGCCTTCTCGAAGAAATAGCGTTTTCCTCCGAATTCCTTCTCCACGTCGGCCAGGCTCTCAAGATTTCCGGCGTAGGTGAGGCAGTCAACATTCACGACGTTTCCTGCAAAGTCAGCGTCGCCAAAAAGATTTCCCTCCGAGGAGGACATTCCGAACAGATAATGGATGAAATTGGAGCCGATGAATCCGGCTCCGCCTGTAATAAGGATATTGTGCAGTTTTCTACTCATGGAACCATATTACCACATGAAGCAGGTTATGTCATCACATACGGACACTCATTGCTCCGGAGCGAGCCTGTCGGCCTCAGACAGACATATATCGGCCGTCCTTGAGTCACCGATCCGGCGGTACGCCTCAGCCATACGGCGGAGAAAAAACGCGTCATCAGACGGAGAAAAGCCGAACTCAAGCGCACGCTCCCAGACATCTATGGCAAGCTCGTCGCTTACGGCTCCCTCTATGTTGCGGCGGAAAATATTGAGCGAGAAATCCATCACCTCGGGAAAGAACAGCTTGAAATAATGGAACGTCTTCTCCATGGCGACAATCTGCTCCAGAAGAATGACCGCATCGTAATACTCTCCGCGTATGACAAGCTCCTCGGCGAGAATGTAACCGTAATCCATGAAGTCCTCGCGGGTGAACCACTTTTTCAGGGAAAATCCGGATCGTGACATCTGCATCCGCTTGAATTCAGCGACCGCCTCATCCTCACGCTGATGCATAAGGTCATAAAAGATAAGCTTCGAGCGGCTCTCGTCATCATCACGGCCAAGAAGCCATGTCCTGTAGTCAAAGGATTTTCCTGCCGGACCGTTTCTTCTGGCTCTTACAAAAAATGACTCGTCAAAAATCGAACGCTGTCTGGCATCGGAAAGGACACGGTAGGCCTGGACGACCCTCGCGAATTCATCGCTCCGGGACACATCGCCGGACAGATCCGGATGGAGAACCTTGGCTTTCTCACGGTAGGCACGCTTTATCTCCGCCAGAGTCGCCCCCGGACGCACTCCCAGCGTCCTGTAAAAATCATCCATACAAGAAGCCTAAAAAATCTTGAAAAGCTCTTCTATCTTCGGCTTCTGGACAATGAGAACCGGACACTTCGAATTCGCAAGAACCTCGCTCTGGGCTGAGGAAAGGACATTGCGCTTGACATCCGACCGCCCCGGCTCACGCTCGTTTCCGCCCAGAAGAATCAGATCCGCGGAATACTCATCGGCAGCCTTTATAATCTCGGTGAAGACACCTCCGCTTCTCAGCTCCTTCTCCATCTTCACCCCTTTTGAGGATGCAAGCATCTCCACATAACTCAGATAATGCTTTCCGTCCTCCCGGAGCTTCTGCTCAAAATCCTCCTTCTCGTCGTTCACAAGAAAACGGTTCATCGCAAGATATTTTATGGTGGCCGAATCAACCACATAAACGGACTTCAAGGCAGTATTGTAAGTTCTCGCCATCATGACCGCATACATGGCGGCATGAATCGATGACTGAGATCCGTTCACGGCAACAAGAATTTTTCTGAAAAAATTTTTTCCCATAATCTGACTGTCCTTAGCCCCTTTCGGATGAGAGGCTGACTGATTCCCGGAATTCCGGCATCCCCGCCAAAATCAGTTTTCCCTGTTGAGGCTGCGTTTTTTCAGAGCCTTGAGAACGAAGACATTCTCGCGCTCCCGCTCCTCAAGCACTCCCTCTATATAGTTCTTCGTCTCGACCGTCTGAGGTATTATCATCTTGTCCAGCGCATTCACCCGGCGCTGCGTCTTCTTCACCTCATCCGCAAGCCGCCATACTATCGTCCTGACAGACGCCATCTGCGTAAGAAGCGAAAGCAGCTCGAAGAATTTGACGATTGTGGCGTCCGTATTCGCGTATGTTCCTATGAACGAATAGAACAGCTCCTTCTGGGGAAGCTCCACATCTATGGAAGAAAACTGCATACCGCCGATTGTCACCTTCTTCTCCCTTATGTTGAAGTCATAATGCACGGCATGGGAAATCCGCTCAATCTGATCCGAACCGTCGGCCATAAGCATACGCCTGAATGCGGCATAGGCTTCTCCCGTCAGCCGGTCAATGTCCCGCTCAAGCAGCTTTACCTTCTCGACCAGATGCATCAGTTCCCGGACAAGAATCTCACGCTTCTCCTCCAGAAGCTCATAGCCGCCTGTCGAGACCGCAAGCTGTTCCTTCATGGCAAGAAGATTTGATTTTGTCGGCGCGATATTCAGTTTTGCCAATTTTATTCTCCGGAAGGCATATATTTGTCTATAAATGCCGGTTTTATGCGGACAAGCTCTTCCCGCGGAAGAACCGAAAGAATTTTCCAGCCTATGTCAAGCGTCTGCTCTATAGTCCTGTCCTCATATTCGTCCTGCGCGAAGAATTCATTCTCCAGCCTCTGGCCGAATCTCAGATACTGTCTGTCAAGCGGAGAAAGCTCCTCCTCGCCTATTATGGCGGCCAGATTGCGGATTGACTTCACTTTTGAGTAGGCCGCAAAAAGCTGGCTTGACACGTCCGCATGATCCTCACGGGTCATGTCAGCTCCTATTCCGTCCTTCATAAGGCGTGAGAGGCTAGGAAGTCCGGAAACAGGCGGATAGAGTCCTTTCTGGGACATCTCCCTGTCAAGAACTATCTGTCCCTCGGTGATATATCCGGTAAGATCAGGAATCGGGTGGCTTATATCGTCATTCGGCATGGTGAGAATCGGAATCTGGGTGATGGATCCCTCCGATCCCTTGATTTTTCCGGCACGCTCATAAAGCTCAGCAAGATCAGAATAAAGATAGCCGGGATACCCCTTGCGGCCCGGAACCTCACCGCGGGTCGTGGAAATCTCACGCAGAGCCTCGCAGTAGTTGGTCATATCGGTCATCACGACAAGGACATGCATTCCCTTCGTGAAGGCAAGATATTCCGCGGCGGTAAGCGCGCAGCGCGGAGTGATTATACGCTCGATTGAAGGCGCATCCGCAAGCGACTGGAACATGACGACCTTGGACAGAACTCCAGACTCCTCGAAAGTGTCCGTGAAGAATTTCGCCACGTCATATTTTATTCCCATTCCGGCAAAAACCATCACAAACTGCTCGTCGCTGCTGCGGAGCTTGGCCTGACGGATAATCTGCGCGGCCAGCCTGTTGTGAGGAAGTCCGTTTCCGGAGAAAATAGGAAGCTTCTGTCCGCGGACAAGGGAATTCATTCCGTCTATCGCCGAGACTCCGGTCTGTATGAAGTCGCGGGGATAGATACGCGCATAGGGATTTATCGGATTTCCGTTCACATTCAGCTTTTCGGAAGAGATTATCGGGGGATAACCGTCCACAGGCTCTCCAAGACCGTTGAATATTCTTCCGAGAAGCCCTTCTCCAACCCGGAGCTCAAGCGGCTGGTCAAGAAATTCAAACGTGGAATCATCTATGTCAAGACCGGTCGTGTTTCCGAATATCTGAACGACTACCGCCTTGTCCGAAATATCGACTATGCGGCCTGTCCGTCTTTCCCCGGAACGGTCTCTGACACTGACCGTCTCGCCGAAAAATACATTCTCCGTCCGTTTCAGGACAACAATAGGTCCGTCAACAGATGTCACACCACGGTATTCAACTCCTCTCATACTGCCGCCGCCTTTATATACAATCTCTCAAGCTCGCCGAGCTGACTGTCCAGATGCCCGCGCACTTCCTGAATTTTATCAATCTCATCATTTCTGTAAGCCGTCTTTATTCTGACAAGCTCCTCGCAGACAGGAAGCGAGACGACCTTAGGAAGAAGCGCGCCGTTCTTTATTACCGCAAGCGCGCGCCTGTAGAATTCCATCATAAGCTCAAGAATCAGAATCTGCTTCTCAGACGAGCAGTATTTGTCGATGTCATCAAACGCATTCTGCTGAAGGAATCCGTTCTTTATCATCTCCGCGACCTTCAGGATAAGCCGCTCGGAATCAGGAAGGGCATCAGGTCCTATAAGGCGGACAATCTGCTGCAGGCGCTGCTCATCCTTAAGCAGATCAAGCGCCTCCTGGCGGAGAGAAGACCAGAGCGGATTATGGAGCTCCCACCAGTCCTTTATCTCGTCCGCATATTCTGAATACGAGTCTATCCACCCGATCGCAGGATAATGCCTTGCGTTCGCAAGCTCACGGTCGAGAGCCCAGAAGCAACGGATGAATCTCTTTGTATGCTGAGTGACAGGCTCGGAGAAATCGCCTCCCGGAGGAGACACGGCGCCGATAATCGAGACGGAACCTTCCCTCTGTGAAAGTGACGTCACACGGCCGGCGCGCTCATAAAAGGAAGCCAGACGAGTCGGCAGATAGGCCGGAAAACCCTCTTCCGCCGGCATCTCCTCCATACGGCCCGAAAGCTCACGGAGCGCCTCCGCCCAGCGGCTCGTCGAGTCCGCCATTATAGCGACAGTCATTCCCATATCCCTGAAATATTCCGCAAGGGTCACGCCGGAATACAACGAAACCTCGCGCGCCGCGACAGGCATATTCGATGTGTTCGCGATGAGGATTGTCCTCTCCATTATGGAACGGCCTGTTCTCGGATCTATCAGCTCAGGAAATTCCGACAGAACCTCAGTCATCTCGTTTCCGCGCTCACCGCATCCTATGTACACGATAAGATCCGCATCGCACCATTTCGCCACAGCATGCTGGGTCATCGTCTTGCCGGTTCCGAATCCGCCAGGAATTGCGGCCGTGCCTCCCTTGCTGAGAGGAAAGAACACGTCGATTACACGGAGCCCGGTCACAAGAGGTTCCGATACGGCAAGTTTCTTCGCATAGGGACGGGGCTTTCGCACAGGCCAATACTGGGCAAGACGGATCTCCTCACCGAATTCGGTGGTTCCTATCACATCATCCACTGTGTAGTCGCCGCTTCCGCTGAAAGTGCTCAGGACACGGCCGCGGATCTGCGGCGGAACCATTATCGTCTGGACAACAGACTCGGTCTCCTTCACCGTGCCGAGAGGAAGTCCGGGCGCGACAGGAGAACCGGCGGCAATATTCGGCGCGGCCTCGAAACGCCATATTTTTTTTGTGTCAAGCGGCTCGGTTCTCTGTCCCGGAAGAAGGAAGGATCCTCCGTCCTCAAACATCGACGCGAGCGGACGCTGAATTCCGTCATATATGTTTCCTACAAGACCGGGGCCGAGACGCAGCGACAGAGGCCTCTGGCTGCATACGACCTTCTCGCCGATATGCATACCCGTGTCCTCCTCATACACCTGAATAGTCGCGTTGCCCCTGTTCTGACGTATAATCTCACCAATGAGACGTTTTTCTCCTACATCGACCACATCATAAAGACCGCAGCCGTCAAGTCCCTCGGCGTAAACTATGGGGCCTGAGATCCGTGTTATCTTTCCCTCTATCATCAGTCATGACTCCCGCCGAACAAAGCGTCGGACAGTTCCTTTCTGTTCACATCAAGAATCCTGGAAAGAACCTCCGGGACCGTAAGCCGGCATCTGAACTGCCTGTCATCGGACTCCAGAATGATTCCCTCCTTCAGCTCCAGTCCGCAGCCGTCCTCAAGCACAATCCCGTCGAATTTTGTCTCCGAACATGACACGACATCATCCCCGAACCTGGCACGAAGCGCGGTCATGGCCTTTTCCATACCGAAACCGTAGACGTAGGCGTTGAATTTTCTGCCGCTCATGCTGTCGGCCCAACGGTCGATACCTGACATCGCGAGCTCCAGCCTTTTTTCCTCCGGAAGAGACTTCAGATATTCATTCATGCTTTCATTAAGCGAATTCTGGACAAAGAAAACCTCGAAACGCTCCTTTTCAAGAGGAACAGACGCATCCAGATCCTTTTTGAATGCGGAAAGCTTCTGACTGTAGAATTTTCTTTTCTCCGCCTCCGCCTTCTCTATATCCTTGCCGACGGAATTCAGAATCCCGTCACAGGATATTTCCGCTTTTCTGAGAATCTGCTCCGCCTTTCTGCGCGCGTCACTCTGTATCTCCCTGTCAAGAATCTCTGTTGACCTAAGCTCTTCCATAAAGATTCATCCTCAATATAATCAGCCAAAAGCCGTGCGGACTGCCTTATGTCCGAAACGGCTACACATTCACACCGACAGCTTCCCTGATTGAATCGGAAAGCGACTTCCGGCCGGCAAGATGCCCCTGAAGTCCGGGAACCTCAACAATCAGAGGAAACTTTCCTGTCTTCTGCCATTCTATCTCCTCATCCTGAATCTGATCGGCCGCATCCTCTGTAAGAATGAGGACACGGGGAATTTCTCCAGAAGGAACAGCCGCCGTTCCGCCCTTTCCCGTGACACGGTTGAACGCGTCCAGCACCTCCTGACGGTTCTCGGCGACAGTCCCCTCCACACCGGTCAGCCGGAATGCGAGGACAATCTCTCTGGCACCGATAATATAAAATTTCAAGCCGGAATCCCGCTACAGAATAAGTATAAGGACACCGACAAGCATACCCCAAAGACAGATACCCTCGGCCAGTCCGACAAAAGGAAGAGCCTTTCCGGAAAGCTCCGGATTCTCGCTCATGGCGCCCATGGCCGCGGAACCGATCTTACCTACAGCCATTCCGCCTCCGATACAGGCAAGTCCGACCGCAAGGGCCGCGGCGATATATTTCACACCTGAACCGGATGAAGACTCCTGCGCCGTTGTCTCAGCAGACGCGGAAGCTGTCTGCGCCGTCAGCGCCGTGACCGAGAAACATGCGAGAATCGCGGCAACCGCCAAAATTTTTCTGTTCATAGTCATTTCACCTCACTATTTCAAATTTTGTTTTTATATTCAAATTTAAATGGCCTGAATTCCCTTCCGGTCTCATGAAAGAACTTGGAGAAGAATTCATAATACTGGAGTCTTATCACCTGAATAGCGACTATCATACCCTCAAGAACCACGATTATCACATTTCCGGCGACAAGCACCAGAATGCCGCCGACTCCTCCGCAAAGCTGCGTCAGCGTAAGGATGAGGAAATCAAGCACCGCATGAGAAAGGGCGAAAGCCCCGACGCGGATAAAGCTCACGGTATTCGACAGATATGTCGAAATGACCTCTATCAGCTCGACAAGTCCCGATATTATATATGAACCGACACCGTTCTCGATAAGAGGACGCTCGCCAGAGACAAGCCTTTCGAACGGCGAAGCGAAAGCCGCAAAGAAAAGCGTCACTCCTATCACAATCCAGTCATAAACCGCGATGCTGTGTCCGAAAAGGACCATCCGCAGAACCATCACGACCACATACCAGAAGAAAAGCGCGCCGGCAAGTCCGTTCTTTCCGAAAAATGCCTCCGCATACTTCTTGAGTATTATGCTGTTCACAATGTTTATGACAAGACCGATTGTGTTTATCACAAAACCGATCGCGACGGCCACACCGAAAATTCCGAACATCGCCTTTATCGACGACGGATCGGAGGACGGCATAAGCTTCAGAATCGGCGCATGTGGAGCTCCGAAAAATCCTGTCACACGCAGCGCGAACGGCTCCAGAAGGGTCTCGTTCGAGAAGAATTCACCGGTAAGCAGCCCCATCAGCGTGCTGGAGATTCCTATGGCGATAAAAATAGGAGCGAATTTGTTCCATCCTCCCACCTTTATCACCTTCCTCGCCATCAGGATTCCGGCCACAAGGAATACCAGACCCTGACCGCAGTCCCCGAACATTATCCCGAAAAGAAGCGTAAAGAAAACTGCGACAAAAGGCGTCGGATCTATGGTGCCGTAGACGGGTGAGCCGTAACTGAAAATCATGCGCTCGAAGCTTGATATGAATTTTCCGTGGTTCAGCTTCACCGGCACCTGCTCCTTTCCGGACAGCACAGACGGCACCTCATAGGGACTGTATTCACGGATGGCGATACGGCTTTCGGTAAGCTCATCAAGCTCCTTCATATACGAATCAGTCTCCGACGACGGAATCCAGCCTGTAATTCTGTAAACCTGCCCCGTTGACTGAAGTCCGCCTTCTATTGCGGCGACCTGCATTCCTATGGAGAAACATCCGAGCAGACGGTGGATAATCTCCGTATGGGTGTCAGCGAAATTCCTGCGTTCGGCCTCAAGCTCATCAAGGTGCGCATCTGTCTCCTTTTTCTGTTTTTTCAGGCCGTCAAGCACATCAGCGGGCACTCCCTTGAAATCAGAGGGAATCTCCATGTTCACAAAGCCCACATTCTTCAGCTGAGTCTCAAGGGCGAAACGGCCCCGCTTCGACGTCGCCACGAGTATATGTGTCCTGTCGTCTCCAAGAGGAACAACGACAGCATTGTCGCACAGAGCATCCCGGAGCGGCTCGAAATTCTCCGCGGCGATTTTTCCTATTTTAAGCGAGATAAAGGAAAGATGCTCCAGCTCGGAATAAGGCACCTGAAGGTTCGAGAACGCGAGCGCCTCCTTATATGCATCGTTCACCTTCTTTGACCGGGAGACAGCCTCATCCATTCTTCCGCTGAGGGCATCATAGGCGCAGAGCAGTTTCCCGGCCTCAGTCCGGTCATCATCAGTCGGAAGCGATGATGTGCTCAGGTCGGAATCCCTGTCCGGAATTCCAAGAGACGAAGCTATCTTCTGAAGCCTGTCGAAAAATTCACCGTCAATATCAGGAAGCGATTTTTCACGTGAGCCGCCGTTCTCCTTTCCGCGGTCCATTCCCGACTGAAACTGGAACGAGCCTTTTCTGCCGATATATTCAATCACACGGTTTATATCCTGCTTCAGAACCATCAGCTCTATCAATTTCATTTCCGCTGTTCTAGCCATTCTTATCCCCTATAAAATCCACGTCAAATTCATTCGCCCGAAAACGAAGGAAGGCTCATGAGACACCGACGGCCTCCATCGCCTCTCCGCCGGGAACATTCAGCCTGAGACTCTCCACCGCAGTCCTGATACAGCTCAACTCGAATGACTTCATCTTGAACCAGGCGATCAGCGCCGCGGTTGTCATAGGATATTGACGGAATATTTTCCCGGCCGTCCTGTTCTGCCGTATCCGGGACATTCTTTCTATCCACACCGGATCGACGGACCAGATGCTGCCCTCCTCATGAGGGTTCAGAAATTCGGCGTACTTCCAGTCACGCCATTCATCATAAAGATCAGTCTTCCTCGACAGCAGCTGAACTGCAGGCCCCGCAAGCGGATCCTTGGCGGCCGCCCTTGTCCCGGTCACGAAAAAAAGCCTGGAGAGGATCTCGTCATCTGACATCTGGTAATTGATTCTCAGCCTCAGCGCCCAGACTATGTTCTTCATGACATATTCATCACGGTAAAGGGAGACCAGCGCCCCGCTTCCATCTCCGCGGACACAGTTCGCCGCATTCCAGATCGCACGCACGGTCTGGACATCAAGGCGGAATTCGGTTTTCTGCTGCTCATGCGCCCCAGGAACGGAATCATACCAGGAATATGGAGAATTCTCCGTTATCCTCTTTATGTCCGGCCATTTTGAAAAGTCGAGTGTGGTGAATTTTCCAAGCTCAATAAGGGGGGGGCATTCCTGCTCGCCGGAACACAGGGCGGCACCGACCTCCTTCAAATCCTCGACCTCATACATGCGCAACTGTTCGGTGAGTATTCCGTCCGGCCTGTCGAACTGTTCCACGAAGCTCGTATAGTCACCTATAAAAGACGAGAAGGCGGCTCTTTCTATCTGACCTGCAAGCATAACCTCCGGCACGAGCGGTGCCTGCGTCCTGAAAAGCAGCGTCCAAAGCTCGGAAAGACTCCTCGCATCAAAAAGCGCCGCCGCCCTTGAGCCGGTGAAGGATTTTGCAAGCAGACCGCAGGCCTTAGCATAAACGAAACATTCAGCGCCAGTCTTATCCATAACAAGGCCCTCACACCGCCTCAAAAAGAAGCTTATCAAGAAGTTTATTGAATTCCTCCTGATGGCGCGGACTGCTCCGCATTTCAGCCTCATAATCCTCAAGCAGTTTTTTATGGCTGTCCTTCAGTTCCTGAATTTCCGCGTTATAGTCACGGTCAAGCTTTCCGACCATGTCGTCGTATCTGCTTTTATACTCCGAATTGTACCTGGATTTCGCCGCGGCGATTCTTGAGTCAGCCTCCCTGACAGCCTCATCTATAAGAGAGGAAGCATCCTTCTCAACCTGAAGCAGATGCTCTATAACACCCGTCTCAACATCTTTTTCTGCCATACCGCCTCCTATGCCTCAAGCGAACATATCAGATCACAGACATCCTGCGCTGTCTTGGCCCGTCTGATTCCCGGCAGGAATTCAGGATTGCTGGTGACATACAGGATATCCCGAAGAAGATGGAGATGAGTCTCTGTCTCCTTCTCCTCAAAAAGAGTCTCAAATATAATATTTACGGAAGTCGTCTCATATCCGGGAGAGTCCGGAAGATCAAATTCAATGCCGTTCCTTGATATTCCAAGGGCGACTGCTGTTTTTTTAACGGAAGGACAGACCGCATGGGGTACAGCGACACAAGGCATCACTGCGGTGCTCATCTTATCTTCTCTGGAACAAAGGGATTCCAGAGCCTCCCGGCGGTCTATCTGCGGCTGCCCGGCGACCAGAACCTCAAGAAGTTCCGCCAACGCCTCATCTTTTTCAGTACTTTCCATATCAACCAGAACATTGTTCCGGGTAATCAGATTACTAAGCATAACAACCTCTTCTGAAAATTCAGTTGAAAGCCCGGCGGCAGCCTGCAAATATATCTATTCGGCTGTCACTGCTTCTCCGTCAGTCATCTCCATTTCCGGAGCGGCGCTCTCCGCTTCAGACCACCAGTCTCCGTTCTGTCCGGAAGAAACCTCTTCAGTTCCGGCAGAGGAAGGGACAAGATCCTTCTCGACCGCAGGCTTTTTATTCACCAGGGCAAGCCCGAAAGCCAGGACAAAAAACATGACGACAAGAACAAACGTGGTCTTTGTGAGCATGCTTGCGGAATGAGAACCGAAAGCGGCGGTGCTGCGGCCTCCGAGAATTCCTCCCATTCCACTCTGTCCGTCATCCTGCATTGCGACAAGAAGAACGAGCAGCACACAAACAACAACAAACGCCACGAGAAGCACTACACCTATAGGACCCATCTTATTTCTCCAATAAAAAAATACAGTTCAAATATATCAGGTAAAGAATGTGCATAATATTAATCGAAAACAGTATTTTGGTCAATAAAAGATATATCCATGGAATATCTTTTTTGACAGGCCGCCGTCAGGCTCCAGGGGCAGCGCCGCATCCGGATAATCCGCCGGAACAATCGGCTTTCACGGTCCGATCCGGTAGCCCATTCCGGAAAACCTGTCCTCGACCTCCGATATTATGAAATCGGGTGTTGACGCGCCTGCCGTGAGTCCGACCCTCTCAAGCCCGAAAAAACTGTCCGGTATCTCATCCGCGGTCTCCACATGAACTGCGGCGGGAACATTACTGCGGGCCAGATTGAAAAGTCTCACCGTATTTGCGGATGCCCTGCCCCCAACAACGACAATACCGTCCGTGACGGAACTGAGTCTAAGAAGCGCCGCCTGACGCTCCTCCGTGGCAGGACATATCGTGTTGATTACGGCAAGATCCGGAATTTTCCCCGCCAGAATCTCCGAAATCCGCCGGAATTCATCAGGACTGAACGTCGTCTGGCTCAGGAGAACCGATTTTCCGTTGAAATCCGCCGGGACGGAAAATTCCTCCGCCTCATCCGCCGTCTGTATGACGGAAAATCCGCAGGACGCAAACCCCGCGACGCTCCTCACCTCGCCATGATTCCTGTCGCCCGTCAGTATAATGAATTTTCCCCGCGCGGCTTCCCTTCCGACGATATGCTGGCTCATCTTGACACGGGGACAGGTCGCGTCAACCACACGGCAGCCTGACCGCGAAATTCTTTCCATCTCGGCAGGAGAAATTCCGTGGGCCCTTATGATTGCGGTCTTTCCGGAAGACAGGGCACCGGAATCCAAAGCGACAGAAAGACCCCTGTCCTCCATATATTCAAGAAAAGTTCTGTTGTGAATAAGCGGCCCTATGGAACAGACCGTGCCGCGAGGACACCGCTCAAGCTCGGACAGCGAAAGATCTACGGCACGGCGGACCCCGAAGCAGAAGCCGAGGACATCCGCCCGGATAATTTTTCTGCACATGATGAGAATATACAAAAAAAGCCGGCGCCTTTAAAGCGCCGGCCCGACAAAACTGACTTCCGGAATTAAAATCCGACACGGAGAAGCGTCAGTCTTCGGAAGACTGCGGCCTCAGCACCGCTCCTGATTTAAGCGAATGATGAACGCCGAATTCCGGCCTCCAGTTTCTGCGGCAGGCGGAAATGAATCCCATCGCGATGAACAGCGACGAATAGAATCCGCTTATAAGACCGACGATAAGCGCAAGAGAGAAATCCTTTATGCTTCCTGTCGTGAAAAGGAACAGGGAAACAACGGCTATAAGCGTCGTGGCGGTCGTAATGACCGAACGGGTGAACGTGTCGGACAGCGACTGGTCAAGAATCTCATTGAAATTCCTGACACCTTTCATATAAGTAAGGTTATAGCGTATCCTGTCAAGAATGACGACCGTCGCATTTATGGAATAACCGATTATCGTAAGGACGGCGGCAAGAACCGTAGTGGAGAATTCCATCTGCGTCCAGACAATAAACGTCATCATTATCAGCACATCATGAACAAGCGCTATGACAGAACCGAGCGCAAAATCCCAGTGGAACCGCAGCGCGGCATATCCCCAAATCAGAAGAACCGTACAGAGCAGCATTATTATGGACTTTCCAGCTATCGACTTCGAGAAACTTGAACCGATAAAATCCGTCTTTATAACCGCGACCTTCTCTCTGCCGAAATATTCATACAGGGCATTGTTCACAAGCGACTGCATGGAGTCCTGCGTCTCGTCGGCGGAAACTCCCATCCTGATCTGGTATCCGGCATCCGCACCGGTTCCGAGCTGCTTCACGGTGACACCGGCGCATGACGCGAGAGCCAGCCTTATGTCATCCGTGGTTATGTCAGACGTCCCGGCCGGGTATATGAACAGCACTGAATCCGTCAGCTGGTTCGAGACAGCCGAATTCAAAAACAGCTTCGTGGTCGGAAAATTCCCGTCCCTGACAGTCATGACCACATCACCATAGACATTAACGGCGGAAGCCAATGAGCTCACATCCTGATACTGGGCGAAGTTATACGTCCGGGTCTCATTCCTGGCACCGGTACCGCTTATGACGAGATCCATCTGTCCCGCTGAAAGCTCTACGGTTATCCTTGCGGACCCGTTATATACCATCTCCGCGACAGGAGGCGCGACACGGACCTCCTCTATGAGACCCGGCTTGAAATCAAGTCCGAAGTTTATCCCGCGGACGAAAAATCCAGCAATGCCGGAAATTATGACGGCGGAACTGATTACTACCGCCGGAAGAAAAAATTTACTGAATTTCACAGTCTTTCTCATTGCTTTATCCCCCATCCGATGCTAACTTTCTTAGCATGAAGCACATCGGTGTCAAAATCAAACATAAGACGGGAAACAAACAGAGCCGTAAACACGGATGACACGACACCGATTGCCAGTGACACTGCAAATCCCTGAATAGATCCTGTTCCAAGCTGGGAAAGGAATATAGCAGCTATGAACGTCGTGATGTTTGAGTCCATGATAGCCCAGAAAGCGTTGTCGAATCCCATCGCAATCGCCGCCTTCCGTGTCTTTCCTTCTCTCAGCTCCTCTTTTATACGCTCGAATATAAGGACATTGGCATCGACGGCCATTCCTATCGTAAGAATCATTCCGGCTATGCTCGGCAATGTGAGCGTGAGATTAAAGGCCGACAGGACCGAAAACATTATGTACAGATTCAGTATCTGGGCGACGACGGCATTGAGACCGGAAGCCTTGTAGAATATCAGCATGAACACAAGTATGAGTCCAAGACCGACAACAATAGCCTTGACACCCTGCGCAATCGCCTGATCGCCAAGCGACGCACCGATAACCTGCTGGCTTTCAACGGAAAGAGGAACATTAAGCCATGCGGTCTGAAGGACCTTCTTTATGCTCTCCGCCTCATCCACGCTGAATCCGCCGGAAAGAGAGACGCTTCCGGTCGTTATCGCAGTTGAAATTCTCGCATTGGACTTGATTTTGTTGTCACTGACAATGGCAAGATTGTCCCCGACATGGGCGCCGGTAAAGGCTCCGAAAATCTCAGCTCCCTCCGGATCCAGATTGAAGCAGACTTCGGGCTGATTGGTGAACTGGTCCGCGCGCACCTCGGCCGACTTTATATGCCTTCCGTCAAGCGCGATCTCCTTCTTTACGACAACCCAGTCAACACGCTCGTCAAGACCGTAATCATCCTTCACATAATATCCGAGAACCTCCGTATCATCCGGTATGACGGAAGGATCCATCAGTTCTCCGGCCGCATTGAAAGTCCCGGTCGGGTTCGATGCATAATGCATTTTAAAGGAATTCGTGGCATCCATATCGACAAGCCTGAAATTCAGGATTCCCTTTCCCATAATAAGGGTGTTCAGGGAATCGGCCTGCGCCGCGCCAGGAATCTCTATGTAAATCCTGTCCTCGCCCTGCTGGCGGATCACAGGCTCCGTAAGACCGAACCTGTCTATCCTGCTTGTAAGGTTCTCAATCGCATTGGCCATAGCCTCCGCCTTGAACTGGGCCGCATTCGCCTCGGATACGGCATCTTCCTGGGAAGCGAGAGCCGCATCAAGATCCGCCTTTACAATCACATTCATTCCGCCGGAAATATCAAGACCAAGCTTGACGGAATTCTGATAATAATTCTTGGCCTTCAGAATCTCATCCCTATATTTTCCCTGAACCGCGGCACGGAATTCCTGCTCGGAGGAATACGCCCTGAGCACATCCGTGACTGTCATCGGTGACGGCCTCTTCATGTCAAGGTCACGGTATTTTTTCGCGGCATCTTTTGCGATCCATGCGAATTCAGAGTCGAGAACAACGGAAGGATCTTCCGCGGCGATCTTCTTTATACTGCGGACATCCTCCTCCGCCCTCTCCATAGCAAAATCCTTGATGTTTTCCGTTGAGCCCAACGCAAGCGCCTGAACTTCCTTCGGAGTTCTCCAGTACCAGCTTATAGAAGGCCAGAGAAAGACGAAACAAATTGCAAGAACAGCTAGAAGAATCACAAATCTGGTTCTTTTGTTCATTTTATTTACTCCGGATTATTATTTTTCCTCAGAAGGAACAGTTTCCTCTGTCTTCTCTGCCTCAGCGGAATCCTTTTTTTCGGATTTATCAGCCTTCACGGACTTGGAGGCCTTCTCGGACTCCGGATTCTCCACAGAGGATATTGCGGAGCGGTTGAATTCAAGTTTTGTGCTGTCATCAACCTTAACTATTACCGTCTTGTCCTTTACGGATGAGACGGTTCCGTGAATTCCCCCGATAGTTACAACCCTGTCGCCTTTTTTGAGGGCGGAAAGCATTTTCTCCGTCTCCTTCTGCTTTTTATTCTGTGGCCGGATCAAAAAGAAGTAGAATATTACTATGATAAGAAGAAATGGCACAAGCGTACCAATAAATGATGCTGAAGTCGAAGCGCTGCCCGCGCCTCCGGCTGCCTGCAAGAAAGGGATAAATGACATATTTTCCATCCTGTGATAAATTTTAAAACTGACAATATCATCAGTTTTATCAGAATACCATTTATATCACAGTCTGGTCAACATTGATTTTCCGGTAAAAATCAGAATTCAGGAGCCTCGCTGTGTCCGAATTCACAGAAAACCTTGCTCACGCGCGCATACTCGATCTGCTCAAGATTTTTTCCGCGGCGTCTGAACATCTTTATCTCGCCGGTTCCCGTTCCGCTCTGAACCATGCTCATGACCTTCTGTCCGCCTTCCGGCAGCTCAAGCTTTCTGGCCGAAAGATCCTTCAGGCTGCAGAAGACATCGACATCGACAATCCAGTGGCGGCTGTTTATGCTGACAGACCAGTGAAGCCTGTCCACGTCGTCGGATGATGCGGACGGAACCTGGACGCAGTTCCATACGGCTGAATACAGGCGTCTTGACGAGTCGGCCGTGAATTTTATGCTCTCGCCATCGACCATGGACACAAGGGAAAGCCTTCCGTCGAAATTCCCGTGGACGGCGAAAGCCGATCCGAAAAGCTGTTTTCCCGATATTATGCTTGTAAGATGCGAGGATGAAAGATGGAACCAAGGATCGGTGACGGTGCGTGAGGAATATCGGCTGACATAGCCGAACGACGTGCGCGGAGTCACGACATACTCCCCGCCGTTAAAGCTCACGGAACCTGAGAATTCCGTCCGGATGCCCATAGGAATCCAGACGGCGGCCCTTTTCCTGTAGCCCTCGGAGGAACCGCCCGCTATCTCGTACTTCAGGTTCCAGGCGGCGCTTCCGGAATCACACAGGCATTCAGGATGCTCAAGCACATCGTTCTCGGTTATGTCAATTGATCCGGAAATCGAGTCCGTGGAGAAACGGATGCCGCCGTCGCTGATTTCAAACGGCCTGAATCCGGCCTTTATGCTCTTAGGCGATGAATAGGAACAAAGCTGACGCGCGCCCGGCCCCATCATGCCTATCCTTGTGACACAGTATGACGGACGGACGCTTTCTGCGGAGGCTGCGGCCGTCTCCGCCCCGGCAAGCGCAGCCTGAAGGTCAGATGGATTTACCGCCGCCCCGGTTTTGAATCCGAGCACGGGGACAGCCGCCGCAAGCCCCGGATTCAGAATCTCGTATTCAATAAAAAACGAGCGCTCGTTCCCGGTGCTCATGTTCTTCCCGACGAAAAAAAAGCGCCAGCAGTTGAATCCTGTCTTCAATGCCGGCCGCCGGAATCCGAGTTTGTTATATGACAATTTTCTCTTAGACTCGTCCATCTGCAAAAATTTCACCTTCCGATTGATTTTCGGCAGAACAGGATGAAACCTTACAAAAAAAATGTCAGTCCTTAAAAAGTTTGTCTATGGATTTCGTGAGCTCCTTCTGCTCCTCAGGAAAATTGTCATTAAGGAATTCAAAGCACTGGACCGCGGCTCGCTGCGCATGTTCATACCATATTGAATAAAGCTCCGAAGTTATCTCTCCGCCCGGGAAAGGCGCACCCTGAACATCCGAGACAAGATCCCTCAGCATCTGTATACATTCTTTTGTTCTTTTATCCATAATCCTCGACACAGCTCCATCAGATAAAATTGAAAGGCACCGGAAAATGATTCCTGACAGCAGACCGGAGGGAATTCTCCGGCCTTTTACAGCGGTGTATTATAGCGGTATTTCAAGAATATTACCAGTACATGCGGCCGATTTGTCGCATATTACGACCTCCCGCCTGAATTCCTCCGCGCTCCGCAGAAGCCGCTCCGCGGAAGCATGGACGTCATCAGGTGTCACGGCCGTCAGGTTCCTGATTCTCCTGCGCACCATTTCAGGCGACGTTCCGTACAAAGTCCTGTTCATTCCGCGGTTTCCACGCGCGGCCGGACTCTCCGGAACAAGCTCGTCGCTGTAGCATGACAGGACCGCGCATTCAGTCTCGTCGGGAGTAAAAATTCTTTCCGCGGCATCACGCAGCGACTCCACGAACACATCAAGCGTCCTTGCGGGAACCGGATCACGCCATGATGTCATCATGCAGACGCATTCCGTTCCGTCCATGCAGGCCGATCCTCCGTATGCGCCGCCGGTTGTCCTTACCTTCTCCCACAGAGGATGGAGAGTAAGCCAGGAGGCCAGAACAGTGTCGGCCGCATATTCAGCCGAAGTCCAGGACGAACCGCGGAACATGGCGGCCGCATATCCGGTCTGCGAGTCGACAGGCACGGATTCCCTTGCGGCGGAAGAATCATATCCATTCGGACGGTATATGAACGGAATATAGTCAGCCGCAGTATGCCCCGGAGAAACGCCAAGAGGACGCAGACCCGTTCTGGCAGCGAATTCATGCATTCGGTACACCATGTCTCCGGCGGAATCCCTGTCAGCGGTAAAATGAAGCAGCGCGCCTCCAGCCCGGACAGAATCGTATATTCCCCGGAATTCATCCAGCAGGGCGCGAACATCGGAAGTCCCATAGGCATCAGCCTGCACAAGCTGCGTAATTCCGTACATGATCTCGCAGACCGCGGCCGTCCTGGAATTCAGCATCCTGCTTCTTGTCCCGGCATAATACGCGCCGTTCTCAATGAAGCTGCTCTTTCTGTCCATCCTGAATTCTGAGACCAGATCCTCCATGCGCCGCGTGTCCGAGAAGTCCATTCCCGATATGATTTCGGAAAGGAGCGGCATCGCCTGATCCGCCATTGACGCAAGGAATTTGCAGGATATGCACAGCCAGTAGCGGTCCCTCATGTTCACATCGGTTCCCGGCGCATAGGAACATCCGTCTTCACCCGGGACCTGACTTCCGGCTATGATTCTCGCCGAGATGTCACCCATCACGCAGGCCATTTCTGACGTGCATTCCGCCCAGTTCTTTCCGCCCCAGCCGAGATCAGTGAGAACACCGGCAAAAAGCGGAAGCCTCGAAAAAAGCGACGGGCTTATCACGTCAACCGGAAAAAGGACATCCACATACACGATTCCGTTCGTGGGCTCGATGTTTGACAGAAGCGTGACGGAGCCTCCTGGAACAGGAACGGACGACACCGATGTCTCCACCTGCTCGATGTCGGACGGCAGCCCGGCTATTTTCAGATGCGGAATGCAGGCGGTCTCGGACTGGGCCTCCGGCCTCTGCTGGAATTCATGCAGCGCATCAAGCTCCCCGCGCAGCTTCTTCATGTCGAGCGAGGCGCTTACGGACGCTATGAATTCCTCCTCCCGCCTCTTCCTTCCGTCAAAAAAACTGCCGGAGGGCACTACCGTCACGAACGAAGTGACCGCATCATCAGGAAAATACTTTTTTATCAGGGAACGGGTGTAGTCCGGATCCGAACGGATTTTCTTCTTCACGGCCTCGAACGCCGTTACGGGCGAGAGGAATTCAGAGGGGGCGTTGCCGTAGTTCCATCCGTTCAGGACCTTGCTCATCAGGACGAGCGAATACGGCCCCCAGCTCCGCGTCACCTCGCGAAGCGAGAAATCCATTCCCATCACGGCGGAATCTATGTCCTTCCGGCTGATTCCCTCATCATAAATCTCCCTGAGCGAATTCAGAATCAGATCCCGGACCTTTGTCTCGTCGCCCCTTGCGACTCCGCAGAGTCCGAACGAGAATATGTTCTCCGGCACGACCTGTCCGAAATTTCCGCAGGCCGGAGAAAGGTCGTCTCCAAGTCCGGATTCCCGCAGCCTTATTGACATCGGGGAGCTGTCGTTTCCGCACAGGACCTCGGAAAGATACGCTTTCTCCATGTCCGATTTTCCGGAATACCAGCTGACGCTCACCATCTCTCCTGTGGCGCCGCTGACAGGAGCCGTGAATTCTCCCTCGAAAGGAGCGGAAAGCCGCACTGTCCTCTGCAGCTCCCTTATCTCCGCGCCCACCATGGGATTCGGATCAAGCGGAACCCGGACCGGGCCGAATTTTTTCAGCAGCCTCGGAATATATCTGTCCGAGATGAAGTCCAGCTGATCCGCAGTCGGAATGTTTCCGTAAAGGAAGAGCAGACAGTTGTCAGGCCTGTAGAATTTCCTGTGGAAATCAAGGAAATGACTATATGTCATTGAGGTGATGTCAAGCGGATCTCCTCCGGAGTCAAATCCGTACACGGAATCAGGATACATGGAGTCAATCATCCGGCTTATCGCCACCGACATGAAGGAGGAGTAGTTTCCTTTCATCTCGTTGTAGACGACGCCCTGCACGGAAATCTTTCCGCCGGCGTCCAGCTCAAGCCGATGCCCCTCCTGAAGAAAAGTCTCCTTTCTGAGAAGCGGAAAGAACACCGCGTCCGCATAGACATCCATAAGGTTGAAGTAGTCGGAGCGGACCAGAGATGCGGCGGGATATGCCGTCCTGTCCGGATAAGTCATCGCATTCAGGAACGTCTTGACGCTGCGGCTGTCAAGCGTGGTGAAAGGCTCCCGCAGCGGAAATTTCTCGGACCCGCACAGCACGGAATGCTCAATCACATGGGCAGTCCCCATGCTGTCCCTGGAGAGGGTTCTGAACGCGAACGAGAACAGATTCTCCTCGTCATCGGAGAGTATATGGTAAACATCAAGTCCGGTCTCCTTGTGGCGGAGATAGACACCTTTTGTATTGTAGTCCGGCAGGCTGTCCACCGAAAGGAGGACGAACCCGCGGTAGTCCCTGTTTATGTTCTTCACATCCGTAAAATCGAATTTTTCCATGACATGAAATATATCACAAACAGGGAATTTTGTATCATCTTTTTATGCGGAAGAACACGAAGTCACCCGGAACCATGCGGAAGCTGAATACGGTCTCGGAAGGATTTCCGCTCCCGCCGTCCTCAGGCTTGACATACAGAGGCGTCAGAGAGAATTCCCGCTGGCTTCCGCCGCCTATTCGTTCCAGTGCGGACGCGGCGCCCCTTATGTAGATACTGAAATCGACGGGCGCGCATCCGTCCTCCGTAAGACAGTACAGTCCGAAACCGCCGCCTCTGTATGTGAACAGGACGACCCCGTATCCGCCGCCGAGCCTCACCTCGCCGTCCCCCTGAAGCTCAGAGCGGAATGCGGACAGGACTTCGGGAGGAAGTGATTTTATAGATGACGGCATATCCGGAAGATTGAGCACAGTAAGCCGCCCCCTGCCGTAGGTGTCGGTCAGGATTATCCCCTCATGATAATCGCCGTGCCCGCCGTTCAGCTTTGACCAGGTGGAGTTGTTCCTGTGCTCAAGGAGAGGGAAGCCTATCCGCTCCGCCGACCTGACGTAGGCGCGTCCGTAAAGTCCGTTCACCGTAACCTGAAATTCGTCCGCATCAAGACGCCGGCCGCTGAATGTTATTCCTGTCAGCCTGCTGATTTCAGGATATTCAGAGAGCGCCCCCTTGATGAATTCCGACGTCACGACGGCATTTCCGCCCGCAAGGATGAATTTCTCAAGCTTGCCGACGATTCCTCTGTCACTGAGCGCCGCCGCCGTGACGAAAACCGACCTGCAGCCCTCGGAGAATTCGGGAAAGAAAGGAGTCGGGTCGGACGGAATTCCGGCCATGCCGAGATAATCCTCCAGATGGTCATCTCCATGCGAATTGAACGGAATATATACCGGAATTCCGCACGGTTCTCCAAGCCCGGACATGATTCCGTCAATCTCCTCAAGCATCATGCCGGCCGGAGCCAGGCGTCTGTTGCCTGAAAGCGCGCTCCAGCAGAAGAACATAATCTCCTTCGCGCGCGAAAAGGCCGTAAAATACATCTGCTCAAGATAGGTATCGATCCTGTCACATTCAAAAGGATCAAACCATCCGCCGCCGTTGCGTCCGGGAGCCGCATTCTCCATATACCGGACCATCGAATAGCTGAGATAACGCGGCAGATGCTGATCCTGCTGGGCGCCGTGGCGCGTCTCGGTCCCCGCGTAAACCATGCTGAACATATCCTTCTGGACGGACGGGTTGTATCCTGTAGCCTGATAGCTTTCCCTCCAGTTGGGATATTTTATTATCACGCGGCAGGACGGATTCACCTTCCTCGCGGGCTCAAGCACGAGATTCCGCGAGACCTCCGCCATTTTGTCCAGCCTGAATTCCGTCCATGAACGCTCCCCCTTCTCACGGCGGCAGTCGTCACACGTGCACTGCGTGAAAAAGAAGTCATCTATTATGAATTCATCAAAAACCGAGGCGGTGTATTCAGCCACCTCGCGCAACCGGTCACGCATTTTGGCGTTGCAGTAGCAGAATGTCCCGAAAATCCTCTTCCTTCCTGAATCCGACTCGTCAAGATCCGGCGTCACGGTGGTGATTCCGCCCGAAACTTCTATTCCGTATTCCAGAAGGACACGTCTTATCATCTCAAGCTGGCTTCTCCTTGCGAATTCACCGCGGTAGGTCTCAAGATACACTTTGTCCACCGGCGAATATCTCATAAAGAAGTCAAGCTCCTCTCTGAGCCGCTCCTCAGTAACCCTGTCAGCCCACTGCGCGACACAATAGACGACGCTCTTGAAATTCCTGTAATGTCCCATAAATCACCTCTGCAGCAAATAATAGCGCAACCTCCGGGAAATGCGATTATGATAGTATGAATTTATTGTATGAATCTCTACCGGAACCCGATTGAAAAACGGACGGAAACTTCTTATCCTACCCGCATGAACTATATTTCTGAAAACAAAGATGCCGTGAACAGGCTTCTGGACAGATTCCTGAGATACGTCGCCGTCTGCTCCGAGAGCTCCTCCGGGAACGCGGAGAACGGGATTTTTCCGTCGACTGAATGCCAGAGGACTTTCGCGGAGACCATCGCCTCCGAGATGAGGGAAATCGGGCTGTCTGACGTGACGGTGACGGACGACAGCTACGTATACGCCGTCCTTCCGTCAAATTCGGATGACGGGCCCGGCTCCGTATGCCTGATCTCCCACCTGGACACATCGGAAGAGGTTTCCGGGAAAGACGTCAGACCGTCCGTAACAAGAAACTACAGCGGCGGAAAAATCGCGCTCGGCGGAGGAACTGTTCTCGATCCCGCACACGATGAATTCCTTGCCGAAGCGGCGGAGAATTCGGAGACGATAATCACATCCGACGGAACGACGCTTCTGGGGGCGGATGACAAGGCCGGAATCGCAAACATAATGACGGCGGTTGAGTTCCTTCTCATGAATCCGGCAGTTAGACACGGGACAGTCGAGATTCTGCTCTCGCCCGACGAGGAGACCGGCCACGGAATGGACAGAGCTCCTCTGGAACTTATAAAATCGGAATATGCGTACACGGTTGACGGCGGCCATATCGGAGAACTTGAGACGGAATGTTTCAACGCCTGCTCGGCGGAAGTAGAATTCACAGGAAAAGCGACCCACACGGGGGAGGCAAGAAAAAACGGAATGGTGAATGCTGTCGGCATCGCCGCGGCATTCATATCGTCGCTTCCGGCAGGAATGAGACCCGAGACGACGGACGGACGCATGGGATTCATAGCTCCGCTGTGCGTTCATGGCTCAATCGGAAAAGCCGCTGTCAGCCTGCTCCTCCGCGCCTTCTCTCAGGATGAAATCGACAGGGAAAAATTCATCGTAAGAAGGACGGCAGAGACAGCGGCGCTGACCTGCGGCGGACAGTCTGAAATTTCATTCCGGCAGCAGTATCTGAACATGAGGGACAAGATTGAAGGCAGACCGGAAGTGACAGGAAGGCTCGAAAAGGCATTCGCGGCCGCCGGCGTGGTTCCGGTAAGAAGGCCTATCAGGGGAGGAACCGACGGCTCCAGGCTTACGGAGCTGGGGCTTCCGACGCCCAACATATTCACCGGCGGACACAACTTCCACTCCAAATCCGAATGGGCTTCGCTAAACCAGATGAGCCGATGTGCCGACATTCTAGTAAACATCGCCACGGTCTGAATTCCGGACCGGGCGGATTTTTTGGAGCAAACATGTACGAGTATATAATCGAGGGCGGATTTCCCATAAAAGGAACCATCACGGCAAGCGGCAACAAGAACGCCGCGCTTCCGTGCCTTGCAGCCACCCTGCTTTCTTCGGAACCGGTTGTACTTCACAACATTCCTGAAATCGAGGACACCGGCGTCATGATAAAAATCCTTGAGGCTCTCGGATGTCAGGTGGAACGTCTCGAAAAGAACAGTTGGAAAATCACGGGCGCGGACATAGCGACAAGCGTTCTTCCCGACCAGCTGACCAGAAAAGTCCGCGGCTCAATAGTCTTCGCGGGGCCGCTTCTCGCAAGAACCGGAAGATGCGAGATGATGCCGCCCGGCGGCGATGTCATAGGCCGGAGAAGGCTGGACACACATTTTCTGGCGCTCGAACAGCTTGGCGCCAACATAACCGTGAACGGACACTTCACATTCTCCGCGAACAGGCTCGCCGGAGCGGATATTTTTCTTGACGAGGCATCCGTCACGGCTACTGAAAACGCGGTGATGGCGGCGGTGATGGCAGACGGACAGACCGTCATCCAGAATGCGGCCAGCGAGCCGCATATCCAGGATTTATGCAAGATGCTCAACTCCATGGGCGCAAAAATCTCCGGAACAGGAAGCAACATACTCAAAATAGAAGGTGTCCGGCAACTTCACGGATGCGAATACACCATCGGCCCTGACTATATAGAAATAGGCTCATACATCGGAATGGCCGCAGCCACAAAAGGGCTCATCACAATAAAGGGCATCAGGCCGGAGGAAATGCGCCCGCTTAAATACTCATTCAGCAAGCTCGGAATATCATGGCGGATTGACGGAGACACACTTACAGTTCCCAACACGCAGGAACTTAAGGTCAACACCGATCTCGGCAACATGATTCCAAAAATCGATGACATGCCGTGGCCCGGCTTTCCAGCCGACCTCACAAGCATAATGACGGTCGTGGCGACTCAGGTCGAGGGAACCGTGCTTATTTTTGAGAAAATGTTCGAGTCAAGAATGTTCTTCGTAGACAAACTGATCTCCATGGGAGCCAAAATAATACTGTGCGACCCTCACCGGGCAGTAGTGTCAGGCCCCTCGAATCTGCACGGCGACCACCTTGTGTCACCGGACATAAGGGCAGGAATGGCCATGGTCATTGCGGCAATGGCGGCACACGGAGAAAGCAGAATCAGCAATGTATACCAGATAGAGAGGGGCTACGAGGATCTTGTCGGACGGCTGCAGAAACTGGGCGCGCATATCAAGAGGGTTAGCATAGACTGAGCAGGACGCAAAAAAACAAGCCTTAAAATGAAAACCGCAAAACAAAGACGGCCGCGCTTTCACGGCCGTCTTGTTTTTTCCACAACAATATGGCGCACCTAAAAAACTGCCCCTGAATCCATAAGGACCCAGGGGCAGCCGGTTCTACATAAATCAGATTCTATTACCAGTTGTCAAGCATGTCATCTTCATCACGGTATTCCACGTCATAAAGATCCGTAACCGCGCGGAGATCATCCATATACATATAATATGATCCCCTTGCCTGCATCGGATTACAGTCGACACGGAAACCGAGAATACGGAGCCCCGGCCTGTCACCGTAATATGCGCTGCTCTGGACGATTCCATGCTCTCCATCCGGAGAAGGAGGAACCACACATGTCAGTTTTTTCCATCCGCTGAAGCCAAGATTTCCAAGATAAAGCTCAAAATTGCTTCCAAAGTAATCCTGTACAAGAACATACATATCATGGCTCTGGTTGCGGCCGCATACCCAGAGAGAAATCGTCTTGACGGTCCCCTCAATCGGAAGCGGCCTTCCGGACATAATCGTAAAGGAATTCACACCGCGCTTGAAGAAATCGACACGGACACCGAAAACCTGCGTATCCTCGTCCTCCTTTCCTTCATCCTCCTCAAGCGGCTCCTTCATTGCCGGGCTGCCCTCAAAAAGACGGCCCGATATAACACCATAATCCGGAGAGACATGGACATTCCATGATCCCTCGCGCTCGAATTTGTCAATTGAAATCTCGCGGAGAGAAACCATTGCGGAATCGGCTCCGACTGTCTCCGGGTTCGGATCAGAAAGGCTGTCCTGTGCGAAAACAAGACCTGTAACCGCAAAAGCAAGCAGTCCGGCTGTCAATATTCTTTTCATTCTACTCCTCCACTACAGCATCATCAGAAGATGCACTCTGGGCTTCCGAGTCATCACCGAAATCCACATCCTTAAGCTCATAACCGTCATATATAAATGAAAGTGAATTCGTCGTATATTTTATCTGGTCAAAGAACACAACATAGTCATCCACATACTCCTCGGCATCGGAACGGATTCTGTAGCCGACAAAAGTCATGTTCGCAGGACCGGAACGGAGCTGAGAATGCTGCTGAAGCCAGCCCGGAATATTCACGACTATATTGCGCCATCCGTTGAACGCAAGGCTTCCGGCGGGAAGCACATGGACACGGCCTCCGGCATCACGTACAAGCACATCAAGATAATAATTGTAGTTGGCGCCCCACACCCAGAAATCAATCTGCGTGACGGTTCCTACGAGAGGAATCTCAAAAGGCTTGTCGTCCTTCTGCGGATACACCTCAAACCAGTTGTCTCCCTTGCGGTTGAACGCGACCTTCACACCAAAAACCATCGGATCCGAATCCGTCTCGCGGCGCAGCGGTTTGAGAGAATTTGGAATACCTGCATAATACCCTGACTTAGGATAGCCTTCAGCCACGAAGCGGCTGGCCCTCACACCCCAGTCCCAACTGTAGGTCTGTCCGTTATACGGATACTCCTGCGAGCCGGCGGCATCAAAATTGTCCAACACAAACGTCTCGACACTTCTTGAGCTCGGCTGGCTGAACGCAGGCAAACCGAAAACAAAAAGACATGCAAGACTAATAAAGACTTTCTGTCCCCTTTTCATGCAAAACTCCTTGAATTTTTTAACATTCCGAAAAGCATTATAATATAATCTATCGGATAAAAAGTTAAAAACTATAACTTAGGAGATTATATTTCCTGTAACATTCTTTGTCAAACCGTAAAATGACTATTTCTTAATTTTCTTCACACGGCCGCACTTGTATTAACGGGCGGTAAAGTGTAGGATTGCGGATATATGCTTATATTTCTGCTTACAGTCTTTCCTTTATCAATGGCAGTCTTTCTGTGCCTCAAAAGAAGCGGAGGATTCGTGATTCCTGCCGCGGCCGGCTTTCTGGTGTCCGTCGCAGCCTGCGCATTCAGGACATTCTTTCTATATTCCCACAGGCTTGTTCCTTATTCATTCATTGAGAATTTCATATTCTACTCAGGACAGTCAGTTCTTCCTCCGGTAATTCTGTACGGAATATACATGATTGTTGCAAGGGACTCAAAGGAAACAAAAAATCTGGCGTTCTTTCCGCTGACAGCTTCATTCTATTCGGTTTTTCTGCCTTATACCGTGATAAGCGGAGCGGCGGCAGGCTCATATACGGTGTTCGATGCCGTAACAAAGCCGCTTCTTTACCTGTCTGAGCTGGTGCTGTGCGCGGAGCTGATTCCGCTTGCAGGAGAAGAGGCGGATCTCGGCAGAAAAATCACGGCCGCCGCTGCCGTTGCCCTTTCTGTAATATCAACAACGCTGCCGGTGGCGGCTGAAAGCCTCTACATGACAAGAACGGCTCCGTCCCTGTGCACGGTCCTATGCGCGGTCTGTATATGCGCTCCGCTCGCCGCAGTGGCAGTCCGCATAATGACATACAAAAAAACGGAATCCTGAAAAACGGCGGGCAAAAAAAATCCGGATCCCGACAAAGGAAGGGAGCCGGATTACACGCCGGGCGGAATCAGACCGCCCGGACGGAGGCCATGGAATCATCCTAGTCCAGCGCGTGTCCTGCTGAACCGAGAACATCTATATTCTTGTGCATATACATCTTCTTGAGCTCCTCGCGCGCAGGTCCGAGGTATTCGCGCGGGTCGAATTTGTCCGGATGCTCGGCGAGGAATCTGCGGACTGCCGCTGTCATCGCAAGACGGCCGTCCGAGTCGATGTTGATTTTACAGACAGCTGATTTTGAAGCCTTGCGGAGCTGCTCCTCCGGAATTCCGACCGAGTCCGGAATCTTTCCGCCGAACTGCTCGATGATTCTCACATATTCAATCGGAACGGATGACGAGCCGTGGAGAACAATCGGGAATCCCGGAAGCTGCTTCTCTATAGCCTCAAGGACATCGAAAGCAAGCGGCGGAGGAATAAGAACACCGTCGGCATTGCGCGTGCACTGCTCCGGAGTGAATTTGCATCTTCCGTGGGAAGTTCCGATTGAAATCGCAAGGGAGTCGCATCCCGTCTTGCTTGTGAAGTCAACGACCTCCTCAGGCTTTGTGTAATGGCTTTCCGCAGCGGAAACCTCATCCTCTACACCGGCGAGAACTCCAAGCTCAGCCTCGACGGTCACATCGAACTGATGCGCATACTCGACGACCTTTCTGGTCACCGCAATGTTCTCCTCGTAAGGAAGAGCGGATCCGTCAATCATGACAGATGAGAAGCCGTTGTCGATGCAGTCCTTGGCGACGTCAAAATTCGGGCCGTGGTCAAGGTGAAGAACAATCGGGATGTCGCAGCCAAGCTCATGCGCATACTCGACTGCACCGCGCGCCATATTGCGCAGAATGTACTTGTCCGCATACGCACGCGCTCCCTTTGACACCTGAAGAATCACAGGTGACTTTGTCTCGACGCAGGCCTGAATTATTGCCTGCATCTGCTCCATATTGTTGAAGTTATACGCCGGAACCGCATAGTGTCCGGCCATAGCCTTCTTAAAAAGCTCTTTTGTATTAACGAGCCCAAGATCCTTGTAGTTATACATTGCAAACTCCTTAGTCAGTTTTAGCCATAGTACGACAAAGATGGCAAATATTCAAGACAGCCACGGCTGCGTTTTACGAGACGATATTTCCGGCCTTTCCGCACATCCTGTAATACTCGCCCTTTCTGGCGATCAGCTCGTCGTGGGGTCCGCGCTCAACAATCTCCCCGTGATCCACAAAAAAGATTACATCAGAATTCCTTATGGTCGAGAGCCTGTGCGCTATTATGAACGAGGTGCGTCCGTGGAGAAGCGACTCAAGTCCCTTCTGGAGCGCCTTCTCCGTGCGCGTGTCAACCGACGAGGTCGCCTCGTCCAGAATCAGAATCCGAGGATCAGAGAGCAGGACACGCGCAAAGCTTATCAGCTGCTTCTGTCCGGCCGAAAGGCCTCCGCCGTTCTCGGACAGCATGGTGTTGTAGCCGTCAGGAAACGAGGAGATGAATTCATGGGCCTGCACGGCCTCGGCCGCGGCTATGCATTCGCTGTCCGTCGCGTCAAGCCTTCCGTAGCGGATGTTGTCCATTATCGTTCCTGAAAAAAGGAAACTGTCCTGAAGCATCACTCCGACCTGACTGCGCACTGACTTTATACGCACGGAGCGGAGATCTATTCCGTCCACGAGAATTCTTCCCTCATCCGGATTGTAGAACCTTGACAGAAGGTTGACTATGGTTGTCTTGCCCGCTCCTGTCGGTCCGACAATGGCGACGCTCATTCCCGGCGTTATGACGAAATTCACATTTCTGAGCACCGGAGTTCCCTTCTCGTAGGAGAAGTCAACGTGGTCAAAGGTGACATGGCCACGTATGGGAGGAAGATCCGACGCGCCCGGAATGTCAGTAATCTCCTCCTTCTCGTCAAGCAGCTCGAAAATCCGCTCCATATATGCGCCTGTCGTGACCATCGAATTGTAGAAATTCCCGATGTTCTGGATCGGATTCCAGAATCTCCAGATATATCCGGAGAACGCGACGAGAGTACCGACGCTCACCGTCTTTCCGAGCCAGCTTATTCCCGCAAGATAGACGAGAGATATTCCTATCGTGGAAAGGTTGTCTATCACGGGCCATATCACGTTGTTTATTCCGACGGCCTTCATCCATGTCGCTTTCCATGCGTCGCAGAGCCGGTTGAATATGCTCTGGTTCACCTTCTCGCGGGCAAAGGACTGGGTCACCTTCATTCCGTTCAGACTCTCGCTGAGATATGCGTTCAGATTCGACTGCTTGTAGCTGACCTGCCTCCAGCACTCATGCTGCCGCCTCTTCAGGGCAAAGAGCGTGATGAACAGAACCGGCAGAACGGCCATGCAGATGAACGTGAGCCGGACGTTTATGGCGAACATGAAGCACAATATTATCACAATGTTGAACATATCGCTTATGAGCTGGATTATTCCGTTCGCAAGCAGATCCGAAAGGGAATTCACATAGTTCACGACGCGGATAAGAATTTTTCCGTGCGGACGCGAGTCAAAGTACGTGAACGGAAGCGACTGCAGCTTGGTGAACACATCCTTTCTTATGGCCACGATTATCTGCTGGGCGGTACGGGTCATCACCCTTAGCTTTACGGTAAGCAGCCCCCACACAGCGGCAGTTCCCGCCAGCAGAAGGGACGACAGCAACACAAGCATCCGAATATTCCCGGACGGAATCGCATCATCAATCGCGAGCTTTATAAGATAAGGGCTTGCGAGAGATATGACGGACGCAGCAATCATCACGACGCAGGCGAGCGCCATCTGCCTGCGGTACGGCTTTATCCAGCGGAACAGCCGCATCACGACATGCGGATTGAAATTCTCCTCCAGCCTCTCATCGGCATCAAATTTATTCCTTGCCATTCTGATCCATCCAAACCTGTCTGTAATAATCATTGGAATCCAGGAGCTCGGCTCCGGTTCCAGCTCCGGTGATTCTTCCGTCCTCCACGACGAGAACAAGATCCGCATTCTCAAACGAGGACACTCTGTGGCTTATTATGAAAGTCGTATGTCCTGCCGACTGCTCCCTGACGGAACGCCTTATCCTCTCCTCGGTCTCTATGTCCACGCTGGAAGTGGTGTCGTCAAGAATCATTATGCGCGGTCCCGCAAGAAACAGCCTCGCAAGCGCTATGCGCTGCTTCTGGCCTCCGGAAAGTCCGACTCCGCGCTCACCCACCACCGTATCATAGCCGTCTGTGAGATCTCCTATGAACTCCTTGACGCGGGCAAGCTCCGCGGCCTTCTCCACGTCACCGAAAGGCGCGTCCGGCACGCCGAATGCGATGTTGCCCTCCACCGTATCAGAGAACAGAAACACATCCTGCATCGTGATTCCGACGTTTCTGCGGAGAAAACGCAGATCGTATTTCCGCACATCGGTTCCGTCAACAAGAACCTGCCCCGAACCGACATCATAATAGCGGCACAGCAGCTTTGCGATGGTGGACTTTCCGCTTCCAGTCGGCCCCAGAATTCCGACCGTCATTCCCGGCTTCACGCTGAAGCTTACGTCCCTCAGGACCGGTGTTCCGTTATATGAGAAACATACGTTCCGGAATTCGACCGCGCCCTTTATCTGGAGCCCCGGCTGTCCGTCCTTTACCACGACAGGATCGGCGCAGTTCACGACGGAAGGCTCCGTGCGGTAAAGCTCATAGAGCCTGTCAGCAGATGCGGAGAAACGCTGCGTGTTGTCAACAAGCGTCCCGAACATATTTATGGGCTGCGTGAAAGCCCACATCAGTCCGTTGAAGGTGACCACCTGACCGAGAGTCATCTCGCCACGCATCACAAGCCAGCCTCCGAACAGAATCAGTATGACAGGAAGAATTCCGCAGATAGCCTCTATAGCCGGAATGAATTTTATCCTTATATCCGCATTCTCCACGCTTCTGTCACGGTAAGCCTCGTTCTCCGTATCAAAACGTCCTATCTCATAATCCTCGCGGACAAACGCCTTGACCACCCGGTTTCCGGCTATGTTCTCGCCGACCCGCGTGTTCAGCACCGCGAACTGGTCCCGCACCCGCATGTGCGCCGGCTTTATCTGAATCTTGAATCTCCAGACCAGGACTGCAATCACCGGAGCTATCACAAGAAAGGCAAGCGTGAGCTTCCAGTTCAGGAACGACAGGACGGTTATGGAGAAAACATAGACAAGGGCATTCTCCACAGTCTGATACATGACCCAGGCCACGAAGTGACGCACGGCGTCAAGATCGCTTGTAAGGAGAGTCATCACATTTCCGGACGGAGACCTGTCGTACCAGGAGAAATCGAGGGTCTGTATATGGCTGTACAGATCCTCTCTCATGGCGCGCATGACATTCTGTGAGCAGTGCTCGAATATCATCTGATAGACATAACGTATCACGGACTTGCTCAGCGTAGTGCATACCATTATAAGCACAAGCCTCAGAAGAATTCCGTGGTTTCCGCCGATTATCACGCTGTCAACAATCTTTCCGGTCACAAGCGGATTCACCATGTTTATCGCAGCGAGAAGAACACTCAAAGAGAGCCCCAGAGCCATCAGAAACCTGTACCTTCTGATGTAGGACCATATCCATCTGAACATAAGCCACCTTGCGGAATTCAGTCCGCGGAGAACGATGCTAGCATTTTGTTCCGCCGTATGATATAAGGAAACATTCAAAAAATTGTAAGAATCTCTAACTGTCTCTCGGCATGGAGGAAAGGGCTTTTATGGATGACTTGTTTGAATACTGCGATGTTCTGAACGCGCCGTTCCAGGCGTTCTCCGGAGACTGGAAGACAGTAAGACCGCACTGGCACTACTTTACGGAGATGGTCTACCTTGTCCGCGGAAACCTGACAGTCGAGATCGAGGGCAGGACATACACGATGGAAGCCGGCGACATGGCGATATTCTTTCCGAAGCAGATTCATGCGTTCATGGACTACCCGGAGAACAAATATCCGCTGGCAGGAACGGAAACGGCGGAGGAAGGAAGCCGGGACGGTCTGTTCTTCTATGTGATAAAATTCGACGAGATGATTCTGTCGAACACGACGCCAGGCTCGCCGAAACTGCCCCGGATACTCGGAAACATCACCAGGGAGAAGCAGCGCATGAATCTCGTCAAGGCGCAGGATCTCAGGTTCAATCCTGTAAAGCTCTTCTTCGAGAACTGCATCTGGGAAGTCAAGCACCGGGAATTCGGCTACGACATAAAGGTCGCATCGACAATAAGCCTGATAATAACCGAGCTCGTGAGAATCTGGATGAGGCACGGACTTGAAATATGCGCGAATTCCTCATCAGACCAGTTCAGCTACAACGATTTCTCAGTTCTCGAATACATAGACTCCCATTCGGCGGATATGATAAACATTGAGGAGCTGGCGCAGAAATGCGGAATGTGCTACTCGAATTTCGCCAAGCATTTCAAGGCCCAGTTCGGCAGGACCTGCAAGGAATACATAGAATTCGTGCGCGTCTGCAAGGCCGACACGATGCTGCTGTACACTGACAGGACGCTAGACTACATAAGCCAGGAGACAGGTTTCACCGACGCGAGCCATTTTATCCGGACCTATAAAAAAATCAGGGGAATAACGCCCAAGCAGCGCAGAATGACGCGCAGATGACACAGGCCGCGTCCATGGCATACTTGAATTCCAGTTGACCGGCTCACGGCTGTATCCTATAATTCCCGGAATGAGGAACATACAGAAACTGCCAAAAGAGACAAACCGCGACTACGCGCTGCGTGCCATAAGGGACAACATAGTCAGCCTTGAGATAAAGCCAGGCAGCATGATAAGCGAGCAGGATCTCGCAAAGTCGCTCGGTCTGTCCAGAACTCCAGTCCACGAGGCGCTTCAGGAACTGTCAAAGACCAGAATAATCGAAATATTTCCGCAAAAAGGGAGCCTTGTAAGCCTTATCGACATGAATCTTGTGGACGAGGCGGTTTTCATGCGTTCGGCGATAGAATCCGCACTTACCGCGGAGGCCTGCATCAAGGCGTCTGAGGACGAGATAAGAATTCTAACGGAGAATGTGGCGCTTCAGGAATTCTACTACAGCTCCGGCTCCGTTGAAAAGATAATGGATCTGGACAACGGATTCCATGAGATGATGTACAGAATAACAGGCAGAATGCAGTGCCTGTACATGGTCAAGCTGATGAACATCCATTACGACAGATTCCGCGAGCTGCGGCTCCATGCCTCCGACCCGCTTCCGATAATAGCCGAGCACAAGCAGATTCTGCAGACATTCGTTGACAGGGACAGCGGGAAGGCACGGGAGCTGATTCTTAGCCACCTGAACAGACTGTACACAGACGAAAAGGAGACAAGGAAAAAATATCCGGAATTCTTCGCCTGAAAAAAAACAAAAAAATCAGGGAATTTTCAAAAAAAAGGCAGAAACACTGTTGACACAAACCGGTGTTTCATATAATATATTAAACATCACGCGGGTGTAGCGAAGCTGGTTATCGCGCTGGCCTGTCACGCCGGAGATCACGGGTTCGAGCCCCGTCACTCGCGCTAGCCTTCCAGCTGGAAGGCTTTTTTTTACAGAGATTCGGGCAATAGCGCAGCTGGTAGCGCGCTACGTTCGGGACGTAGAGGCCCCCGGTTCAAATCCGGGTTGCCCGACTGCTGAAACCTCCGGAAGAATCCGGAGGTTTTTTTTATCATAAAAATATATATGCGGAAAAAAAATGACGCCGGACACCCGACGTCATCAAAGAAGGCGAAGCGGCACGCCGCGGAGAACTGTCACACAGGAAAGAATCTCTGGGAGCGCATGAATTTGTCCAGGCTCGCCTCCCACGCGGGAACCTTTATTCTAAGCTCACTTGCGATCTTATCCTTGCTCAGCACCGAATATAGCGGCCTCTCCACCTCCGCGCCATATTCCGCGGTCGTGCACGGACACACTGCACAGTCAGAGGTTATCCTAGAATGTTTCCGCCCGGCCCTGTATATCGCGCAGGCAAAATCATACCAGCTTGTCTCCCCGGCATCGGTAAAATGATAGATTCCATAAGCGGGCGCGCTCCGTGAGCCTATGACAGAACGCGCCCCGTCAGCCCTTTCGATGAACCTGAGAATCACGGACGCAAGGTCACCGGCAAATGTCGGAGTTCCGAACTGGTCTGAGACAACCTTTATGGAGTCATGCGAATTCATCAGCTTCGTCATCGTGTATACGAAATTCTTTCCGTCAAATCCGTAGAGCCATGCCGTCCTTATTATGTAGTACTGGTTCATCTCCTTCATGACCTCGTCCTCACCGGCTGACTTTGTCTTTCCGTACACACCTAAAGGACGCTTCTCGTCGGATTCCAGATAGGGTCTGTCTCCTTTTCCGTCAAACACATAATCCGTCGAGATGTGTATCAGCCTGGCTCCGGCCTTTCTTGCCGCACGCGCTATGTTCCTGGGCCCGTCAGCATTCAGCCTTGCGGCCAGCTCGGCGTCATCCTCGGCCCTGTCAACGTTCGCATAGGCCGAGCAATTTATTATCCAGCGCAGCTGGCGATCCGAGACGGAAAGCCCGTCCGACGGGAAATATGACGCGGTCTCAAGAGACCTGACGAACCCATCTATGGCGGACGGATCCGTCACATCGACATCCCTGCCAGTTCCGACCCATGGCAGCTTTTTCTCATCAAGCTGTCTCGCCACCTCGGAGCCTAGCATTCCCTTGCAGCCTATCAGCCATATCATATATCACCTTCCTTTTCGCTCTCAATCCGGACGGCTTTTCGGACAAGATCGCTCGCCCCCTTTCTCATCACAAGAGCCTTGTTGTTCTTTATGACGACGGTGATCCCGTCAAGCCCGCAGACCGCGACAGGAATGTCCGAATAGATGAAGCATCCGCTGCTCTCGACGAGAATTCCGTTCTCCGTCTTGTTGTCGCAGTGCTTCTCGAACGAGTCCCAGCTTCCGACGTCATCCCAAGAGAACGACGCCAGCACGGAATAGGCGCTTCTGGTCTTCTCCGCGACAGACTTGTCTATAGCGACCGCCGGGGTTTTGGTGTATGACACGATCATCTCCTTCCATGGCGCTATGTAGCTGATTCCGCAGAGCGACGATATTTCCGGCATGGCTCCATCCGCCACCGCGCCGAATGCGTCATAAATCTCCGGAGCGCAGCGTCTCAGCTCGGACTCAAAAAAGTCACATCTGAACGCGAACATCCCGCTGTTCCAGCGGCAGTTTCCTGAGGCGATATATCTCTCGGCGGTCTGCCGGTCAGGTTTCTCCTTGAACTCATCCACCCTGTACACCTGGGAATTTCCCTCCTCCTCATCGCCTGTCATGATATATCCGTATCCGGTTGACGGCTCATAAGGCTGGATTCCGAACGTCACTATATGATTTTTGGACGCGGAGACAAAGGCCTTCTCGGCATCCGCGGCAAAGGCAGAAACCGGCTCTATTATATGGTCGCTTGTAAGCACAATCATGCTGTGGTCGGAATCCGGATCGAATTTCCGGACAAGGATGGAGGACAGCATGACAGGAGCCGTCGTATGCTTGGGGAACGGCTCCGCGACAACAATCAGGTCGGCGCGTATTTTGTCCGCATCCGGGGATGAGACCTTCTCCGTCAGCACGGCGCAGCTCTCCGCGATACGGTCCTGAAGTCCGTCCCTCGTGACGACGATTATTTTTCCGGAAGGCCTCAGCGCAAGCGCACGCACGACCGCATGCTGGAAGAACGACATTCCTCCGCCAAGAGTCATGAACTGCTTCGGAAAATCAGGCCTCGAAGCCGGCCACAGCCTCTCGCCGAATCCTCCGGCAAGAATAACAACATCAGTAAACACCAAAACCTCCCAAATTCTCAGAACTGCTCAAATATGAAATTGCAGAACGTCTTGATCCTGTTTATGAACGATGTCTGAATGCGCTCCGTAAAGAACGGAATTCTCGGCGCATTCACGCCGCCGGCACCGTAGAGAATCCATCTGTCGCCGTCCCTGAAAAGGAATATGCAGATTTTCATCTTTTCCGGTGCGATGCAGTCGAATTTGTCAAGATAACGGAGCTTGTTCATGTTCATGGCTGTGTAGAGAACTGAATCGGCATCCCTTTCTATCGTGATGCTCTCCTCCACCGTACCGAACGGCTCCATCTCCAGCATGGCCGTCATGTCCGTCCTGTTGCCGCGGACCTTTCTCTCCACAATCTCGGCCCTGGAATACAGATCGTAATAGCGCTGCCCGCGTTCGGAAAAATACGGAATCCCGGCGTAGGCTGGAATATTGTCAAGCACGGCGGTCAGGCGATCGGGAAGATCCTCATTTCCCTCATAGCTTTTTATCTGTATGACCTCGGCAAGATATTTCGGCGAGAGTCCCTCCATCGTGTCGATGAGCCTGTTTCCGGAAAGCGAGATTCCCCGCTCAAGGCACATATTCCTCGCATAGTTTATATTGCGTATCAGAATTTCTCCGCCGTCAAGAAGAGCGGCCTCGTCGATCCTCAGGTTTGAATTGAACGGGGAGGCGGCGAGCCCGTGCAGCGCGAGAAGAGCCAGCGCCGCGAGCACAACATTTGACCTTTTCATAGCGGCGGACATTATAGGGCAAAAATTCCTTATAATCAACATAAGCGGAATCAAGTCCGCCTGATTCCGGAGAACGGACGGACTTCCGGAGAGCGTTTCAGGCGGAACACGGGCACGGCAGGGCATGGCGATCCGGACAGGAGTCAGTTTTTTTTGGCTTTGTGACAGCCAATTTCAACACTCCGGGCCCATTATATGATATAATCGCAGACTATGATTTCACAGAACATAAAAGGCCTGATGGAGAGTCCTTCTGCAGGCGTGATAAGAAAAATGTTTGAGGAGGGCGCCCTTCTCAAGAAAAAATACGGCGCGGAGAACGTATTCGACTTCAGCCTCGGAAACCCTGACCTTGAGCCGCCGGAAGAAGTGTCAGCGGCAGAAAAATCCGTGGCGGCGGATGACACTCCAGGAAGGCACGGCTATATGCCGAACGCCGGATATCCGGAGACAAGGGCGGCCATGGCGGAGAAGACCGCACAGGAGCAGGGAGTGGCTGTCGGAGCGGAAAACGTCGTGATGTCCGTAGGAGCGGCCGGCGCTCTCAACACGGTCCTGAAGGCGCTGCTCAATCCCGGGGATGAGGTCGCCGTATTCTGTCCATATTTCACGGAATACGACCACTACATCCACAACCACGGCGGAAAAATCGTCAAGGTCGCCGCGAAGCCGGACTTCTCGCCCGACACGGATGCCCTCGCCTCGGTTCTGAGCGGGAACACCGCCGCCGTGATAATAAATTCTCCGAACAACCCGACCGGAAGAATCTATTCCGACGCGGAGATCAGGGCGATTGCCGGGACGCTCAGAAAAAGCGGAGAGAAGACAGGCAGGTTCCCGTATCTCATCTGCGACGAGCCGTACAGGGCGATAACATACGGAGGGAAAAAGGTCGCTGCGGTGTTTCCGGAATACCCGAATTCAGTGGTGGTCACATCATTCGCGAAGAACCTCAGCCTGCCGGGAGAAAGGATAGGATATATCTGCGTGAATCCGGCATGTCCTGAAGCCGGGGAATTCACGGCGGCGGCGATATTCGCCACGAGAATCCTCGGATTCGTGAACGCTCCAGCCTTCTTCCAGAAGGTGATCGCCAGAAGCTGGAACGCGCAGTGCGACTATTCGCTCTACGCACGCAGAAGGGATGAGCTCACGGAGATCATGGACTACGCCGGACTTGAATACGCAAGACCAGACGGCGCGTTCTACCTTTTCGTCAAGGTTCCGGAGAAATGGAACGGAGATGACCTGGCGTTCACCGCCCACCTGAAGAAATTCAACATACTGTGCGCGCCCGGAAGCGGATTCGGCGGTCCGGGATGGTTCAGAATCGCATACTGCGTGTCCGAGAGCACGATACTGAATTCACGGCAGGCGTTCTACAGGGCTGTCCACGGGGACGACTGAGCAGCGGAATCCACGGCGAAGAACATTCACCGGATTCTTCAATCTGATTTTTGATTTTTTATTGGAGGAATTATGAAAATTCTTATGGTAACATCGGAGACGGTGCCGTTCGCGAAGACAGGCGGCCTTGCGGATGCGGTGTCGGCGCTCGCACTGACCCTGAGAAAACAGGGACATGACGTCAGGATCGTAATGCCGCGCTACTACAAGATTGACAGGAAAAAGCTTGAGAAAATCGAGGGGCCGATGGGGGTCGCGGCCGGACAGGTGGAGACCTGGGTCGCCGTGTACAAATCAGAGCTTCCCGACTCTGATGTTCCGGTCTACTTCATAGATCATGAGCAGGCGTTCGGCAGGGACGGCGTCTACGGAACAAAGGCTGAGCCTGATTTCCACGACAATCCTTACCGCTCCGCCCTTCTCTGCCACGGTGCATTCCAGCTCTGCCGAAAGCTCGGCTGGTATCCGGACATCATGCATGCGCACGACTGGTTCTGCTGCATGGTTCCGGTGCTCCTGAAATGCGTATGCAGGAACGGTCCGTTCGCGGAAACCGCATCCGTGCTCACAATCCACAACCTTGGATACCAGGGTGTATACGGGAAGGACTCTTTCCCGGCTCTAGGCATAGACTGGAACCTATACTACGGCGCCGGACTTGAGCACAACGGCGCCATAAACCTGCTTCAGGCGGGAATCTCCTGCGCCGACATGATAACGACAGTCTCACCGACTTATGCCGGCGAGATGCAGACACCGGAAGGCGGATTCGGACTAGACGGGCTTCTCCGCGTAAGGACGGATGTCGTCAGGGGAATCCTCAACGGATGCGACCTGGACACATGGAATCCGTCCTCGGATCCGCTGATTCCGGCGAATTTCTCCGCCTCCGACCTCAGGAACAAGGCCGTATGCAAGGCGGAGCTCCAGAAGATGATGGGACTGCCCGTCCGTCCGGACGTTCCGCTCATAGGAATCGTCACAAGGCTTGCGGACCAGAAGGGCGTCGCGGAGGTGTTTGCGCCGTCATACGGAAGCATGTTCAGGATGTGCACCCAGATGGACATCCAGTTCGCGGTACTCGGAAGCGGCGAGAAATGGTGCGAGAACGAGATCAGCACGCTCCAGGCAAAGCTGCCGAACATGAGGGCCTATCTGGGATATGACGAGAGGCTCAGCCATACGATTGAGGCAGGAAGCGACTTCTTCCTGATGCCGTCAAGATATGAGCCGTGCGGCCTGAACCAGATGTACTCCATGCTGTACGGAACCCTGCCTGTCGTAAGAAGGACGGGAGGTCTGGCAGATACAGTGGAACAGTACAACGAGGCCACCGGCGACGGAACCGGATTCCTGTTCGACAGCCTGACTCCGGGAGCCGTATTTGACACTGTAGGATGGGCGGTATATGCGTATTACCACAAGAAGGACCATATAAGGAAGATGCAGATCAGAGGAATGAACAAGAATTTCAGCTGGGACAAATCGGCGGAAAGCTATGCGGAAATCTATGACGAGGCTCTTCTGCGCGGATGCGGAATAAGGAAATAACAGAGGGCCGGGTTCCGCCTGACCAAAGGGGAATCCGGCCTGTTCCGCGGAAAAAACCCGCGTAACATAAAAAAAACGTAAGACAACATAAAAACACAAAAAGGAAAAAAAAATGAGGAACATTCAGAACAAATGGCTCAGGGCGGCAATTCCCGCGCTACTGATACACTGCAGCATAGGAACTGTCTACTGCTGGTCCATATTCAGCCAGGAAATAGCGGATTACATAGGATTCTCAAAGGGCGCTACGGAATGGGCGTTCAGCTTCGCGATATTCTTTCTGGGAATGTCCGCGGCGTTCCTTGGAAACATAGTGGAGCGCGACATCCACAAGTCTTCCCTGATAGCGGCGGTATGCTTCTCCGCGGGAATGGCCGGCACGGGATTCTTCATCTGGTTCGGAGGAAACAATCCGGGCAGCGTGATTGCCCTGACAGGAATTTACATCTGCTACGGACTCATAATGGGAATCGGCCTTGGAACGGGCTATCTTTCTCCTGTAAAAACCCTGATGCTCTGGTTCAAGGACCAGAAAGGACTCGCCACGGGACTCGCCGTCGCCGGATTCGGGGCGGCGAAGGCAATCGCAAGCCCGATAATGCAGGCGATGCTCGACAATCTTGGTGAAGGCGGAATCTACAGGATGTTCATCATTCTGGCGGGCGTATATTTTATCATGATGATGGCAGGCCATTTTCTTCTTGCGAAGCCGTCCGACTGGCATGAGCCAGAGAAAAAGGACAGCTCCAACGGAATCATCGCCGCGATAAAGACGAAGCCTGTATCCAACTATATCGGAATCTGGCTCATGTTCTATATAAACATAACCTGCGGACTTGCGCTCATATCGCAGGAAAAGATGATAGTCAAATGCCTCGGCCTCGCGGGGATGGCAGGAGTCATATCGACAGTATCGGCGGTATTCAACGCGGGCGGAAGGCTCGGCTTCTCCTCCCTCGGAGACAGGCTCAGGGACAGGAACACCGTATACAAAATCATATTCGCGCTTTCTGTCGTATTCACCGCTGCCGTAATCGCCACAGGCGGAATCAGAAACGGAAACGGAAACATTCCGCTGACGATACTCGTTCTCGTGCTGATTTTTGCGGTGAACGCCGGATACGGAGGCGGATTCTCGAACGTTCCGACACTTCTGTCCGACCATTACGGCATGGGAAACATAAGCGCGATACACGGAATCACGCTTTCGGCCTGGGCGTTCGCCGGTCTGACAGGAAACCAGATGGCGGCATGGATTGTAAGGAGGTTCGGAAAGCCGGAGACCATAACCCACATACATGCCGACGGCACAGCCGAAACGCTGAGCGTCAATCCCAGCGGCTACCAGTATGTCCTGTATGCGACGCTGGCTCTCTATATAATCGCGTTTCTGCTGTGCGTCTTCATGGTGAATGCGCATGACAGGAAAAAAGAGGCCTGACAGCCGGCATCAGGCGCGGCTGAGATGCAGCCGCGCCGCCGCATCTCAGGCCATCTCGATTATCGCACGCCGGAACAGGAGCTCCTCCCTCTCGGCCTTCGGCCTTGACTGGAATTCCGGGTCAGATGACAGGGCTCCGAGAATTACTTCAATCTTCTCAGCCGCGCGCTGACGCTCATACCCCATATCCACAAGAGAATTCAGCACGTCGGCATAATCAGGCTCCGGGCACGGAACCGTTCCTCTCACTCCCTGCGCCGGAACGGAAAGCTTTCCCTTCAGCGCGAGCATCATCTTCGCGGCGGTCTTCTTCCCGACACCGGGAATCTTCTCCAGCATCTCGACATCACCCCTGTCAAGAATCTCAGTCAGGCGGCCGGACGACACGCTGCTCATTATCCTGACAGCGCCCTTGGCTCCTATGCCGTCAACCTTAAGCAGATCAAGGAAAACGTCCCTCTCGCCCGCCGACGAGAATCCGTACAGCTGCATGGCCGTTTCCGTATGGCTCAGCCAGGTGAAAATCCGCGCGGCCGATCCTGCCGGCGGAAGCGCATCCAGACTGCTTTCAGGAACACATATATCCCACTCGACACCGTTGCAGTCAAGATACAGACGGTGCGGCAGCCTGGAGGTTATAACTCCGCTTATTGAATTGAACATGGGTGGGATTCTATCAGAACGGCGGCGAAAAATGAAGATGGGTGATGGCGCCGGCAAGCGCATCCGCCGCATGGTCGGGCTTAGGCTCCGAACTGAGGCCAAGGAGAATTTTCGTATACCTCTCCACAAGAGACTTGTCAGCGGAGGCGGTTCCAGTCACCGCCTGCTTTATCTGGTTCGGCGTATATTCCGCGAGCCGGATGCAATGCTGGGCAAGGCAGAGCGAAACGACGCCGCGGGCCTCGGCCACGCCCATCGCGCTCGTGACATTGCGCGAAAAATACAGAGTCTCCATTCCGGCCTCGTCAGGACGGAATTCGTCTATCACCGCGCACAGCCTGTTGTATATCGTAAGAAGCCGCTCCTGATGCGGCGATTTCGGAGCGGTCGTTATGACCCCGTAGCTCACCATCCTGTAGCGGCCGGAGGAATAATCAACAACCCCGAACCCTGTGTTCGCAAGTCCAGGATCAATTCCGAGCACCCGCAGACCGCCCGCCGGAACATCGCGGCATCCAAGCTCGGATCCAGGAAGCGGAGAAAACGCATCTCCCATCATCTTTTCTCCAGAAGCGGACAAAAGTCCACATAAATACGGCCGGAAACCGGACACCGTCATCCAGGCATCCGACCGGCCGTCTCCACGTCTTTTTTATAAATGGCAAACAAAAAGGACTGCCTGAATACAAGACAATTCAGGCAGTCCGGGAATTACCTATCGGAGCAGATCAGGCTTCCGGCTCAAAATCATCCGGGAATTCCGCCGTATGATAGACGTTCTGGACATCATCATTGTCCTCAAGGCGGTCTATCATCTTCTGAACCTTGGCGGCCGTATCCTTGTCAACCGGAGTATAGGCATCAGGAACCATTCCCACATCAGCGGAAAGCGACTCGAATCCCTTCTCATTCAGCGCATCGGCGACAGCCGCAAAAGCGTCGGGCGTCGTGGTGACGGTAATGACTCCGTCCTCGTTCACAATGTCATCCGCTCCGGCCTCAAGCGCAATCTCCATAACCTCATCCTCGCTGACCTTCTCGGCATCGTACTCTATCGTACCCTTGCGCTGGAACATACGGGAGACAGAACCGGAGACACCAAGGTTTCCGCCGTTCTTCGTGAAAATATTGCGTATATCCGCGGCGGCACGGTTCTTGTTGTCCGTAAGAACCTCGACCATAACGGCAACTCCGCCCGGAGCGTATCCCTCATAGACAAGCTCCTCGTACGCTGTGGCTCCGTCCTCGCCGGTTCCCTTCTTTATGGCGCGCTCTATGTTGTCCTTAGGCATATTCGCGGCACGGGCTTTTATTATTACAGTACGGAGACGGGGATTTGAATTAGGATCTCCACCGCCCATCCTTGCGGCAATAGAAATTTCCTTGATGAATTTTGTAAAAATCTTACCGCGCTTCGCATCGGCCAGACCTTTCGCGTGTTTTATGGTGGCCCACTTACTATGTCCTGACATAGGAACTCCTTACTCTATAATTAGTATCCCATAATCTTAACACAAAGGAAAAATAGTTTCAATATACAACGGTCAAGGCGAAACATCACCGTTTTTCTACTATATTAGAGATTAATTGACAGTAACAACGCACTGTGTTAATATAGGCGCATATTTTAACCAAAACTGAAGGCTACAAAAAGGAAATCTCAAAATGAAAAAAGGTATGTACACAGTCGGTTCTCTTGTGATCCTGCTAATCTGCGCTTTCGTGTTCGTTCTGCTTCCGGCTTTCACCGGCTCATCAAGGAGAGGTGAAGAAATTCCGGCATTCGGAAAATACAACGGAAAGGAGATAAGGTACGAGCAGGGAAGCGACTTCGCTGATTTCGTGTCCAACTACGGACAGATGTTCCAGAGCCGCGGACAGCAGCTCGACTCATCCACCTACTATTATATCTTCAACTATGCGTTCAATTCCACAGTCATGAAGATGGCATACACGGATGCCGTAAAAAAAAGCGGATACAAGGTTCCGGCGACTGCGGTCAACCGCGCGATGGTTCCATATTTTCTGGACGAGAACGGAGAATACTCATCAAAGCTCTACAGGCAGACACCTGAGACAACGCTTGCCACGCTGCGGAAGCAGGTCTCCTCAAGCCTCACGGCAAGCCGGTTCTATGACGACACGTTCGGCTCGTCATCCGACATGGTCGGCTCCGACGCGCTGTACGGCATAAAGGAATCAGATGCGGAACTTGACTTCCTCGCCTCTCTGGGCACAAAAAAACGCGGCTTCAATATGGCCGTATTCAGCACGTCCAAATATCCCGAAGAGGAGACTCTGAAGTACGGCAGGGAGAACAGCGCGAAATTCGTAAAATACGATATGTCTGTCATAACATGCCAGGACGAGGCAAAGGCGAACACCCTTGCGAAGAGGCTCGCGAACAACGAGATAACATTCACTGATGCCGTCGGAGAATATTCCGACAAGATATACAGCAACACAGAGGGAAAACTGACAAATTCATTCAGGTATCAGCTCGACAACATTCTTGAAGACAAATCGGATGCGGCGGAGCTTGATGCGCTCGCCGCAGGGGCTGTCAGCCGGGTGATAAAGACAAATTCCGGATACTCACTCTTCTGCAAGGACGGAGAGAACATCCGGCCGGACTTCTCGTCAGAGGCGATGACGGGTACGGTGTCATCCTACATGACATCATACGAAAAAGGGTTGATCGAGGACTACTTCATCGCAAGGGCGACGGACTTCACCGCCGAGGCTCTCGCGTCAGGATTCGACACAGCCTGCGCCAGAATGAGCGCCGACAATGTGGAGATTCCGCCGTTCCCGCTGAATTACGGAAGCTCGACGATATTCGAGTCTGTTGACACGTCGCTTCCCGGTCTCGCGCTTGCCGACGAGAACGAGAATTTCCTGAGAACAGCCTTCTCCATGAAGCTGAACGAATTCTCGGAGCCGCTCGTAATCAACAGCAGCGTGATTGTGCTCCAGCTCACATCCGAGACAACGGAGGAAGCCGGAAGCCAGCCGGCGGCATTCTCCGAGCTGACATCCTATGACGAGTCGTCTTCACAGGCGGCGATCATGAACAGCGACAGACTTGAGAACAACTTTGCGGACGTATATTTCAACAATTTCCTGAAATAGCTGATGGACTGCAATCAAGACGAGAAGCCCTGCAAAGTGGAAACACCGCAGGGCTTTTCTGTTATATACAGAAACAGACTGCTTTATTCAAAATACAGCCCCGCAAGACAGATACTTGCGACAATCGCCTCGCTCAGACCGCTGCCGGGAACGGCTTTTCTGTGCTGCTCACCCGTCCTCACATACGGACTGTCCGAGCTGCTCTCGCTGATGCCGGAAGGATGTGCGGTTATATGCTGCGAATATGACGATGCTCTCAGAAATTTCGAGGAGAATTCCGAAGAATTCAGAGGACTGCTTGAGTCCGACGGAAGCCTCTTCTTCCCTGACCGGAGCGACCTGATGCGGCTTCCCCTAATCCTGAACGCACGTGGCGCGGCGCTGGGCGAAGGAAGAAAGCCTCTGCCTCCTCCCGGAACATTCAGGCGTGCGGTCAGGATTGATTTTTCCGCCGGAGTCGGTCCGCACCAGGAATTCTACGCGGAGCTTGAGCGCGCCTGCATGGAGTCCGTAAGGCGATTCTGGACGAACAGATTCACGCTGGTGAGATTCGGAAGAAAATACTCAGAGAATATGTTCAGGAACCTCTCAAGGATAGCGGAGACGACTCCTATCGGGAATTTCTTCGGACGGACAGACCGTCCCATAATTGTATTCGGAGCCGGTGAAAGCGCCGACTTTCCGTCCTCCATCGCGGACAGGGACAGATACTGCATTCTGTGCGCGGACACGGCGCTCCGCCCCCTTGCGTCGCGTGGAATCATTCCGGACGGAGTGTTCATAGAGGAGGCGCAGAATGTGATAGCAGAGGCGTTCATCGGAACCGCGGAATACGGAATCAGGATTTTCGCGGGCCTTACCGCCGTTCCGTCAATCATGGAGGCTGCGAAGGATCCGCGGAGAGTGTCTTTCTTCGCCTCCCGGTACACCGACTCAGGGTTTCTTGACAGGCTGTCCAAGGAACCGTTTTTTCCGCCGGAAAACATCCCCCTCGGATCCGTCGGACTCACCGCTGTATTCTACGCGCTGAAATTCAGAAGCGGCAGAGACGTTCCCGTGTTCATATATGGACTGGATTTCTCGTATTCCGCCGGCCGCACACACATGAGGGGAACATTCCACGGCGCCGCCGCGCTTTCCGCATCATCAAGGCTTGTTCCGCCGCACAACTACTCCGCGTCATTCTCAGAAACGGCCGTCCGCATGGCCGGAAAGAACGGAAAGGACGTTTTCACGACGCCCGCCCTGCTCGGATACAGGGACACGTTCGCCGCTATGTTCGGAAAGACACCGCGCCTGCTCGACGGCGGATGCACCGGGCTTCCGCTCGGAATTCCGTCCGGACAGCCGGCGCTGCGCCCGCACTCCGCGGACACAAACAGGAAGGACACTGATTTTCCTGACGGGGACAGCTTCCCAGACGGAACGGACAAAAGCCTGACAGCCTATTTCAGGGGAGAGCTTGACGCGCTCACGGAGCTGAAGTGGCTTCTTACAGGCGGAGCGGCGGAAACCGGGAATTTGGCGGAACTTATAGAAGAGAAAGCCGAGCCGAGGGAATATCTTTATCTCCACTTCCCGGACGGCTGGAGATTCAGCATGGATCTGCCGTTTCTGAAAAGAATAAGCATCGAGACGGACTTCTTCATAAAGAAATTCAGGCTTATTCTGGAAAAACTTGACAGCCGCACATAAAAACTCCCCGGCAGAATTTTACCGGCCGGGGAGCACGCCATTCATAGAAAACGCTACTTCACCACAATATTGACAATCTTGTCGGGGACGACGACGGTCTTCACAATCTGCCTGCCCTCGGTATGTTTCCGCACGCCGTCAAGGGCGAATGCGGCGGCTTTCAGCGACTCTCCGTCGGTTCCCGGCGCGGCCTCGAATTTGTCGCGGAGCTTTCCGTTCACCATGACGACAATCGTCTTGCTGTCATCCTTAAGGAATTCCCCGTTCACCTCCGGCCAGCGGACGTATGCGACAGTATCCGTGTTTCCAAGCTTCCGCCACAGCTCCTCGCCGAGATGAGGCGCATAAGGAGACAGGATCTTGACAAAATCCGTCCATACGGAAAGCGGAATCACATCTAATTTCGACAGCTCGTTTATGAAGATCATCATCTGGCTTATCGCGGTGTTGAAGCTCAGCGAGACCGTGTCATCCGTGACCTTTCTGACGGTCTGGGCGAATGTCTTGCGCAGGGCGGCGAGCTTTCTGTCCTCAATATGGCCGGAAATATCAATGTCCTCCATAGGACGCTCGCTAAGTGACCATATCTTCTCGAGGAAGCGGTGGATTCCGACTATGCCCTGGGTGTTCCAGGGCTTTGACATCGTAAGCGGTCCCATGAACATCTCGTACATTCTTACGGAGTCAGCTCCATAGGCCTTTATCTCGTCATCCGGGTTCACCACATTCTTCAGCGACTTCGACATCTTTGCCACGACCTGCTCAAGCTTTTCGCCCGTAGCCTTCTCGTAGAAGTTTCCGTCCTCACGCTGCTCGACCTCATCAACAGGAACCAGCGTCCTGTTCTTTCTCTGATACGCGAATGAGGTTATCATTCCCTGATTTATCAGCCTGCGGAACGGCTCGTCGGTGCTTACCGCGCCGATGTCATAGAGAACCTTGTGCCAGAACCTTGAGTAAAGAAGGTGAAGGACGGCATGTTCCGCGCCGCCCACATACAGATCCACGGGCATCCAGTACCTCTCGGCTTCCCTGGAGACGAATTCAGACGTGTTCCTGGGATCCAGATAGCGCAGATAGTACCAGCATGAGCCGGCCCATTGAGGCATTGTGTTCGTCTCGCGCCGCGCCTTTCCGCCGCATTTGGGGCAGATGCAGTTCACCCAGCTGTCGATTCCCGCAAGAGGACTTTCGCCTGTTCCTGTCGGCTGATATGTGCTGACATCCGGAAGCTCAAGCGGCAGCTCGCTTTCCGGTATGGGAACAGTTCCGCAATCAGGACAATGGACAAGAGGAATAGGCTCACCCCAGTAACGCTGACGGCTGAAAATCCAGTCGCGGAGCTTGTAGTTCACGGCCTTTCTTCCGCATTTGTGCTCCTCAAGCCAGCCGAGCATCCTCTCAATCGCATCCTTTTTGTTCAGGCCGTCAAGGAATCCGGAATTCAGGTGAATTCCGTCCTCCGTCCACGCCTTCTCCTGCACATCCACGCCGCTCTTCAGGACCTCGATTATCGGGAGACCGAATTTCTTCGCGAATTCCCAGTCGCGCTCATCATGCGCCGGAACAGCCATTATCGCACCGGTTCCGTAGGAAATCAGGACGTAATCCGCAATCCATACAGGAATCTTCTTTCCGTTGACAGGATTGACGGCATAGGAGCCGGAGAACACGCCCGTCTTGTCCTTCGCAAGATCAGTCCTCTCAAGATCCGACTTTTTCGCTGATGCGGCGACATACTCCTCGACGGCGACCTTCTGCCCAGGAGAAGCAAGCCTCTCCACAAGCGGATGCTCCGGGGAGACGACCATATATGTGGCTCCGAACAGAGTGTCACACCTTGTGGTGTAGACGGTCAGGAAGTCGTCGGTGGGATTTCCGTCCGCGTCGGCTATATGGAATTCAACCTCCGCGCCCTCGCTCCGGCCGATCCAGTTCCGCTGCATCAGCTTCACGCTTTCAGGCCAGTCAAGTCCATCCAGATCCTTGAGAAGACGGTCAGCATAGGCCGTTATCTTCAGAATCCACTGGCGGATTGTCTTGTGAGTGACCGGAGAACCGCATCTCTCGCATTTTCCCTCCTTCACCTCCTCGTTGGCAAGTCCGGTCTTGCAGCTTGGACACCAGTTTATGGGAGTCTCCGCCTCGTATGCGAGTCCGCGCTTGTAAAGCTGGAGGAAAATCCACTGCGTCCAGCGGTAATAATCCGGCGTGCAGGTGGAGATGCAGCGGTCCCAGTCATAGCTGAAACCGAGCGATTTTATCTGTTTCGTGAAATGCTCGATGTTGGCGTTGGTCGTGGTCTTGGGATGGGTTCCGGTCTTTATGGCATAGTTCTCCGCCGGAAGTCCGAACGCATCATATCCCATAGGATGAAGCACATTGTATCCGTTCATCCTGAGATAGCGGCAGTAAATGTCGGTGGCCGTATAGCCTTCGGGATGCCCCACATGAAGCCCCGCTGCGGACGGATATGGAAACATATCAAGTATATACCTGCGCTTCTCTTTGGGAAAAGACGGATCTTCAGCCGTCCTGAAGGTCCGGTTCTCCTCCCAATATTTCTGCCATTTCGGTTCTATTGTTTCAAAAGGATATTTAGACATAAAAAACTCCGACGGCGTTCCGGCTCATATACCGGAACGCCGCATTTCATTCTGGTTCTATACAAAAACGTAAAACATTATCCGGCATAGGTCGCAATAAACACACCGGCGGCGATTGCCGTTCCGATCACACCGGAGACGTTCGGTCCCATGGCATGCATCAGCAGGAAATTTCCGGGATCATATTCCATTCCCACCTTGTTCGACACACGCGCCGCCATAGGGACGGCAGACACTCCGGCGGAGCCGATCAGCGGATTTATCTTCTCCTTCAGGAAAAGGTTCATCAGCTTTGCCATGAGCACACCTCCGGCTGTAGCCACCGCAAAGGCCAGAAGACCGAGAACGATTATTCCGATGGAATTTCCGTTGATGATCTTTTCAGGAGTCATCTGGGAGCCGACACCTAGCGACAGGAGGATTGAGACAATATTCAGCATCTCATTCTCCATTGTCTTTGAAAGCCTCTCGACAACGCCACATTCCTTCACGAAATTTCCGAACGCCAACATTCCTATAAGCGGAGCAGCAGAAGGAAGCAGAAGAATTGTAATCACGAGCAACATCAGCGGAAAGAGAATTTTCTCAGTCTTGGAGACATAACGGAGCTGCTTCATTCTTATCTCACGCTCCTTCTTTGTGGTCAGAAGCTTCATTATAGGCGGCTGGATCATCGGAACAAGGGCCATATAGGAATATGCGGCGACGGCGATGACAGCCATCATCTCAGGCGCAAGTTTTCCGGCCACATAAATTGAAGTCGGACCGTCCGCGCCTCCTATGATTGAAATCGCGCAAGCCTGAAGCATCGTGTAGTCGATTCCGGGAACAAGATTCATCAGCGCGACACCGAACAACGTCGCGAAGACTCCGAGCTGGGCGGCTCCTCCAAGAAGCGCCATCTTGGGATTCGCGATGAGCGGCCCGAAATCAGTCATCGCTCCTATTCCCATAAAAATCAACATCGGAAAGAATTCATTTCCCACGCCCGCGTCATAAATGATTCTGAGCATTCCCGAATGTTCGGCAAACATTCCGGCTCCGGGAATATTCACGAGAATCGTTCCGAATCCTATCGGAATAAGGAGCAGCGGCTCAAATCCCCTCGCCGCTCCCATATAGACGATAAGGAATCCCAAGGCGATCATCAGGAGCTTCTGCCATCCGGGCGCGGTGACTCCGGCGAAAGGATCTGCGACCGGAGCGGTCTCTGCTGCCGGTGAATCCTGACCGCCCGAAATCATCTGATAAATTCCGGTGTTTCTCCATATATTCTTTATGAATCCGGCAGGATTTATCTCCGGAACATTCTCCGAACCCTTTATGACCGCCGTGCTCATCGTCCTGAAAGAAGCCCTCTCCTCTCCTGAGCTGTCGGCGAAAGCGAAGCTTCCGAACGAAAGCACTGAGGCGACCAGCATAATCACAAAGGTCAGTTTCATAATCCTGCTGCTGTCTTTCCTGTTCAATACTGTATCCATATCATTCCACCTGTCACTGAATTTCAGCAAGAATCATTCCCTGAGAAATCTGGGATCCCGGCGCGGCAGTAAAATGGATTTTTCCCGACGCTCCGGCCTTTATCTCAAGCTCCATCTTCATCGACTCTATCAGGATTACGGTCGTATCGGCACGGACAGAATCGCCTTCCGCCACGGCATATTTAAGAAGAGTGCCGGCCACAGGCGCGTTCACAGGTTTTCCGGAACCCGACGGGCTCTGCGCCGGAGCCGGAGTCTGGACGGGCGCGGCGGGCTGGACAACCGGAGCGGGCTGAACAGCAGTTCCACCGAGGACGGCAAGCGTCTGACCGGCCGAAATCTGAGAACCGGGCTGAACGGAGAATGAGATCTTGCCGTCAGCAGGCGCCTTCACCTCAAGCTCCATCTTCATCGATTCAATTATTATGACCGTATCTCCCTTTCTCACAGTGGAACCGTCAGGGACGGCATGTTTCAGCATTGTTCCGGCGACGGGAGCCTTTATCTCGGTACCGCCGGTCACGGCAGGAGCCTGGGAAACTGCCGGCGCCGCGGATGCTGCCGCCGCGCCGAATGTCACGCTGTACGGAATTCCGTTAACGGTCAGACTCATCGAGTCTCCGGCGGGACCTGCAGTCACGCTGTATGAGGTTCCGTTCACGCTCACACTGTATGAGCCGCCGGCGTTCTCCTTTGCCGGAGCCGGAGAGGAAACGGCAGGAGCCACAGCAAATGAATCGGAGGACACAGGACCGTCAGCCCTCTCGCGGAAGAATTTCGGAGCCACCTTCGGGAACATCGCATAAGTCAGCGTATCCTCCTCGCTTCCGTCTCCGCCTGCCGCCTTGGCCTCCTCGACCATCCTGTCCCATTCCATCGGAATAAGGTCAGCCGGACGGCATGTTACCGGAGCATCCATCTTGTTCTGCGCAAGAGCGTCCGCAAGCAGCTTCTCGTTCACAGGAGCCGGAGTCTTTCCGTATCTTCCGGTGACAAGATCACGGGTTTCCTGAGTGAGTCTCGCATAACGGCCGAAAAGAACATTGAACACGGCCTGAGTTCCGACAATCTGGCTGGTCGGCGTAACGAGAGGAATATATCCGCAGTCCTTCTGGACAATCTGAATCTCCTTGAGGACATCATCTATCTTGTCGGAAGCACCCTGCTCACGCAGCTGATTCTCCAGATTGGAAAGCATTCCGCCGGGAACCTGGCTCGCAAGAATTCTTGTATCTGCGCCAAGGAAGCTCGACTCGAATTTCGCATATTTCTTTCTGACCTCGCGGAAATAGGCGGCGATCTCAAGAAGAAGGCCGAGGTCAAGCTCCGTATCCATATCTGTTCCGCGCAGCATCTCGACAACCGTCTCTGTGGGAGAATGTGAGGTACCCATTGACATCGATGATATCGCGGTGTCAAGCATGTCGGCTCCGGCCTCGGCCGCCTTGAGCAGAGTCGCGACCGAAAGTCCCGTCGTCGCATGGGAATGGATCGAAAGCGGAATGTCAGTCTTGGCCTTGACCGCCTTGACAAGATCATAGGCCTCGAACGGCTTAAGAAGCCCGGACATATCCTTTATGCAGATTGAGTCGGCGCCGAAATCGGCATAAGTTTTGGCGAGATCGGCATACACTTCCTTTGTATGATAAGGAGTTGTGGCATAGGATATGGCCATCTGGACATGGGCGCCGGTCTGCTTCGCTATTTCGGTCGCCTTTCTGAGATTGCGCGGGTCATTGCATGCGTCGAAAATTCTGAACACACCGATTCCGTTCTTGACGCACGCCCTGACGAAGTGCTCCACCACGTCATCCGCATAATGACGGTATCCAAGGAGATTCTGTCCGCGCAGAAGCATCTGAATCGGAGAATTCGGGAGCGCCGCATGGAGCTTTCTGAGCCTCTCCCACGGATCCTCATTCAGGAATCGGATGCAGGAGTCAAATGTCGCTCCTCCCCAGCCCTCGACGCTCCAGTATCCGGCTTTGTCAAGCTTGCCGCAGATCGGAAGCATATCAGCAGTTGTCATTCTTGTGGCATGAAGCGACTGCTGCGCGTCACGTATAGCCAGTTCTGAAATTTTTATCTTTGCCATTGCAGTTTATCTCCTATGAATTCAGTTGTCTGTCATGTACAGCGGCCGCTATCGCCGCAATCACGCTGTTGTCAGCCGCAGCAGGAGCTGCGGGTGCCGGCGTCTCCGGTGCTCTTGTCTTTACAGGCGCGCTTCCCTTATCTTCCTTGTCTAGCTTCGCCGCACGGACAAACGCATGCAGCAGTTTCATACAAAGAATCATGATTATAAGGAAGAGAAAGACGACGCCCATACCGAGCAAAGTCAGAATTCCGCTCTGACCAAGCATCTGTGTGATAGTCATATATCCTCCAAACTGTTTGGAAAAATTCCGGTATGATAAAATCCCAGCCGAATCTTATTTTCAATTATACTAAAGTATATTCAAATAAATGGATTTATTCAATCAACAACCAGGCCGTAAATCCGGCGGCGAATGTTTTTGCTTTTGCGGACAAAGCATATTATAATTATGTCCCGAACAATTCATCATGGAGTCTGCAATATGAACACAAAAATGATAAACGTAAGATTCATCGAGAACGGCACGGAGACAGGAAATGAAACCGTACCGCAGGGAACTCCGGCAGGTTCTCTGACAGGAAATTTCTCCGCACCGGACGAAAAAATTCTCGCGCTGAGAATAAACAACTCAGTATGTCCGGTTGACACTCCGGTAGAAGTCACATCCGCAATAGAACCCGTGCTCACCGGGACAAAAGACGGAGCCACTGTATACAGACGCTCGCTCTGTCTCCTGCTTGCGGCGGCGGCATACAGGCTTTTTCCGGGAAGAAGACTTCTTGTAGGCCACAGCCTGGAACACGGCTACTACTACACATTCGGAAGCGGACCGGACATAACGGACGAAGAGGCTGCAAGCCTTGAGAAGGAGATGAGAAGGCTAGTCGCGGATGACATTCCGATAACCGCCGGTGTAATATCATACGGAGAGGCCGCCGAGCTTCTCGGCAGGCTGAACATGTGCGAATCCCGCCGCCAGCTTGATTTCATCAGTCCTCATTCCGTCAGGATAAATTCAATAGAAGACTTCTCCGACCTGTATTTCGGGCCGCTTGTGCCGTCCACAGGAAGACTGAAGATGTTCGGCATAATGCGCTACGGCAAAGGCTTTCTCCTCAGGTTTCCGCGGGCCGCCGAGCCGGACCGCCTCACGGAATTCACCGACCAGCCGAAACTCTTCGAGATATACTCAAGATACAAGGACTGGGGCAGGCGGCTCGGAGTCACATCCGCCGCGTCGCTGAACAAGCTTGTGGCGGAGCGGAAGATAAACGACTTCATAGACATCACCGAGACGCTTCAGGAAAAGAACATCTCCGAGATAGCTGACAAAATCGCGTCAAGCAGGAAAGTCAGGGTCGTCCTGATCGCAGGACCGTCAAGCTCAGGAAAAACCACGACATCAAAGAGACTCGCGCTGGAACTCCAGGCGATAGGCTACAGACCGAAAATCATCAGCCTTGACAGCTACTACATCGGAAGGGACAGGACACCGAGAGATGCGGACGGAAACTATGACTTTGAATGTCTGGAGGCGCTGGACGTGGAGCTGCTCAACAGGAACCTGATGGATCTTTTCAACGGAAAGGAGGTCACGGTGCCCTCCTATGATTTCCACAGCGGAAAGAGATCATTCGACGAAAAGAACAGGATGTCGCTTTCCGCGGACGAGATACTCATCATGGAAGGAATTCACGGACTGAACGACAGGCTGACTCCGAAAATTCCTTCGGAAATGAAATTCAAAATCTACATATCCGCCCTGACCCAGCTGAACCTTGACGACCACAACAGAATCTCGACAAGCGACAACAGGCTCATCAGAAGGATTGTCCGCGACTCGAATTTCCGCGGAAAACCGGCGGCCGAGACGATCTCGATGTGGCCGAACGTGCAGCGCGGAGAGGACCTGCACATATTCCCGTTCCAGAACAATGCTGACGCGATTCTGAACACGGCCCTGGACTACGAGCTGTCAGTTCTGCGCGTATATGCGGAGCCGATCCTGTCAAGGGTGAACCCGACCATGCGCGAATACAGCGAGGCGTCAAGGCTTATGGATTTTCTCAGGAATTTCCAGCCGATTCCTCCGACCTCCGTACCGCCGCGGTCGATAATACGGGAATTCATAGGCGGAAGCGCATTCAAATACTGAAAAATACCGCCGCATCACAGCCTTCCGGGTACGCTCCGGCTCAAAAAAAGGCTCCCGCGGAACATATTCCACAGGAGCCATTTTCACATCCAGCTGTCAGCGTCCGGATTCAATCGCATCGATATACGAAAGATTGAGCCTTCCCTGCTTGTCAACCTCAAGCAGCTTCACAGGTATCTGCTGCCCCTCCTTCAGGACATCGGTAACCTTGTTCACGCGCTGGCGCGAAAGCTTTGAGATATGGCAGAGCCCCTCCTTGCCCGGAAGAATCTCGACGAACGCGCCGAAATCCATTATACGCTTTACGGTTCCCTGGTAGATCACGCCGACCTCAGGATCCTCGGTTATTCCCTTGACAGCCTTCTTTGCGGCCTCAGCCTGGACACCGTTCTTGCCGTAGATCGTGACGGTTCCGTCGTCATCGGTATTTATCGTCACGCTGTACTGCGCGCATAGCGCCTTGACGTTCTTTCCGCCCGGACCTATAAGCGCGCCGATCTTGTCCACAGGAATCTTCATAGTCAGAATCTGCGGCGCATTCTTTGAGAGCGGCTGCGGCCTGTCAATGCATTTTTCCATTATGGAAAGTATATGCAGACGGCCGACACGGGCCTGCTCAAGCGCCTTCTGCATGATCTCTGTCGTCACACCCGGAATCTTTATGTCCATCTGGAATCCGGTGATTCCGTCCTTCGTTCCGGCCACCTTGAAGTCCATGTCGCCGAGATGATCCTCCTCGCCAAGGATGTCGGACAGAATCTTGTACTTATCATAATGCTCGCCTTCAGTGATCAGTCCCATCGCTATTCCGGCCACCATCTTTTTCATAGGAACACCGGCCGCAAGCATCGCGAGAGTTCCGCCGCAGGTCGAGGCCTGGGATGAAGAGCCGTTTGACTCCATAATCTCGGAAACCACGCGGATCGTATACGGGAATTCATCACGCGACGGAACCATCGGAGCGAGAGAACGGCGGGCAAGATTTCCATGGCCTATCTCGCGCCGTCCCGTAGTAAGCTTTCCGACCTCACCGACTGAATACGGAGGGAAGTTATAGTGCAGGATGAAATGCTCGCTCCTGTCTCCGTCAATATCGTCATAAACCTGCTCGTCCATGCTTGTTCCCAGGGTCGCGACAGCCAGAGACTGCGTCTCTCCGCGCGTGAACAGGGCAGATCCGTGCGGATACGGAAGGACATTAACCTCACAGGTGATCGGACGGATCTCATCGCACCTGCGTCCGTCAATACGCACGCCGTCATCAAGAATAGACTTGCGGAGCAGCTTGTACTGGATGTCGTCAAAAAGGACATTGAACAGCTTCGCCTGGACAGGATCCTCAAGCTGCTCGGCATACTTTGCAGCGATCTGCTTCCTCACGGCCTCAACCGCATTTCCACGGTTGATTTTTCCGTCACGGAAACAGGCCTCCTTCATAAGAGGAGTGGCCTCGGCCTCAATCGCCTCCGCATTCGCAAGGGAGACATCAAGAGGCGCAAGCGGCAGCTTCTCCTTTCCGCATTTTGCCCTGAGCTCCTCCTGAAGTCCGCACATCTCGGCTATGAATTCCTGGGCTTTCGCCAGCGCGCCGAGCATTATCTCCTCAGAAACCTCATCGGCGCCGCCCTCGACCATTGTGAATCCGTCTTTTGTTCCGGCGACAACAATCTCAAGCTCCGATTTCTCAATCTGGGCGAATGTAGGATTGATTATGTACTCGCCGTTCAGACAGGAGACACGGCAGGCCGCGACCGGACCGTGGAACGGAATGTCGGATATGGTGACTGCAGCGGAAGCCGCAATCACGGCAAGAATATCCTGGGTATGAACTCCGTCCGCCGAGACACAGGTCGGAACAATCTGAAGCTCCCGGCCGAACGAAGGCTCAAAAAGCGGACGCATGGGACGGTCAATAAGACGGGAAACCAGAATCTCCTTGTCCTTCGGACGTCCCTCCCTCTTCACGAAACCGCCGGGAATTTTGCCGGCGGCATAAAATTTCTCATTGTAATCAACAGTCACAGGAACGAAATCCTGTCCCTCGATGATATTGTGCGAAGCGCACACTGTCGCGATGACGGCTGCGCCGCCCCACTGCGCATAAACACAGCCATTGGCCTGCTTGCCGATTTTTCCTGACTCAAGAATCAGGTCGGCATCACCAAGCCTGTACGTCACTCTTTCTACCATAGCATTATCCTCTTTCTGCCGACGGCACTACTTCCGCCGACGGCCTGTTTTTTTGTCGTCTGACTGTAAAAAAAAAGCCTGAACCGCCAACGACGAGCGGCTGCAGGCTTTACCGGCATTGTTGTTCTACTTGCGCAGGCCGAGTTCCTTGATGAACGCGCGGTATCCCTCAAGATCCGTGCGCTCGAAGTATCTCAGCATCTTGCGGCGCTGTCCTACGACTTTCAGCAGGGCGCGCTTTGCGCTGGCATCCTTCGGAAAAGTTCTGACGTGCTCCGTAAGCTGGGCGCAGCGCTGTGTAAGCAGTGCGATCTGAACCTTGACACAACCTGTATCCGTCTCCTTTGCGCCGTATTTCTGTACGGTGGCGGCTGTAGCCTCTTTTGTAAGTGCCATCTCATGACTCCTTAATGTGATATAAATTCAATCGCCCGGATCCGCGGTGACGCATTGTCAGAAAATTCCTGGAGTTTCACTTTTTGGGAATTCACCTCAAGACGCGACCGTATCTCTTTTTCGGGCGTAATTGCCGTTACATTATAAAATCCGCAGGGAGGAAGCACCTGGCTTACGGCTTCCCTGTCCATACAGAAGCAACTGTCTTCAAGAATAAAACCCGCGTTACGGCAGTCAACGGAATAAGGACGGCCGAGCATGACTTCCGCTCCCGCAAGGTCTCCGTCAAGAACCAGGCCTCTTATACGGGAAGAGCTTATTCTCACGCCGCCGGCGGCCAGCGGAGGAATGAATCCGGCGGCGATTCCGTTCTCATCCGCAAAACGGAGTATCTCCGCCATTCCGGTCCCACCGCCCCGGCCGCATCTGAAATCCGTTCCCTCCGAGAGAAAACGCATTCCGCAGCCTCTCACAAGAATTTCAAGAAAATCAGTTCCTGACATTTTAGCAAAATCGGAAGAAAAGTCAATCACCACGGCGAATTCCATTCCGGCGGCCTCCAGAAGCTCAAGCCTCCGGTCAAGGACGGTAAGGTCGCCCGCATAACAGTCCGCCTCACGGCAGCGGGAAAGAGGAAAAGTGAATGTGACCGCCCCCGGCGCAAGCCCCTTCTCCGCGCCCGTCCGCACGGCGGCATCAAGAAGGAGACGGTGCCCCCTGTGCACGCCGTCAAAACTTCCGACGGTGAGAGCCGTCCCGTCCATGAACTGGCCGGGAATTTTACCCGGACATACGGCGGCCGCCTCGACAGTTTTCCAAGAATAAATCCGCATGAAGACCAATATATAGATTTTTATCCGCGCTGACTACGGAGCGCGCAGATATTAAATGCGAAATATTCAAACGTTTGCTTGAAATTCGCATGATATTCCTTTATAGTTGTAAAGATTCACGGAACTGCATATAAATCGGTTCCATACATATCTGCTGACGCAATTTCCGGAGGAATTACGAAATGAACACAGACAGTCAGAATGAAGAAGATAACGAGAAGCAGGAAATTGCTGAAAATCAGGATAATGTTTCTTTTGAGGATCTTGGACTTGACGAATACACGCTCAGAGCCGTAGAGAAAAAAGGCTTCGTGGCCCCGTCGCCGATACAGGTGCTTGCGATACCGCGGCTTCTTAACGGCGACAACAACATCATAGCGCGCGCGCGGACAGGAACAGGAAAGACGGCGGCGTTCGGCCTGCCGATTATACAGAACATCAGGGAAAAACGGGACGGAGTGCAGGCGCTCATTCTTGAGCCGACACGCGAGCTCGCGATGCAGACCTGCTCGGAAATGCAGTCTTTCTCCGACGGAGGATTTCCGAGAACCTGCGTGCTCTACGGAGGTGCGTCCTATACGACACAGATAAGGGAACTAAGGAACGGCGCGGAAATTGTCGTAGGAACGCCAGGCCGCATAAAGGATCATCTTGACAGAAAAACACTGGACATAAGCAAAATCAAGTATTTCATACTCGACGAGGGAGACGAGATGCTTGACATGGGCTTTATCGACGACATTGAGGAGATTTTCTCCAAGGCAAATCCGGACAGCAGGATACTCCTGTTCAGCGCGACGATGCCAGCTCCGATCCTGAAAATCGCGTCAAAATTCATGGGAGAATACGAGACCGTAGAGGAGGAAGGGGTCATCGACGAGCCTCTCCTGATTGAACAGAAATACTGGTTCGTCAGGGAAGGAGAGAAGACCGAGGCGCTGGTCCGGCTCATAGACATATCGCCTGATTTCTACGGACTTGTCTTCACGCAGACAAAAAATGATGCGGACAACGTGTGCCGCCAGCTCGACCTGCGGGGATATGAGGCCGCGGCTCTGCACGGAGACATAATGCAGAACCAGCGCGAGAAGGTTCTTGAGCGCTTCCGCCTGAAAAAGACAAGAATTCTGGTTGCGACGGATGTCGCCGCCCGCGGAATAGACATCTCCGGACTGAGCCATGTCGTAAACTACTCGCTGCCGTTTGATGCGGCCACATACGTCCACAGAATCGGACGGACAGGCCGCGCCGGCTCATCAGGAACCGCAGTGACATTCGTACGCCCGGAGGAAAGACGCAAGCTCGGTTTCCTCCAGTCTGCGGTAGCGCGGGCCAGCAAGGGAAAGATGGAGGAAGGAAAAATCCCGTCCGTCGATGAGGTCCTTGCGGCAAAGAAGAAACGCCTGTTCGACGAGCTGAGGAGACAGATTTTCGACATTCAGGATGAAATTTTGGAAGATCCGGAGAACACAGCCGGCGTTTCCGGAAGCCCGGAAGACGAATCTAGCAGAACGGCGGAGATTCCCGCCACGGCAGGCAGCACATCCGCGGACAATTCCGCTCCGGCTGAGCATGAGCCTGCCGCCGAGAACCAGACAGCGGAATTTTCGGAGCAGGCCGCAGTTGGGGATGAAACTGAAAACACGGCGGAGCACGGGGACATGGTCCGTGACACGGATCCAATGTTTATGGAGCTGGCGAAATCTCTTGCCGCCGGCAACGATCCTGTCCGTGTGCTTTCAGGAGTCCTCTCCGTGCTTTACGGTGACAAGCTCAGCCGCAGACATTACGGAAAGATAAATTCGCTCAGGAGCTCAGGACCGAAAGGAGACCAGCTGAGGATATATGTCCAGATGGGAAAAAGGGACGGACTGAGACCGAAGGACATAGCGGAATTCTTCAGCGACATGCTGAACATTCCGGACAGGCTTGTCGATCAGATTGACATGGCGCCGCAGTTCACGCTGCTGAGCCTTCCCGCCGCATCCGCCAAGAAAGCCGTCGAGATGTCAAAGGAGAACAAGAATCTTCCGCACATCCACCTCGACAACAGGGACGGCGGCCAGCGGGGAGGAGACAGAGGCGGAAGGGAACGCGGCAGGCGGGACCGTTTCCGTGAGCGGACCGAGAACCAGCGCCACGAGGGAAGATCGAAGGGAAAGCGCCCCAACTTTCACACCCAGTCCGAGCGTTCCGGAAGCGCCGGAATATACAGGAAGAAAAGCGGGAAAAAGCCGGAGCGATTCTAGCCCCGCGATCACGATGCCGCCGCGGACTTAATCATCCGAGGGCGACGTCAAGTATCATCATCAGAATAAAACCGATTCCGAATCCGATTGTTCCGTTGTTGGAATGCTCGCCTTCGGAAGCTTCCGGAATAAGCTCCTCGACCACCACGAAAATCATTGCGCCGGCCGCAAAAGCCAGCATATAAGGAAGTGCCGGCACGGCCAGCCTTGAAAGAAGAATCGTCAGGACTGACGCGAGCGGTTCCACCACGCCTGACAGCATTCCGTACATAAACGACTTTCCCCTGCTTCCGCCGCTGTTCTTGAGTGGCAGGGATATTATCGCGCCCTCAGGAAAATTCTGAACCGCGATTCCAACCGCAAGGGCGACAGTTCCGGCTGCCGTAATGCCGCCCTGCGCCGACATGAGTCCTCCGACCACCACTCCAACCGCCATTCCCTCCGGAATATTATGGAGCGTGACAGCGAGCACAAGCATCGTCGTCCTCTTAAGCTGCTTTCCGAATCCGTCAGGCTCATCAGAGTCAAGATGAAGATGCGGAACGGCGCAGTCAAGCAGGAACAGAAACGCCATTCCCAAAGCGATTCCAACGGCGGCCGGAACAAACGCGAATTTCCCCATTTCCGATGACGCGGCTATCGATGGAACAATCAGCGACCATACGGATGCCGCGACCATAACTCCGGAAGCGAATCCGAGCAGCAGCTTCTGCAACGCAGGCCTGAGCTCGCCTCTCATAAAAAAGACGGTAGCCGCCCCCAACGCAGTGCCCATAAAAGGTATCAGCAGAATCAATGCTATGTTTTTCATGGACACATTATATATTATTTGGCGTTCAGAGAGAATGGTCTCCGTGAGCCGTGCTGAATCCGCTGAATTCGGCGGAGGCTCCGTCCCCGTCCCGGCTGTACGCGTAGAGCGCGATGTACACACCCATGAATCCGCAGGCCACCTCGCTTGACAGGTAACGTGAGTCCGCGCTTCCCAGAACCGTCTCGCCGTCATCACGGACCAGGATGAAGGTGTAGGAATGCGGCTCCGACACGATTTTCAGCCTGACTGAACCGCCTGCGACAGGAACTTTCCGCAGGACAGAAACCGCAGGTCCAACCGAGACACGGGCCGACACGGAGAATTCTCCGCCTTCACTTGCGGCATAAAGATCATAATGATGGCTTCCGTCCATGAAAACGGAAATTCCGGCTTCCGAACAGGAACCGCCGTCCAGACGAACATCACACACGGTGACGCAGTCAAACTCGTTCTGCCTTATTCCCGTCCATGACGGCGAGTCATGCAGATCGGACGGACGCACGGAGGTTGCCCTTATCCTGATATAGTCCGCGCAGAATTCATAGTTCTCCGGATGCGGATTCCGGAGGAAATTCCAGTCCAGCTCAGGAGAAAGCGTGGAGAAGGTCTTCCTGTATGAGAAATTCTGCGGCGCAAAGCCGTGCCCCTCAGGACATTCCGTCTCCATAAGGGCATTTCCGTAGCCCTGCCCGGTGAACATATCAGAAGACTTTGTTCCTATATAGAACCATCCGTCTTTCCAGCTGACCGGCTCCATGCAGGTCTCGCGTCCGAGGTGATGGAACGGCATATATCTGTCTATCTGGCGGAATGCAAGATGGCAGAACCACCATGTTCCGTCTGAAGCCTGAAGAAGATCGCCGTGTCCGGCCCCCTGAAGCTGATAGCCTCCCAGATTCCTGTTTGTAAGAACAGGATTATCGGGACAAGGCTCAAAAGGCCCGCGCAGATTTCTTGAGCGCGCATAATTAACCATGTGGCCGTATTCAGTTCCTCCCTCGGCGTCAAGCAGATAATACCACCCGCCGATTTTATAGAGGTGAGGCGCCTCTATGTACCGTCCGCCCGTTCCGTACCAGAGCGGCTCGTTGTCTGAAAGCTTCCTGCCGGTGGAAATGTCTATCTCGCTTATCTGGATATAACCGCGTCCTTCCGGGTCGTTTCCGTTGGATATAAAGTATACCCTTCCGTCGTCATCAAAGAAGAGGGACGGATCTATTCCGCTCTGCCCGACCGTGACCGGCTCGGACCATTCGCCGTAAATATCATCAGTCCACACGTAGAAATTCCCCGGGCCTGATACGTTAGTGACAACCATGTAGAAACGGCCGTTATTGTATCTGATTGTCGGCGCATAAATTCCGCCGGCGGTTCCTGCATCCTCAAGCGGAAGCTGGCTTCTTCTTGTAAGGCAATGCCCTATCTGCCTCCAGTTTATCATGTCGTCACTTTCAAAAAGAGGAACGCCCGGAAAATAGCAGAATGACGAGCAGACCATATAGTACTTTCCTCCCGCGGCGCACATACTCGGATCCGGATACATGCCCCGGAGAACAGGATTCATGAATTTCATATAGACCTCACTTCTTCTCCGTAAATTTCCATTCAACCAGCGAGATGTCCGCATCGGAAAAAAGGATGAAAAGATTATGCACGCCGGAAAATTCCCCGGACGGAACTACTGTCCTTCCGTCCGAGCCAAGCTCCGCGACGGACGACGCGTCTGCGGACAGCCTGTCAAGCCGCAGCTCCAGCTTTCCGCTTCCTTCCGCGGCAAAGGAGAATTCCCCCGCCCCGCTTCCGAAATCCACGCCGGTGACCGCGATCCATGCTCCGCTTTCCGCGCTTCTTGCTGTCGCGTTTCCGTCCCTGTCATAGCTGAACGATATTCCGGCCGACGTGGACACCGTTGATCCCGGAACATTCCTGTAGGGACAGAAATCCCCGGCCTGCTTTACGCCCTCCCTTGTTCCGCCCCGCGTCTTTATCGTCAGCGTATCCTCGTCAAAGTCAAGGGTGTCTGCGCAGAGGCTGCGGAATCCGCCGTCCGTTCCCAGCTTGTCCTGAAGAATCAGCGCATGGTAAAGGATGTAATACTGCCCCTTGAATTTTGTGAAATGCGTATGGTTGTTGCTGTAGCTCATTCCGGCCTCGCCAGGATTCAGAAAATAGTGTCCGCGGTACTTCCAGGAATTCATGTCAAGCGGCGTCGTGCTTGTCATGTATGACATGGAGCACTGCGCGGGCTTGGGAGTTCCGGAGAACAGGGACGGCCATTCGGCGCGCGCGTCCCAGCTGTTGTTGAAAGTGTAAACGAACGTTCCGTTTATGAAATTCAGCTCGCTCGCCTCAAAGAAGTAAGGCGACGGCATGACCTTTATTCCGCCGGCAAGGGAAATCATGTCGTCTCCGAGCCTTACGATTCTGGCGCTTCCAGGCCACAGGTCGGTTCCGCTGGAAGACTTGCCGCAGCCACCGAACGCAAGCCAGCCGTTTCCGTCTCCGTCAATGCAGACTCCGGGGTCAAAGGGGGCCGGACAGTCTCCGAGCCCTTCCGTCCTTCCGGAAATCAGGGGCTTCTTGAGAGGGTCGCTCCAGGGGCCGAGCGGACTTGTCGCTGTAAGAACGCCGACTCCAGCTCCGCTGTTTGAAAAATACAGGTAGAAATGCGTAAGCCCGTCCGCCTCAATGCGCGAGGTCACCGACGGCGCCCAGGAAGCGATAATCCAGGGCGCGATTTTTCCGGTCTCAATTCTTCCGTGGTAAGTCCAGTTCACCATGTCGTCCGTGGAAAAACATACAAGCGACTTTATCTTCTCGTAAGTGTTCTTTCCGGATTTTCCGACAGCCTCGTACTGCTGGTGGTCGTTCGTTCCGTAGACGTAAAGCCTTCCCTCATATTCTACGGCGGTAGGATCGGCGCAGAAAACCGCGGGCGAAATCGGATTCGCGTTCTGCAGCGGCTTGAAAATGTCCCTGCTCGGTGCAATTTTTCCCATCTTTTCTTTTTCCTTAAGTGAATTTGTTCCGGCGCATGACGAAAGGACGAGCAGTCCCGCCAGCGCGCCTGATAAAACGATTAACTTCATGAGTCAAGTATACAGCGTGCGGCCGTTTTTTCAATGTGAAAATTTGACCTAAAACCATGGAAATTCGGGAATTTTTCTGAACAACAAAACAGGCTCATGGTGATATAGTATGCGACATGAGCACAAAAGGAGGAATGACTATGTCAAAAAGTTTCAGAACCCATACAAATCCGATATGCAAATCAATCTATACAGCGGATCCGGCCCCTATGGTTTACGGCGACACGCTTTATCTGTACACCACACATGACGAGGACAGGCTTGTAAATAATTTCTATACGATGCGTGACTGGCGGTGTTTCTCCACAAAGGATATGGAGAACTGGACCGATCACGGCATGATATTCTCGCTTGACGACATAGAATGGGCGGAAGACAGGGCCTGGGCGCCGCAGTGCATCGCAAGGAACGGAAAATTCTACCTCTACTGCCCTGTACAGAAAAAAGGAGGCGGAATGGCCATCGCGGTCGGTACCGCCGACAACCCGGCCGGACCATTCATAAATACAGGCGGACCGCTTGTTGACGAGGGCGACTGGAATGACATCGACCCGACCGTATTCATTGACAGGGACGGCCAGGCATATCTTTATTTCGGAAACCCGGAGCTGCGGTACGTGCTTCTGAACAGGGACATGGTCTCCTACGACAAGAGCGCGGGGGTAAGAAGAATTCCTATGACCGAAGAGGCATTCGCAAAGGGCGGCCACGAAACCGGAACATCCTATGGCGAGGGACCATGGTTCTACAGGCACGGAGACCTTTACTATATGGTGTTCGCGGCCTTTGCTGAAGGCGGAAAACACAACGAGCATCTGGCCTACTCAACATCAAAGTCACCGACCGGTCCATGGCGTTACGGCGGAATCATCATGGACGAAAGCCCGTGCTTTACAAACCATCCGGGAATCGCCGAATTCAGGGGACGCTCATACCTTTTCTACCATACAGACCAGCTGCCCGGAGGAAGCCTGTTCCACCGCTCGGTATGCGTGACGGAATTAAACTATAATGATGACGGCTCAATCAGCAAGGCCGCAAGATGCGACAGCATACCGCTCCCATAAAAAGCCAATGGCAAAGTATCTATCTCCGATCTGACTTTTTATGGGAGCGGAGAAGCGGGAAACAAAAGCCGACACGCAAACCGCCGCCTCTCCGCCCGTCAGCTGTTCTTCCAGTCTCCAATCGCCTGAACCATCCGCCGCCCGATGTCAATCCTCGTCCGCCTGCACTCCTTCGGAAATTCCCTTGCCGCGCGGAACGCCATCCTCATGAAAAGTCCGGAGCCGGCCGGCAGCATTATCCTCAGCATACCTTCCGGGAACACAAAATGAGTGCCGTGCACATAGACCGCCGCCTCAACCTCGCATGAATGAGCCTTCTGCGCAAGCCGCGCCTCCATTCTGCGGATATACCTTGCGGTGTCCCAAAGCACATCATCCTCGGCGCCGATCAGAAGAAGCTTTCCGCGGATATTCTCCACTTTTATCATCTCCTCCTCCGTAAGCGGATGCGCCTTCTCCGAATCGTCAAAAACGCCGCGCGATGCGATTATGTCTCCGCCGAGCTTGGCGTCCGCCTTCATCTTTTTCCAGTATTCAGGATGACCGTAGCAGAACGGCATGTACGGAAGCGGCTTTCCCCTGTAGGAGAAAAGCGACTCCCCCTCGACCGGCCATTCTCCGCAGCCGTCCTTTTTGCCCTGAATGAACCCCTGCCAGACAAAATCGCTCGGAGTCATTGCGACGGTCAGCGTGATTTCCGGAAAATATGACGCCGCGACCAGCGCGAGCGTTCCTGTCGTCGAGGCTCCCGCAATGCCGACCTTCCTGTTTCCGTGAGCCTTGAGCCAGGCGGCCGCCGCCTCCACCCTTTCCACCGGATAGTTGTGATGGCTGTAGTCCTTTTTTCCCGGCGACATAGTCAGCACGTTCACGCCGTTTCCGATCAGCCACTTCGCCGCCGACCTTGCCATGCGGTCCTCCGGATCGTCGCCGACCATCGTTATCACCGCACAGTCCGCGGCATCACCGCAGCTCCAGTACGCTCCGTAAAATCCGTCCTTCTCCGTATCAAAATGAATGTGCCTCATCTGTTCCTCCTCTGAACCGGCGCGCCGGAAAATCATGCAGACCGCCATGCGGCCGGACACAGCTAGGCCAAAGAATACCAGAACACAAAAATGTTAGCAAGAACTAACTTTTTCCGGAGAAATGTGCTATACTTCGTAAGATGAATGTCTGCGCCAGTTCCGCAAGTCCGGAGCCGGAGGTCACGACACAAGGAGGCTCGTTTTTCATGAAAATAAGACAGCAGAAACAGATAAAGGCTTTTTTGGCACAAGAATTCGGAAGCGGCAGAGGCTGCGAACTGTTTGAGCGGCAGTCGGAAAAACTCGTCAGAATGATTTCCGACACAAAGGGAAAGTCCGGGAATCAGATGAAGACTCTTGTCCAGACCATTCTTCCGCGGATCGCGCTGTTCAAGGCCCTGTCGGAAGGCGGATTCTCTGAAGATGACGCATATACGCATACAAGGAAATACATGAACCTAAAGGTAGCGGCACAGAAACATTCATTCACGGCCAGAATGGAAGCCGTGCCGGGATTTTTCGCGATTTACAGAAGAGTTTTCCTTAAAATCATGCGCACGAGCGACCTTTGGGAAAGCAGGCAGAAATACGGCGATGACTTCTTTGCCGCGGACATAACAAAATGCCTTTGGCGAACGGCCTGCATTGAAAACGGCTGCCCTGACCTTTGCCGGCTGTTCTGCGATGTTGACGACATCACTTACGGCGGACTTAAGAAAATGGGATTCAGGCGCACAAAGACCCTCGGTTATGGCGGCGACTGCTGTGATTTCCATTTTTTCAGGAAATAGGAATCCGGGCTGCGGAATTTCTCAAAAGAAAGGAGCCTCAGCCCGGCGCCTCGATATCTGCGGGACAAATCAGGCCGGCAGGACTTTTGCACACCCGCATCGCAATTTCTGGAATTTCCTTTACCTACTGCTGCCTCTCACTTGCGTTGCGAAACAATGCAAAAAACAATATTATAAACATGATACTTTAGAATATTATTTTTTACAGGAGAAAGAGATGAAATTCACCAACAAATTCTTTACCCCCCCCCAAGTAATCACCGTACTGTTTTTGGCATTGTCGGCGCTTGCCGGCTGCTCAGTTGAGGTCAACGTCGGCAACACCGAACCTGCGAAGAAAACATTCACAATCACTTTTAATGCGAACGACGGAAGCGGCAAGATAAAAGCGCAGTCCGCTGAATCGGGAAGCGAAATCACCCTTACAGCGAACGCCTTCACCAGAGATGGCTACACATTTTCCGGCTGGAACACGGCGGCGGACGGAAAGGGCACGCCTCATGACGACAAGGCAAAAATCACGCTGACCGCCGACATCACGCTCTATGCGCAGTGGGCGGCAGGAACCGGAACTGCCTACAAAATTGAACACTGGCAGCAGAATATTGCAGACGACGGCTACTCGCTCGCAAAAACTGAATCTATGACAGGAACAACAGGCGATGAAACTGCTACGAAAACGGAAGAAACCGCCGGATTCACTGCAAAGGAATTCGCTCAGAAAAAAATCGCTGCTGACGGCTCGACAACCGTAAAAATTTATTATGACAGAAAAATGGTTACATTAACATTGAACTGCGGCAACGACACAGACCCGCAAACTGTAACCGGAAAATTTGGTGCCGATGTGAAAATTAGCGCACCTACTAAAACAGGCTACACATTTGCTGCTTGGAATCCCGAATTGCCTGCGACATTCCCGGCAGAAGACGCGCAATACACCGCGAAGTGGGTAAAAGAGGGCGATTACATCATTACCTACAAAAATGCGGAAAACGCGGCAAACGACAATCCTGCCGGCTACAACGTAGAAACCGAGACGATAACGCTGAAAGCAGCGACAAAAGTTGGTTACGTATTCGACGGTTGGTATAAAGAAGATTCATTTGCAACGAAAGTAACTGAAATCACAAAAGGTTCGGCAGGCAATATTACGTTGTATGCAAAGTGGAGCTTGGAAACTTACACTATTACCTACGAACTGAACGGCGGAACAAACGCAGACGGAAATCCAGAAAGCTATAATGTGGAAACTGAAACAATAACACTGGAGGCAGCAACAAAAGCCGGTTACATTTTCGACGGATGGTACAAAGAAGTTTCATTTGCAACGAAAGCAACCGAAATCACAAAAGGTTTGACCGGTGATATTACACTTTACGCAAAGTGGAACTTGGAAACTTACACAATCACCTATGAGCTGAACGGCGGAATAAACGCAGACGGAAATCCAGAAAGCTACAACGTAGAAACTGAAACAATAACGCTGGAAGCAGCAACAAAAGTTGGTTACGTATTCGACGGCTGGTACAAGGAAAGTTCGTTTGCAACGAAAGTAACTGAAATTACGAAAGGTTTGACCGGTGATATTACCCTCTACGCAAAATGGACTGACTTTGTGTTTGTAAAAGGCGCCACAATAGAAGAGCAGATTGCAGATAGTAAATTATTTGTTAAAGGAAAAAGCATAACAATAAATGACTTTCATATATGCAACCATGAGGTTACACAGGCGGAGTATGAGGCTTTAGGAACTCTTCCAGCTGAAATGGCAAATACTGACGGAGTTTCTGGCAACAATCCGGTGAACAAAGTAAGCATGTATGATGCGTTTGTATACTGCAACAAGCGTTCTATAAAAGAAGGTTATATGCCTTGCTATTCAATAAAGGGTTCTACAAATCCAAGCGAATGGGGAACAGTGCCGACTTCAAAAGACAGTGATTGGAATGCTGCAATATGCGATTTTAATGCGGACGGATACCGCTTGCCAACGGAAGCAGAATGGGAATATGCCGCACGAGGCGGAAACGGACTTACTGGCACTCAATATCTTTATGCCGGAAGCGATACTGCTAATGATGTTGCATGGCATTCTGATAACGCAGGCAACAAAACTCATGAAGTAAAGACAAAACAAGCAAATACTTTGGGGTTGTATGATATGAGCGGCAATGTATATGAATGGAATTGGAAAGAAAACGCCAATGATGGTTATCATTATAATAGAGGTGGCTCTTGGGGAATGTATTATGATACCGCCTGTCAGGTTTGGTATAGGTCATATTACTCCTCGCATAACCAAAACGATAATACTGGCTTCCGCGTTGTCCGCAACGCGCAATAGAAGGTAGAAGCACTTTGTCATTGCCGTGCTTGACACGGCAATCTCTCGTGAACTAGAGATTCCTGACCGAGTTTGCTACGCAAACATCGCAGCATCAAGTGCGGTAATGACATTGAAATCAAGTCGGGCAATGACAGTAAAAGTTTGTCACTATCGGGCTTGCCCCGATAATCTCACCTGTTGTCAGAGATTCCTGTACCGTGGCGCGGAACTGGCAATCAGGTGCAAGCTGAGAACATCATTGAAACGACAGTCCTCCCGCTCCGCAGCCTAATCCGTAATCTCGGAATTCAAGGCTTCGATTTTTCCGTTCAGATTTCTGTCCGCCAAAAGAAGAACCGTGCGTCTTTCGTAAATTTCGCCGCCTTTCCAATGCCGGCCGTAGACAAGAGTGATTTCAGTTTTTCCTTCCTTTAGAATCTTAAAAGTCAGAGTCTGAACGCCGCCGACGCCTGTCATTCCCGGCTCCGCCTCGTCCTGAACGTATCTGTCGCTTTCAAGAAGCGCGATTTCCTCGTCCGCAATCTCAGACCTCCAGGAGCAGCCCGTCGTAGGATTCGATTCCAGCACGACTGAAACCATATTCGCCGCTTCAGCATTTTTCTGCGGATTCGACGCGCAGGAATAAAAACAGAAAGCCGCCAGCATAAGAAAATAAAAAATCAGATTCGCATTTTCCTTAAATTTTTTCATAAAATCTTCCATCATTTTTCTCTCCGAAAAAAATTGTTTTGTTAATTTTTCAGCCTGAATTTTTTGTCCGGACTGCTAGATATGTTTTAGTCAAAAATATAAAATAAGTCAATTTGCGGAACGCGGGCGGAAAATGATAGGACTTGGAACAGTTATAAACAGCGCAAGCATCGTGGCGGGCGGATTAATCGGACATTTTGCCGGAAAATTATTCAAGCCGGAGCAGCATGAATCCCTGAACAAAGCCTGCGGAATCAGCGTGATTTTTATTGCGGTCGCAGGGGCGATGCAGGGAATGCTGAAAATCGAAGGCGCGGAAATCGTCAGCGGAAAATCCATGCTCGTGGTTCTGTGCCTTGCTCTGGGAACAATTATTGGCGAGCTTTTCGGCATTGAAAAAGGCTTCGAAACTTTCGGCGAATGGCTCAAAAGAAAAACCGGAAACAGCGGCGACTCAAGTTTTGTGAACGCATTTGTAACGGCGTCGCTTACAGTTTCAATCGGGGCAATGGCGATTGTTGGCGCGGTTCAGGACGGACTGCTCGGGGACTTTTCAACACTCGCGGTAAAGTCAGTCCTGGATTTTATAATCGTCGCGGTGATGACTTCCGCAATGGGCAAAGGCGCGATTTTTTCCGCAATCCCGGTTTTCGTTTTTGAAGGAACAATAACGCTTCTTGCAAAACTTGTTTCCCCGGTGATGACTCCGACTGCTGTTGAATATCTGTCTCTCATCGGCTCGATTCTGATTTTCTGCATCGGCGTGAATCTTGTCTGGGGCAAAAAAATGAATGTAGCGAATATGCTGCCGTCCGTGATTCTCGCAGTTGCCGCGGCGTACATTCCGTGGAGTTTTTAGGATTTTAAAAGAATTTTTTTTTCATATTCGGGCGTGCCCGCCACAAACTGACGTTTGCGTCGGTCGGGCTTTCCGTGGTTCCGGCATTCGCCTTCATTCCTACGCAAAGCTTCGGAACGGCTACGCCGCCACTTCAATCCCTCACGCATTTACACACACAAATCTAAATTACACAAATCACATTTTCATGATATAATCATAAAATGCAAAACTTCGACTGCTGCTTTACAAAAGGAAACAATTATTTCCGCTACCGTGCCGGAGCAATCATCGTGGAAAACGGCTGCGTCCTGTTCGCCGGAAACGAACTGGAAGATTATTTCTATTCGATTGGCGGCGGAGTTCATCACGGCGAAACTGCCGAGGACGCGGTAAAGCGCGAAGTTATGGAAGAAACCGGCGTGCCTTACGAAATCGACCGTCTGGCGGTAATCCACGAAAACTTTTTCACACAGAACAGCGGAACTTTAAAAGGGCTTGTCTGCCACGAAATCAGCTTCTACTTCCTGATGAAACCGCGCGGAACACAGGAACTCCGCAGCGACAGCACGACATACGGCGTAAAAGAAGAAATGCACTGGATTCCCATCAACGATCTTGACAAGCACAAAGCCTTCCCCTCTTTCATGAAAGACTACCTGACCCGCCCGCACCCTGGAATCGAACACATTGTAAGTGATGGAAGAAAATGAAATATATGGGCATGCAGGGGAAGGCTTTCCGCACCTTCTTATGACAAAATAAAAATCAGGAGGCGCGGAAATGCCAGCAGACAATAAAAGTGAAATCGTAATTTTCAAGACTGCTATGGAAAAAAGCAAATGCAGAATCCCATGAATCGCGGTAGAGTTATATAAATATACAGCCAAGCTTAGAGTTTTATGATTCAATAGATTCCCGTGTCGCGGCACGGCAATGACAGTAAATTGCTGTTCTTATCAAAACCCGGAATTGAACCCTATGGATATTCCTGCATGAATTCTTCCGCACTCAGAATCGCGGCCGGATTTTTGTAAACGCGTCCCTGCCGACTGAATATTTCAGTCTTCGCGTCAATCACCCGGAAATTCATTCCGTGCTTCAAGTCATCAGCGTTTATTCCTTCAAAATAAACTGTTTTCCATTTTCCGCCGCTGAAATAATTTCTCTGCGGTTTCGGAACGATTTCGTCCACGATGAATCCGCCGTCACGCGCTATGAAGCCTTGATCCGTATCTGCGTTCACCTTGAATTTCTTGATGAGATAACCGTCGTCATCGAAAAGTCCGACATTCACGGAAAAAACATATCTCAGGCTGTACGGAACCCATCTTTCCGCTGTGTAGCGTCCGCCCTCGTATGCTCCGAACACCGGCTTTGAGACGCTTTTTGTCCATACATTGTTGTTTCTGTCTTCAACCAAAGTTTTCCATTCATTCATGACCGTTGCCCAGACTTTCATCGCTACGGCGTTCGGAACGCATTTTATGCCCGGATGAATTTCAAGGTCTGCAGTCCTTTTTTGCATATTTATATTGCCGTCGTTAACGTAAGAAAAATCATAGACGATAAACATTGAATTTTCGTTCATGTATGATTCAAGCTGCGAGAAAATTTTATTCCAGTGTTCAATTTTTGCACTGTAGCTGTCGAGTTTCGCAAGAATTCCGTCCGAATTGAATGAGCCTGAAATTATCTGACTGCTGTTCGACGTAGCCTCCTCGTATTGCCAGTTCAGTTTTCCTCTTACCTGACTGTATGCCGCAAGAGCCTCAATCAGACTGTCGTTTTCCTTTGCAGAATTGCCTTTCGCAAGATTCATTATCGAGCTGTTTTCAGTTTTGTCAGGTTCCGCAAAAGCCGCTTTCTCCCTGTCGGTGAATTCTATTCCAAGTCCTTCAAGAAGTGATTCTGCGATTTTATTTACGGCTTTTCCGCTCTGAATTTCTGAGGCGGAATAGCGTCCGTCCGTGCTTGCGCGAATTTCATTTGTAGCAACATCATTCGCGCGGAAATTAAGCTCGTAACTCTCTGCGATTTTCCGGATGCTTCCGATTACAACAATCTGAGCGTTTGTCAGCTGACCGATTTGAGCCGCATCTTTGTCGCTGTAGTATCCGCTTTCGGAAAGTTCCTGCTCGGCCTTTATAAGCGACTCGTTTTTTCTGTCAAGAACCGTCATTTTTGAGAATCTTGAGAATTTTGTCGTGAGTGAATCCTGAAAATACTGCGAAATCCATTCTTCATTTTTTGCAGTTCCGCTGATTTCCGGCTGACATACTGCCATGGCGATTCCTTTTCCTTTGTACAAGTCCTTCTGGGAATTCTTGGATGGAAGGTTTTCAGAAAACGCCGTCTGCCCGGAATTTTTTGATTCCGACGAGACCGCGGAAACCGAATTTGACGCGCATGATGCCAGAATGACAGCCGTTGCCAAGATGACTGCCGGAAGATTTTTTTTCATTGATTTTCCTTATTTGTGGACTTAAATTCTATTGTCATTCCCGCACTTGATGCGGGAATCTGGTAAAAAAAATCGGATTAGAAAGTTGTTCCTCTATTGTTTTTCTAAAACAGAATTGAAGCCGCTATCGCCTCTGCGTCAGCCCATTCCTTGTCCGCCGCTGAGATTGTCGCCGCGGACTGATAGAGCTTGTTTCCCGAAGCGTAAGCCATTTTGGTGGCGTCGGCCGCCGCCTTTGTCTGCTCCGTTTTTGCGTCCGCAAGAATTTTTGTCCGTTCAGTGCTTCCGTCCTGCATAATCTGCGCAAGAGCCTGGTCTGCGGCGGCTTTCTGTTCTTCCGGCATGAGCGCAATTTGCGCGTCGGCGATTTTCTTGTTGATTTCCGCGCTCTGCTTTGCCTCTTCCTGGCTCATGACAGTCGGAAAACGTGCGTCGTGAATCATTTCGCTCACCATGTTCTTCACAAAATCCTGCTCTGGCGTCAAATCTTCAGGAAGTTCACCTAAGACATTTTTCACATATTTTGCGGTTGTCTGCGTCCAGGTTGCCGCCGGAATCTGATAAACCTGGTAGACGATGTACTGGCTTGTCTTTTCGCCGCTTATCGGATCTTCCGTGATTACGCGCTGCCAGAATTCAGTCGCCTTCTGATGTCCGGTGATTTGAGCGTCGCTCTGTGTCTTTGTGACTTCCTCAATCGCCTGACGCGTCTCATCGCTTAGATTTCCGCTTCTTGCCTGTTCCGCCGCATAGACATTTATGCTCTGCTGAAGTTCACGCGCGATTTTCCGTGAGTAAGCCATGTCCGCACGCATTGTAGCCGAGCGGATGTCAGCTCCATATCCCGTGGAATTTCTGAAGATGTCGTTGTCATTCTTTTTGAATGTGCTTATGTATGCAGAATAGTCTCCGCGCGCCGCTGCGGAAAGCCATGACGGAACAGCTTCAGTTCCGAACGTTCTTCCGTCCCAGTCAACTACGGTTGTCTCGATTCCGGCGATTTTCACACCCGAGGCTGATTTCCTTTCTGCCGCCGGGATTGTTGCCGAATTTCCTGTGGTTGCACAGCCTGTCGCAAAAAGGGCCGCCGCAATGGCCGTTCCAAAAATGATTTTTTTCATAAGTTCTCCTGTCTATCTGTTATGTCTAAAAAGACATGAATTCCCTGCTCAACAGCTCCGAGACACATTCTGCTATTGCGGAATACGCGCGCCGCTCTGCAACCTGTCTGTTTTTTGCACCGGTTTTTGCCAGCTGTTCTGACCGTGATAAAATTATTCTATCTCCGTTTGAAATTTCGATTGTGACGGACGGAGTGTAGAAATATCCTGCCGGAAGAATTTTCCTGTTAAGGCTGATTTTTATGCGGCACCTATATTCTGCGGCGCTTTCCGTCGTGACGATTCCGATTTTTGCGAATGATGATTTTGCGGCTTGAACGACAGAATTCTCACGGTCGTCTTCACATTCAACCTGAACGGAAAATGTTCCGCAGAGCCGTTTTATGAGAGGCTTCAGTTCTGAAATATGATTCCGTGTCTTTCCGAAAAGTGATTCGCTTTCGGGATAAACAATCAGCGAAAAATCAAGTTTGTCCTCCAGCTTGTTTTCTTCCGCGAATTTTCCTGCCTTTGAAAAACCTGTTGTTTTCAGCAACAATTCTTTCTGACTTTCCGCATTTGACCAGAAATTTTCAAATGTTTTTATGTCGCTTTCAATTTTCGGCCGGTAGATTTTCCAGGCTTCCTCGCGGTCGATAAATGCCGTTGTCTCGTAGACTTTCTGCTTTCTGTCAAACCTGGCTTTTGTAAAATGAACCGCAAAAAGTTCAGTCTGGGAATTCAAAAAAACTTCCTCAGAAATCGTGCTGCGGGAATCTGTGTCTGTAACCGTTGTTCTTTCAGCCGAAACTACAGAAATGCTCATCTGGAAAAATCTTGACAGAGAGGCGAGCGCGTTCTACTGAGCTTCCGCCTCCGATTTTCCGAACCCGCGCTGAGCTATAAAATCCGGACTGACGAGATAATCTTCTGAAAAAAAAGAGACAGAAGCGAGTAAAAATAATAGAAGAAAAATACAAAATTTTTGATTTTGTCTCATTATTTTTTTATACAAGATAAAATCTTGAATTTCTGATTAACATTTTCTCTGTGATATGTTAAGAACAAATTTTTTGCTTCTTCTGTATTTTCTGCCATATAGTGACATTTTAATGTTGAAATTCCATTGCTTATTTTCGATTTTTGTTCACAAGTTATTTCGTATTGAGTTTTCATATTTTAGTCCTTAAAATTATTGATTATTTTTTCGATTTCATTCCAATTTTTACTGTCCTGAATGTAGTAATCACATCCGCATTTACATCCGATACAATTTGCCAAAGATTCAGCACAGATTTCATTTTGATTGGCTCGAGATTCAAAATCCTTTACAACATTCTTTGTATTCAAGTCGTTAGGATTTTTCTCCAAATCATTTTTAAAATCTTCTAGATATTCTGCATTCGTTGAAAGATAAAAATTATTTTCGGCATTGCATCCAGGGCAAACTGATTTTATAGTCTTCATTTTTCCGCCTCCAATATCTTGGTATTATTCCGTATTTCTACGCGTAATTTTGTTTGCACGTAAATTTACTTAATTTGGATTATATGCGTAAGTTTACTGCAAGTCAACGTAAAATCAGTAAATTAACGTACAATTTCATATATGGGATTCAAGGAAAATTTACGGGACGAGATTTCTTATCAGGGGCTGATGATAAAGGAGCTTGCCGCGCGTGCCGGACTTAATGCAGGTTCGGTGAGCAATTATCTTAAGGAGAACAGCTCGATTCCGTCCGCCGATGTCGCCGTAAAACTTGCATCCGCACTGAATGTCTCCGTTGAGTATCTTGTGAACGGAAAATCCCATGCCGAAAGCGGAAAAAAATATTCCCCTGAAATCCGAAAAATGGCGGATAAGCTTGAGTCCATGTCTTCCCGCGACAGAAAAAATGTCGGTGCGCTGATTGACGCAATCTGCGAGGATTTGTAGAGCGGTAAACTTTATTTAAAAAAAATTTATATTTTTACAGGTGGCTTAATTCACTATTGAGTTTTATCATTAAAACTCACGGATAACCGTAAAATTCACATCTCCAATTCCATCCGCACGTGAACAATTCCCTCTTCCAAAAAATCGCCAGAAACTTCTTTGAATCCGAATTTCTTATAAAAACCAGCAGCGTGTTTCTGTGCGTCCATGCAGATTTTTTTGCAGTTCATCTTTTGCCTTATCGCCTGAATGCTTTTGTTCATCAGTTCATGGCCGATGCCGTTTCCGTGCCGTAAAGTCAAAACCCTGCCAACTTTCACAATGCCGCAAGTTTCATCCGCGTAAAAAGCCCTCAGATATGCGCAAACTTTTTCGTCATCAATCAAAAAACAATGCAGACTTTTGTAATCTATGTCATCCATATCCTGATAATGAATATTCTGTTCCATCACAAAAATCTCGTTCCGCACCTTGAGTATTTCGTAAAGTTCTTTTGTGTTCAGCTCGTCAAATCTTTTCGCAAAAAAATCCATTTGTCGTTCCAATCATCACGAAGATTTTTGCATTATATCATATATGGCAATCAATAAAAATCAGCAGAATTCGGGCGTTCCCTTTGAGAACAAGTTTTTTCAAAACTCATTCTCAAAGGTCGGCTGTTCCGCACTTCGCTAACACTCTAAGTCCTCGCCGTGCAAATCGCACGGCTGCGGTCTTTGGCTTCGGTTGTTCAAACAACCTTCGCCAGTGTTCCATAGCCTAACGCAGTTTAGTCCTTAAACAAATTCCCTGCCGTCATCTCAAGGTAGTTTTTTCCGGCGTAGTTCGGGAACGCTTTTTCTGCGGCGGAAAGGAATTCCTCGCGGGTTTTGCATTGTGCGGCAAGCTCGCGGATTTTTTTCACGTAGGCGATTTTTTCTGTTACCGCGTCCTGCTCCTCGACGTTCGCGTGGCTTGAAAGAATGTACTTGTAGCCGGCTTTCTGGTACGACTCAAGAATTTCAACCATTGCGGCGGCGTGTGCGTCCGAACCGATAATCGAATGGACGTACTTTCCGAGCATGTGAGTGTAAATCGCATTTGCGTCCGGAATTTCAACATCGAAAGAAGAGCCACGGTCGTAAATCACAAAGTCAATTCCGGCGATTGTGTTTTTTCCTTCGTGCAGAATATTCTTGATTGAAGCCATAAAGTTTCCGTGGAAAGCTGGTCCAAACGCTTTCAAAAGTCCCTGCGTGATTCCGAATGCAGTTCCGCTACTCACAGATTTTTTCGCGTTTTCAGTTCCCCACACATTCATTCCCTTGGTGTAGTCCGCGCCGGCCGGATG
>DBIW01000036.1:0-1050 GCA_002296965.1 Treponema sp. UBA792 | reverse complement strand
CGCCGGCCGGATGGTCGCTGATTATAATGTCGTTCATAGGCTTTTTAAGCGAAGCAACGTATTCCTTCCAGGCGTCAAGATTTTCCGTGAACGCCGGAAGCTCAAGCCCTACAAGAGCGTTTTCGCCCTCGACAATAAAAGCCGCGTCGCAAAGAGCGTCCTTAGTGTCGTAAGCGTGAAGTTTTATTTTGCCAAAGTCATAAACCGTTACAGTTCCTGCTGAAAGATTTTTAGTTGTGTTCATAATTCACCTCTGAAATATTTTTTGCGTGTACGTTGTAACTTTTTTAGTTACAGTAAGAATATAATCCAGATTCGTTGTAATGTCAATGGTTACAACAAAAAAAGATGAGGAAAAGTAGAATTTTTGTGGAGATTGGTGTCGGTGTGAAGTGGTTGATTGAAGTTATTGTAATACTTGGGGTTTAATTTATTGGAATTTTGCGATTTAATTTCCGTGTCATTCCCTTGCTTGACAAGGGAATCTTTGTACGCATGGATTATCGGGTCAGAGCCCGATAATGACAAGGAAGTAAGCGAACAATGACAATTTGCATTTTGTCATTGCCCGGCTTGATTTCAATGTCATTCCCGCACTTGATGCGGGAATCTATGCACGAGATTATCGGGGCAAGCCTGATAATGACAAGTTGGAAATTATCGGATTTAAGCCAAAAGAGCCGCAATTTTTTCCTATTCTTCTATTAAATCAGAACCGCTTGCCGTGCCGTTTTCGCACTGGACATTCAAGGACATGAGTTTATACTTTTCATCCTTATAATCAGTTTTGACCTGCTTCCATTGCTCGACTGTACCTTTATATGAGATTGTCTCAAGTGCTGTGCAGCCATCGAAAGCGTCGCCATATATATAAACAATGCTTGCAGGAATCTCTACGTATTCAAGAGATGTGCAGTTTTTAAATGTAATTAGCTTATATTCACCTGAACTGTTTAAAATGATTACGGTTTTAAGGTTCTTGCAGCCTTCAAACATCAAGTCTGGAATCAAGATATATTGACTTTCATTATCCGGCGGTTCGATTGACGG
>DBIW01000002.1:46504-47670 GCA_002296965.1 Treponema sp. UBA792 | reverse complement strand
CGGCTCACGAGCCGCAAAAAAATCCGCCGTCACGGAACGGCGGTAACGAAAGATATATTCGGAATTTGAAATGACGTTAAAGTTTCTTCAAGGTCAATGATTTACTGCCGTGCGTATTATCAACTAGATTTTCATCTTTCACATCACAAGTTTCCTTATCCTGAACAAATAAATTTTCTGCCTCATTTTCTATAAAAAGCGAAGTTCCGATACGCCTTGCCTCAAAAGTTTTGGGTTTTGCATAACTTACAACAAAGCTAACATAATTTCCCATATTTTCCATAGAAGAGTAAGTAAAGTCATAAGTCCGCGTAGTCGTTTTACTCGTCTTTATAACTAAGGTTCCACTTTCATAAGAATCGAAATTAATTTGTATACTACTACCATCTGTTGAAGCAGTAAGACCATAGCTAGTGCCCTCAAACTCATTTGATTTTTTTGTTCCGCTGTCCGATGACTGCGCCGGCTGCTGGCATCCTGTAAAAACCGCGATGGCGAATATTCCCACAAGAGCGCTGATGATTCTTCTTTTCATTTTTATCTCCTTTTAGAAAAGATTTTTTAATCTTTATATCCTTATAGAATATAACAAACTTCATTATATAACCTTTAAGTCAATAGTCAAGCGCAAAAACATAGACAATAATCTTCTGTCAGGTTGTACAGCATGACGAAAATTCAGGAATGCCTTGCGCAGAACATAAAGAAATACAGAAAACTCAGGGACATGACGCAGGAGCAGCTTGCCGAAAAAGCCGGAACAGCGACGAACTACATAGGGACAATCGAGACGGGAAGAAAATTTCCGTCTCCGGGAATGATAGAACGGATCGCGGCGGCGCTCCAGATTGACGAGCTCATGCTGTTCAGTCCGGAGGGGGACGAGCCTCAGCAGACCGTAAAGCTGCGGCAGCGGCTCATGAGGAACATAGAGCGGGCGGTGGAAGAGACACTGTCAGGCTCCCTCCGCGGACTTGATTCAGAGAACATACAATTGTAACAAGAGGCTGTTTGTGTTACTATGCTGAGGTGTTTTCTGCGATGATTCTGCGGATTCACAAAAATACAATCGTTTGCGCAGGAGCGCCGCGATGATTCTGCGGCGCTCCTGAAAGAGGTTATTATGAACGTTGTTGTTATGGGAGCCCAGTGGGGCGATGAAGGCA
>DBIW01000002.1:27935-46448 GCA_002296965.1 Treponema sp. UBA792 | reverse complement strand
AAGGGAAAGATTGTCGATTACCTTGCGCAGGACGCCAAGTATGTCGTCCGCTTTGCAGGAGGCGCGAACGCCGGACACACAATCGTCGTGGACGGAAAAAAATACGCCCTCCATCAGGTGCCTTCCGGAATTCTGTACCCTGAAAAGACGGTATTCCTCGGCTCCGGAATGGTCATTGACCCGGAGGCGCTTTTCGCGGAGCTGCAGATGCTCAAGGACAACGGAATAAACTGGGAAGGACGCGTGTTCATATCGGACCGCGCCCACCTCACCCTTCCGTGCTACCGCCAGATGGACAAGGACCGCGACGCGGCGAGAAAACGGCCTATCGGAACCACAGGACGAGGAATCGGAACAACATATTCACAGAAATCCGAGCGTGACGGAATCCGCCTTGCGGATCTTGACTGGGAAGAGAAATGGAATGACCTGAATCAGGACGACAGGGATTTTCTGAGTCAGTACAAGGAAAAGCTCATCTCCATGAGAATCGACATTGCCGCAAAGATGTGGGAAGTCAGAAAGGAGAACGTCCTTTTTGAGGGCGCTCAGGGCGCAATGCTGGACATCGACTCAGGAACCTATCCCTACGTGTCGTCCGGAGCCTCCGGCTCATACGGAGCAGCGTCAGGCGCCGGAGTCGGCCCGAAATCGCTTGACAAAATCTACGGAGTGTTCAAGGCCTACGAGACACGTGTCGGAAACGGACCTATGCCGACGGAATTCAACAGCGAGACGGAAAGCGAGCTGTGCAACTATGTCCGCAACACTGGAAATGAATTCGGAGTCACGACCGGCCGTCCCAGACGCTGCGGCTACCTGGATCTTGTCGCTCTGCGCTATGCCTGCCACGTGAATTCCATCGATCAGCTTGTCCTTACGCACCTTGACATCTATGACGACATGGACGAGATTGAGGCCTGCGTCGCATACGACATAAACGGAAGAATCGTCACGGATTTTCCGGCGAACATTCCCGATCTGAACGCGGCGAAACCGGTTCTGGAGAAATTCACAGGATGGAAACAGTCAATAAAGGAATGCACGTCATACTCCAAGCTTCCCAAAAACGCCAAGAAATACGTTGAATTCATAGAGGCCTTTACAGGAACTCCGGTTGGAATCGTCTCTGTAGGAGCCGACAGAAACCAGACTTTCGTGCGCGAGAAAATCTGGAGATAACATCTTCCGTCATCCACACAGACTACGGCCGCAACCGCAGACACCAGCCGAGAGGAATGTTCCGCGGGGCGGCCGTTTTCGTCCGGAGACGAATTCCCTATGCCGCGCACCCGTTCTGATGATATAATGGCACAGATGAACATGAAGAAATTTCTCCGGACAGGCATTCTTTTTGCCGCGGCTGCCTGCGCCGCGTTTTTCACATTTTCATGCGCCTCAGCAGGATACATCCAGGAAGCTACGCAGACGGAATCAGCGCACGCAGGCTGCGCGCCGGAATACACGGAAACGGCCGCGCCCTCTGAGACTTCCGAGGCGGAGGACACCGTCCCGCTTCCTGATGAAATTCCGCATTCCGATGCTGCCAGACAGCTCACCGTACTTTTCGGCGGTGACATAATGGCCCATACGGAGAACCTTTCGATGAAGGACTACAGCCGGATATGGCGCGACGTAAGGGAGACAATATCAGACGCGGACATCGCGCTTGCCAACATTGAGGCTCCGGTTGACACGTCGCGGCCGGCATCGACATATCCGGAATTCAACATGCCTAAGGAATATGTGGAGGCTGCGGTAGACGCCGGATTCAGAGTGTTCTCCCTGTGCAACAACCACACGAACGATCAGGGAAAAAGCGGAATCCTCGGAACAGCCAGAACCGCGGCCGAGATTCAGGGAGGAACAGACGGCAGGGGAAGGAAAATATATTTCTCCGGACTGCGCGGGACGGACGGAAACTTCTCATACAATATAATAGAAGAGAAGGGATGGAAAATTCTGTTTCTTCCGATGACGGAGATTCTGAACATGAATTCATGCGCCGACATGATAAACTTCGTTCCGCCGGAAGAGAAATTCCGCGCGGAATTCCTTGAGCTGTGCGGAAAACTTTACGCGGAAACCGGACCGGATCTGTTCATCGTATCTGTTCATGCGGCGGAGCCGGAATACACAAGAAGGGTGGCGCAGGAGCAGGACGACTGGTACACAAGAATTCTTGCCGCCGGAGCCGATGTAGTCTGGGCGAACCATGCGCATATCATCAAGGACAGAAAAATCACCGTAATGGAGGACGGCGCGCACAAGCTGATTATGTATGCGAACGGAAACACCATAAGCGGCCAGCGGCGGAAACCTCTTCTGAATGCGGAGAACGTGGACACGGAGCGCGACAACACCGGAGACGGAATTCTTTTCCGGGTGGCATTCACAAGGGACAGCGGAAAAATCCAGATAAAGAAGGCGGAGCCTGTGCTGATAACCACATACATAAACACCGCGTCGGAATTCGTCCTGAAAAAGCTTGACGGCGGATTCATAAATTACCTGAATGAGGTTCCAAGGAGAGACTGGGCAAAATACATGGAGAAGAGACTCAGACTGAACATGACGGCGACAAGAAACACGATTGAATGGGAATGACCGCACTCGCAAGCGTGATTTTTTTGTGATATAATTCGCCGCATCAATAAGGAAAACAAATGGCAATTGACTACAAGTCGCTTCCGGTATATGAGCAGAAGCAGAAAATTCTTGACTGCCTGAAGGATAATCAGGTCGTGATAGTGGAGAGTCCGACAGGATCGGGAAAAACCACGCAGATTCCGGTGATACTTTACGAGGCCGGCTATGCCGAAAACGGCGTGATTGCGGTGACACAGCCGCGCAGAATCGCCGCAATATCAGTGAGCGAATTCATATCAAGACAGCTGAAGACGGATTATCCGGGACTTGTCGGCTACAAGATGAGATTCGAGGACAACACCGGTCCGTCCACAAAAATAAAGATAATGACGGACGGAATTCTGCTTCAGGAAATGAAGCTCGACCCGTGGCTGTCAAAATACAGCGTCATAATGGTGGACGAGGCGCACGAGCGCAGCCTGAACATAGACTTTGTGCTGGGGCTTCTTAAACGCGTGCTCCAGTCCAGAAAGGATTTCCGCGTGATTGTAAGCTCGGCGACAATGAACACCGGGGTTTTCTCCGAATATTTCGGAGGCGCGCCGATTGTATCCATAGACACGGTCACCTATCCTGTGTCTGTCATATATGATCCGCCGGAAGGAAAAACCACGACGGCGACGGAAGCCGGAACGGACGCGATTCTGTCCAAGATATGCTCGGTCGTAGGAAGAGTTCTTGATGATGACGACGGAGGAATTCTGATATTTCTCCCCGGCGAGAAAATCATAAAGGACTGCGCCGACAGGCTGAGACATGAGCCGTTCGGACGTAAGCTCCAGATTCTTCCGCTTTACGGGCGGCTGTCAAAGGAGGAACAGGAGAAGGTTTTTGAGCCTCCGCGCTTCGGGCGGAAAAAAGTCGTAATCTCGACGAACATAGCCGAGACATCGGTAACAATCAGCGACATCTCAACTGTGATAGACTCGGGACTTGCAAAGCTGAATTTCTACAGTCCCAGGGCATTCACCTCAAGCCTGACGGAGACCGCCGTATCAAAGGCCTCGTGCAACCAGCGCAAGGGGCGGGCAGGAAGGACAAGAAGCGGAACCTGCTGGAGGCTGTATTCCAGAAAGGACTTCGAGACCCGCCCGCTTTACACGACGGAGGAGATTTACAGGACTGATTTGAGCGAGGTTGTCCTCAGGATGGCGGAGCTTGGAATAACGGACTTCTTCAACTTCGACTTCATATCGCCGCCGGGACGGGAGGGAATCATCGGCGCAGTGGACACGCTGAACATGCTGGGGGCGCTTGACAGCGACAACACGCTCTCCGCGACCGGAAAAATGATGGTGAATTTCCCGCTAGAACCCAGGATAAGCCGCATCATAGTCGAGGCGATAATGCGGTTTCCTGACGTGCTTGAGAAGACGCTCACAGCGGCGGCATTTCTGTCGGCGAATTCCCCTTTTCTGCTGCCCCAGGGCGAGGAGATGGAGGCGAGAAAGGCCCATCACCGCTTCCGCGACATGCAGGGCGACTTCGTGGCATACATAAATATGTTCGGCGCATATATGTCATCTCCGGACAGGGAGAAATTCTGCCGGAAGAACTATCTTGACGACCGCGTGATGGCCGAAATTCTCAACATAAAGGAGCAGCTGACCGCAATCGTATCAGACATGAACATTCCGGTCACCGGCTCCGGCAGCCTGTCCGACTACCTGTGCTGCATTGCGGCGGGAATGATACAGTTCGTATGCGTCCGGACAGGACGCGAAAAGTACAAGTCCCTCACCTCGGACAACATATTCATACATCCCGGCTCCGTCATGTTCAAGCAGAATCCCGTATTCATCGTCGCCGGGGAGATTGTGCGCACGTCAAGGATGTTCGCGATGAGCGTCTCTCCGCTCACGCATACCATGCTCGACACCATTTCTCCGGAGCTTTACGGAAAGCTGATGGATGCCAAGGACAGCGCCGGAAAGCCAGGAGGGAACGGCGAGGACAGAAAGGATGCCTCCGCAAGACAGAAACGGGGCAAGACACAGCCGGAACCGCAGGATTCCACGGAGAAAAAACGGAAGGCGGAAAATTCCGACGACACGCTCGTTCTTGGCGGAGAGGCTTTCACCGTGAAGAAGGTCAAGGGCAAGAAGACGGCGGTTCTTCCATTGGACAGGCTTCTCCGCGCGCTGAAACAGGAACAGAATCCGGGGAAACTTGAGAATGCCGGCAACATGAGAGGCGAGCTCACCGTGGGGGACGGAATTCTGATGCGCGGAGAGAAAGTCAGGATGATAATAAAGGCCGCCTCCTCGCTGAACCTTTCTCCCCTGGGCGAGAGGGAATGGAACCGTAAAATGAATGTGAACATATACGACAGCAGCGGAAGAAAGGCCCTGTTCGGCTCGCTCCGCCATGTTCTCAGGACGGCTCCCTCAAAGAAAAAGGGCTCCGAATTCGGATTCATCTGCCTTATGACGGACGGGAACGGCAGCTACTGGCTGAAAGTTTCACGCGGATTCTCCACGGCGCTGTCGGAAAGCCACGTGTCGGCCGAGCGGCTTGTTGAGGAGGACATTGAATTCACGGAAGAGGAGAAGCGGATCGCAGGAAGACTTCTTGCCCTTCTGAACAGCTTCTACGAATGACGGCGGTTTTCCGGGATGAATTCCCGGAAAACCGCCGGCGCAAGGTTACGGCTCGTCGCTGCTGTGCAGGTAGTCGCAGTCAGGATTTATGCAGGATTTGTATGAGCCGTTTTTCTTGTCGTATTTTTCGACAAGAAACCATCCGCACTGCGGACAATACTGGTCTATCGGCTTGAAATGGGTTATGAAGCTGCATTCCGGATAGTTCGTGCAGCCGTAGAATTCCTTGCCGCGGCCTTTTGTCTTTCTGGCGACAATGTCCCCGCTGCAGCCCGGAAGAGGACACTTCGCAAGAGGGATTGACTTCGTGTTGTGACATTCCGGAAAGCCTGAGCAGGCGAGAAAAAATCCGAACCGACCGAGCTTCTTGACCATCGGTTTTCCGCACAGATCGCATATCTTGTCGGTGGGTTCGTCAAGAAAGCCCTTTATGCTCTCCTGAGTCTGCATCACCTCGTCAACGCGTTTCTTGAACGGTCCGAAGAAATCCGCAATCATCTCGTTCCAGACAAGGTTATTCTTCTCTATCTCATCCAGGTTGTTCTCGACCTCGGCGGTGAAATGCTCGTTTATGACATCCGGAAACGACTCAACCAGAATCTTGCTGATCATGCGGCCCAATTGGGTCGGAACCAGCTGCTTGTTGCTGCGCGTCACATAATATCTGTCGAGAAGAACCGAAATTATCGGAGCGTAAGTGGAAGGCCGCCCTATCCCCTTCTCCTCAAGCATACGGACTATAGATGCGTCTGTATAACGGGCCGGTCCCTGCGTAAAATGCTGTTCCGGATGGAATTTCTGAACCTGGATCTCCTCTCCCTCCTTCAGGGACGGAAGCGGCACAGATTTGTCCTCCTTTGAGGCGAGCTGCTTTATGACGTTATAGAATCCCTTCTCGCTGACTTTTCCTGCGCTGACACGGAACACTGCATCTCCGGCGGTTATCTCGGCGCTTGTAGTCACCATCTTCGCATTGTTCATCTGGCTGGAGACAAAACGCTCCCATATTATCGAATAAAGCCTGAACTGATCATGCGAAAGATATTCCTTTACGCTTTCCGGGGTATATTCCGTATATGTGGGTCTGATTCCCTCATGCGCATCCTGAGCGCTTTTTCCGACCGAATAATGTATCGGTTCAGGAGGAAGATCCGCCGGATAGTTTTTCTGAATCCAGGCGCGGACATCCGCAAGGGCAGTATCTGAAATCCTGACGGAATCGGTACGCATATAAGTTATCAGACCTACACGTGAAGATCCGATGTTCACACCCTCATAAAGCTGCTGGGCTATCTGCATCGTCTTGCGCGAGGTGAACGAAAGCCTGTTCGCCGCCGCCTGCTGAAGCTTGGATGTAGTGAACGGCGGCTTCGGTCTGACCGTCTTCTCTGATTTTTTTATGGATGAGACGACACACGGGGCGTTCTCAAGGCGGGCTATTATATCCTTTACTACGGACTCAGTTCCCAGCGACGGTTTCTCGCCCTTGTAGGTAACAAGCTGCGCCGTGAACACTGATTTTCCTTTCTGGAAATCCGCATCCAGCGTCCAGTATTCGTCCGGAAGAAAATCCTCCACCTCCTTCTCGCGCTCGCATATAAGACGGAGCGCGACGGACTGGACACGGCCGGCGGAAAGTCCGTTCTTGACCTTGCTCCACAGAAGAGGACTGAGATTATAGCCGACAAGCCGGTCAAGCACACGCCTTGCCTTCTGTGCGCTCACCTTTGACTCGACTATCTCTCCGGGATGCCTGACAGCCTCGGTTATCGCAGTCGGCGTTATCTCGTTAAAAACGATACGTCTTATCTCGGCCGCCGTCTTGTCCTGAAGCGCATTCCTAAGATGCCATGCAATCGCCTCCCCCTCACGGTCATTATCACTTGCAAGCAGAACCACATCGGATTTCTTGGCATCCTTCTGAAGCTCCTTAAGAAGCTTTGCGCGGCCACGGACTGTTATGTATTCAGGCTGAAATCCATGCTCCACATCTATCGCCATCCGCGATTTCGGCAGATCAATCAGATGTCCCATCGAGGCCTTGACCGTATATCCGGGACCAAGATATTTTTCTATTGTATGGGCCTTTGCAGGAGACTCCACAATCACAAGCGTTGACGGAGATTTTGATTTCCTGCCGGAGGATTTTTTTTCAGACATAACATTTCCTTCATTTTATAGAATAATATCAGAACAGTTTCTGTTGTTCCGTCGGAGCGCGGTGTCCTGGCGGTTCTCCAAGACACTCACGGTAATCCTCATAACTTCTGACGACCGGAGCACCGGCATCAAGATATTTCTGCGGCGTATTCTCGATTTTGTGGCGGCTCACCTCGCCTCTGGCGAATTTCCGCCCCAGGTTCTCGGATGTCCTTGCGGAGACCGCCGCCGCCTGAGCGGTGAATGCGGCCTGATGGAACATCACATCCCGGCCTGAGTCAAGGGCAAATTCCGCCGTTATAAGAGCGCCGCTACCAGGAGGAGCCTCGATTACAACCGTCGCAGGAGAAAGCGCCGCGATAATCCTGTTGCGCGCCACAAAACGCCATGCCGCTCCCGGAGCGCCGGGCTCATACTCACTTATTATGCAGCCACCGCCTCTGAGTATTGCGGCCGCAAGTCCCCTGTGCATTGACGGAACTATCTCGTCGGCGGCGCATGGAAGCACGGCTACAGTTTTTCCGAGAGCAGCGGAAGAGGCACCGTTCATACGGAATTCAGCGGCTGCGGCGACCGCACCCTGATGGGCGGCTCCGTCCGCGCCGGCGGCAAGACCGGAAACGACACAGCAGCCGTCAAGAACAGCGTCATGCGCAAAATCAAACGCGGCCTTTCGTCCTTGCGGTGTAAGTTTTCTTGTACCGACGACAGACACGCTGCGTCCGCAAAGCGCAGACACATCTCCACGGCAAAAGAGCATATACGGCGGAGAATCGGAGCACCTCAGCATTTCCGGGTAGTCAGAATCATAATGCGGAAGCGCAAGAATACCAAGCGACGAGCATATACTCATGGCTCTGCGCGCCGACTCGACATTGGCGGTCCCGTTCCATCCGGACAAGGGACGCAGCCTTCTTTCCGCTATTTCTGAAATATCTTCTATAGACAGTAATGCAAGGTCATGAACACTGTCAAGATTGTCAGACAACTTTTTTTTCTCCTGAAAACCAAGAAAACCTATTCTTGCTATGGAGAAATCAAGAAGCTGTCTTTCATCCGTTTTACTGACTGTATGCCTCATCAAGAACTTTCTTTTTAAGCTCCTCCGCTGTAGATTTTATCCCGTCTGATTTTGTCGTGGAGATTATTTTATCATATATTTCAACGGATTTGTCAAATTCAAAAGTGGAATAATATGCGTTGGCAAGAACAAACATCGCATCCGTATTGCGCGTCTCGATTGTAAGCAGCTTCTCAAGATACGGAACCGCTTTCTCCGGCTCTCCAAGCTCGAACACATATACAATTGCCAGACCGTACATCGCACGCGCATAGCGATCCTCAATTTCCAACGCACGCAGATACGCCTGCTCCGCAAGCTTCAGATAATTGTATTTTCTCACCGTTCCTGATGAGCCGGTTCCGGAAAAATCAAGGGCCGTATGGGACATATACCCGGCGCATACACCGACCCAGTAATAGAGATTTTGGTTGTCGGGATAATACTCAAGAGCCTTCTGAAATGCGCCCAGAGCCTCGCCGTACATCTTGTTGTCCAGATACCTGGTACCGAGAATTTTGTACCATATTCCTATCTGACTCTGCGCAAGCTGAATATCCGCCACTCGTTCCTGATATTTTGCGATAGCCGCACGGAGTTCCTCTATGGAAGTCGGATTCTCGACACCTTCCTCCATTTTCTGCTGCCTTATTACAGATTTGTTTGAAACACCGCACGACATGAACATCAGAGAAGCGCTCAGAAACACAGCGGCAGAAAGAAAATTAATCTTCATAAAACCTCCAGTAACCGGAACTGAATCTGTCAGGTGTCCGAATGTCCCGGAAAATATTCGGCATGATATTCACGCAGCTGGGAATCGTCCAGATGGGTATAAATCTGCGTCGTCGCAAGGTCGGAATGTCCCAGCAGCTCCTGCACGGAACGGAGATCCGCACCGCCGGCCAGCAGATGGGTCGCGAACGAATGCCTCAGTGTATGAACCTTGGCGTCAATTCCGGCCATCCTCTCGATTTCCTTGAAACGCTTCCAGATTCCCTTTCTGGAGATCGGCTCTCCCCTGTAGTTCACAAAAATTTCGGCGGTGTTCCGGCCTCCAAGCAGCTGAGGCCTGACATCACTGATATAACAGGCGAGTCTCCCGGCGGCGCGCTCCCCGAACGGAACAATCCGCTCCTTTCCGCCCTTTCCCCTCACAAGAATGATTCTCTCGTTCTGATGAAGATCCGAAATTCTCAAGTCCGCGGCCTCGCTGATTCTGAGACCGCATGAATAAATAAGCTCAAAAAGAGCGGCATCACGCTTTCCGCAGAGGCTCTCCTCATCTATACAGGAAAGCAGCTTGTCTATCTGGGCGACAGACAGCACCCGCGGAAGCGGCCGTGATGCCTTGGGACGGTCCAGCATAAGAGCATGATTCTCAGGCCAGACTCCCTGACGCACAAGGTATTCACCGAGCGCACGCAGCGCGGAAATATCCTTTGCAAGTGTAAGTTCAACGGCACCTTCCGTCCTGCGCTTTACAAGATAGTACATCAGATTCTGAACTGTAATATCCCCAAGAGCGATTCCCTCTGCGGAGCACCATTCAAGAAAAATCATGGCGGACAGTCTGTATGTCTCCGCCGTTTTTTCAGACTCGTGCCTCACCAGAATCAGATCTGTGTAAAAACTGGACAGAAGTCCGTCTGTTGTCATATTGTCACATCTCCGTCAGTCATCCGACAGATTTATCGTCCTGCCGAACTCAAGGTATCTCAGTATGGCAGGCTTCGTGATGTCGTCAGGCTCGATGTAGTTCTCCGGCGACAGGAACTGTTTCTGTCCCGGCTGGTACATTCCGCCGCCATTTCTTCCGCTTCTGATAATCGAATCGCCGAGCGCGCCGTTCTTGGCAGGATCCTTGGATTTCGGAGCGTTCTGCGGAATATGCTCCTTATCGGCGGAAAACAGCTCCTTCTGCGCCTCAGGCTGCGGCTTCTCTTTTTTCGGCCTTGAAATGAATTCTCCGAACGACGTGCCTGAGCTGGCACCGGTACGGCCATGTTCCGGCTTGCTGTGAAGGATGCTGTCAAATTCACTTGAACGCATGACGTTCGGATCTGATATGACAGGCTCCTCCTCTTCCTTTTCCATGACCTGAGGCTGGACGGATTCCTGCCTCTGCATCTCAAGGTGATCCTGCGGAGAAGTCTCAAATCCGGTGGCGATTACCGTCACGCTGATTTTTCCGTCCATCTGAGGCGACACCACCTGTCCCCAGTACATATTGTAGTTTCCGTCGGCCGAAGCGGTGACTATCTTGCATATCTCGGAAACCTCATCCATTGAGACAGTCTCCGAGGCGCAGATATTTATGAGGATATTCTTCGCTCCGTCAATATGCGAATCCTCAAGCAGAGGATTGTTTATCGCGGCGGTAGCGGCCTCCACCGCCCTGTTCTCGCCTTCCGCCGTTCCGACTCCGAGAATAGCATTTCCCTGGCCGGCCATCGCATTTCTGACATCAGCAAAATCCGTATTCACGTCGCCCGGACGCGTGATTATGCTTGAAATTCCCTCCACTCCCTGACGGAGAACATCATCCGCCACAAGAAAGGCCTGTCTTACAGGTGTTTTCTTGTCAACAATCTTGAGCAGCCTCTCATTCGGAATCACGATAAGCGAATCAACCTGCGCATGAAGCTTCTCAAGTCCCTCCTTCGCCTGTCTCATTCTGACCGGGCCTTCAAAGATGAACGGAGTCGTGACGACACCTACAGTAAGCGCGCCAAGCTCCTTGGCTATTCTTGCGACAACAGGAGCGGAGCCTGTTCCCGTTCCTCCGCCCATTCCGGCCGTCACGAAAACCATGTCGGCGCCGCGGAGCTCATTCGTGATTGCCTCCTTGTCCTCCTCGGCGGCCTGCGCGCCCACTTCCGGACGGCCGCCGGCTCCGAGTCCTTTCGTGACCTTCTGTCCGATCGCAAGACGTTTAGGAGCGTTGGAGCCGTTAAGAGCCTGAAGGTCGGTGTTTATGACTATGAAATCGACATTGCTCAGATCGGCATCTATCATACGGTTCACGGCATTTGAACCGCCGCCGCCGCATCCCACAACCTTTATAACCGTAGGACTGTTTCCGACCTCACAAGGCTCCGGAACAACAGACAAATCAAGTCCACTCATATTTCCTCCCGTAAAACCGGCGATAAAGGGCGCCGGTTCCCCACCCGTAAAATTCAACGGACATTCATCTATCAGAAAAATATGTTCTTTATTTTTTTGAACACGTTCTCCTTTCCGCCTGAAGTCTTTCCCTGCCGCACGTGAGGCTTCTTGTGGGCATCACGCTCGGCCGCCATCTTCTTGTTCGCGACGACAAGACCGATGGCCGTAGCGAAATCAGGACGGCGGTAATTTTCCTCGATTCCACCGAGATTCTCCGGCACACCGATTCTGACTGAAGATGTCTTGAACACAGCCTGAGCCAGCTCCACTACACCTTCCATCTGCGCGCCGCCGCCGGTCAGTATGATGTTTCCTGAAAGCTGCTTTATCGAATCGCTCGTATTCTGGATGACGGCGTTTCTGACCATCACGAACACGTCCATCATGCGGGCCTGAATTATCTGGCAGAGCAAAGACTGCTTTATCACATCAGGCGCGCGGTTTCCGACTCCCGGAATTATCACATCCGCGTCATTGCGGATTCCCGGCAGCCAGCAGCAGCCTGATTCCACCTTGATTCTCTCCGCCTCAGCCACCGGAATCTTGACGGAATTCGCGATGTCACTTGTAACCACATTTCCTCCGAGAGGAATCGAAGCCGTACTTATCGGAGCGCCGTTAAGCAGAACAATAACATCTGTCGTGCCGGCTCCAAGATCAATCAGAATCGACCCCAGCTCCAGCTCGTCATCATGACAGACCGACTGCGTCTGAACCAGCGTCTTCAGGAAGACTCCGTTCAGGGAATATCCGGCACGGAGTATGCACGAACGCAGATTCTGAATTATCGTCTTGGCGGCCGTCACAATATGAACCTCGGCCTCAAGCCTTATTCCGATTCTATGGATCGGATCAGTTATTCCGCCGTAGCCGTCAACAATGTAATCCTGCGCGATCACATGGAGCTTCTCCCTGTCATCAGGAATTATTATGGCCGTGGCGTTCTCTATGACCCTGTCCACATCATCCCGCGTAATCTCCCGGTTGTTTTTTCCGCCGCTGCGGACCGGCACGACACCGCGTGAATTCTGGCTCTCGATCTGCGCGCCGCCGATTGCCGTGACCACGGAGGTGACCTCAAAGCCGGCATTCTGCTCCGCCGCCTCCACGGCCTCGCGGATTGCGTCCTTCGCATCCTCAATATTCACGATCACGCCGTTTCTGAGTCCCTTGGATTTTTTTACGGCAGTTCCGGCAATCTGAATTTTCCCCTGCTCATCAAGCTCGCCTATGGCCACACGGATAGAACTTGTTCCAAGATCAAGACCGACAATCATTTATAAAAACACCTCTTAAAAAGCTACTTTGTCCTGTATGATACGGAGCCGTAACGCAAATCAACTTCAGAAACATCGGAACCGAGCATCTTCACAATATCAAGAACCACCATCATATACTTTAACGCCTCCTCGTTCAACGAGCGGTCCGTGAGGACACGTATTTTTGACTGCGCTGGAATCAGCGCCAGCTCATAGTTTCCGTATTCCTTCGGAATTACGCATATCTCGGATATCGCCGCAAAATATTTCTGCGGAAGAGATTCTATCGACGCGATCTGTCCGATGAGAGGCCTGTATTTTTCCGGAATTCTCATTCCGTCCGAGAGGTGCTCCACAGGAAGCCCGGAGACAATCGGAACCGCTCCGCCTGAAACCGGAACACCGTGCCTTATGCTGAAAATCACGCCGTTTCTGTCTATATGTACGGGCGCAGTCCTTCCGTCCTCAACGACAAAAGTCACCGCGACCGGCGCGCGCTCCTCCACATTTATCATAATCCTGTCGGGAAGAGCCTTCTCGACAGACACCGACTCTATTCCGGCGACTGATGAAAGAATCGCCGTAGCCCTGTCTATGTCAAAATCAAGCCAGTTCCGGCTGTCCATCGGGAGCAGCAGCCTGGCCAGCTCCTCCGCCGTATAAGTCTTGTTTCCGGATACGGTGATTTTAGGACTGCTGAACATCGGAACGACATATTTATACGCTACAAGCTCAGCGGCAAGCACAAAGCACAGAATCAGGAAAATCACCTTGACAACGGCGAATTTTCTGTCCGAAGAGTCATGGTCTTTGTCCGCGCTGACGAAATCAGCCTCGATATATCCGTCATCTTCCTCAAGCAGCAAACTTACATCGCTCATATCAACTTACCCCAAATCCCCTGATCACATACCGAATGTGTCAATATTAATTTCGACATCTTTTGAATAATTTTCATTATTTTCTTCACACCTGGACGCATTCAGGACAAAACCGCACATCGCCAGCGTGACAATCATCGACGAGCCGCCCTGCGAGAAAAACGGAAGCGGAATTCCGGTCGCGGGCAGCAGACCTCCGACAACCATTATGTTCATCAGGGACTGAAAGAAAATCACGGAAACGCAGCCGAACGAGGCGTATGCGGAAAAACGGTCCGGACATCTCATCGCAGTCCTGTATCCGCGCCAGGCGAAAAAAAGCAGCGCCGCGATATAAACAAGAAAACCGACAAATCCCATTGCCTCTACCCAGCCTGCGAAAATATAGTCTGACTGGATTTCCGGAATATTGCGCAGACGGTCAAGTCCTATTCCTATGCCGTCACCCCAGATTCCTCCGGCGGAAATCGCACGGCGCGACGCTATGCTCTGGTAGTTTATGGTGGACAGATTCTCCTCCGGCTTTATGAATCCTATGATGCGCTTCAGCCTGTATTCGTTCAGCGAAATCATCAGAACTCCGGCCGGAACTGCCAGAAGCAGCACGGGAAATATCCAGACGATTTTTGTGCCGGAGACAAAGAACATCAGAATTCCTATGCATGCGATGAAAAGCGGCGTCGACAGATCCTGCTGGGCAAAAATCAGCACAAGAAAAAAGATGAAAAGTCCGACGCAGGGAAGAACCGACTTGTCCTCCTCAAGCTCCGTCTCATGCCATTTCCTGAAGAAATTCGCAAAATAAAGCACAAGCGTGAATTTCACAAGCTCGGACGGCTGAAACAGGAACGAGAACGGCATCTTTATCCATCTTGACGCTCCGTTCAGCTCGACCCGGATTCCCGGAACAAAAGTTCCAGCGCAGAGAAGGGCCGTAGCGAACACCATCAGAGGCAACATTCTCCTGATGAAATTCATATTCATGAACATGAACAGGGCGAACGCCACAGCTCCGATTGCCGAATAAATCAGCTGCCGCTTTACAAAATGGAACGGATCGCCGAACATCGACAGTCCGTAATGCTGCGAGCAGCAGCTCAGCGTGAACAGTCCGAGCCCCCAGAGGAAAACCACCGAAATGAAAAAAAGGATGTCGCTCTTGTGGTAGGTCTCCACAGGGCGCTTCGCATTGAAATTATATCCTTCCATAAGACGGTCAGTTTCCTCCGTCCGCGTCGGATGCTCCGATCAGCGGCATTATCCGCGAAAGATTCATTCCGTTGGAACCTTTCAGCAGAATGACAGATTCCTCATCAGCCACGGAGAGAATTTTTTCCGCGGCGCGGGCAATGCTGTCATCCGACGGATCCGCAAGACACATCATATCAACGCCCGCCCCGCCGGACATCACGATGCCAGCGGCGGCCTGCATTTCCTTTCCTATAAAAATAACGCAGTCCGGAGAAAATTCAAGAATTTTACGGCCTATGTCGGAATGCGCCTGAACCGACGAGGCGCCCAGCTCCAGCATGTCGCCAAGCACGAATATCCTGCGGCCGGCGCATCCGATTCCAGAGCAGAATTCAATGGCCTTCTCCATGGAATCCGGATTGGCGTTGTAGCAGTCCTTTATCACCGTGACGGATTTCCCGTCTGCCAGAACCGTCCGGAGGCGCTCCATACGACCGGACACCGCCCTCACGTCCTCGATTCCTTCCTTTATCAACGGAGCGGGAATTCCAATCTCACGCGCGCAGGCCACAACCGCCAGGGCATCTGAATAGTTGTACATCCCCGGAAGCGGCAGCCTGATTTCCGTTCCGTCCAGCGTGAATACAGTTCCGTCAAGGCCGCAGTCCCTCACGAACCTGACGCCGGAGACCGGTTCGGGAACGTCCGGACCGAATTCCACGACCTTTCCGCGAACATTCTCCGCCAGAAAATCCCTGAAATCATCCGAGGCGGAAACAAAGGCGGCGCCTTCCGGCGGAATATATCCGAAAAGCTTGCGTTTCTCGGCGGCGATGTTTTTTCTTGAGCCGAGAATTCCTATATGGGCGGTGCCGACATTCGTTATTATTCCGTATTCCGGCCTGAGCACGGAAGCTATCTCGCCTATCTCGCCGACACGGTTCATGCCCATCTCGAAAATTCCGACCTCATGTCCGGCACGGATGTTAAAAACGGAAAGCGGAAGTCCTGTCTCAGAATTCAGGTTTCCTTTCGTCGCCACGACATTGTATTTCCTGCTGAAAACGGAGACAGCCAGCTCCTTTGTGGTAGTCTTTCCGCTCGAACCGGTTATTCCGATTTTTATCAGTTCCGGAAAGCATCCGACGTAAGCTCCGGCCGCCTGCTGCAGGGCACGGAGAGTGTTGCCGACACAGATGAATGCGGTTCCGGAATTTTCCGCCGCAAGCTTGTCATATATTTTCGGGGATGACTCATATTCGCTTCTTCCGACAAAGATGACGGAAGCGCCTTTCTCCAACGCCTGCGGAATATATATATGTCCGTCCTGAACGGTTCCTACAAGCGGAACAAAAAGCGAGCCGGGAACGGCATTTCTGCTGTCCGTCACGACGGAGGTAAAACGAACATCCCTGTCCGGCGGACCTATCAGTTTCCCGGCTACGGCGCCCAGAAGCAGTTCCCTGTCAAGAAGTGTGTTTCTGTTATTTTCGTCTGCAAAATTCATTTCTTCTCCCCGGTCATCTCCACCCGGACAATATCATCACTTTCGGCCTTGTGCATTCCCATGTCCTCGACCGCGATTTTCTCTATTCTGTCCGCGCTCGACAGGATGCTTATGTCGCTGACCAGCTTCTTGTTCTCCTCGACAAGTTTCTGCTGCTTACGCTCAAGCTCCAGCACCTCGCGCTCAAGATCCGTATATTTTTTTGTCTGGACGGCATAAAGCCCCAGAACGGCAGGAACCGCGGCGGCCATAAGGCAGCATGCCGCTCTCGTCCAGAATTCCCTTGACTTCAGTTTCATACATGACCTCCGGTCAATATCCTTCCACTCCGGCAAGCCTCACGGAGTCCGCATCCGTTATCTTTCTGACACACCTCAGCTTGGCGCTCCTTGAAGGTGAATTCAGCGCGATCTCCTCCTCCGTGGGACATACCGGCCTCCTGGTGAGGATTTCGGCGCATTTTTTTCCGCCGCAACGGCAGACCGGAACCTCCGGCGGACACACGCAGTCCCGGCCGAGATTCCTGAAGTAGTTCTTTACAATCCTGTCCTCAAGCGAATGGAATGTTATGACGCCCATCTTTCCGCCCGGATTCAGGCAGTTGAACGCATTGTGAAGAGCCTCAGGAAGCCGCTTCAGCTCGCCGTTCACAGCGATACGCAGCGCCTGAAATGTCCTTGTCGCCGGATGAATCGGTCCGAACCTGTATTTGGCAGGAACCGCATCATATATTATCCCGGCGAGAGCCCCTGAAGTTCCGATTCTTCCAGACCGCCTTGCCTCCACAACGGCATGTGCTATGCGGCGGCTGAACCTCTCCTCGCCATAAAGATAAATCAGGTCCGCAAGCCTGGTCTCGTCAAGCGTGTTCACCAGATCTGCGGCCGGCTGTCCGGCCGAAGGATCCAGCCGCATATCAAGCTGCTCGTCATGGCGGAAGGAAAATCCTCTGCCGGACTCCTCATAATGGAACACCGATATTCCCAGATCGAACAGAATCAGGTCAGGATGCGGAAATTCAGACGGATAGGCGGCATAAAAATCATTGAACCATCCGTTGTAAAAACGGACCCGGTCTCCGAATTCCGAAAGACGCGCCTTCGCCTTAGCCTGAATGCTGCTGTCCGCATCAAGTCCTATTACAGTAAGATTCCTGTACCTGGAAAGAAAGTTATATGTGTGACCGCCCTCGCCCAGCGTCGAATCGACCATGACCGCGCCATGCTCAAACGGCTCGCCTTCCGGCGACAGCAGCTCAAGACATTCATTCAGCAGCACAGGCGTATGAACTATCCTCAACTCTTAAACCTCCGCCGCGGACGGAATTAAAAGAATATCGTGTTCAATTCCTCTGCGGCGTCCCTGAAAGACTCCTCGCTCGCGCTCAGATAGTCATTGTAGGTTGCCGAATTCCACAGCTCTATATATTTGTCCACCCCAAGAATCGTGCAGTCCTTGGAGAGAAACGCATATTCACGAAGACTCTGGGGAATGGAGAGCCGGCCGGAACGGTCAAATTCAATCTCCTGGGCAGGCGCGATGAAACGCCGCAGAACCATGCGGTTTCTTTCGTTGAAAAGCGATGCGGATCCCATCAGCTTGTTCTTGAGTTTTTCCCATTCCTCCGGCGCAAAGAGCCATAAGCATCGGTCAAGACCTCTGGTGACAACAAGGACGTTCTGGTTAAGCTCCGTGCGGAGCTTCGAGGGAAATGTGATTCTGCCTTTTTCGTCCAATGTGTTGTTGTATTCACCGGTCAATAAATTCATACCCACTTATTACCACTTTTTGCCACAAAAACCCACTTGAACTACATTTTAATCAAATAAATCCTAATGTCAACGCAAAAAACTGCCAATAATTAAAAAATTTCTTTCACCGCCGCGGCAAACAATATACATTCATAAACTCAACGGATTTCAAGTATATCAGAAGACGCAAATGTCCTATCATCCGTCAGAAATATGATTAACACCTACAATGAGAGCAGCCTCCACAGAACGCTGAAAGCCATGTTCGCGGAGCAGTACGGCGG
>DBIW01000002.1:0-27887 GCA_002296965.1 Treponema sp. UBA792 | reverse complement strand
GCGGACGGAGGAGGCCGCGGACGGGCACATATACGATATTCTCGACAAAGACGGAAACGTAATTGAGATTCAGACAGGAAATCTGTCAAAGCTGCTTCCCAAAATCCGCGGAGCAGCCGGCTGCGGAAGGAAATTCATGCTGGTGCATCCGCTGGCCGTCACAAAGCGGATTCTCCTGAATGACGAGGACGGAAACAGAATCTCATACAGGAAAAGTCCCGTCCGAGGCTGCATTCTTGACCTGTTCAGCGAGCTGACAGGAATTTATCCCGTGCTGACCGATCCGGCGTTCACGCTCAAGGTAATAGAAGCCGACATCACGGAAATCAGAACCCGCACTCCGGCCCCGGTGCAGTCGGCGAACGGAAGAAGAAGATTCAAGAAAAACTGGATAAAAGAGGACAAGAAACTTGACAGCATAATAAGAATCCGGACATTCAGAAGACCGGAAGATTACACCGCCCTCCTGCCGCCGGGTCTGCCCGACGAATTCTGCGCAAGGGACCTGTCCGCGGCGATAGCGGCTGCGGAAGAATTTCCGGCACGCGCCGCATCGCTAGGCAGCCTGATTCTGTGGGTTCTGAGCCGGATGGGTGCGGTTGCCGCTACAGGAACAAGAAACCGCTCCAGGATATACAGAATTTCAGGCGCGGCTGAAAGCCTGCCGGACAGGGGACTGGAGTAGAAGCGTCAGGACACCGGAGAACCGGCATCGTCATCCTGAATTCCAAGGAGTTTCCTTGCCCTTGACCTGTTCGCGCCGCTCTTTTTGCTTTCCGCTATTTTCCTTACGGCGTCCGCGGAAGCGGAAAATTTCCCGTTTCTGTACATATCAAGCCCAAGGCTTACGGTCTGCGCGTCGGAGGATTCCAGATAAAGCGTACACACATCCGCAAATGACGGACGGGCATATTTTGCAAGCGTCTTTCCGAGCGACGAGCGGAGCGGTTTCCGCCGGTCATCCCTGAGAGTCTCCTCGGCAAGCGCGGCGATCTCAACCTCGCCGGCATGGCCTTCCTTCAGCAGGGCTTCCGCGATTCTTGACTTCTCGGAGTCCGCCACCTTTTTTCCGGCCAGCCTCTCCAGAAGGAATCCGTTTCCCTCCGGTGTGTTCAATGACGCAAGGGCGCTTATGCTCTCATTCTTCACGGACTGCTCGGAATCGTTCCGGATCCGGTAAATCAGGAACGGAACGGAATCAGAAAGCCCCAGCGACGCGGCCGCCTTCACCGACTCCAGCCTGACCTTCACATGATCGTCACGGATTCCCTGCATTATCATCGACTTGGCTTCCACGACATCCGGATAATTAGACAGCCCCTTTATCACATACTGACGCAGATTCGGGTCGGACGATGAATACATGCCGGCAAGAACCGGAACCGACTCCGCCTTCTTCATCTGCCCGATCGCCTCAGCCGCATACATCCTCACGAACACATTCTCATCGTTGTCCTCAAGTATGGCGACAAGCCTGTCCCAGGTCGCATCCGAATTCATCCTGCCTATAACCCGCATGACAGACTGGCGCTGGGCGGCGGAAAGATCATCCCGGTCAAGATATTCGGCAAGGAAAAGCGCCTCGCTTTCTCCGCCTATCTCTCCAAGCGTGGTCACGGCATCAGAAAAGTAGCTCTCGTTCTCGGATTCTATCAGGGAGATTACGGCGGGAACAGCGGCCGGACATTTCACCGCGGCCGTATACCGGAACACCGCCTTCACCAGCTCCGCGCTCTCATCATAGGGATCGTTCAGACAGGTGACCGCGAAATCCTCAAGACACGGATCCTTGAGTCCGGCGAAATAACCCAGAATTCTGCTCCGGACAGAAGGATTCCGGTTTTCACCAAAAAGATCATACAGCTCGTCAGAAAAGCGCGGGTCATCATTCTCCATAAGGGTGTCAATCAGCTCCGTGATTTCGGACGCGATTCCGTAACGGAGTGTATCCCTGTATTCATCGGGAACCTTATCCGACTCATCTCTGGCCGCAGCGGCGGATGCCTTCTCTCTGTCCGGAGGAAGCGGTCTTTTCGCGGCCGGCACTTCGGAATGTCCGCCGGAAGCCGCCGTGACGGATGACGGCGCGGCGGAATTCTCCGGAGCGGCCGTCTCTTCCGGGCGCGGGGTGTCCGCACAGACAGGAAGCGCGGCGGACAGGGCAAAAAAACAGAAAATAGAAAAAACTGCCTTTCTCATACAACAACTATCGGAATCCTCACACGCCGACTTCAAACTGTTCAAGAAAATTCCTCCTGTATGACTCAAACGAATCGGTCTCTATCGCGTTCCGGATTTCACCCATCATCGAATTCAGGAAATACAGATTGTGATAAGAGGCGAGTATGGAGCTCAGAATCTCCTGCTCCTTGAATAGATGGCGGAGATAGGCGCGCGTATATGTCCTGCACACGCGGCAGCCGCATTCCGGATCCACAGGAGAAAAGTCATGCGCAAAACGCTCCTGCTTTATGGAGAGCATTCCCCGCCGCGTAAAGTAGGAGCCGTTTCTGGCGTTTCTGGTCGGAAGGACGCAGTCGAACATATCGATTCCGGCCCGCACAGCATCAAGTATGTATTCCGGAGTTCCAATTCCCATCACGTATTTCGGCTTCTCCTCCGGCAGGTAGCCGACGGTGAATTCAAGGAAACGGACGAATTCGGCCGCCGGCTCCCCGACCGAAAGTCCTCCGACCGCGATTCCTGGCATATCAAGGGAGGACACGAATTCCGCGCTTCTTCTGCGGAGATCCTCAAAGAAATTTCCCTGGACTATGGGAAAAAGGATTCCGCCGTATCCGCTGCCACGGTGCTGCTCCCACCGCTTTTTCGCCCTGACGCTCCAGTCGGACGTTATCTTGAGCGCGCGCTCCGCTTCCCTGCGGTCCACTCCCCACCCCGAGCAGACATCCAGCTGCATCTGTATGTCCGAGTTGAATTTGACCTGGGTGTCAACGACATTCTCCGGAGTAAAAACGTGCCTTGAGCCGTCGATATGGCTCTGGAACTGGACTCCGTCCGGGTCTATCCGGCGCAGCTTTGACAGCGAGAACACCTGAAATCCGCCTGAATCGGTGAGGAAATTCCTCTTCCAACCGGAGAATCCGTGCAGTCCGCCCGCCTCGGCGACAAGATCAGGACCTGGACGGAGAAAAAGGTGGTACGTGTTGGCAAGGATGATGTCAAAGCCTATCTCCTCAAGGAATTCCTTGGGAACCGCCTTGACCGTCGCATTCGTTCCGACCGGCATGAACACCGGAGTCCTTACGTTTCCGTGCGGAAGCGACAGGATTCCCATCCGGGCCTTTCCGTCCGCGCTTCTGTGTCCGACTGAAAAAATATTCATAAAAAACCTCACATTTATGTTCTGGAGAATCTGAGAAGAACAATGCTGACGGCCGTAAAAAAGATTACCGGAAACCAGGCTCCGAGAAACGGAGAAAGCACTCCGAATTTCGCAAGAATCATGGTCACCATCTGGCACACATAGAAAAGCACGGCCGCGCTGATTGACGAAGCCAGGCTTATAAGCAGAACGTTCTTCTTTGTCTTTCCGGTAAGACCGATTGACAGGAACACGACGATGAATATTATCGCAGAAAACGAGAATTTCTTGTAATATTCCGAAAGCTGCTCCTGATAGGGAAGTCCGGCCTTCCTCAGATGCCCGATGTACACCTTGGCATCCGCGGCATTCATCGTCTGGACATCGGCAGTGCTTTTCCTGAAAATCTCGTATGACTCGGTGAGCCGGTCCTCATATTCGGGAAGCACCGAAACACGTTCCATTCCGCCGGCGGTCCGGACATACTGCTTTCCGCCGCTCACGTTCCATCTGCCGCGGTCCTCATCCCAACTGGCGGAGGACGCCACGATGACGGAATCCAGCAGCATTCCGCTGTTCCTGAACACAATCATCACGTCATCAAGTCTGTGCGCGCTTTCAATATAGCGGCCTGCCCTGTAGACAATCCGCGCGTTGTCCGACTGGATTGTGACGCTCTCATTGTCCTCGGCCGCGGTCCGCTTAAGCAGCGAATTCTGAAGACGCGTCTTCTGCTCATAGCTTCCGATGACGAACCTGTTCTCAAAGAAGAAAAGCCCCACGGACATGGCAACCGACAGGAGAAGCAGAGGAAAAGTGAACCTGAACAGCGATACGCCGGACGCGAAAAGCGCCTCAAGCTCATTGTTGGCATAAAGTCCGCTCAGCGTGAATGATGTCGCGAAGAGAATTCCGACAGGAACCGCATACCACAGCGTCTTGGGGATGTACAGGACCATCACCCGGAGAACAGCCCCTGCCGGAGCCTGCTGCTGCAGATACGTGGATATGTTCATAAAAAGATCGACCATGTTCAGAACCACAGAAAAAAAGAACACGGCGCCGAAGAAAACAGGAATTATCTTCTTAAACAGATACAGCACAAGCTTCATTTTCTGACCAGCACAAGATAAAAAACGAAGCCGAAACCGCCCATCAGAAAATCCGGAAGCCACATGCTCCAGAACGCGTCAAGTCCGTTTCTCGTCACAAGGAGCTGTCCTGAAATCTGCATCGCCCAGTAGAGGACACATATAACTATTCCGACAAGAAGCCCGACAGTCTGTCCGTTGTGCTTTCCGAAAAGAAATGCGATCGAAAGCGCAAGAAACGCGAAAAAAATGGAGCCGAACGGCAGCGCGAATTTCTTGTAATACTCCATGTTGTAGACGTTCAGCCTTCTGGAGTCCGTATTCCCGTCGGCGCGCATACGCGTCAGCTCGCGCTTGAGGTCATACGCCGTCATCTCCCTCGGAGACACAGACGATGAGCCGGAATACGCCCTGTCGAACACATTAAGAACCACGTTGCCGGCATCTATCACGTCGTAGTCGCCGTCATGCTTCGTGTCAACAGAAAGCACGACAGCATCATCCATATCCAGCTGGAGAAGAACCCCCTCCTTCTTGGCTCCCACAAGCGTCGATTTTCCGGCGGAAATCACCCGCCTGGTGCCTCCGCTCCGGTCAAACATCAGGACATCGGAAACGTCGTTCCCTGAAACGTCGCCTATCACGACCGTGGAGGAATCTATAGCCTTGACGCTGTGCGGCTCAAGCTCGACCGTCGGAGTGCTGTTCATTATCTGGCGGTAAAGCCTGTTGTATTTTATCGTTCCAAGAGGAAGAAGATAGTCATTTACGAAAAACGAGCCGACGGATATTGCAAAGCCCAGCGCAAGGACAGGAACAAGAAGGGAAGAGAAACTGAATCCGGACGCCCGGAAAATCAGAATTTCATTGTCCGACATCATTCTTCCAAGACAGACGAGAAATCCCACAAGCGTCGCGAACGGAGCCGACTGCGCCACGATGAACGGAAGGCTGTAGAACAGGATTCTCATCACGTCTCCGAAAGGCGCGCGTTTCGACAGAAGCTCCTCCGCGACAAGCAGAATCTGATTCACGAAAAAAATCATGAAGAAGAATGCGAAACTCACGAGAAAATACAGAAAAAGCTCGCGCAGAATATATTTCATCATTATATTCCGCCCCAGTCCGCTCCGGCGGATTCCCGGAATTCTGCGTAAACAGCTCCTTACGGACGCCAGGAATTCCATCGCGTCATACTCCGGTTGATCCGAAACCGCCGGTTCCGCGTTCCGTACAGGAGAGTCCGTCAGACAAAACAAAGCGCGCATGAACTACAGGAGCAAGCACTGCCTGTGCGATACGGTCACCGTCAGCCACGGTAAAATCAGTCCCGCCGAAATTCGCAAGGATGACCTTTATCTCGCCGCGGTAGTCGCTGTCTATCGTGCCCGGAGAATTCAGCACAGTCACCCCGTTTTTGGCCGCAAGACCTGAACGCGGCCTGATCTGAACCTCGAATCCGTCCGGAATCTCAAGGAAAATTCCAGTGGGAATCAGCGCCGATTTTCCGGCCGGAATCACGACAGGCGAGTCAAGGAAGGCATGGATATCGGCACCGGAAGCGCCGTCCGACTTGTATTCCGGCAGATGAGCGCCGGGCGTTACGGAACATTTCAGTTCTATTTTTGTCATGGCGACATTATAGTGCAATCGGAGTTTATTCTCAATCGCAGAAAATCAGCCGCGCGGAGCTTTATACCGGGATGTGGAAATATCATCGGCAGCCTCATCCTCCTCGAATTCGGCGGCCGCCCTGTACTCATTCTGCTGCTGCTCACGGAGCCTGTTCAGGGCGGCTGTCTTTTTCATTATCTCCTGAAGGGCGGACCGTTTCCTCTCCGTCTCAAGCTTCGCGGCGGCAAGCCGTTTGAGGCAGTCCTCTTTTCTGGAGTCGAGCAGTCCGCAGAAACGCCCCTGCGTAAATGAATCCGAAAAATCAGAATCGCCCGAAATCATTTTTTTTGAGGACGCATACCGGCGCGCAATATCATCAAGCTCCTCTTTTATTGAATTCTCCGCGGCAAGCGCCTTTCCAAGCTCGGATTCGGCCTGCTCCTGCTCGAACATCCTGTAGTCAAGAACATCCTGAAGCTCAAATGAAAACTTTCTCATCAGTGTACGTTTTCAGCGGCCCTGTCGGTGAGCTCCGCAGTGCTGGGAATTCCTGCCGCCGGAGTCTCGCCGTATTCCTCTTCCGGAATTTCAATTCCGGTCAGAGCAGAAAGAGCGTCAAGCGTCATCTTCATGCTGCTCGGCTCGTATTCCTCCTGCATGAGGAATTCCTCTATCGCCTGATGCCTGTCTATGGCCTCGTCAATTTCCGGAGATTTTCCCTTCTCGTAAATGCCCGCAGTAATCATAGTCTCCTTGTCGCGGTAAGTCGCCATAAGTGTACGTACTTTTCCGCAGGCTTTCTGTGTCTGTCTGCCGGTGACACGTTTTGACAGACGGCTTATGGACTGAAGCACGTCTATCGCAGGATAATGATAGGCCTGGGCCAGTTTTCTGTTAAGGACGATATGACCGTCCAAAGTTCCGCGGACCTTGTCGGTGATAGGTTCATTCATGTCGTCCCCGTCAACAAGAACCGTATAGAAAGCGGTGATTGAGCCCCTGTCATTTGTGCCGGTGCGCTCAAGCAGCTTCGGAATCATATCAAAAACTGACGGAGGATACCCCTTCTGGGCAGGAGGCTCCCCGTTGGCAAGGCCGATCTCGCGCTGCGCCTGGGCGAAACGGGTCACGGAATCAAGCATAAGCATGACGTCTTTGCCCTGGTCGCGGAAATATTCAGCCACAGCGGTGCAGACATACGCGGCCCGGAGACGGCAGATTGACGGCTGGTCACTTGTCGCAACGACAACGACAGAACGCTTAAGCCCCTCCTTGCCAAGATCCCGGTTTATAAAATCAAGAACCTCACGTCCACGCTCACCGATAAGCCCTATCACATTTATGTCCGCATCGGTATTCCTTGCTATCATTGAAAGGAGTGTCGATTTTCCGACACCGGAACCGGCGAAAATTCCAAGCCTCTGACCTTTTCCGACAGTAAGCATCGAATCAATCGCCCTGACTCCGGTTGTTATCCGTCTGTCCACCGGCAGCCTGGTCATCGGATCCGGAGGATTTGCCACCGCCGGATAATATGCCTCAGGTGCAATCTCGCCAAGACCGTCGCAGGGATGCCCGGTGGCGTCAATAGTCCGTCCCAGAAGCGACATTCCCACAGGAACCTGAAGAACACGTCCCGTTCCTATCACCTCGCAGCCGACCTCTATTCCTTTTGTATCACCGAAAGCGGTCAGCTTCACGGTGTTTCCGTCAAAGCCGACAACCTCCGCCATAAGCGAAGAGCCATCGGACAACTTTATCTCGCACATTTCGCCGACAACGGAACGTGGTCCCTCGCTTTCTATCTCAAGACCTCTGACCGCAGCCACGCTTCCGACATAAAGGATTGTCTCCGCGCCACGGACGTTGTTCAGATATTTTGAAAAATCAAATTCACCGGTATAGGATGATTTCATCAGGCCTCCGCACAGATTATTCCGAGACCAGCTGTTCCGTCCGCTTTATGTTTTTTACCGGAGAAACCTCAAGAATCTTATTCTCAAGTTCGGCAAGCTGACTTGATATACGCGCGTCAATCGCACCGAAATCCGTCTCGACTATGCATCCGCCTTTTTCGACCGTCGAATCCTCAAGAACCGTTATCCCCTTGATATTCTCGACATGTTTTATGAATTCATCGGTATGGGCGGATGTCAGCTTCACATCCTCAAGGTTCACCCTCAGGGTCACATCACCGCGTGTCTTGACCTTTTTGAGGGCGGCAAGAACATTCGCCATTATCACGTTCTTCTGCGTCTCGGAAAGAATTTTTATCACCTTGCGGGCCATCAGAATCACAAGCTCCACGATCTGACTCTCGGTATCCTTAAGAATCTCCTCGCGGCGCTGCATGACAGCCTCAAGAATTTTATGCATCCTGTCAATAAGTCTTGAGACCTCGGCCTCGCCCTTTCCGAACCCTTCCTCATGCCCGGTGTCAAAACCGGCTTTCTTCGCTTCGGATGAAATTTTATCGCGTTCAGCCTTGGCCGCGGCGACTATCGATGCAGCCTCCGTCTTTGCCTTGGCTACAATGTCCATCGCCTGGCGTTCCGCATCCGCCTTTATCTCATTCGCCTCATCAGTCTGCCGTTTCACCTCGGCGAAAGCGGCATCCTCGGCCTTTTTCCTGATGTCAGCCGCCTCGGCCTGAGCATCGGAAATCATTTTCTGCTTTTCCTGCTCCCAGCTCGCCCTGAATTCCTCAGCTTCCCTGCGAAGGTCATCCGCCGTAGGACCGGTATACTGTTCCTCAACAGTCTCCTCCTCCGGAACCACAGGAGCAAAATCATGCACAAGAGGCAGCATTATCTTTTTTTCTTCATTCTTCATCTCGCCGGGGCGAAAAACAGTCTTTGCCATCTTTACTTCCTACTGAACGGACAAAAGCCTCACCGTCAGGTGACCAGCTCATCCTCGCCGGAACGCGCGATCACGATGTCACCGCTGTCCTCAAGTCTTCGTATGATCGAAACAATCTTCTGCTGGGACTCCTCGACATCCTTAAGCCTGACCGGTCCCATGAATTCCATATCCTCTTTGAGCATTGAGGCGGCACGCTTCGACATATTCCTGAAAATCTTGTCCTGAACTTCCGTATCGACGGATTTGAGCGCCTTGGCAAGCTCCTGCTGGTCAACATCGCGGAGAACCTTCTGAATGGCGCGGTCGTCAAGCATGACAATATCCTCGAATACGAACATACGTTTCTTGATCTCCTCGGCAAGATCCGGATCATCCTCCTCAAGAGATTCGATGATAGACTTTTCAGAGGAGCGGTCAACGAGGTTGAGAATCTCAACGATGGACTCGACACCTCCTGCGGCCGTATAATCCTCGGAAGACAGAGTTGAAAGCTTCTTCTCAAGAACACGCTCAACCTCACGCAGAACATCAGGAGAGGTCCGGTCCATTGTGGCAAGACGCTTTGAGACCTCAGCCTGCATCTCCTCGGGCAGATTCTGGAGAATCACAGCCGCCTTCGCAGGCTCAAGGTACGCAAGTATAAGAGCAATTGTCTGAGGATATTCCTGCTGAATAAAGTTCAGAAGATGCGCAGGATCCGTGCGGCGTATGAAATCAAAAGGCCGCACCTGCAGCGAGCTTGTCAGCCGGTTGATAATATCTATAGCCTTCTGGCTTCCGAGCGACTTCTCAAGCAGCTCCCTTGCATAATCTATACCACCGGTCGTGATGAAATTCTGGGCATTCATCAGCTCCTGAAATTCCTCAAGCACCGCATCCTTGAATTCAGGATTGACTTTCTCCTGACGGGCTATCTCAAACGTCAGCGTCTCAACCTCATCCTCGCGGAGATGCTTCATTATCTCGGACGACACATCCGGACCAAGTGAAATCAGAAATATAGCGGCTTTCTGACGGCCGGTAAGACTTTTGTAATCCTTTGAATTCTTTTTTGAAGTTCCACCCGGTTTCAGCGAACCAGGCTTCGGCACTGGCTTCGGGCTTGACTTTGGCTTATCCGAAGTACTCAAATCTTCATCTGCCATCTATTCCTCCATGAGCCATGTTCTTATGAGCATCGCGACATCCTCAGGATGCTCCTTTGCCATTGCGACGGCATTCTCCTGAAGCTCCATCCGCCTTGTCTCCTCGACAGACATCGTGACTTCCATTCCGTCATCTTTAGCATCCCAAAGCGCGGCCTCTCTCGCCGCCTGCTGCTTGCGCAGAAGCTCCTCCTCACGAAGCCTCTTGCGACGTTCAATCTCCCTGCTTATGATTCTGAACAGGATGAATCCGACAAGGACAACCGCAATCGCGACAAGAATCAGCATGAGCGTACGCCTGCGCTGAATCGCCGCGAAATATGACGCATCCTCGGCGGCAAATTCATCATCGCGGTCGTACGGAATATTTGTGACGACGACAAGATCTCCTCGTTCCCGGTTATATCCGATAGCGCCTTTTATGGATTTCTCCGCCTCGGCGAGTTCCTCCTGTGTCAGCGGCGTATACACACGTTTTATCGATCCGTCATCATCAATGACAGGATTTCCGCTGGCAGGATCCACAACCTTCTTCCATTTTCCGTCAAGATTCACGGAGACCGATATGCGGTCTATCTTCGGCGAGGAAATCTCCTTTGTCTGCTTTGTGTTTATCACATTGTTCTGAGTCACACCGGTCTCAGTGGATTTGCCGATCACATTTGTCATATCGGTATAGACCGGAGGATTCTGCCCCTCAACTCCGGCCGGCCCCTCCGGATTATATCCGGTTCCCTGCCACTCCCTTGTGACAGTCTGCTGCGAAACGGGAAGCGTATCCCTGTATTCCGAATCATCATAAGGCGTGTCGGGATTATCTTTCTTGATTTCAATAGGAGAATATTTCGTCTCGTCACTCTCGCGCTGGGACATATCCATCTCGACTGCGACAATCATATCCCGGCAGCGGTCCTCAGTGTATGTATTCTGAAAGGCCTTGAGAATTTTCGCTCGGATCTCGACTTCCTGTCTCCTGATGAGCTTCTGCTGTTTGGCGATAAGATCAATCCTGTCGTTTTCGGCCATGCCTGCAAAATCGTTCAGCTGGTTTCCGTCAGCATCGGCTATCGTAAGGTTGTCAGCCTGAAGCCCCTCCACGGCCGAAAGTATGAGCCTCTGGAGACCGAGAATTTTTCTTCTGTCCTGAAGAAACGTGCTGGTAGGATTCGTCTTTATTATGACGCTCGCCGTAACCGGATTCTGGTCTGCGGAAAAAAGCTTGTTGTCAGGAATCACGATATTGACATCCGCCATCTGAATGTCACCTATGGCCTCAATGTGCGCCTTGAGCTGCTTCTGGATGGTATTCTTCAGTTTTACGTTCTGATCGGCATCGGTGGTGGACCAGCTTCTGTCATAGAACCCGACCCAGGGATCTATATTGGAAGGAACAAGATTCTCGCTTATCAGTATCTCGCGCATCCGGCGGGCGGTATCCTCGTCCTCAACCGAAATATATCCGTCCTCGGAGGAATATGCCTTCACATTCTCCTGTGAGAGCCTGTCAAGAATTCTGTTCATGGACTGGGAATCCTGCACCGGCGCATTGAACAGTCTGACCGTAGACGGGGCAGAAGAAACTTTAGCGGCCGCGACAACCGCGACAATCACCACTATTATGATACCTATTAATATGACTTTTTGAACAGGCTTCCATTTTGACCACAAATTCCTGGCCTTATCAAGCACCTTTCCAAGCCGTTCGTTCATCTGTCCTCCCGCCAGAAGGTTTCCCTCCCGTTGAACGAATTTTAACTAAATTCCGTTCCCAGTATAACATATAAAGAAAATTCTGAAAAGTGTTTTATGCCTGTTGTTGTGCCGGTTTTGGCCGCAGGAATACGAAACGGGAAACGCACAGGTGGCGTCCGTACGGAACAAATACGGACGCCACCTTTTTATGCGCAGATCGGGCGGACTTTTGTCACAGTCTCGACTTCCGCAAGTTTTGCAAGAATCTCATCAGGAACATGTCCGTTAACATCAATTATGTTATATGCGACATCACCGCGCGCCTGATTTATCATTCCCGCGATGTTCAGCTTGGCGTCTCCAAGAATGGCCGTGAATTTGGAGATGACATCGGGAATATTCCTGTGGGATATGCACAGCCTCGTTCCTCCGGACGGAATCGGATTGTCGGTCACGGTTTTCGGGAAATTCACCGAATTCACGATGTTTCCATTCTCCAGAAAATTCCTCAGCTGGACGGCCGCCATCGCCGCGCAGTTGTCCTCCGCCTCAGGGGTTGAGGCTCCGAGGTGCGGAAGACAGATTACGGACGGATGGTTTATCAGCTCCTCGGCAGCAAAATCCGTAACAAGACATTTCACCTTTCCGCTGTCAAGCGCCTCGATTATATCCGCATTATTCACGAGACCGCCACGCGCTATGTTTATTATGCGGACTCCGTCCTTCATGTTCCTGATTGACGCCGCGTTTATCATGCCTTTGGTATCGTCCGTTTGCGGGACATGGACTGTTATATAATCCGACTTGGCATAGACAGAATCAAGGGTCTCCGCGTGCTTCACATTGTGGTCAAGGCTCCAGGCCGCATTGACGGAAAGGAACGGATCATAACCGATGACCTCCATTCCGAATTTTATCGCAAGATTCGCGACCATCGCGCCGATTGCGCCAAGTCCTATAACACCGAGAGTCTTTCCCTTCAGCTCAGGACCGACGAACTGGCTTTTTCCCTTCTCCGCAAGGTCAGGAATCTCATCACCTTTTCCGGCAAGCCCCTTCACCCAGGCGTTCGCGGCGATGACAGGACGGCTGGACATAAGCAGCGCCAGCATGACCAGCTCCTTAACGGCATTCGCATTCGCACCCGGAGTATTGAACACAACGATTCCCTTTTCCGTAAGCTCGGGGACAGGAATATTGTTGGTTCCGGCGCCAGCTCTCGCGACAGCCTTGACTGAAGGCGCGAGCGTCATCCCGTGCATATCCTGGGACCGCACCATAATCGCATCAGGACTGTTGATGTCGGACGCAATTTCGTAGCAGTCGCGGTCAAGCTGGTTGAGTCCGGCCTTGCTTATCTTGTTCAGTGTCTGAATTCTGTACATACATTAACCTCCATGCGGCATCTCAGCGGGAAAGATTCTCTGCCGCGAATTTCTCCATAAAGGCGACAAGCGCCTTGACACCGTCAAGCGGCATGGCATTATAAATGGACGCGCGCATTCCGCCGACAAGCCTGTGCCCCGCAAGATTGACCAGACCGGCTTCGGCCGCATCCTTCACGAATTTCTTGTTTATGGCATCAGCTTTTTCCGGATCCGTCTCATTTGTCAGAAACGGAACATTCATAAGAGAACGGCTGCCCTTCTCCGCGGTGGCATGGTAATATCCGCTTGCGTCAAGATAGGAATAAAGCAGATCCGCCTTTTCCTTGTTGCGCGCGCGCATTCCGTCAGCACCGCCGTTTTTCTCTATCCATCCGAGAACCTTGTCCATCACATATATTGTATAGCACGGAGGCGTATTGTACATTGAAGCCGCATCCGCATGGGTCTTATATGTGAGCATCGTAGGAGTCTTGTCCAGCGGAGAATCCGTAATCAGATCATCCCGGATTATGACAAGCGTAACGCCGGCAGGAGCCAGATTCTTCTGGGCACCGGCAAAAAGGACTCCGAATCTGGAGACATCTATCGGCTCGCTAAGAATACAAGATGAGATATCCGCCACGAGAGGAATATCTCCGGTATCGGGTATATACTCATAATGAGTTCCCATAATCGTATTGTTCATGCAGATGTACGCATAGTCATAATCACCGCGGATCTTGACATCCGCAGGAATGTAGCAGAACCCCCTGTCCTCTGAAGAGGCGACGACATCGACATCAATAAATTTCCCCGCCTCGGCCGCGGCTTTCTTCGCCCATACTCCTGTATTCACATAAGCCGCCCTATGGAATTTCGTGCCAAGATTAAGCGGAACCATAGCGAACTGGGTGGAGCCTCCGCCCTGCAGGAAAAGAACCCTGTAATTGTCAGGAACAGACATCAGCCTGCGCACCATCGTCTCGCAGTGGCTGATTATCGGCTTGTACGCGGCCGAACGGTGGCTCATCTCCATCACGGACTGGCCGGTACCGTTGTAGTCAAGCATCTCGGCCGCACAGGACTCAAGAACCTCCTCAGGAAGGCATGAAGGTCCAGCAGAAAAATTATACACTCTGCCCATATTTTACCCCACAAATTTTATTTTATATCAATAAATTCATCAGCGAGTTCGCCAATGAAATATTCTCAATTCTGACGCCTTCAGGCGCGCGGACAACGGCGGAAGTCATGTTCACTATTCCCTTTATTCCGCACCCGGCAAGACGCCGCACATAAGCCGGAACATCCGCAGCCCCAAGCGCAATAACCGCATACTTTATGCCAAGCTCAGGAACGACCTGCTCAATCCTTGCGGCCGGATAAAGCGGAAATGTCGACCTCAGAATCTCGACCCGGTTCACGTTGGAGTCAAATCCCGCGGCGAGAGAAAAACCGGCTCCGTCAAAAAAGCGTCCGTCAAGAAGAGCGGCGCCAAGGCGTCCGAGCCCGACCACACAGCACAGACGTTTCTTCTCCCCGATCCCGACAGCACGCCGGAGCACATTCCGCAGAACGGCCGCATCATATCCGTTCGATTTGCCGCCGCCAATTCCGGCCAGCCACAAATCATGGCGGATCTGCGCGGAGCTCCAGCCCGTCAGCCCGCTCACGGCAGATGAGGTTATCATCTCCCCGTCCGACATATCCAGAATGGACAGAAGCTGCACCAGCCGTTTTCGGACCGGAGCGGGAAGCTCCCTTTCAGATTCATCCATGATTATAAATTCCGTTTTTCCAAGGGTCAATAATTCCGGGCGGCAGGAAACAGCCGCCGTCCGGAAAATTCTGCAAAAACTGAGAAATTCCGGACCTTACTGTTAAATTTTTAACAGTAAACGCAAAGCGAGACTATCACCGGGACAAAAAAAAAGCAAGACCGGAAAAGACAACGGTCCTGCAAAAATTAGGAGGCTGATTTGATTCTATTCCCGTGAGCCACGTGAATATGCGACAGAAACACCGGAGAACAGCCGCGGCTCATAATATGACGCGACCTCATTCGCAAAAAGCTCGTCGAGCATTTCTTGATATGACATTATTTTTCCAACGTAATTCAGCGTCGACTGCGGAGTCCTGTTTGAACGGACCCTGCCGGTTCCGGCATTGTACATCGCGAGCGCGGAGACCTCATTGCCGGCGCTGTTCAGACAGAAACGTAGATGGGACATACCATATTTCGCGCTTATATAGGGATCGAAGAAATCCGTCTCGGTAAGAGCCGGAAAAGAGTTGCTGTTCAGCTGAAACAGGCCGCGGTCAACAGTACTGTTTGAATTCCTGTTCACGGCCTTAACGTTGAATCCGCTTTCCATATATGCAAGCGAGAAAGCGAGACTCAGCGGAATGTCATTTTTTTCGGCCTCCGCGAGCACCGCCCCTGCGACCTCCCGGTTTCCTGTAACCTGAGTATAGAACCACTCGACAGCCGCCCTTGACTCAGGCTCCCTGTAGAGCGAAAGCCCCCTGTCAAAATCCGAGGCATCCGCCAAATCAAAGGAAATATCAGAAAAATAATTATAGAAATACGGAGTCTCCTCCTCTTCCGGAACAGGCTCCTGGGGAATATCGGCCGTCACAACCGCAGGCCCGGCAGAAACGTCACCGCCGGCCGGAAGCAGAAAATAAACACAAACGGCGACAGCCGCGGCAAAAACAAGAGTCAAAACAAGGAAAAAACACGAATGTCCAAAATCTGATGAACCGGACTTGAATTCCATCTTATCGCTCCACACCCCATCCGCAATCGATACACAGATGATGTCACAAAGGCGAAAAACTTTCAACAGAATTCAAAAGAAATTTCACGAATTACAACGAAAAACACGCATTTTTACGAAAACATTGCGGTTTTTCGCAAACACTCACATTCAGTAACGGACTAACGGAAAATTCTCCGGTATCATTCCCATATCCGCGCTCCCGGAAAAATAAACATAATGCTGATGCTTTCTTGAAATCTCGTCAGCAAAAGCGGAGACGTCTCCAGCCGCGATGACCCCGCGGGGAATCTCGACACCGACGACAGACAGGCAGTCCTTAACCCTACGTGCGGTGTGGCTGCATAATTCCGTAATTCTACCGGCATCGCCTCCGCAGGCATTGTCCACAGGCGCGAGAACCGCGAACTGACCGCGCGACTCCAGTTTTTTAAGAAAATCCCTCAGTCCGGCAAGAAACTCCTCGTTATAAAGGCCGCCGTCAAGCTCCACGGAAGAAAGCGGAATTTCAAGCCTTACAATAAAATCGGAGAACGTCAGCTCAGGCAGGCTTTCCGCGCTGACCGTCCTTATATCACCGAGCTGAATGTCTTTTCCGTCCGAAACCCTCACGAGTCCGCCGTTCTCCGCCCTGAAAACAGCATTCACCTTCATAACTGCCCCCATAAAACAAAAAAACCTCCGCGCAAAAACCGGCGGAGGTCCAAAATTCAACGTGCGGACACAGACCGCATACCATCAACGCTATTCCGTAAGAATTCTTATGACTTCAGCCTTGTCCTGCGTATTCAGTATCTCCTGACGCTTCTCCGGACTCTTGAACAGAAGGCTTACCTCGGCCAGAAACTGAAGATGCGGACCGGTTTTATTCACCGGAGACAAAGTCATTATAAATATCCTGCACGGCTCCTGATCCAATGAGTCAAAATCCACCGGATTATCCGAAATTCCAATGCAAGCGACAAGATCCGTAACCGTATCCGTCTTTCCGTGAGGTATGGCGATTCCATGTTTCATTCCGGTGGACATCTTGCGCTCGCGGTCCAACACACATTCGCGGGCCGCATTCTTATCTGTTACTTTTCCTGCTTTATAGAGTATGTCGAGCATTTCGTCTACAATTTCTTCTTTTGTCGTACCTTTAAGATGAAGGTTCACCGTGTCTGTCGTTAATACTGTTCTCAAGTCCATGAACACAATCTTATTTCTAGTTGATGATTATGTCAAGAAAAAAAGCGTCCTTTTTTGCTATTTTGAGGATATGCGGATGCCCCCGACTCACGAATCAAGTCCGGCCGCCGCAGTCAATCCGCTGTCCTGTCGCCTCCGCAAAATCCAGGAGCCAGTGCCTGATACAGTCCTGCCAGCTGTCGGAGTACACATTCTCCAGGAACGTCCGCTCGTACATGAATATAAAATATTCGGTGATCTCTTCCCTGACACCGGGCGGAATTTCAGGAGAATTTCTGAACAGCCTGGACATGAACATCACGGCATCCTCCGCGGTGAAAAATTCCTTCTCCGACGTGGATGTTATCATATAAAGGGCGACGGGAATGCAGTTCACGCTGTGCTGCTTTACAAAAAGCACGCTCTCGGTTATCGCAAGCGCGGAATCAAGAATCTCGTCAAGACGCAGCCGCCTCTCCTCCTCCGGAAAAAGTCCGGAATTCAAGAAATTCCGCATCCAGGCGTAGGTCCCGGCGGCTATGGACACATGAAGGCTCGGTACACAAAGATAATGAGGATCGGCACGGTGGATTGTCCGGAAAGCGGCGCTCTCCCTGTAATCGGGACGGTGAGTCGTCGTCATGCAGAAGCGGTAGACGGACGAGGCGTTCACATAAAGAGACCTTATATACGAGACGAACGAATTGCAGTACGGAGCGGCCTTTCTGTAGCCGAACCGCCTTATCATCATCGTAAGCGGCCGCACGAAAAATCCGATGAACCCCATGTAGACACCGATCTTGTCGGGGCAGAACGGAATTTTGTCATCCAGCTCCGTATCGACATATATAAGAGGAATTCTGACAAGACGGAACCGCTTCTTCTGCTGAAGAAGGAAAAAATCCCTCAGCACGGTAAAGATAAGACGCAACGCCTGAACCGATGTCCTCCATCCGAACGGAAGCACGAACCACGGAAGAACGGAGGAGAATCTTTCCATGGGTTTTGCACCGTATTTTTTCCTGCGCCTCTCTTCCGTCACAGTCCGGCCTCCTCATGTATAGAATCAAGCCGTTCCAGCCGCTTTCTGTCCGGAGTTATGCACAGATTCTTCTCGTTTGTCGGGAGGACAAGCCCCTTGGGACCGTTTTTCGCCCTCCTCAGATATTTCACGGGAGTGTAGTAAAGATCGGTTCTGCCGGCATTGCGCGCCTTTGAATAATAGACCGCAAGATTGGCCGCATCAAGAAGGATGTCAAGAGGAACCGTCTTTCCCTTCCGGCTTTTTATGAACACATATCCGCCGGGATAATCCCTGACATGAAGCCACAGATCCTCGCCCCTTACATGATGGCGCAGCAGGCCGTCGTTCTCCTCTGCGTCGCGTCCGACAAGGATACACCATCCGTCCACGTTGTAGTCCAGGCCGGGGCGGTTTTTCTTCTGCTGCTGTTTCGGCGCTGAGTCGCGGCGAAGCATCTGCTCAATCCTGACAGGATTCGGCTCACGGAGAATCGCCGCATACATCTGCTCCAGCCTTGCAATCTGGCGCCTTGCGTTCTCTATGTCATGCTCAAGCTGGCCGGCTCCGGACACCGCCTTCTTGTAGTTCCTGTAGCAGAGGGCGGCATTCTCGTGCGCGCTGAGAGACGGATCCACCGCTATGCTGACCGTTTTTCCGGTGTCGTAGTCGCAGCATTCTATGAAATTCGAATTCCCGTCAATAAGATGTCCGTATGACAGGATAAGATCTCCCTGATGTCTGTATTTTTCCGCATCACGGAACGAATCCAGCTTGCGCTCCAGATTGCGCAGCGCAGCCTCCATCCTGGTTCTGGCGGAGGAATACCATTTCTCCGCACGGACAAGAAGCGCCTCCCTCGAAAGCGAGGACGAATACTCGCTGTACCACAGATCAACGCGCCTGTTGAACGGGAGTTCCTCTTCCGCGGAAACCTGAATTTCATCAAAAGTCCGGACCGGCCAACGGTCAGCCGGATCTCCGTCGGAATCCCGCGGAACAGGCGGAACAAAAACCCGTCCGGTCATCTCATTCTTTGCGGGACGCCGGTAAAGCGAGTCAAGGATAATTCCGTCGGCGTCACACAGAATGATGTTGGCCGCATTGTTCCAGAGCCTTATGTACATTGTGAATTTCTCACCGGCATGGGAAAGCTCCATCCTGACCACACGCTCAAGTCCTATCTGGGAACAGGAGTCTATTCTTGCGCCGCGCACACGTGAGCGCAGGAATTCCATAAACCGGAGCGGCTTGTCATTCCGTGGAATTTTCCTGGCAACGGAATTTATCCGGCAGGCGTTCTGCGCCGTGCAGACAAGAACCGTCCTTGCGCATGAATTTTTATATGTACAGAAGGCCACGGAATCATATCCGGGCTGGACAATATCCTGAATGAACGAACCGGCAAGATCAAGCTCCGACAGGATGACATTTATTTCGTTGCAGTTAAGAGACATTACAGATGAATATAATTATGTTTACCCTTTATTTCAATCAATTTTCCGGACGGCGGCGCAAAATCATTGAAAATCCTGCCGCGGAATCATTGACCTTTGATTTTTCATTCTATATAATATGCTCCATCTGACGGGCAATAGCGCAGTTGGTTAGCGTGCATGTCTGGGGGGCATGAGGTCCCGGATTCGAATTCCGGTTGCCCGAAACAAAAAGCCGCGCCGTGACTAAGTTCAACTTGTTACGGCGCGGCTTTTTTCATCATGTCCGGATTCTATTTCTCGGACTTTGGAATCACAAGATTCAGCACGATTCCGGCGACAGTCGCAAGGGCGACTCCTCCGAGGCTGAAATTGAAGCTGTCCCCGATTTTGAACTGGAGAACTCCGCCGCCGATTCCAAGAACAAGTATGACTGACGAAATTGTCAGGTTGCGCTTGTCCTGATAATTGACGCCGCTCTCGACTATAGTCCTGAGTCCGCTTGAGGCGATAAGTCCGTAGAGAAGCGTGCAGATTCCACCAAGCACAGGGGTCGGAATCGTCGAAATCAGCGCCCCGAATTTCTGGCAGAAGGACAGAAGCACAGCGATGACGGCGGCTCCTCCTATCACCCAGACCGAATAGACTTTTGTTATGGCCATAACGCCGATGTTCTCGCCGTAAGTCGTGTTCGGCGGTCCTCCCCAAAGCGCGGCCCAGGCAGTCGCAAGTCCGTCACCGGCAAGAGTACGGTGAAGCCCCGGATCCTTGTAGAAATCCTTTCCGACGACAGTCGATGTGGTAAGAGTATCGCCCAGATGCTCGCATACGGTCGAAATCGACACAATCACGAATGTAAGAATCGCCACAAAATTGAATTTAGGCGCCATCCAGAAATAATGTCCGTCCGCTCCGGTCTGAAGGAACGGCAGCGCGAACCACCTGGCCTCCTTTACCGCGGCAAAGTCAATCAGATGATAGGCCGGGAAAAACAACCCCATCACCAGTGTGAAAATATAGCCTCCGACAAGTCCGATCAGAATCGAAAGCGTGTTGAAAAATCCCCTGAAGAATATTGTGGCTACGACGGCAATGGAAAGGGTGACAAAGGCGATACTCAGGCAGACGAGAGAATATTCACCGTTGTTATAGAAGGCCTCGTTTATGGCGGTAGGAGCGAGTCCGAGTCCGATCACGATTATCACGGAGCCGATCACCACAGGAGGAAGCGCCCTGTCGATCCAGCCTTTTCCGGCTACCCTTATTACGGCCGCGACAATACAATAGAAAATACCGGCAAAAATCGAGCCTCCCATCGCGTATGCCACTCCGTACTGCTGCCCTATGGCAATCAGGGCGGGAATGAATGCGAACGACGAGCCGAGGAACGCCGGAACCTTGGCGCCGGTTATCGCTATGTAAATGAGCGTGCCGGTGCCGGCAGTGAACAGCGCGGTCGATGTGCTGAGTCCCGTAAGAAGCGGAACAAGAACCGTAGCTCCGAACATGGCGAACACATGCTGGAAACTGAGCGGAATCCACTTCTGAAGCGGGGGCTTGTCGTGCGGTCCGTAAATCTGAGAATCCATACGATTATCTCCTGAAAAATTGAATATATAAACTGACGCAGTATATCACAAAACGCGGGCCATGAAAATATTCATACTTGTTTAAATATAAATAATATTATAAAATCTGCGAATCATGGTCACGACTTCCAACTTAAGCTCAATAATCAGATTCTATGCGGAGAAACAGAAATCTCCGTTCATCGACTTCAGGGAATTCTGTAGTTATGTGAAAAAATACGCCGAGCATCATGTTGAGGAGCAGTCGGAACTTGTGAAATACCTGGGAGATCCGGCCGAAACCGTGTCGGCGGAACTTCAGGGGCTTCAGGAAAAGCATCTTGCGGCCGTCGTCATGAACGGAACAAAAAAGACAATTGTATCTATCTCGTTCTTCTCGGTAAAATACGCGAACCAGTACAAGGAAATCCTCACGAACGAGGTGATCGCCTATCCGGTCGCCACGGATCTGCCCAAACTTTTTCCGTTCCAGTCCGTAGAGAAAAAGCAGATCGGCGAATACATCACAGCAGCCATGGATCGGCAGAACCTCAAGTCGCCTGAACTGTACATAATAAATTTCAAGCATGATATTGCTCCACTTGTCCTTCCCGCGTGCGTTCCGGTAAAAGTCCTGCTGGAAACCGCACAGCAGAAAATCAGGCACCTGCTCGCAAAGGAGGAATTCCACGACTATTTCCTCAAGAAACTCAGGAGCACCAACGCGGGCAAGGAAATCACCATAAAGAATTTCTTTGAGTATTTCGTGAATCCGAAGCAGAAAGGCTTCATCGACCTGCATGAGGGCGATGACTACTATCTGTGGAACCAGCTCTGCTATTATATCCGTCAGGATTTTGAGAAAATTCAGGACAGGACAACTGAGGACACGAACATCCTCCAGGCCATAGAGATAACAGAAAGCTACAACATCTTCCTCAAGACAAAATTCCAGCAGGAGGAGCAGAAACGGGAGGCGTTCAGAAACCTGACGTCGGCATTGGGAGAGGCGCCGTATTTCCACTCTATGGACCAGATTCTCAAATTCCATGATGCGGGCGGAAGGCTTCTCTACGGACAGTATTCCGAGGATGAGCTCAGGGACTTCCTTCAGAAGATGACGACGGAAAGCGCGGCGAACGAGCTTCCAAAGCTGCTGACGTTCAAACCGGAATCAGGGACGCAGTACTATGTATACAAATCCAAGGTTCTCCAGCTGACGGTGAGGCTGTGCAATGAGGCGCACGGCGCGATCGAATCGGCTCTGGTGCAGGAATGGTACGGAAGACTGCTGAACTATGACAGGCTGCCGGAAATGGGCGATGACGCCCAGTTTGAGGCCTGCCTTGCAAAAAAGGTGGAGGAGTTATCGCCGGTGCTCCATGCGATTCTCAGCTCAAATTTCATGACATTCATGGCGTACGAGAAGGACGACACGAATTCAATAGGATTCCATATTTTCCTTGACGGAAAGCTCCGTCCCCTGAGCGACCTGCTGATGCTCGACAGGACCAAAATTCTGTCGCTCGCCAAGACAAAGCTTCCGTTCATATACACGATTCCCCTGATTTCCTGGATTATCGCGGCCCTCAACGGACGGAAAAAGCAGAAAGGGCAGGAGAAGCAGCCGGCGGCCGTACAGGAGACCCTGTCAGCCAAAAAGCCTGGAAAGACGATGTCCAGACAGGAAGCCGTATCAAAGAAGGCGGGCGAGCTTTTCAGCGAATTCGTTCCGGAAGGCTCCACCGTTGACAGGGAGCTTGACTTTCTGTGCGGACAGTGGAACAGGATGCTGACAAAAGAGGCGAACATACAGCTCACGGAGGACGTGAACAGCCTTATCCGCGACTACACGCGACGCGTTATGAAGACGCTGACAGCCTCGACATTCACAAAGGAAAGGGTGAAGAATCTCGCCGCGACGCTGGTCAGAACTCCGAACATGCAGAAGATAAAGGACAGCAAGTCCCTTACGGAATACGTGGAGCTTTACATACTCAGACTCGTCAGCAACTACTGAGCCGGATTCATGCCGAAAAGGGAGGATATGTTCCGGTCGACGGTCCTGCTGAGCGAGAATTCATCGGTTCCTCTCATCTCCGCGGCGAAACGGTATGTGTTGTCCACAAGAAGCGGCGTGTCCGTCTTTCCGCGGAACGGAACGGGCGCAAGATACGGAGAGTCAGTCTCGCACAGAATCCGGTCATCCGGAATGAATTCCAGAAGCTCCCTCATCCCGTCCATCCTGCTCCTTTTCGTATATGTGATTCCTCCGCTCAGACTTATATACCAGCCCAGGTCAAGGAACGCGCGCGCCTCGCTGATTCCGTAGCTGAAGCAGTGGATGACTCCGCGGCTCCATCCGGAATCCCTTATGCATCCGAGCGTGTCGTCGAACGCGTCGCGGCTGTGGACTATCACAGGCAGCTCCAGCCGGCGCGCAAGCTCCAGCTGCATCATGAAAAGCTCCCTCTCGCCGTCAAAGTCATCCGAGGAGAAACCGGCTCCGCTTCGGCCGTCGGCGCCGGACGGATTCCAGTGATGGTCAATCCCGCATTCTCCGACCGCGGCAATCTTCCGGTCCAGCGGGCCGTTTCCGGAATTCTCAGCCGCCGAGCCGATCTGCGCGGAGAGCACCTCCATCCGCTCAAGGCGGTTCCTTATGCTCTCCAGGTCAGGCCAGATTCCGGCTGAGAAACGGATGAAACGCCTGCATTTTTCCGCCGCGGCTTCATCACCTATTTCCGATATCGCGCGGAGGACACAGTCCTGTCTTCCGGCAAGATCCGCGGCATCAGTTCCTATGTCAAGTCCGAAGAAACAGTCTCTGTCCGCCATTCCGGACAGAATCCTGCCGCCTTCATGAATTCCAAGAATCTCTACAGTATGGAGAAAATGAAAATGCGTATCAGAAAACATATATACCTCATTTTGAAAGGCCGTAAGGAAGCGTGCCTCTCGCCTGAATTTCGCCGCGGAGGACCGAGACAAGGGCGCGGATCGAATATCCGCTCCAGCTGTAGCACATCAGAATCGAGTCGGCCCAGGTGAGACTCTCCGAATAGACTGGCGACATCATGGAAAGGACTATCACTTTTTTTCCGGAATTCCTGAATGTCTCGGCAATCCGCGCGTGCCTGGCGCTTGCGACACATACGACAACAGTGTCATATCCGGCCGCCGTGTCCATTATATTGTCGCACACCCACTGGGTCTCATTAGGTCCGATCTCGTAGTTGAAGCGGAATTCCCCGGCCCCAGGATAGCGCTTCTTAGCCTCGGCGAAGAATTCGGGAAAAAATCCCACAAGAAGGACGCGTCCTGAATTCTCCGGGGTGAGAGGCAGGCTCCCCTCCTTGAACACGGTGATTGAGCGGCAGGCCTGCTCCAGAAAGAATTTCTGCCCCTCCCTGTCCGGGACATGCTCCAGAATCGATGCCGGATCCGGATAAAGGGGCGCCGCGTTTCCGCTCTTGAAGTAGTCCAGCTTCGCCTTTATGACACGGTATGCGGCATCCCTGACCCTTGAGCGGAACGCAGGAGATGTCGTCATAAGCTCAAGGTTGCCCGTCCATAGAGCCTCGTTGAGCCTCGCCGTAGTGGAGGAGATTACTATGTCGTTTCCAGCCTCTACAGCCATCCGGAACGCGTTCGAAAGGGAGCCTGCGTACATCGTGTCCCCGTTCATCATCATGTCATCGGTTATTATCAGCCCCTCGTAGCCGAGCCGGCCCCGGAGCAAATCCGTCAGGAAAAATTTTGAGAGCGACGCAGGCGCGCCACTCGTGTCTATGCGCGGAAAACTGAGATGGCCGGACATCACCGCCGGAACCTTGTCCCGGATCAGATACAGGAAGGGAACAAGCTCCCGCTCCGAAAAAGTCTTGTAGTCTATGTCGATGACCGGAAGGCTGAGATGGGAATCCTGATCCGTATCTCCATGCCCCGGAAAATGCTTCACCGTAGGAATCACGCCGGCGGCCACACTTCCGGCGGCGAAAGCGGCGCCGAGAATTCCGGACTTCTCCGGATCGTCTCCAAAGGAACGGGAACCGATTATCGTGGACTGCCTGTTCGTGTAGAGATCCACCGTAGGCGCGAAATTCATGTTTATTCCGAGAGCCTTTATCTCGCGGCTGATATAATATGCGCTGTACCAGGAATCCGCGGGATAGCCGGAGGCTCCGACGGCCATGTTTCCGGGAGTCACCGCGGTGTCGCCCTTTACATGGCGGATCCAGCCGCCCTCCTGATCGGTCGCCACAAAAAGCGGAATCCTGAATCTGCCCTGCCCCGCCCTGCGCTGAAGGGACGAGACGGATTTCGCCACAAGATTTATGTCATCCGTGTTCCATCCGAAAACCTTGACGCTTCCAAGTCCGCGCTCGACCCACTGGTACAGAAGCTCGTTCGGCTCGGCTCCGGCCCATCCGAACATCAGTATCTGCGAATAAAGCTCCGTGTCCGTCATCCGGTCGGCGATCGCCGCGGCAAGCTCGTCCGAGGGATAGTCGCTCCAGAATGTTATGTCGTCTGGAAGTCCGGCGGCTCCAGACGGCTCCCGGGCCGCGGCAAATGCGCACAAAGAGGAAAACACAATGACCCATACCGCACCGCGCAGCCTCATCTTGGTTCTCCCGTCCTGAATTTGCGCACATATTCCATGGCGGAGAAAGCCGCGGCAGCTCCGTCCGATGCCGCCGTGACCACCTGCCTCAGAGCCTTGGACCGCACGTCTCCAGCCGCGAAAAGCCCCGGAACCGAAGTCGACATGTCTTCTCCGGCGAGTATGTAGCCTGCCGGATCCTTCGCAAGATTATCCACCAGCGACGTTCTCGGCTCCATTCCGATAAAAACGAAAACCGCGTCCGTCCCAAGGACCGACTCCTTGCCGGAGACGGAATCCTTCAATACGACCGCATCCACGCGCCCCTCCTTCCCCATTATCTCCGTGATGCGCGCTCCTGTCACGGTACGGATTCCGGCGGCCTCCATTCTGGCGACAAGCGATTTCTGCGCGCGGAATTCCCCGCGCCTGTGGACCACAGTCACATCGTCCGAAAGCGAGGACAGATAAAGCGCCTCGCTCACCGCCGAATCCCCGCCGCCGGCAACGACTATTCTCCTGTTCCTGAAAAACGGGCCGTCGCATACGGCGCAGTACGACACGCCCCTTCCCGTGAATTCCGCCTCTCCCGGAACACCGAGTTTTCTGTGAGAGGCTCCGGTCGCGACAAGGACAGCCGGAGCGGAATAAATTCCCGAATCCGACGTGACGGTGAATTCATTTCCCGGCCGGTCGATGGAAAGCGCCATGCCCCGTGAGAATTCCGCGCCGAATTCCGCGCACTGCCTTTTAAGTCCAGCTATGAAATCATATCCGCTCACGGGCGGGAAAATTCCGGGATAGTTCTCAAGCCCGTTTATCTGAAGCGCCTGGCCGCCGGGCTCCGGCCCCTCAAGGACGACTGCGCGAAGGCCGCCGCGTGCCGCATAAAGGGCTGATGAAAGTCCGGCGGTTCCGCCGCCTATCACGATATAGTCGAATTCCTTTTTTTCCATGCGAAGATAATACCAGTTTTGTACGCAGACCGCAACGGAAAGCCCGGCGGAGGCCAGGGCAAACGCATGTAAAAACTCTTTCTGATAAAATTACAGAAAGTGTGAAATTTTAAAGGAGCCTTAAAACCGTTTGGCGGAACTGGCGGTTTTCCCGAAACCAGAGCGTGCGCTTGCTTCAACTGGAACATACTTTACTTTTATTGAATGAACATAAACCGGATATCCAACAGCAACTCCGAGTGCACGACGTTGTCCCACTGTATAATGTTCAATTCCTCTGTGATGTCCCAAAACTTTACCATCCAAATCTATAATATCACCAGGAACAGAAGGTTTGTCTGAAAAAATCAGCTCAAAATACTCTTCACCAATAAAATCTTGACTTTCTTCTCGTGACGCTGCCTGAAGGTTTGCTTCCTGTGCAATTCTAAAAACCTCAGATTTCTTCATAGTTGCAAGCGGAAATCTTACTTTTTCAAGGATTTCTGACGGAATTCTGTACAAAAAATATGTTTGGTCTTTTGACACATCTTCTGCACCAGCAATCATACAAGGTTTAATATCAGAACCAAAAACGCCTTTTTCAGGACGGACAATTTTTGCATAATGTCCAGTACAAAAATAATCATATTCTATACCAAGTTTCTTGACACCTTCCAAAAGCGCACCAAATTTCACCAGTCTGTTACACCTGATACAAGGATTTGGCGTTCTGCCATTTCTATACTCATTTTTAAAATATTCCAAAACTTCTTTTTTATATATTTCTTTTACATCAACAACATGATATTCAATATCATTTTCATCACAAAACTTCTGACACTCCGCAATATTTGTGATTTCTTTGGTCCATAACAGGACGGTTTGATTTTTTGTCCGCCTTTTAATTGTGGCATAAGTCCATCCCAAAGCGACATTGTCACGCCTATTACACGACAGCCTTTTTCTTTGAGCATTAACGCTGTAAGTGCAGAATCCACACCACCGACATTCCCACAACAACTGTATCACCAGATTTTGGCATTTCCTGCATTATATATTTCATTTTTTACACCTATAAAAAATTAAGATGATTTATCAAAATTACACTATTTTAAAGCACTTTATCATAATAGTCTTAAAAATAAAAATGAATTTTTTAGAAACTCAACTGGGTTAAACGATATAGAAATTTATTTTTTATTATTAACTACACCTACAGCTATTTTGTTTTAAGGTCATAAAGGTCATATTTTATAAAATTTCGCTTTT
>DBIW01000016.1 GCA_002296965.1 Treponema sp. UBA792 | reverse complement strand
TTCGACACCGAGACCGACGGACTGGACTCCTGCAGCGCGAGAATCGTAGGTTTCAGTCTGTCCGCCGCCCCCGGAGAAGGAATTTATGTTCCGCTGATGAATTCTGAATCGCTGCTTGCCGGTGAGCTGATACAAAAAACCGATGCGTTCAGGGAGCTCGGAAGAATTTTCGACAGCCCGGACGCTACCGTGGTTGTCCACAACGGAAAATTCGACCTTAAAATTCTCGCGTCAAACGGATTTTCTTTTGCCGGAGAAGGGCCTTCATGCGCGCTGGCCGACACAATGATTGCGGCCTGGCTTCTGGAGCCTGACATGCAGGGACGGGCCTCATTCTCCCTGGAGAAACTTGCCGAATCGGAGCTTGGACTCGTCGGCACGGAATTTGAGGACATAGTTCCCAAAGGCAAAACTTTTGACACTGTTCCGGTTGAACAGGCCGCGAACTATGCGGCAGAAGACGCGGACTTTACGCTCAGCTTATGGAAAAAACTTGAACCTAAACTCCACGAGAAAAAGCTGATGGAGCTTTTCCGCGGAATGGAGATGAAAATTCTTCCGATTCTGGCAAAAATGGAGCTTGCCGGAATTCATCTTGACCGCGGAATGCTCGATTCATACAACGGACAGCTGACCGCCGACATCGAGGCCGCAGAGCAGGCGATATATTCGGAGGTCGGACATCCGTTCAACATCGCCTCGACAAAACAGCTTCAGCAGGTTCTTTTTGAGGAGCGCGGACTTCCTCACGGCAAAAAGACAAAACGCGGCTACTCCACGGACACATCGGTTCTGGAGGAGCTGGCGCCCGTCGATCCGGTACCCCGCAGAATCCTTGAGTTCAGGGAACTGACAAAGCTACAGTCAACCTACGTCGAGACGCTTCCGAAAATGTGCGACCGTTCCGGCCGAATCCACCCGGATTTTATACAGACAGGAACCGCCACGGGAAGACTTTCTTGCCGGGACCCGAACCTGCAGAACATCCCCGTAAGGAACGAGGCAGGAAGAAGAATCCGCTCGGCGTTCACCGCTGTTCCCGGCACCGTGCTGATTTCGGCGGACTATTCGCAGATTGAGCTTGTCGTGCTGGCCCACCTGTCCGGCGACAAGACCATGGGCGATGCGTTTGCCGCCGGAGTGGATATTCACAGGGCGACCGCGGCGCTGATTTTCAGGGTAAAACCGGAGGATGTCACGCCGGAGATGAGGCGCACCGCAAAGACGATAAATTTCGGCGTAATCTATGGAATGAGCGCGTTCAGACTTGCGCACGATCTCGGAATATCAAGAACTCAGGCCTCGGACTTTATCGGAACCTATTTTGACACATACAGCTCAATCCGCGAATTCATGGACGCAACCATAAAGCAGGCGGAAACGACAGGATTCGTGTCCACGCTGGCCGGACGCAGACGGAGAATCATGTACATCAACAGCAGAAACAGGACGGAACGGGCGGCCGCGGAACGCGTGGCGGTGAACACACCGGTCCAGGGCAGCGCGGCCGACATCGTAAAAAAGGCGATGATTGACGTTGACCGCGCGCTGTCCGAAAATCCGACCGGAGCGAAGCTTCTTCTCCAGGTTCATGACGAGCTGATTCTTGAATGTCCCGATGACAGGAATTCAATAGAAAGGACGATTGAAATTGTCCGCGACAAAATGGAACATACGGTGAAGCTGCGGGTTCCATTGAAAGTCTCAGTGGAATACGGAAGCAACTGGGGAGAATTCCATTGATAATCGGTGTGACCGGACAGATGGCGGCCGGAAAGAATCTTGTATGCGGAATTCTCAAGAAACACGGCTGGCTGTCAGTGGATGCGGACGAACTTGTCCACCGTGCAATAGAATCCTGCGCGGAACGCATAAAGATGGAATTCTCGGAGGAGGCGGAGGCGGAGGGCATAAACATCTGCGCCGACGGAAACCGTGTGGACAGACGCGCGCTTGGAGAATTCCTGTTCCGCTCCCCGGAACGCCTCGCAAGACAGGAGGCGATTGTCTACCCGGAAATCACAAGGATGACAGAGGAATTCATCGCGGCGAATCCGGATGCGGACATAATCCTGAACGCCGCGGTTCTGTACAAAATTCCGCTTCTTCTCGAAAAATGCAGCTCAGTGATTTTTGTCACGGCTCCTTTTCTAATCCGCCTCTTCAGGGCGAAAAAACGCGACGGAATAAAAATCAGCCTGATAATCAGGCGGTTCGCCTCACAGAAAAACCTTCTTTCCATATACAGGCAGTCCGGAAAAAAAATCATCATACTGAGAAATTCCGGAAGCGCGGATTCGCTTGAACGCAAAATCAGCAAATTGTTCTAAACAAATTTTTCCCGCATCCGATATTTATGTTATGGGCAGGGAAATATTCGGAAAAGAAATTTCTGCGGCGTAAAATCGGATAAACTTGCGCCGTATTTCTCCGGTCTGATATTTTCCAAGAGGAAAAGATTATGGATCAGAAAAAAACTTTATTGATAATCGCCGGTTCTGGCATGTTCTTGCTTGTGGTTCTTGGAGCAGCGCTGTTCCTTTACTCCCCCTCGGCAAAACCGGCGCCGGCAGTCACAAGCACTTCTCCGGTTGAAAAAAGAATACAGTCAGGCTGGAACGAAAGAGATGACGGCGGATTCCAGAACAACGCGCCGGTTGCGGTTCCTGATGAGATAAAGACGGCAAAAGTAAATGATATGTACGTCGTTTCGGACAATACGACTGTCGTCGGTCTGAATTCCGTGCAGCAGCAGGAGAACCAGCAGGAAGGAACGACAATCGACCTGAATTCCCTTAAAAATGAGCTTGCAGCCGAGAACAGGACGCCGCAGAACATAAACATAACGGTGAACATTCCGGATTCAGCGAAAGCCCAGAATCCTGAGGAGAACACAGCTCCATCGTATACGGCGGCGGAACAGATCCGCACATACGAAGAGCCGGTTTACACGGCAAAGGCGGATGTCCGGGCGGAGCCCGCGCCTGTTCCTGCCAAGACAGCATCCGAATCAGTCCGCGAAAAACCAGCACCGGCGAAAAAGGCGTCTTCCGTCCAGGTAAAGAAGGCGGAGCCAAAAACTGCCCCGGCAAAGGCGGCGGCCGTAGCGGAACCGGCGAAAAAAATCACAAGATATTGGGTTCAGGCGGCATCGTTCAGCAGCAAACAGAGCGCGGACAATGCGAGAGCCGTACTTGACTCGAACAAAATTCCCGCGGACATATTCACCTACCGTGACAACTCCGACAGACTTTTCTACAGAGTGCGCGTAGGTCCATACACGACTAAAAGCGAGGCGGAATACTGGCGCACGAAAATCGTCGCGATCAGCGAATTCTCATCCACGGAAAGCTATATAACAAGCACGACGAACTGAGCGGTATAATTTTCTGTTATAAGACAAAATCATTTCCTTAATCCGGACAAAAAAGGCAATTAACTGTGCATGAAGACACACAAGTTAATTGCCTTATATTTTTTCGCCGCGGCCGCCGTTTTTGCGGAGACAAAGCTGCCATATCTTCCTTTCACCGATTTTTTTTCAGGCGGCGGAGGAAAATTCTCCGTCTCGGACAAAAAAGGATTCTCGGCAGAACGGAATGACTTCATAGCCGGAGCAAAAATACACGCGGGAACGGTGAGCTTTTCCGTCTACAAAAAGGAAGAAAAATTCACATCAGGATTCTCATTCCTCGCGCAGGACAGCAACAGAAATTTCATGATGAATTTCCTCGCAGGCTCGCTGAATCTTTCCGGAGCAATTACAAAAATAAATTCTCCGGCGCTTCCGGCTTCGGCATCTCCATTCGCGGTTCCGACGGTCTCGGCGAAAAACATCTCAGCCTCAATTCCGGGCAGAAATTCATTCTCCAATCCTATGGCGGCATTTATACGGACGGAATTTCCGGGCGTGCGGACTTCCGTAAGCCTCACGGCAAATTCTGACGGAGATGCGGCGGCTTCCGTTCTGACAGGATTCTCTGCCGCGGAGATAAAATTCGCAGCTTCCGCGACGGCAGGAATTTTCGCATACAGCAGGAAATCCGCAAAATACCGCGGCGGAAACACCGGCGGATTCCATTTCTGCGGAAGAACTGAGCTGTCGGCCGTTTTCGGAAATTTCTCTTCTATATTATCCGCCGGATTTTATGAGTCACCGGAAAAAAATCTGCTTTCCACCGTAAGCTTTGACGGAAAATTCTCAAGGCACAGGAACACCACATTCGTCTCGGTTTTTCTTAATCCGTCCGGAGACATAATCACCGGCTCGGAGAAGCGAATCGGCAGATGCCTTCAGGCAAAAGCCGGAATTCAGGGGCAGCTTGCCAAGGGAACAGGGAAAAACCCCCCGATACGCGGCGGACTGACATTATTTGCGGACATACAGCCGGACACAGGAATTCATGATTTCCGCGCCGGAGCCGGAATAAAGTCAGCGGCGGGAAAATTCAGCTCGTCGGCAGGAATTCAGGCAGGACTCTCCGTGGACAGAAAAAATTCCGCCATAATTCCGGGAAAAATATCCGCCTCGCTGAAAAATTCATTCGGGAAAGGGAAATTCAGGGCCGGAGCTGATATTCTGGCGGAAGTCACTCCGGAAAACGGAAAATCCGCCTCCTCCTCGACTGAAAAAATCACGGTTTTCGGAAACATCGGCTCAAATCCGTCATTTTATCAGGATTTGTCGCTCTCGTTAAAGCAGAAGAACGGAGAATTCACCCGCGGAAAAGTTTCGGCCACGACAAAAACGGTCTGGCGGACACGGAGAACAAGCTGCACAGCCCGGATTTCATTTGAATTCAGTTTTTGACATTACCCTGTTGAATATCGCCCTGTAATTCACTAGAATATGCGGATAAGAATATTTCCAAAATTCGCATATTATTTTAAAGAGGTAACAATATGAGCTTTGATATTTCCAAAATGAGGAATATCGGTATTAGTGCCCACATTGACTCGGGTAAAACCACTCTGTCAGAACGTATTTTGTTCTACTGCAACAAAATTCATCAGATTCATGAAGTTCGCGGCAAAGATGGTGTCGGTGCTGTGATGGACTCTATGGATCTGGAGCGTGAGCGTGGAATCACAATCCAGTCAGCTGCTACTCAGGTTCAGTGGAAAGACTACACAATAAACCTTATCGACACTCCCGGACACGTTGACTTTACTGTAGAGGTTGAACGCTCTCTCCGTGTTCTTGACGGTGCTATTCTTGTTCTCTGCGCCGTTGCCGGTGTTCAGTCACAGTCAATTACTGTAGACCGCCAGCTCAAACGCTATCATGTACCTCGTCTTGCCTTTGTAAACAAATGTGACCGTCAGGGAGCGAATCCGCTTCGCGTAAGAATGCAGCTCCGCGAGAAACTCGGACTTAACGCATATATGATGGAGCTTCCGATTGGTCTTGAGGACAAACTTGAAGGCGTCGTTGACCTTATCGGAATGAAAGCGCTTTATTTTGAAGGCAATGACGGATCCGATGTCCGTGTCGCCGAGATTCCGGCTCATCTTGTTGATGACGCGAACAAATACCGCGAGGAGCTTCTTGACGCCGCATCCATGTTTGATGACTCTCTTATGGAGGACATCATGGAGAAAGGCTACAACGACGTCGATCAGGACAAACTGATTGCGGCCATCCGCAAGGGTACAATCGCCGAGCAGTTCGTCGGCGTTTTCTGCGGTTCTGCCCACATGAACAAGGGAATTCAGCCGCTTCTTGATGCCGTCACACGCTATCTCCCCTGCCCGACGGATGTAAAGAACGAGGCTCTTGATCTTGACAACAACGAGGCTCCGGTTGAGCTTGAATGTGTCGAGAACAAACCGACTGTCGCGCTTGCATTCAAGCTTGATGACGGACAGTACGGCCAGCTCACATACACACGTATTTATCAGGGAAGAATCAAGAAAGGCGAGGAGCTTTTCAACACCCGCTCAAAGAAGAGATTCAAGGTCGGACGTCTGGTCCGTATGAATGCGGCCGCGATGGAAGACATTACGGAAGGCGTTCCCGGAGATATTGTCGCTCTGTTCGGTGTTGACTGCGCGTCAGGTGACACATTCACAAACGGTGGTGTGAACTACTCGATGGCGTCAATGTACGTTCCTGAGCCTGTAATCTCGCTTTCAATCGCACCGAAAGACAAGCAGGCTGCAATGCAGATGTCTAAGGCTCTCAACCGCTTTACAAAAGAGGATCCGACATTCCAGGTCTATACAGATCCGGAATCAAACGAGACAATCATAAAAGGTATGGGCGAGCTTCATCTTGCCGTATATGTTGAGCGCATGAAGCGTGAATACAACTGCGAGGTTGTCACAGGAGCTCCGCAGGTCGCATACCGTGAGTCAATCACACAGCGCGCGGAATTCAACTACACTCACAAGAAACAGACCGGCGGTTCAGGACAGTACGGACGTGTCGCCGGATTCATGGAGCCAGATGCGGAAAAAGATTACGAATTCATCGACGCGATCAAAGGTGGAGCAATTCCGAACGAATATATTCCATCTTGCGACAAGGGATTCAAGAAGGCTCTTGAGAAAGGCTCGCTCATCGGATTCCCGATTGTCGGTGTAAAAATCACAATCAACGATGGTCAGTATCATCCGGTCGACTCTTCCGATATTGCTTTCCAGACAGCCGCTATCGGTGCGTTCCGCGAAGGCTACGAGAAGGCAAAGCCTGTGATTCTTGAGCCGGTAATGAAGGTTTCCATCACGGCGCCGACAGAATTCCAGGGAAATATTTTTGGTCTTATCAACCAGCGCCGCGGTGTAATCGTAGACTCCGCCGATGAGAACAATACTTCTACGGTAAATGCGGAAGTTCCGCTCAGCGAGATGTTCGGATTCTCGACAATTCTCCGTTCCTCAACACAGGGAAAAGGTGAATTCACGATGGAATTCCTGAAATACGGAAAAGTTCCGAATGCCGTGCAGGAAGAGCTTATCAAGAAATACAAGGAAGAAAGGGCTGCAGCCAACAAATAGGATTTGTCAGCACACAAACAGGAGCCAATACTACTATGGATAAGAAAGATTTTATTGACCACAGTCCGGTCCGCTATTTCGACAAGCTCTCCGCCGGAGGACTCAAGGCTTCCGAAATGGGACTTATAACAGCGAAAAAGGGACTCGGAAAGACTTCCGTTCTGGTTCAGTTCGGAATAGACAGCCTGCTTCAGGGAAAATCACTTGTGCACGTCTCTTTTGACCAACATTCATCAAATGTGATTTCCTGGTACTCAAGCATTCTGTCAGAAATCGCAAAGAAGAAGCACCTGAACGATATTTCCGGTCTTGCGGAAGAAATAATGCGCGACCGCACAATCCTGAATTTCAATCAGGAGACATTCTCGCTTCCTAAAGTCGTGAACACACTCAAGGCTCTCAAGGAAGGCGGAATAAATGTCGGCGCGGTTGTCGTTGACGGGCTTGATCTTGAGAAGACATCCAAAGCTGACCTTGACTGCTTCAAGAATTTTGTCGCAGAAAACGGAATGACCGCCTGGTTCAGTTTTACAAGCGAAAGCGCAGATCTCAAATCCACACTTGCCGCTGACAAGCTTGAGGATTTTGCGACAGTATGCCACATCGCATCTGCCGGAAACGGACTTGAGCTTTCCCTGCTGAAGAACGGAGAGGGCAAGGTGAACCTTGATCCGAAAACCCTTCTGATGACAAAATAACACACAGAACCCCTTATGAATGAATATGGGACGCGCGGAAAATTTTCCGCGCGTCCCTTTTTGCTTTCCGCGGACAGTCTAAAATTTTCCATAAATTCTTCCATAAAATAGACTTTTTAAATCTGTTGCTGTAAAATACACGGATATGAGAATGCACACGTTTAGGGGTGGAGTCCATCCCGCAGAAATGAAGGAACTGTCGAACCAGTGTCCTATAACACCTGTCTTTCCATCTTCAAAAACAGTCACAATTCCAGTAACAATGGGAGGAGCGCCGAACACGCCTCTCGTAAAACCCGGAGATGTTGTGGCCAAGGGTCAGATGATTGCGTCAGGCGAAAAATTCATGAACTGCCCGGTTCACGCTTCTGTGGCCGGAAAAGTTAAGGCGATTAAAAACTGCATGGTCACCGGGAACATTGAGGCTCCGTGCATAATTATAGAAAGCGACGGATCGGACAGCACAAGCTTTATGGAACCGCTGGATCCGTTCACCTGTTCTCCGGAAGATGCCCTCAGGCGCATAAAAGATGCGGGAATAGTCGGAATGGGCGGAGCCTCGTTTCCGGCACACGTGAAATTCAATCCGCCTGCGGACAAGGAGATTGATTTTGTCCTTATAAATGCGGCCGAATGTGAGCCTTACCTTACCTGTGACGAGAGGACAATGCAGGAGACTCCGGAGCGTCTTATCGACGGACTCGCGATTCTTCTCCGGCTTGCAGGCGCACGCGGAATAATCGCCCTTGAGGACAACAAGGCCTACATAAAACCGATTCTTGATAAAACCATTGCTGACAAAGGCTATTGCGATGATATGTCCGTCTGTCTTGTCAAAACAAAATATCCGCAGGGTTCCGAAAAATTCATTGTGTCCGCGGTTCTTGGAATAGAGATTCCGTCCGGCAAGCTTCCGGCCGATGCCGGATGCATAATATCAAACGTAGGAACACTGTGCGCGGTGAGCGACGCGTTCAGGCTGGGAATGCCGCTGATTGAACGTCCGCTGACAATTTCCGGCGGCGCAGTGGAGAAACCGTGCAACATAAAAGTTCCAGTCGGAACTCTCGTAAGCGATCTGATTCCGGACGTGTTCACCATAAAAGAAGACGAAACCGCAAAAATAATAAGCGGCGGTCCGATGATGGGTTTCGCCATGGCATCCGCGGATTTTCCTGTGGCAAAGGGAACAAGCGGTGTCACCTTTCTAACCGCCGGGGAAACCTGTCTTGTTGACGAGGAGCAGTGCATAAGCTGCGGAAGCTGCGTGAACGTCTGCGCGATGCGGCTTTCGCCTGCGCTGATTCTGCGTGAACTGAAGGCAGGAAATTACGGACGCGCAAAAAAATTCGGACTGCTGGACTGCATTGAATGTGGATGCTGCGCATTTGCCTGTCCCGCAAACGTAAGGATAGTCCAGCGGATCAGGCTCGGCAAATCAGTTGTAAGGCAGATTGCGGCCGAAGAGAAAATCAAGGCCGATCTTGCAAAGAAAAAAGCCGAATCCGAAGCAAAATCAGAAGGAGACAAGAAATGAACGGAACAAACGGATATTATCTTTCCTCAAGCCCGCATTTTTCAAAAGGGCTTACAACACAAAAAATAATGGCCGCGGTTCTGATTGCGCTTCTGCCCGAAGTTGTGGCCGGCATTGTTTTTTTCGGATTCAGGGTACTCCTGTCGGTAGCCGTGTCGGTCGCAAGCTGCATCGCATTCGAGGCGTTTTTTCAGAAGGTGACAGGACAGAAAATTACGGTGGCGAATCTTTCGGCCTGCGTAAGCGGAGTTCTGCTTGCCCTCGTCTGTCCGCCGGCACTTCCGCTGTGGATGCTGATAATCGGAGCGGCGGTCGCAGTTGTGGTCGCAAAGGGACTTTTCGGAGGAATCGGCTCGAACGTTTTCAATCCGGCGCTTACCGGAAGAGCTGTGCTTTTCATAAGCTTTCCTGCGGCGATGGGAGCATCCTGGCTCAATCCTTCGGCAGGCGACGCGATAGATGCGGTCTCCTCAGCCACGGCATTAAGCTACATAAAGGCCGGAACATTTGAGGCCGGTCCGGACATATATCTAAGGTATTTCATCGGAAACAGGGCGGGCTGCGCAGGCGAGACATCAATCCTGCTGATTCTGATTTCATTCATCTTTCTTCTGCTGATACACGTAATCGACTGGCGCGCGCCTGTAGCGATGGTCGCAACCGTCATAGCGGGAACATTTTTGGCCTCGCTCGGAGACGGATTTTACGCCGCCTGCTCAAACGCGCTGCTTTCTGTGCTCACCGGAGGACTTATGTTCGGCGCGGTGTTCATGGTGACAGACTACGCCACGGCACCGGTGACAAAGCCCGGCCGCCTTGCGTTCGGATTCGGCTGCGGTCTGATAACATTTCTTATCAGGCAGTTCGGCGGTTATCCGGAAGGTGTGATGTTCAGCATTCTGATAATGAATTCTGTTGCTCCGTTCCTGAACAATCTTACGTCAAGAATCTACGGCCACGGAAAAAAAGGAAACAGACGCGCGGACACCGGCAAAATCGTACAGGAATTTGACCTAACATCCGCCTCGCCTGCAGAAAAATAGGAGTTGTGATATGGCAGAAACAGCAGAAAAAACAAAGGATTCAGTTTTTGACATGATAAAACTGGGGCTTGTGCTTGTGGTATACGCGGTCGCATCCTGCACAGTGCTTGCCGTGGTGAACAATTTCACCGCCCCAAAAATAAAGCAGAATCAGATAGACAAGGCGAACACCGCAATGCGCGCCGTATTCGCCGATGCAGATTCATTTGAGCAGGTCACGGACTTTTCTCCGTCAACAAAAGGAACAATAACCGTCAGCGATGTCTACCTTGCCAAAAAGAACGGCAAAGTCGTGGGCGGAGTGGCTCAGGTTTCCGGCCCGACATACGACAAAGGAAAAATAATCGTCGGACTCGGTACGGACGGAATAATAACCGGAATGCAGTTTCTTGAGCTTTCCGACTCCCCCGGCTTCGGACTGAAAGCAAACGATCCGACTTTCTCGCTTCCGAACGGAAAGACATTCTACGGACAGTTCACGGGACTCGACGCTTCCGGCGGATTCACCGCGTGGAAAAATTTTGACGCAATCTCCGGCGCGACAATCACCAGTGCCGGTGCGGGAGATCTGGTTACTGAAGGAACAGGAACCCTCCTTGAATATTTTGAGAGGAATGACTATGAATAGACGACTTGCCTTGCTGACAAACGGTTTTTTAAAGGAGAATCCTCTCCTCATACTGAACATCGGACTCTGCTCCTCGCTGGGAGTTACGACAAGCATTTTCAACGGTCTCGGAATGGGAGCCGGAATGACATTCGTTCTTGTGATGAGCGAGATTGTGATAAGCATTTTCAGAAAACACATTCCGTCCGCGATAAGACTTCCGGTCTTCATCATAATAATAGCGGCGTTCACGACAATCGTGCAGCTGGTTCTCCAGGCTTACGTCGAATCGCTTTATGACGCGCTCGGCGTATTCCTTCCGCTGATTGTCGTAAACTGCATAATCATGGGCCGTGTCGAAGCCTTCGCCTCGAAGAATTCCGTCGGCGATTCGGTTCTTGATGCGGTCGGAATGGGAATCGGCTATACAATGATTCTTGTGGCAATATCGCTTGTCCGCGAGCTTCTCGGAGGAGGAACGCTGCTGGCCGGAACTCCGCTCAAGATGGAGATTATTCCCGAAGCCTACAGAATCGGAATCCTGAACAGCGCGCCCGGAGGATTCATGGTTTTTGGATTTCTAGGTGCGGCGGTTCAGGGGGCAAAACAGGCTTCCGGCAGAAGAAAGGCCGCAGAGAAAAAAATCATGACAGAAAAAACGGCGGAGGAAAACTGAAATGGCAGAAGCGATTGAACTTTTTATAAAATCCGCGCTCATCGACAATGTTGTATTCATCCAGTATCTTGCAATCTGCCCGTTCATAGGAATGACGGGCGATACGGAAAAAGCGACAGGAATGGGACTTGCGACGACATTCGTAATTGTGCTTGCAACAGCTGTAACATGGCCGCTCTACAGATTCGTCATGGTTCCGCTCGGTCTTGAATTCCTGCAGACGCTTTTCTTCATTCTTGTAATCGCATCCCTTGTACAGCTGGTCGAATTCTTCCTGAAGAAAATGGCTCCCGGCCTTTACAATGCGATGGGAGTTTACCTTGCCCTGATTACGACAAACTGCGCGGTTCTGGGAGTCACGATAAACTGTATCGGCAAGAACTACAACTACGGCCAGAGCCTGATTTATGCGTTCGGCACAGCGATAGGCTTTCTGCTCAGCATGGTCATTATGAGCGGAGTCAGAAGCCGCATGAAGACAGCGAAAATTCCGGAGGCGTTCAAGGGCTCTCCGGTGCTGTTCGTCGCGGCCGGACTTCTGAGCCTCGCATTCCTTGGCTTCAAGGGAATCATAAAATAGGAGAGGAATGAATGAACACAATTCTGTACACAATAATAGTAGCGCTCGCAATCGCGTTTATTCTTGGGCTTCTGCTCGGACTTTTCAAGAAAATTTTCCACGTGAACATGGATCCAAAAGTCGAGCTTGTGCGGGAGGCGCTCAGCGGAGCGAACTGCGGCGGCTGCGGGCTTGCCGGCTGTGACGCCTTTGCCTCCGCAGTCACAAAAGGCGACGCGCCTACAGACGGATGTGTCGCCGGAGGAGCAAGCTGCGCCTCAAAAATAGCCGAAATTCTGGGAAAGGCAGGAGTCGAAGTAAAGCCGAAGGTTGCCCTCCTCGCCTGCGCCGGAACGGAATCATGCGCAAAACCCAAAGGAAACTACAACGGCGTAAAATCATGCAGTGCGGCGCAGCTTACAATAAACGGAACAAAAAAATGCGCATTCGGATGCATCGGATTCGGAGACTGTGTATCCGCCTGTCCGTTCGGAGCGCTCAGCATGGGACAAAATGGTCTTCCGTCCGTAGACTACAGCAAATGCGTAGGCTGCGGAAAATGCGCAAAGGCCTGCCCAAAGAAGCTTTTCTCCATAATCGACATGGAAACAAAAGGCGCCGTTCCTCTCTGCTCGAACAGAAGCGAGAACAAGGCGCAGATACGCAAGGACTGTACGGCCGGCTGCTTCAAATGCGGCCTGTGCGTCCGTAACTGCCCGGAGAAATGTATCGCCATTGAGAACGGAATTCCGAAAATCGACAGGACAAAATGCACAAGCTGCGGAACCTGCGTAAAAGGCTGCCCGGACAAGGTGCTTGTTCTGTTTCAGGAAATGACAAAATAGAATTCCCGCTCCGGGCAATATCTCCGGAGCGGCTCAGAAAATTCCAGCATGCCTGAAAAATGCCGTGAACAGAAACAGGAAGAACGTCGAAAAGAACGCCGTCCATACAAGAATCTGTCCCGCAAGCTCGCTGTCGCCGTCCATCTGATCGGCCATAGCGACACTTGCCACGGCTTCCGGAGCGGCAAAAAGGGCGAACAGCGCGGCGCACTCAACAGGCTGGAATCGCGGAAAACCGAGTACCGGCGGAAGGAAAAGAATTATGCACATTCCGACAACCGGCGCAATCACCAGCCTCGCAACGACACTGACGGCAATCTGGGGAAGCAGTCTTTTTACAGCCGAAAATTTGAACTGTCCGCCCAGAATAATCAGAGAAAACCACGGGGCCATGCCTCCCAACGCGTCAATGGCATTGTACAGAAAACGCAGGTTCCCTGTAGAAAAACGCCATCCGCCGCAGAACGGCCTTGCAGCCACGCAACAAAGTCCCAATGCGACTCCCTGAATCAGCGGATTCGTGACAATCTGCCTGAGCACGAACCGGACGGGTCTTGAATTTCTGTTTTCCGAGAAAACAGAAAGCGAAATCACGCCAAGAACATTGAACAGGGGAACGGAAAACGCCGAAATCAGGGCCGCAAGCACAAGCCCCTCGCTTCCGGAAATATTGAACGCAAGCGGAAGCCCGATTGTCGCATAGTTTGAGCGGTAAAACGCCTGGTGAATCACGCCCTTCTGCCTGGGATCCTTCACAAAAAATATGACATAGACAAGACCTGCCAGAAACAGGACAGAAACGGCTATAAGCGCAAAAACAACAACATTCCACCTTATAGAAGAAAGACTCTCGATTTTATAGATATTTGCGAACATCATCGCAAAAAATCCATATCTGAAGCAGAATCTATTTCCACATTCAAGGAAGTCATCATTTATAGTTCCGTTCCGCCGGACATAAAAGCCGAGCGCGGAAAGGAGAAGCAGCGGAAAAATCGCATTCACAGAAAAAAGCAACGAATCCATAATACTGCAATTATAAAAACCGGCATTATTTTTTCAACAAGAAAATATGCAGCCGTTCATAATTACGGAGGAACTGCTCACGATTGCGGCGTTGCGTGTTGATTTTCCAGGCGGATATTATTAATATTGGCATTTCGGAAAACAATTATATACGTCGGCCTGACTTGTGAATGGACAGCCCCGACGCATGAATCAAGGATGGCGTAAAATGGACATATTCATCACGGTAATCGTGACTTTTTTCGCAGGAATGGGAGCAGGACTTGGAACAGGATTTGCCGGAATGAGCGCGGCGGCGGTAATCAGTCCGCTTCTTATCACGTTTCTCGGCATGGAGCCTTATATGGCGGTGGGAATCGCGCTCGCATCCGATGTCCTCGCAAGCGCAGTCTCCGCATACACCTACGGAAAGAGCGGAAACCTTGACGTAAGAAACGGAATCATAATGATGATAAGCGTTCTTGCGTTCACCGTGGCGGGAAGCTACCTCGCGAGCCTGCTGCCTGCCGCCGCCATGGGAAATTTCTCGGTGTTCATGACATTTCTTCTCGGCATAAAATTCATAATGCGTCCAGTCATGACCACAAAGGAATCAATGGCAAAAGTATCCCCCAAAAAGCGCGCCGTCCAGTCGGTCATCTGCGGAACCTTAATCGGACTTATCTGCGGATTTGTCGGTGCCGGCGGCGGAATGATGATGCTTCTGATTCTGACATCCGTCCTTGGCTACGAGCTGAAGACCGCGGTCGGCACGAGCGTCTTCATCATGACGTTCACAGCCCTGACCGGCGCAGCATCCCACTTCGCAATCGGCGGCAGGCCGGACATTCCTGTTCTCGCGCTCTGCGTCGTATTCACGTTCATCTGGGCCAGAATCGCCGCGGTTCTTGCAAACAGAGCCACGCCCAAGACGCTCAACCGCGCCACGGGAATCGTGCTTGTAGTTCTCGGAGCGGCAATCTTCATTTTCCAGATGATAAAATAAGCCCGTGAATTTCCGCCGCTTCCCTGCTCCACGGTTCCCTACTTTGCCGCCTTTATCACCGCCCAGAAAGCTTTGTTCGGAATATATGAGTCGCCCTCGTCGAACAGCGGCAGCTTCTCTGTTCCGGTGTCATAAACCGCAGTTTTAGTCCTGCCATCCACATTGTTGTCGAGGTTGAAAAGCAGCGGATAAGTCTTCACCTTCTTTCCATAGGAGCTCGGATTTATCCAGGAATTCTCGTTGTTTATTCCCCAGACTGTGACGCTTGTAATCCTGTTTGCGCCGCCCCAGCTTTTTCCGTACTTTCTAAAAAGGCTGAAATATTCTCCGTAGGCTTTTACCGCAGCCTCTTCGCTTTCCGCAGAAAAATCCAGCTCGGAAACATGAACATCACATCCGAGCGCAAGGAATTTCTTGAGCGCCGACTCATAGGATGAAACTCCCGGCCATTCCGTGCCAAGATGCGACTGCATCGCCACAACGTCAATCCGCGGAGACACGGATTTTCCGCCCACAGTTCCGGCAGAGCCGTTCTGAACCGCCTTCACCAGATGCTCAATCGCCGCAGTCTTCCCCGGCATATACTCATTGTAGTCGTTGTAGCAGAGCTTCACATCCGCAGGCGCATAGGCATTCGCAAAACGGAACGCGTTCACAATAAATTCGTCGCTTCCGTAAATCTGATACCAGCGCGAGCCGCTATTTTCAGGCTTCTTATCTTTAGTTCCGGCTGTGTCGCCGCGGTACCACTTTCCGTCCGAAGCGTCATCCGCGCACGCCTCGTTCACGACATCCCACGCCCAGATTATGTGATTTCCGTCCCCGTAGCCGTTCGCCTCTTCCCAAGCCGCCACACATTCCAGAACCGTCTTTATGTACCATTCGTGCCGCGCCGTCATCGTCTCCTTGTCAACCGGATTCGTAAGCATACCGTCAGAACCGACCTTAGCCGAATATCCTTCCGCAAAAAAATCGTCCGGAGTCTGAGAATGCCATGTCAGAACATGGCCGCGCATTTTTACGCCCATCTTCTTTGCGACATTCAGCGTCGCATAAATCAGATTCTCGTTGTTCAGCGCGGCGGGAACCTCCACCGTCTTTCCGTTTGAAGCCTCAAAGCTCGCCTTCTGCTGCTTCGCTCCGTCTCCGGTGTTCCACCAGGCAAGCAGAAACTGCGGCTTCATCTCGTTTCCGAGCGTCAAAGAATTCGCGTGCTTCGCAATTCCCTTCTGAACCTCGTCATAATAAAGCTCGCCGGGAGTTCCCCATCCTGATTGGGTGTACGAAGCCGTATATTTGTCCGCGCCGCTCTGACGCAGCCCGAAATTTCCGTATTCAGCCGCAATCCCGACATATTCAAAATCTTCCGCGAAAGTCTTATATATAGAAGGAACTGAATCGCTCAGCCAGCTGTCTTTCTGAATCCCGTCCGTCTCATCGCTATTCCCCGAATCATCCGGCGCAGACGCTGTCGAACAGGCTGAAAAATTCAATGCCGCCCCAAGAAAAACAGAAACCGCCAGCAGCGGTAAAACCGCATTTCCTATTCTATAAAACATTCTCTTCATAATGGACCTCGCTTTTCTTGTTTCCGCTGAAGCATTCGCCCCGGCTCGCAGTTCACCCCCGCAAGGCTCATTTTCTCACAAAACGCGAAAATCCGACATAGGAAATTTCTTTTAGATTTTACGGGCGGCCGTCACGATGTGCCGCCGGCAGTTCCGCGGTTCGCTCACGCTCCAAGTCCTCGCCGTGCAAGACCGCACGGCTCCGGTCTTCGGCTTCGCCTGCTCAAGCAGACCTCGCCGCCGCTCCATTGCCTGCCGCGGAACAAGAATATTTATCACATTTTTAATGCTGTTCTTATAAAAATTGTTTCCCTCCGGCGCAAACGTCGGAGGGATGCTCATTTACTCGTATGCCTCCGGATTTACTTTGTACTCCAGCCCAAGCATACACTCAAGATCAATCTCGTTATAACCATTATCCCCCGAATAAGTTTCAAGCACAGTATTCTGCTCCTGCTCTTCAGCTGGAACAGCTTTCATTTTCAATGTATTGTAATTCAGTCTAGTTGTAATAGTCAAAATTTTAAACTTGTTGTCTTCGGTTTTTGTCCATGTTCCTTGCAGCAATACAAGTTCGCGGTTACCACTATTCTTAATACCTGTGCCACTTGAAACAAAATAGAACTCCCAAGTGCCATCATCATAGAAATTTGTCAGATAATCTCCGCTCTCAGTTTGATTTATGAAATTTCCATTTTCCGCCAGTTTTACGGCCGAACCATTGGTTTTCATAAAGAAACCAGTGAAATTGACTATTCTTCCGGTATAGTCTACAAAAAATTCCGGATTCTCGCCCCATTTTAGTTTTATGGGATTGTCCTTACTCGTAGTTTTATTTATGTTTCCAGAGTAAGTTCCTTCGGTTATCTTTTTGTATACCTCTTTATAAGTTCCATCCACTATATTAACCTTATACTGATATAATTCCCAAGTGCTGTCTGCTTCAGTGAAATAAAAAAGATAGTATTTTTTGACACCATATCTACTGACACACTCACGGCGTATTCCTTTTGGCTCCTCAGCACTCCAACCTTCTTCGGCAAACGTCGCCGCAACATTCACATTGCTTTCAGGCATAGTAAAAGTATATTCTGCCTGTTCCGTCACTGCTGTTGTCTTGACTGCTGTTCCGCTTGAGTCTGTCACAATAAGTTCAGTCAGTTTATAATCAGTCTTCGGTTCTACAGAGAGTGTAACTGTTTCCCCTGCATAAATTCCTGTAGTTTTATCAGCACTTACCGTACCGTTAAAAATGGCGCTTTCAATCGATACAGTATAGGTAGCTCCGGTCAAATTCTTATTGCTTCCGGATGAATTCGCCCCCATTGAACACCCTGCAAAAATCAGCATCACTGCAAATGCTGAAAACACAGCAAAAAGTTTTGTATTTTTCTTCACAATAAATCTCCCATAAAAAGTCAA
>DBIW01000017.1 GCA_002296965.1 Treponema sp. UBA792 | reverse complement strand
GGAAACACTTTTGCCACCGCCACTCCGCTTATGTTCACCGGGCTTTCGTTTGCGTTCGCATACAAGGCAGGGCTTTTCAACATAGGAGCTTCCGGTCAGATGCTGGTGGGCGGACTTTTTGCCACGGTTGTAGGCCATTTTGTCTTTCTTCCGCGTCCGCTTTATCTTGCCGTGCTTGTCATTTCCGCGGCTGCAGGAGGTGCCTTGTGGGGCGCGCTCGTCGGTTTCCTTAAGGCGAAATTCAATGTGCACGAGGTTGTCTCATCAATCATGCTGAACTGGACGGCGTACTGGAGCATTTACTATTTTGTTCCGGCATATTTAAAAGGTCCTTCGCTTGAGACAGAAAGTTCTTCCCTTGCCGTTACGCAGTCGCTTAGAAGTCCGTGGCTTTCCGCAGTTTTTTCAGGCTCGGAATACATCAACCTGGGAATAATTTTTGCCGTCGCCTCGGTTTTCCTTGTGCGCTGGTGTCTGAACAGGACCACGTTGGGCTATGAGCTTAAGGCTGTGGGAGCGAACAGATTCTGCGCGGAATATGTCGGAATCAACGTGAACCGGAGCATCGTGCTTTCCATGGCGATTTCAGGCGGACTTTCGGGGCTGGCCGGTCTTTCGTATTATGCAGGTTACGCATTGAACATGCAGATTGGCGTGATGCCTGCCCAGGGATTTGACGGAATCGCGGTTTCCCTGCTCGGAGCTTCAACACCGGTGGGCGTTCTGTTCGCATCCCTTTTCTTCGGAATCCTTCAGTCTGGAAAAGGATTCATGAACGCGCTCACCGATGTTCCGCCTGAAATTGCGGACACGATTATTTCCGTAATCATCTATTTTACAGCGACGAGCGTCCTTTTTGAGAGATTGTGGAACAGGCTTTTCCATTCGCTTCACGAAAAGAAGCTTGCGAGAGTTTCTGGAAATTCAAATCAATCGGGAGATGAAAAATGAATTTGCTTTATCAGGTTTTTCCTTACGTAATCGCATACACGATGCCCATGCTCATAACTTCTTTGGGCGGACTTTACAGCGAGCGTTCCGGCGTCACAAACCTCGGACTTGAGGGGCTGATGCTTTCAGGGTATTTTGGAAGCGCGTTCACAATCAGGCTACTTGAGAATTCCGCGGGACATACGCAGGTCATAATAATCGGACTTGCCGCAGGAGCTTTGTTCGGAATTGTTTTTGCGCTGCTCCATGCATTCGCCTCGATAACGCTCAAGGCGGATCAGGTCATTTCAGGAACAGCAGTCAACATGCTTGCCGCCGCAATCACGATTTACATCGCGCGTCAGGTTACCGGCAGCGGAAACATTCCGATTATGATGGGAATAATTCCGATGGACTACGCAGGGCTTTCAAAGATTCCGCTCTTGGGAAAACTGATTTTCTCGCGCGTATACTGGTCAACCTGGCTTGTCCTTGGAATCTGGGGATTTTCATTCTGGCTGCTTTACAAAACTTCATTCGGTCTGCGCCTCCGTGCCTGCGGTGAACATCCTTCAGCGGTTGCGAGCGCCGGAGTGAACGTGCATTTAATGCGCTATGTCGCGGTTCTTGTGAGCGGTGCTTTGTCAGGTCTTGGCGGAGCTGTCATGCTTGTAACCTATTCCGGCGAATTCAACGGAAGCGTCGCAGGACTCGGATTCCTTTCGATCGCTGCGCTGATTTTTGGACAATGGAAGCCGCTTGGAATTCTTGGCGCGACATTCTTCTTTGGATTCTTCACGACGCTTGCGAACGTCTCGCAGGTTGTTCCAGCCCTTTCGGTGATTCCGACAGTAATCTTCAAGGTGTTCCCTTATGCGGTAACACTTGTCGCGCTCGTCTTCTCGTCAAAGAAAATGGCCGCCCCCGCCGCAAACGGAATTCCGTATTGAAGATGATGGATAAAGTTGTTTTTTTTGCGGCTGCAATTGCCGTGGCCGTGGTCGGCGTCGCCTTCGGATTTGTCCTGCTCCGGAGGAGAGGGAATGACGGTGATGTCCTTGTTTCAGAAAGGCTTGACTCTTTCGGGCGGAATCTGAGGGATGAGTTTGCCCGGAACAGGAAGGAAACCGCGGAGTCGAATTCCGCCGCAAGAAAGGAGAATTCCGCCAATCTTATGGCTTTCCAGAATTCGGTCAATGCGAAGCTGGACGCGCTCACAAAAAATACCCAGGAAAGTCTGACGGTGAATCTCACGAAATTCATGCAGACGCTTTCCGTGCAGATAGAGGGGCTTTCCAGGCGGACACAGGAATCGCTGAATGCGCAGCAGGATAAGGTTCAGTCCGGGCTGAGGATGATTCAGGAGTCGAACGAGAAAAAGCTTGAGCAGATGCGCGTCACCGTTGACGAGAAGCTTCAGTCCACGCTGGAGCGGAGGCTCACCGGCTCGTTCGAGATTGTCACAAGGCAGCTTGAGGCGGTGCAGAAAGGGCTGGGTGAGATGCGGACGCTTGCCGGGGATGTCGGAGGCCTGAAACGTGCCCTTATGAATGTCAAGACCGCCGGAGGAATCGGGGAGGTTCAGCTTGAGTCTCTGCTCTCGCAGATCCTGTCTCCGGAGCAGTTCGTCAGAAACGCCCATCCGAATCCGCGTAATCCGGGCCGGGTCGTTGAATTCGCTGTGAAGATTCCGTCAAAGACCTCGGCCGGAGAATATGTGCTTCTTCCTGTTGACTCAAAATATCCGGCCGCCGTATGGGACCGGCTTGCTGCGGCCTATGAGAACGCGGACAGGAATGAGATTGAGGCGCAGAAAAAGGTTCTGGTGGCGGATATAAGGAAAATGGCGCGGGACATAAAGGAAAAATACATCGAGGTTCCCTATACCACCGATTTCGGACTTATGTTTCTGCCTTTTGAGGGGCTTTTTGCAGAGGTGATGCGGCTTCCGGGGCTTTTCAGCCAGCTTCAGGATGAATTCAAGGTGACCGTAGCGGGACCTACGACTTTGGGCGCCTTTCTGAATAGCCTTCAGATGGGATTCCGGACTCTTGCCATTCAGAGGGAGACTTCGAGGATATGGGAGCTGCTCGGCTCTGTCAGGGCTGAATTCGGCAGGTTCGGAACTGTCCTTGAGGCGACGAAGAAAAAACTTGAGGCCGCGCATTCGGAGATTGAGCGGGCGGAGACAAGGACACGTGTCATAGAGAAAAAGCTCACGGAGGTGGAGTCGATTCCGGCTTCCTGCGACGGAATCACGGCTGATGTTCTGTAAGCCTGTTCTGTTGTTCTTTCATATCCGGCGGAAATGTTGTTATATTTAATCCGGGGACAACAGAAAGAAATGAAGGAACTGACAAAAAAGGAGATTGCGGATGCGTTAAGGTCGCTGGCGGCGGAAAAGAGCCTCTCCGCGATTTCCATTAAGGACATAACTGAAAGGGCGGGCGTGAACCGGCAGACTTTCTACTATCATTTCCGGGACATAATCGGGCTGCTTGAATGGATCTGCCTTGAGGACGAGAAGCGGCTTCTTGAGGGACGCAACACGTTCGACAACTGGCAGAAGAGCTTTCTCTCGATTTTCCATGAGATAAGGAAGGACCGCGTCTTCATCATGAACGTCTACAGAAGCGCGCCGCCGGAGCTTCTCATGACGCACCTCTACAGCATCGTCTACCAGATAATATACACGGTCGTGGACGAGAAGGCGCGGAACTACGATGTCTCCGAGGACGACAAGAAATTTATCACCGACTTCTTCAAGTATTCGTTCGTCGCCATCGTGCTTGAGTGGATTAAAGGCGGAATGGAGGATTGTCCGGAAAGAATTGTCGGGCATCTGAGCATACTCCTTGAGGGAACGGTTGACCGCTCGCTTGAGAATTTCAGCAGGTCGAACAGGCGCAGCGGACGTCAAAGCTGATTTCAGCGGAATACGGACGGAAGGAGGATTCATCTGCGGTAAGAGGCGCAGCGGATGGAATTTTATCTGTACAAATTTATGTTGACTGCTATAAAAAAGCATACACTTTAAAAAGCAAGTAGGAGGGAAAATGTATAAAAAAAATGAAAAATTCTTCTTAGAAGAAAGCGGAACTTCTTCTGTCTGATGATTTTGTGACAGTTGAAAAAAAGATATAGGCGAACTGGAAGCCGGTGATATTATTGTTTTCTTCTCGCAGAGAAAGTATTTTATTATTCATAGATTAATTCAAAAAATTAGAAATGAATATGAAACTGTTCTGATAACCAAAGGCGATAATAACGCATTTGTCGATGAATATAAAATAAATGAACACAACTATATCGGAGTTTGCAGATGTATATAAATGAACCGTTCAGAAAAATATGGGTTTATACCGGCAAGAGACTGTTGGTTTGTAACTTAATGCTTCTTGTTTTTGCTGCGGCTTTTGAGCAGCTCTATCTAGTGTATTTTTCAGAACTGATTAGCAGCATCATCGGAGCTGAATTTACTTTTGAAGTAATCGGTCTTGTGCTGCTTCTGATTTCTCTGAACGTGCTGCTTGCTTTTCTGACAAAGATAAGCCTGAATTTATGTAGGATTGACTTTATAAAAAATGTCAAGCAGAAATTCTTCTCTTCAATATGTCTTTCAAAAGAATACAAAAAGGACACTTTTTCAGATATTGCGACTAGAAATTCTGAAAATATAAACAGTCTGGCTTATCTGTATGATGGGGTTTATTCAAATGTTTTCAGATGCTTTACTCGCTGTATATTTGCCTTTGCAGTGATTTCCAGAATCAGCATTATTATCGCACTGATTTCAATCATGATTCCTGTTTTATACAACCTTGTCTTCATTATTAATGGGAAAAATCTGAACAGAATGCAGGGGGCGGAATGGAGACGGAATAACCGGAGCAATGAATTCTTTGACGAAATCAATGCGTCGCTTACTGCAGCACAGGGACTGAAGGCACAGAGTTCGTTTACGAAAAGAGCTGACTATCTTTTGGAAAATGCCAGGAATGTTAAATTTCTGATTTCAAGATTCTGGGCACGTGTAAGCGCCGGAGATTCCTTGCTGACACAGGCATTTCCGATTGTTTTAATCGGAATGATGATGCTATTTTCCAGGAACAGAAAAGGAATCGGCGATGTCTACACAATTCTTTACAATGTTCCGATTTTTCTTTCGCTTGTCTGGGATTTTGATATTAACGCCTTCAACAGATTTTATTTTGCGTTCTCAAAAATAGAAGAATATTTCATACATAAAGAGCCTGATATTTCTGAAAAACCGCTGGTCAGATTTGAGAATCTTGAATTCAGGGATGTATGCGTAAGAAAAAATGACAGGTGCATTCTCCGTAAATGTAGTTTTACAATCAGCAGAAATGACAAGGTTCTGATTTACGGTCCGTCCGGAGCCGGAAAATCGACATTGATAGACATTATTTTGGGAAATATCATGGATTTTGATGGCAGTGTGAGATTAAACGGTCAGTATATAACTTCCCTGAAGAGGGAGAATATATACAGCTTGCTTGCTTATTCATCTGACAGCACCTACTTTTTTACAGGAACAGTTTATAAGAATCTGATGCTGACAAATAAAAATGATGTCTTGCCAAAACTTACAAAATCAAGGCTCATCAGGTCAAAATTATATTGCAGCAGGATTAATGAATCGTTTTCTGCTGGCGAGAAATGTATGCTCAGCTATGTCAATACAATCAGCAGTATCAGAGATGTTCTGATTTTTGACGAGACTTGCGCCAATCTTGACGTTGAAAACCTTCGTAAAGTGATTAATCAGATTAAAAATATCAATGAAAAGACAATGATTTTTGTCAGCCACAATCCTGAGATAATCAGCAGCAAAGATGTTTTTACAAAGACTGTCAGTTTTGGAGATTTGCCCGGCAGCAGCATATCGGGAGAGAACAATGGGTAGTTTCGTGTATTTCTGGAAATTCATTGACAAAAAAGTCTTATATATATTCTCAAGCATTTTCAACTCACTGAATGGTCTTTTATACAGCTTCATATTTGCACAGTCCACTCAGATGCTGCTTTCATTTTTCATAAAAGATTCAACGGAAAAATACAATATATTTTTTGTAATATTTATTCCTGTTGTTGCGGTCTTGTTCGGGTATTACACAACCTACACATCTAAGGTAATCAGAGTTCTTACGGAAAACAACATGAAAAGAGTTCTGACGGCAAAAATCCTTTATTCAACTAAAAGCGAATATGACAAATATGGAAAGGAAAAAATAGCCAGCCAATATCTGTATGACATTCAGACCGTGTCAGATATATTGGCAACAAAAATTTCGCTAGGAATGATTAACCCTATAATCACAGTGGCAGGAAGCATCGTTTTGCTGACATTGATCAGCTATAAGCTGTTGATTTTTGCAACTGCATTCGCTTTTTTCACTTATTCAGTCAATAAGATCAATATAAGTGTATTGGGCAAAATTGAAAAAAATATACGCATACAATACATACGAACTGAATTATCTGAAGGATATTTATTATGGGAAAAAACATATACTGATAGCAGGATTGTGCATTCCTTTTATGAAACAGCTTGAAAAACTGCTGCATTTTTACAAATATCTGAATGAAAAAAAGTAAAGATAAACAGCCTGAAAGATATGCTCAAAGACTTAGTCAAGGGAGTGTCAGAGGTTCTGTTCTTTATTTTCTATTTGTATCTGGTGCAGCATGACGGCATTGACTTGGTAATGGTTTTCGGCGCAAGAAAATATGCGGCCAATATTATCGATTTGCTGACCTGCTTTTCTGATGTCATTGCGGACTTAAAGGTAAACAAAGTTGTATTTGACAGAACCATACGGCTGTTTGAAAACTTCAAAGATGACAAACGGATATTAAATTCCTGCGGCAGAAACCGAACGATTGCGGTAAATAACCTGAGCATCACTTTGGGCGGCAGGGAAATTTTCAGAAACATCAGCTTCGAAATAGAAGAGGATATCCATAGAATTCTGATAAAAGGTAAAAACGGAAGCGGAAAATCCACATTGGCCCTCTGTCTATGCGGCATTGAGGACAGGTTTTCCGGCGAGATTGAGCTTCCGGAATCAGAAGTAGGATTTGTGCCGACGGCAGCTTTCATTTATAACACAACTTTGAATAATAATATTTCGCTGTGGAATTCCTGCGCCGATGAGCGCCGGATGCTGCGCGCACTTTCTGATATAAAACTTGACAGCCGGTTCAAATCCAAGGAAGCCTTGTACTCAAGGAGCAGGAATAATATTTCAACCGGAGAAGCCCAGAGAATCGGAGTGCTGCGAGCACTGTATTCCTCATCAGGAATCATCATTTTTGACGAACCTACAGCAAACATCGATAAAGACAATAAAAGAGCCGTCATGGATTTTATTTTCAGAACTTTTGAAAATAAAAAGGTGATTGTCATTTCCCATGAAGCGGATGAAGCTGACTATGATCAGATAATTGATCTTGACAGGATGGGGAAATGAACAGTTTCTATATGCAGATAAGGGATGTGGCTGTCCGAAAAGTTTTAAAGGTAATAGGCTATAGAAGGAATAAAAGCAAATCACAAAGTGACTTTTAGGCATTTGTGTATTCTCCGGGAAATCCGCCGACTGTAGCTAGCGGTCAAGGTTATGAAACTAAAGGTCATACTACATGGAATTGCAAGTGACATTATGACCGCAGGAAAATCCGGAAAATTATTATACAAATCCGGTGTTCTGTCTGAATTTCCGACATTCCGCGAAAACTGTCTAGTTTCTTTCCGGGAATTTGTCGCTAGGTTTATCTGTATAAGATACGGCGGCTGACGCTGTATTTTTGAAAGGAGGCATGATAAAAATTACATCCTTGTAATTTTTATCATCACAGTTTGCTCAGGCGTTGCTTTCGCAAACTGTGATTCTCGCCATCCGTGGCTCGCCGCTGACGCGGAGTTTTTGAAGGAGGTATTTATGTATTATTCAGCTGGAACTTATGAGGCGTTCGCCCATCCTGAGAAGCCTGAGGGAGCCGACAAAAAATCGGCTTATATCATCGGAACTGGTCTTGCGGGACTTTCCGCGGCGTTTTACTGCGTCCGCGACGGCCGGATAAAAGGCGAGAACGTCCATCTGCTTGAGAAGCTCGACCTGACCGGCGGCTCGTGCGACGGACGCAAGGACATCTCCAAGGGATTCTATATGCGCGGCGGACGTGAGATGGACAACCATTTTGAATGTATGTGGGATCTTTTCCGCGACGTGGAGTCGATTGAGACTCCGGGCGTGAGCGTTCTGGACGAGTATTACTGGCTCAACAAGCATGACCCGAACTATTCGCTCTGCCGCGCCTCGGTCAACTGCGGGGAGGACGCGCACACCGACAGGAAATTCACCCTTGACCGCAAGTCCGCGCTTGCCCTGTCAAAGCTTTTCATGACATCGGAGAAGGAGCTTGAGGACAAGAAAATCAGCGAGGTTCTTCCGGATGAATTCTGGAGCACCAATTTTTGGCTTTACTGGCAGACGATGTTCGCATTCCAGAAATGGTCGAGCGCGCTTGAGATGAAGCGCTATCTATGCCGCTACGTCCATCACATCGACGGGCTGCCGGACTTCTCCGCGCTGCGCTTCACGAAATACAACCAGTACGAGAGCATGATTCTTCCGCTCCAGAAATGGCTTGAGAAGCACGGTGTCAAAATTGAATTCGGAATCAACGTGAAGAACGTTCTGATTGACAACAGAAAGGACAGGAAGGTCGCCAAGGCGATTGTCTACGAGAAGGGCGGGGCGGAATCGAGAATCGACCTTACGGAGGATGACCTTGTGTTCATAACGAACGGCTGCTGCACAGACACGTCATGCTACGGAGACCAGACCCATGCTCCTGACCTGAGCGGAATCCGTACCGGCGGCGGCGAGAGCTGGGATATGTGGAAGAACATCGCGGCTCAGGCTCTGGACGGAGAATTCGGGAATCCGGACAACTTCTGCTCCGACCCGGAGGCGACCAACTGGATGAGCGCGACGATTCAGACAAAGGACGAGGATATAATCCAGCACATAATCAGAGTATGCAAGCGCGATCCGAGGGCGGGCAAGGTCACGACCGGCGGAATAGTAACGGTCAAGGATTCGACGGAGAACTGGTACTGCTCCTGGACAATCAACCGCCAGCCGCAGTTCCGCTCGCAGGACAGGGACACGGTTCTTGTGTGGTTCTACGCGCTGTCCACGAACAGACCCGGAAACTTCATGAAGAAGGCGATGCGCGAATGTACCGGCGAGGAGGTGGCGCAGGAGTGGCTCTATCATATCGGAATTCCGAAGGAGAAGATCGCGGACTACGCGAAGAACCGCTGCAACACCACGACCTGCTTCATGCCTTACATAAACGCGTTCTTCCAGCCGAGGAAGGAGAGCGACCGTCCGAAAGTCGTTCCTGACGGCAGCGTGAATTTCGCGTTCATCGGACAGTTCGCCGAGACTCCGCGCGACACGATTTTTACAACCGAATATTCAATCAGGACGGGAATGGAGTCGGTCTACACGCTGATGAACGTTGACCGCGCCGTTCCTGAAGTCTGGGGAAGCCAGTACGACGTGCGCGAGCTGCTGCGGGCTTGCTATTACGGAGTGGACAAGAGAAGCCTGGACGGGCTTCCGCTCAAATGGAGGGAACGCAAGGCTCTGAAGATTCTTCTGAAAAAGACAAGGGGAACGGACATCGAGCTGCTTCTGAAGGACAGCGGGCTTGTGAAGTGACCTGAACCGGCATCGGCAATTGAGGCAAAAGACGGCGGGAAGCGGTTGTATCTGCGGCTTCCCGCCTTTCTGTCAGTCGGCGGAGAATCTTATGTCCTGCCAGAGCTCGTTGTATTTCTCAAGATCCGCTCCTATGTCGAGTTTGAGCTCGCAGCGCTCCATCTCTTCCGAGCGGTACAGCGGAACCGTCTTTCTTATGCCGTCGGCATCAGGGTTGACGAATCCGGGAAAACGGAAATTGTCGAGGAACTGGACATATATGTCCGGCCGGTGTATGAAGTCGATGAATTTCATCGCAAGGTCATAGTGCTTTGAATTTTTAAGAATCACCATTGAATCTATGTACATCGGGCCGCCTTCCTCTGGAATAAAGAAATCAATCATGTCGGCCTGCCTGTCTTCCGGAACCTCGCCGTATACAACCTCTGCGTAGCCCTGGCAGACCCAGAAATCGCCTGACGCGAATGATTTTCCGAATCCCTCGGCGTCGAATTTCACAAGATTGGGCTTCCACTTTGAGCTTACCAGATCCGCGGCGGATTTGAGGACCGCCATGTCGGTAGTGTTCACCGAATATCCGCTGAATGCGAGCGCGTCTCCTATCACCTCGCGCATATCGTCCATCATGGTCATATGTCCCTTCAGGTCTGTCCGGGCAAAGATGCTCCAGCTTCTGTCATATTCCCGGACTTTCTGCTTGTTTACGGAGATACCCGCAGCTCCCATGTAATAGGGAACCGACCATCTCATTTCCGGATCGAATGTCGTTTTCTGCAGCACAGCCGGATTTATGTGCGAGGAATTCGGGAAGCTGGTTCTGTCGATTTCCCTGAGCATTCCCTGGTTTATCATTATCGACGTGTAGTCCTGTGACGGGAAAGTTATGTCATATCCTGACGCTCCGGCCTTGAGCTTTGCGTACATGACCTCGTTTGAGTCGAAGGTGTCAACTTTTACCGTGCAGCTGTATTCCTGCTCGAACTGTCTGAGCACTGAATCCGGTGTGTAGTATGTCCAGTTGAACAGATACAATGTGTTGTCGTCTCCGCGTGAGCATGATGACAACCCGATACAGCCGCAGATTACGGCGGCCATTGCAGAAAAAGCGGTTCTTTTCATTTTGAACCCTCTGAAAAGAAGAGTGATGGGACTTCTGTCCCGATGCGCAGAGTGATGATCAACGACTTCCTTTCTGCGCGTAGGAATTCCACAGGGACGTGGAATTCCGGTTGTACATTGGAACTAGTGGCTTGCGGCGAAATTCTTCAGCCCCTTGCGGAGCAGAAACGCTATCAGGCAAGTGAATATTATCATCACGAACGACAGCGCGTTTATCACCGGTGATACTCCGAATCTTATCATTGAATACACATAAAGCGGCAGGGTGGTGGAACCCGGCCCCGCCACGAAGAACGTTATGACGAAATCCTCAAGGGACATTGTGACCGCGAGCATGAATCCGGACATGATTCCCGGCATTATCGCCGGAATCACCACTTTCGTCATTGTCTGAATCTCCGTGGCACCGAGATCATGCGCCGCCTCCACAATTGAGAAGTCGAATTCGTCCAGGCGCGCGTTCACCATGAGGTAGACGAAAGGCAGGCAGAATGTCGTGTGCGCGGCGAAAATCGTGAACAGTCCCAGCGGAAGCCTTATTCCGCTGAAGAAGATCAGCATTGATATTCCGACTATTACCTCCGGCAGAACCATCGGCAGGTAGGTGATTGTGTTTATGAATTTCTTTCCGCGGAAGCTGTACCAGTTCACGCCGATTGAGGCCGCCGTTCCCAGGACCGTCGATACGAATGCCGATGACAGGGCGACAATCACGCTGTTCAGAAGCGAACGCCAGAGGTCGCCGGAGCCGGTGACCAGCTGTCTGTACCAGATCAGCGACGGACGTGTGAATTCCGCGCTTTTTCCCTCGTTGAAGGAATATATTATTATCACGAAAAGCGGAATGAAGAGAAACAGTAGCGTAAGATAAAGCACTGTCTTTGAGAACGAGAAATTCCTCTGCCTGTTCTTCCAGTTTTTGCGCGCGTGGCGCGACGGCTCTCCGTTCGGGCGTCCCCTGCCTGACATCGCGCTGTGAAGGAATATATAAAAAGGATGGTTCATCTTTCCTCCAAATTCAAGAAATGTTCCGGCTGCCCGCGGTCATCTCCGGGCGGAAGTGTAGTTTTCTTCCCTGGCCGTATTCTTCGCGGATTTTGCGCCGGTTCCGTTGGATTTTGTTATCCAGATTATTCCGGCGATACTGACAAGCGTTATCACCATGCTGAACGCCGCGGCCAGCGGCCAGTTGCGGGTTCTCTGGACCTGATCGACGATGATGTTTCCGAGCATATACGAGTCCTTTCCGCCGACAATGAGCGGAACGGTGTATGCTCCGAAAATCGGGATGAATGTGAATATGAGCGCGGAAATCACGCCGCTTTTTATTCCCGGAAGAAGAATTCTTGTCATGGACTGCGTTTTTGTCGCTCCAAGGTCGCGCGCGGCCTCAAGCAGCGAGAAGTCGAAGCGGTCTATCGCCGTGAATATCGGGAGCACCGCGTACGGAATGTACATATATACCGACACGAGTACGACCGCCTTCTGGTTGTAGAGGAGCGGAAGATACGAGTCTATTATGTGCAGCTTCAGCAGAATCTGGTTCAGCAGCCCGTCGTTGTTCAGAATCGACATCCAGGCGAAAATCCTTATCAGAGAATTTGTCCAGAACGGGATTATCACGAGGAAAAGGAGCAGAGTCTGATGCCTGCTTCTGACCATCGCATATCCGCACGGAAGCGATACGAGAATCGTTATGACGGTCGATATTAGCGATACCTTGAGTGTCCTGAGAACAATCACGCCGTATTTCGGGTTGAGCATCTGCCTGTATGCGTCGAGCGAGAATTTAGGCTCCACACCGCCGTAAAGTCCTTTCTTCAGGAAACTGTATATGAAGATTATGACTATTGGCGCGATGAAGAACACGATGAACCATATTCCCATCGGCCATGCGTAGAATGTTCCCGCGGATTTTCTGTTTCCGGCGGGCAGCGGTGTCTCTTTCTGCTTTCCGGTACTCATTTGTCGATGTCCTCTACTATGTATGCGTCATCAGCAGACCAGGAGACATACACCTTGTCCTTCCATCTTATTACCGGTCCCTGATCCATATAGTCGGTGTGCTGCTTGAATACCTTTATTATCTTCCCGGTCTGAAGCTTGACGTAGAATTTGGACTGGAAACCTGAATATATCGGCTCCTCGACCGTGCCGCAGAACACGTTTATGTCGGTACGTCCGCCTGTTTCCGGCGGCTCAAGCGTTATCCTTATCTTTTCAGGACGGACGGTGACTGCGACTTTCTGTCCTTTCTCGGTATGCTCGTAGTCCGTGACCTGCATATACCTGTCAAGCGCGGCTGTCGCCTCGGTGTCGCTTGCAAGCGGAGCCTGCTGTCCCAGTTCGGGCACGCAAAGAGTCACCATGTGCTCCTCCTCGTCCGAAGCCGGAGCCCTGAACGGAATGCAGTCCACGACCTCGGCGTCAAACAGGTTTGTCTCGCCGATGAACTGTGCCACGAACTGTGTCGCGGGACTCTCGTATATCTCGAACGGTGTTCCTATCTGAAGCACGTGCCCCTGGTTCATTACCGCGATTCTGTCCGATACGGAGAGGGCTTCGCTCTGGTCGTGGGTTACGTAGATGAATGTTATGCCGATTTTGTCGTGAAGGTTGTCAAGATCTATCAGGAGGTTGGCGCGCAGCTTCGCGTCAAGCGCGGAGAGCGGCTCGTCCAGCAGGAGAACTTTCGGCTCGTTTATCAGGGCGCGCGCTATGGCGACACGCTGCTTCTGTCCGCCGGAAAGCTGGTTCGGCTTTTTGTATATGTGCTGGTCAAGCTGTACAAGGTGGACATACTCACGGACCTTGGCGTCAATCTCGTCCTTGGGGAGCTTTTTGAGTCTTAGCGGGAAGGCCACGTTGTCATAGACTGACATGTGCGGAAAAAGCGCGTATGTCTGGAAAACGGTGTTGGAATGCCTCTTGTCGGGAGGAAACGGAATTACGTTGTTTCCGTCAAAAAGCACCGCTCCGTCGTCAGGAAACTCAAAGCCGGCTATTATGCGGAGGAGGGTCGTCTTTCCGCATCCTGACGGTCCGAGCAGCGAGAAGAATTCTCCGGGCTTTATGGTAAAATTTATGTCATCAAGTGCGATGAAATCTCCGAACTGCTTTGACACGTGGTCAATGGTAACCTGACTTCCTTTCAACTCAAGCAACCTCTTATGAAAAAAATAAACCGTATATACATACGGTAAAAAAAATCATTGCGCTGTATGCCGGCGCATACAACCGTCTGGTTTTTAGTTTTATAACGCATAGATTGATGTTTATACGTTTTTATGTCAATACGTTTCGGAAAAGTTTGGGAAAAAAGTTCCGAAGCTGATGCTGCGGCTGTTAAAGAATTCTGGTTAGGATCATATATATGCCGGTTCCTCCGAATATGCTGACGAGCGGATTGTGCTTCCATATATATGTCAGCAGTGTCACCGCGATTCCGGCGATATATGGGACGCATCCTTCTCCTCCGGGCAGGGTGAAATCCATATCCTTTAGGCAGTATACGAACAGCGCCGACATGACCATCGGGGGAATGTATTTTTCTATGAACCTTATTATTTTCGGCGGCTCATGCTTTGAGAACAGCAGGAACGGAAACGCGCGTTCCGCCAGTATTACGGCTGCGGAAAGCAATGTCGCCACGAGAGCCTGTTTTATGCTGAGTCCGCTCATATTTTCTCCTGTACTCCGTCCTGAATTCCCCGGATCTTTTCCTTCCGCCTGTTTCTCATGAATGAACCTCTTGCCGCCGCCGTCACCGCGATTCCCGCCGCAAGCGCGATTATAAGGATGTTGCTGCTCTCTCCGATTATTCCTTTTCTGTAAAGTATCACCGGTATGACGGTGGCTGCGGCTCCTACAGCCGGCGGAAAATAATCCTTTGTCTTCTCGATCTGGTCAACCGTAAGCACAAGGAACAGCGCTGTAAGGGCAAAATCAACACCGTCCGGACTGAAGGGAAGTATGGTGCCTGCCGCCGCGCCTATCAGTCCTCCGGCGATCCAGTATATGTGGTCAAGCAGCGCGACCGTTCCGTAGAAGCTGCCGGAATCCATTCCCTCCGGCACGTCAGTCGATGTCAGAAGTGAATATGTCTCGTCCGTCAGGGCGAATACAAGATATGGCTTCCATTTTCCGCATCCGTTGAATTTCGTTATCAGCGAGAGTCCGTAAACAATGTGCCTGATGTTCACCAGGAGCTCCGTTATTACTATCATTCCGAGCGGAACTCCGGCGGCGAAAAGTCCTGCCGCCATATACTGCCCGGCTCCGGCATACATCGTTATGCTCATCACCGGAGACATCCACCACGGGTAGCCGGCATCTGTAATCATCAGACCGAATGCGATTCCGATCGCAAGGTATCCGAAAAGCACAGGAAGAGATGTCCTGAACGCCGCGGAGAAGCATTTTCTGTCCATGCGCGCGAGTATAATCATTTTGAGAGGGCTTTGCAATCGGCTTTTTTACTTGTTCAGACGGGAAATTTGTGCTAGATTTATTGTCAAATCCAATTGACAGGAGATGCTTGTGCTTTCGATTGTGATAGGTGTAGTGTTCATCTGTTTTACTGTTTTTTCCGTGATACCGGCTTTTCCCCTTGCCTGGGGAGCTGACGTCGTGTCGTTCCTTAAGGGATGCGCTCCGGTGCTGGCGGCCTTTATCGGCCTAATCTGTCTTTTTATCGGTGCTGCCGATATAAAGGACAAGAAGGAGGCGAAGAAGGAGGAGGAGGAAGCCAGAAAACAGGAGTCACAGAACAGCTGACAGAATTCGCGGCCGTCCATGGGGGCGGCCTTTTTTGTGTCCGGATATTGACATTCTGTTTTTGTGTTATTAATATAATATTGTAGTTATTACAAATAAATATGACGGTTTGCAAACATTTTCCTATTATATATTGAAAGAAGGTGTTTTTTGCATTAAAATCCTAGACCGAAGTTGAGTTTATGATCAGCTGCCGGAACCGCTCCGGCGGCAAAAAAACAAATTATGAGGTTTCATGATGGAAATGAGAACTGAATGGGATGGCTTCAACCCGAAAGGTCTGTGGACAAGCGAGGTGAATGTCCGCGATTTTATCCAGAGTAACTATACAGAATATAGTGGAGATCAGTCTTTCCTTGCGGGCCCCACAGAGGCCACAAGAAAATTGTTCGATGAGCTCCAGAAGCTGCAGAAGGCGGAGCACAACAAGAAATCCGTCGGACTTGACGGAAAGGAGCGTTCCGGTGTCCTTGACATGGATACGGATATCGTGACCGGACTTACATCTCACGGACCGGGATATATCTGCGCTGACGGAAAGGAGCTGGAGCAGGTCGTCGGACTTCAGACGGACAAGCCGCTCAAAAGGGCTTTTATGCCGTTCGGCGGAATCAAGATGGCCGAGCAGTCGACACAGATGTACGGATACGAGTCAGACAAGGAGCTCCACAAGGTTTTCACCGAATACCACAAGACTCATTCGGATGCGGTGTTCGATGTGTACACCCCTGAGATCCGTGCGGCCCGCAAGGCGCATATCCTTACCGGTCTTCCCGACACATACGGACGCGGACGCATTGTCGGCGATTACCGCCGTATCGCCCTTTACGGTATAGACTATCTTATCGCGCAGAAGGAGCAGGACAAGCTGGACTGCGGAGACGGAACGATGACCGAGGACATCATCCGTCAGCGCGAGGAGATCGCCGAGCAGATAAAGGCTCTCAAGGGAATAAAGGCCATGGCCGCCCTTTACGGATATGACATCTCAAAGCCCGCCTCAACCGCAAAGGAGGCGTTCCAGTGGCTGTATTTCGGCTATCTCGCCGCAATCAAGACGCAGAACGGTGCGGCAATGTCAGTCGGCCGTATATCCACGTTCCTTGACATATATATCGAGCGCGATCTTAAGAAGGGAATTCTCACGGAGGAGAAGGCCCAGGAGCTTGTTGACCATATAGTCATGAAATTCCGTATGGTCCGCTTTGCGCGTATCGAGTCATATAACCAGCTGTTCTCCGGAGATCCTATCTGGGCTACGCTTGAGGTCGCCGGACTTGGACAGGACGGACGCTCCGAAGTCACGAAAAATGACTTCCGTTTCCTCCATACGCTTGAGAACATGGGGCCGTCTCCGGAGCCGAACATCACGGTGCTCTATTCCAAGAGGCTTCCTGAGTCATTCCGCCGCTATGCCGCGAAAATCTCTATCGACACTTCGTCAATCCAGTATGAGAACGATGACGTGATGCGCCCGATCTGGGGTGACGACTATTCAATCTGCTGCTGCGTCTCTGCGACACAGACCGGAAAGGAGATGCAGTTCTTCGGAGCGCGCGCTAATCTCGCCAAGGCTCTTCTTTACGCGATCAACGGCGGAAAGGACGAGGGTGCCGGTCTTACGCCTTATGCTCAGGTCGGACCGGAGCTTCAGCCTATAACCTCCGAGTATCTTGATTACGATGAGGTCATGCGCAAATTCAACGTGATGCTTGAGTGGCTGGCGGATCTTTATGTGAACACGCTGAACCTGATTCATTATATGCATGACAAGTATTATTATGAGGCCGCCGAGATGGCCCTGATAGATACTGACGTGCGCCGCACGTTCGCCACCGGTATCGCCGGATTCTCACATGTGGTTGACTCTCTCTCCGCGATAAAGTATGCCAAGGTCAAGGTGATCCGCGATGACCACGGTCTTGCAAGCGATTTCGAGATTGAGGGTGATTTCCCGCGCTATGGACAGGATGATGACCGTGCGGACGACATAGCCGTATGGCTTCTCAAGGATTTCATGGCGAAAATCAGGAAGCATCCGACATACCGCAACGCCGAGCCGTCTACGTCAATTCTCACGATTACATCAAATGTCGTGTACGGAAAGGCTACGGGCGCGCTTCCGGACGGACGCAAGGCCCACGAGCCGTTCTCTCCGGGAGCCAATCCGTGCTATGGAGCCGAGACGAAGGGGCTCATCAAATCCCTCAACTCTGTCGCGAAGGTTCCGTACAAATATGCGCTGGACGGAATCTCCAATACGCAGACAATCAATCCGAATGCCCTTGGACATGACGAGGACGAGCGCATCGGAAATCTTGTAAGCGTGCTTGACGGATATTTTGACAAGGGCGCGCATCACCTGAATGTCAATGTGTTCGGCGTGGAGAAGCTCAAGGACTGCCAGGCCCATCCGGAGAAACCTGAATATGCGAACTTCACTGTCCGGGTCTCAGGATATGCCGTCCGCTTCATCAATCTTACAAAAGAACAGCAGGATGATGTTATCGCACGTACCTGCCATGCAAGCCTGTAATCAGCGCTAGCTGCAGGTTGTGATGCCTCCGCGTAGCCTTGTCCGGTTCCGCGGGGGCTTTTTTTTATGAGGGAATTCTATATGAAAGGATATATACATCAGCTTGAGTCGTTCGGCTCCGTAGACGGACCGGGAGTCCGCTTCATAATATTTTTTTCAGGCTGTCCGCTCCGCTGCCTTTACTGCCATAATCCGGACACATGGAAACTTACGGACGGAAAGCTTTATTCTGCGGATGAGCTTATAGAGGAGGCTCTTACCTGCCGTGAATACTGGGGCAAGAAGGGAGGAATAACCGTAAGCGGAGGCGAGCCGCTCTTTCAGCTGGATTTTCTGCTTGAGCTGCTCTCGAAGGCGAAGGAGAAGGGAATAAACACCTGCATAGATACGGCCGGCGCGCCGTTCACAAGGGAAGGCGAGTGGTTCGAGAAATTCAGGCGGCTTATGGATGTTACCGATCTTCTTCTGATGGATATAAAGCACATCGACGAGCAGGAGCATCTTAAGCTTACCGGACACACGGGAAAAAACATAATCGACATGTTCCGTTTTCTGGATGAAATAGGAAAGCCTATATGGATCCGTCATGTGCTTGTTCCGGGGATTACGGACAGCGAGCTTTATCTTGAGCGCACGCGGGATTTCATCAGGTCGCTTCATAACGTGATGCGTGTGGAGGTGCTTCCATATCATGGTCTCGGCGCGATGAAGTACAGGGATCTGGGAATGGACTATCCTTTGAAGGACACGGCATCGCCATCCGCCGAAAGCGTCGGGAATGCCCGGCGCATCCTTGAGTGCGGAAGATATGACGGCTGGAAGAAATAGGATTCTAGCTTGAGCGGTTTCTTGCCGCATCTGAGATTCGGTCCGCCTTGTCCAGACAGAGATTCAGGAACACCGGCATCAGGATGACCGCCTTTCTGATGCCGTTTTTTCCGCCCCTGGCTTTCCATGCGGCGGAGACTTCGTTCCATACGTCGAATACTGCCGGAATCATGACCAGCAGCAGCGAGAGTGATACCGCCGCTGTTCCTGGTTTCGCCGTTTTTCCTTTTTCTGTCATGAACGCTGCGGTTTTTCCTATCGTCTCCGCTATCTGGACCGGAGATGTTGTTGTGTATACTGCGGATGCGGACAGAAGCGCGGAAAAAAGTCTGGCCGACTGAAGGATGTCATTTTTGGCGGGAATGAGAACCGCCGGAAATTCTGTTCCGGACACTCCTCCTGAAATTCCGGAAATGAGCGACGCCATGTAAAAAATCAGGAAATAGGCGAGAGACGCCTTTGCCGCGGCAGGAATTCCTTTCCGTGTCTGGCCGCATGACATGGCTGCGGCGGCGGTCAGCATGGAGAAGGGAATCCATACAACGGCCGGGGACAGCATCACGGCGGGACCTGTGGCCAGAAGAAACATGATCTTGATCCATGCCGGCAGCCTGTGCAGGAACGAGGTTCCTGCTGCGAACGTGAGAAAATTTTCCTGCGTCACCATGCAAGGTCATCCTTTCTGGAGTATGACGCGAGTGGATTTCTGATTCCCCATTGGGGCAGATTCTGTTTCAGGCCGTCTTCCGGCGTACCGTCAAAAACTTTTTTTCCCCTGTATAGTATTATCAGTCTTCCGCACAGCGCAAGCGATTTTTCCGTCTCGTGGGTAAGTATTATCACCGTCTTTTTCTGTTCCTGAAGCATCCTTATGACGCTGTTCACCTGGCGCACGCCGTCGTAGTCGAGGTTCGCATACGGCTCGTCAAGGATTATTACGGGTCTGTCCATCGCCGTCATCGCGGCTACCGCAAGCCTGCGTTTTTCTCCGCCTGAAAGCATTCTTGCCGTCAGGCCGCGTTTTCCGTAAAGCCCGACCTGCCTGAGCGCCTCTGCTGTCCGGATTTCCGCCTCGCGTTTTGTGAATCCGCAGTTCAGTAGCCCGAACATCACGTCCTCCTCAGGCGTCGAGCCTAGAATCTGGCTGTCCGCATCCTGGAATACAAGTCCTGCCTTTGCAGGCTTTCCGTCCGGGGCCGTTACAGTCACTTTTCCTGAGTCGGGCCGTTCGAGTCCGGCCGTTATTGACATGAGCAGGCTTTTTCCAGAGCCGTTCGCGCCGCCTATCATCGCCGTGGTTCCGGACTCAATCGCGAGAGATATTTCTCCCAGGGTAAAGCCTTCGCCTCCGTCCGGATTCCGGAATGACTTCCTGATTTTTTCCAGAGATATGGCCGTCATTTTTTTTCCATGTAGGCTGCTGCGGCCGGTCTTGTCTTTGCGCAGAGCGCCACCGTAAGCACTGCTTTTATGATGTCGCCCGGAATGTACGGAATCACGCACAAGGTGAGTGCGGCGGCGAGGCCTTTTCCTGTCCTGTGCATGAACCAGAGGATTCCGGGTATATAGAGAATCATGAATCCGGCGGCGGCGGCCAGTGATGTCCTTGCCATGCGGATGAATTCCGGTTTCTTCTCATCCGGCGATGGTTTTCCCGCGATAAGTCCGGCGGCAAGCGCGCCGGCCGCATATCCGATGATGAAGCCTCCCGTCGGTCCCATAAGATGCGCTAGTCCGCCCCTTGCGCCGCTGAACACAGGAAGTCCAAGAATCCCGGCTGATATGAATATGATTGAGGCCCAGAAGCCGCCTGTACCGCCGAGCGTGCAGGCGGCGGTTATCACGAACATATTCTGCAGAACAATTGGAATTCCTGATGCTCCGGCAGGTATCGATATGAAGCATCCTGCTGATATTACGGCCGCAAACATGACCGTGAATACAAATCTTATGTGGTTTTTCATTCTGTAATGTTTACATATATTGGTATTTTATGTCAATTGGTTTACGTAAAAAATAAAAACGTCATTATACATGAGATGACTTCATGTTTCTGCATGTTTTTTTCAATTATATATATGATGAGGAAGTTTCATGCCGCACGCGGTCTTTTGTTCCGCATGGGAACGGTGCCCGTGACGGCTCTCAGGTTCATCGTGTCCGCTGTTGGAGGAGGTGAGGAATGCGCAGTCTGCGGCCGCATTTCGCTCATGATTCCTGTCTGTTCCGGCTGTCGCATGAACCGTTTTAGTGTCGCCGGAATTCTCTCGGTCCGAAGGTGTGCGGTTTGCGGAAAGGTTCTGCTTTCCTGTGACGGAATGTGTATGCAGTGCAGGACATCACGTGTTCTCCGGCATACATCGGAGGTGACGCCGCTTTTCCCGTACAGGCTTTGGAACCGGGAGCTTCTGTTCGGGTGGAAGATCCGCGGAAAACGCGCTCTGTCCGGATTTTTTGCGGAACTTATGGCAGAGGCTCTCAGAAGTAGGGGTGATGCATGGATTGTTCCTGTTCCGCCCCGTCCCGGAAAGATAAGGCAGAGGGGCTGGGATCAGGTGGAGGAGCTCGCCCGTTTTCTCGAATTCCGCTACGGATTCAGGGTGATGAGGCTTCTTGTCAGGCGCAGCGTATCTGAGCAGAAGAAGCTCGACAGAAAGGGAAGACTTTCCTCCATGGGGAATTCCTATGCCCTTGCGTCTCCGCGAAGATTTCTGTCCGAGCTTGGAGGAAACGGAGGGATTGTTCCTGAACGTGTCTGCCTCATAGATGATGTCTGCACGACCGGAGCCACCCTTGAGAGCTGCGCCGTTCTTCTCCGTAAGGCCGGCATCCGGAGAGTTGATGCTATGACCCTGTTCTGTGTTGACTGAACCGTCCGTCCGTGCGCCGGGTTATGGTTCCTGACCGGAATTTTACGGATACGTCAGGTTGCAAAAGGTTGGTTTTATGGTTATTATAGAAGAACAGTGCCGCCGTTACGGTGCTGAGTCTTTAGGAGATGCTATGGCTACAGAAGATTCTCAGTTTCAACTTGTGACCTTCCAGCTCGGTGATGAGCTGTACGGTGTGAATATTATGGATGTCAAGGAGATTGTAAGGCTTCAGAATGTACGTGTGATTCCGAACGCTCCATATTATGTGGAGGGAATAATAAATCTCCGCGGTGAGATAATTCCGATAATCGCATTGCACAAGCGTTTCAGAATCCAGTCTGTGCCGAAAGACAGCAGCAGCGATGACTTTGAGGGCGGATTCATCATACTTAACATAGATGACAGCAAGATCGGAATCATCATAGACCGTGTCGCCAGGGTTGTCACGGTGAGGCGTGAGGATGTGAAGGAGCCTCCTCAGATGCTCAGCGGAATCGGCACCGAGTATATAGAAGGAGTCATCCGCGAGGAGAACGGTTATCTCATAATGTTGAATATCCGCAAGCTGTTCAATCCGAAAGAACTCCAGAAAATCATAGATATCCAGTAAATGATACAGACTTACAGTTCCACAATACGCAGAAAAGAGATGGATGCGGTTCTCACCTGTATGGTCGATGAGAAGATCGGACCTGGCGAGTTGAACGGAAGGCTTATCCAGCAGGTGAAGGAATTCTTCAGATGTGACGGGGCGATAGCCTGCCGCAGTCCTGCTGTCGCACTCGGATATGCGCTGCGTGCGCTGGGAATCGGAATCGGAGAGAAGGTCATGATTTCCGCTCTTGCTCCGGCATGGCAGTATCAGTTTCTTCAGTCTGAGGGATTCTTGCCTGTTGTCCTTGATGTGGAGGAGGAGACTGCGCTGGTTTCTGCAGAAACTGTCGCCGGAGGTGTCGCCGGGGGTGGCCGTGCGCTGGTTCTTCATGAGGCGGAAGGAATCCTTCCCGATTTCGCAGAAATTCTCCAGTGCGGAATTCCTGTGATAGAGGATATATCCATGTCAGCAGGCGCGTCCCTGCCGGAACTTGATGAGCAGGGAAATGAGACAGGCCGCAGAAAGGCTGGACTTTTCGGTGCGTATTCCATACTCGGTCTTGAGGAGCGTGATGTCGTCACAGGAGGAGGAGGCGCGGTGCTTATGGCTCCGGGCCGCCGTGAATGGATTGTCCTTAAACGACTTGCGGACGGTGCTCCCGTAACGGATCTGCTGCCGGATCTGAATTCTGCGCTTGCCTGGATTCAGCTGAAGGAATTTCCTAGAAATGAGGCCGCAAGAAAGGAAATTTTCTCTCTTTATCAGCATTCATGCATGATCGGCCGGCACAAGATGCTCGTCCGCGGAATGGATGATGCCTCGACCGCCTCTTGCTTTCCTCTTGTTCTTTCAAGTCCGTTCAGGGATGTCAGACAGTATGCGGCCAGAAAGGACATAGAGATAGCTCCCGCTTTTGCCGGATCGGTCATAGATTTTTTTGAGGAGCCGTCAGCATCCTGTATTCATGCCAAGTCACTGCATCTCCGGTGTGCGCACTTTCCTCTCTATCCGCGTTTGACACATTCCGAGTGCGCGAGGATTTCAAAGGTGCTCGGGTCGCTTCCGTAAGTAATAACATGAAAAAAGTTCTTATTGTCGTCAACACAAGCAAGGAGAATTCGCGGGCTGTCGCTCTTTCTGTGTCCGCATATCTTTCCGGCCGTGACATAGAGAGCTGTTTTCTTGATTTTGACGGGTTCACTTCCGGTTTTGATGCGGAAGGCTATGATTTCGTGATAACGCTCGGAGGCGACGGAACTGTCCTTTTTGCCGCGAGAAGCTGTGTCGCGGCGGGAATTCCGGTTTTTCCTGTGAATTTCGGGGAATTCGGCTTTATATCATCCGTCCAGCCGGATGAATGGCGTTCCCATCTGGACGATTTTCTTTCCGGCGCCGCGCCTGTCGCCGAACGGACAATGCTCCGCGCCACTCTCGTCAGGAATGGAGCCGTCGCTGCGGAACTGACCGGGCTTAATGATGTGGTTATAAGCGCGGAGCGTGCCGCAAGGACAGTGTCGCTTGATGTGGAGTACAATTCGCTTCATCTCTGCTCGCTCAAAGCGGACGGTCTGATTTTCTGTACGGCGACCGGCTCCACCGCATATTCCGCATCGGCCGGAGGCCCCATAATAGATCCTGAGCTGGATGCTGTCGTAATGACTCCCGTGAATCCGTTCTCCCTGTCCAGCCGTCCGATTGTGCTTGCCCATGACGGCGGTCTCAAGGTGACTGTTCTGCCGTGCAGGACAAGGAATATATGTATGACGGTGGACGGCCAGGAGCCGGTGCCGCTGTTTCAGGGTGATGTGATAAGAATAAGGAGAACTGAGCGGAAGGTGCAGCTTGTGTTCTGTACGGCCGGCAGATTCTATACCGCGCTTAGATCAAAGTTGAACTGGTCTGGAGGTCCACATGCTTGAGGAACTTACGATAAAGGATTTTGCCCTCATTGAGAACGATCATCTTGAATTCGGTAGGGGATTCACGGTCTTCTCCGGCGAGACAGGAGCTGGAAAGTCGATATTGATAGGTGCCCTTTCGTTTCTGCTTGGCGGACGTGCCGATGTCCAGCAGATAAGAGCCGGCGCATCTGAAGCGTCCGTATCGGCTGTATTCTCCGTGGAGGGCGGTTCTTCCGTTGATTCCGGGTCTCAAGAGTCTCCTGAGTCTGCCGCGGAATGGCTTATGGCAAGGGGAATTTCGACGGAGAACGGGCGGATTCTGATAAGAAGATTCATCAGGTCAAACAGAAAGTCCGGAGCATGGATCGGGGATGTGCAGGTCACAAGAACGGAACTTGCCGCATTCTCATCATTTCTTGTTGATATCCACGGACAGCATGAGCATCAGTCCCTGATGAAGGTCTCCGAGCACAGAAAATTTCTGGATGCCAGGGCGGGACTTACGGCCAGAGTGTCTGAATTCACTGCTCTCTATGCGGAGCTTGCGGCGAAGCGGGCGAGACTGGACGAATTCGCCGGCTCCGAGCAGGAACGCGGGCGGAAGCTTGAGATGATGCGCTTCGCTGCCGCTGAAATAGAGGAGGCCGGGCTGAAGCCGGGCGAGGACGAGACGCTTGCAGCCGAAGAGACAAAGCTTCTGTCATACGAGAAGATATATTCCGCGGTGGACGAGATAAACGGAATGCTTTCGTCCGGAGATTCCGGGGTTGTCCAGATGATGAAGCGAATCCGGCGCGGTTCATCTGGCGCGTTTTCCTTGGATCCGGAGCTTTCTGCGCTTGACTCGCGGGTTGAGGCCGCCTTTTATGAGATTTCCGACATTGCCGACGAATTCAGCTCCTATATGCAGGAACTGGTTTTTGATCCTGCGAGACTTCAGGCGGTGCAGGAGAGGCTTTCACTTATTTTCAATCTGAAGAAGAAATATGCGTCGTCCGTAAGCGCTCCTCTCTCAGAGGTTACGGACTACCTGTCATCCGCAAGGAGATTTATAGAGGAGAATTCCGCCGCGGGAGGAGCGAGAGCCGCCATGGAAAAGGAGGTCGCCGATCTCGGCCGGAAGGTTCTTTCCGAGGCCAAGATCCTGTCGGATGCGCGACGTGCCGCGGCTTCATCTCTTTCCTCCGAAGTTGAGGCGATCCTGTCAAAGCTGGGAATGGACGGAACCAGATTTGGCGTGAGCATCCGGGACAAGAGCGCCTCCGACGATGTCGTGCAGAAGTGCGGTCCTTACGGAACCGACGACATAGAATTCATGATAAGTGCGAATCCGGGCGCGCCCATGCTTCCTCTTGCGAAAATCGCATCCGGAGGAGAGCTGTCGCGCGTCATGCTCGCCCTCAAGACCATTTTTGCGATGGGCGATACTGTCGGAACTCTTATATTTGACGAGATAGATACGGGAATCGGCGGAGGTGTGGCCGTGGCCGTGGGCGAGCACCTGAAATTCCTGGCCCGGACAAAGCAGGTTTTCTGCATAACACATCTTGCGAGCATCGCCGTTTATGCCGATAATCAGATAAAGGTCGAGAAGGCTGTTTCGGGTGGAATCACATCATCAAATGTGCATCAGGTGACAGGAGAAGAGCGGGTCGCCGAAATAGCCCGGATGTTGTCGGGCGATGCTGATACGGAGCAGTCGCTTGAACATGCCAGGACAATGTTAAGAAAATTCAGCGGAGGTAACTGATGGCTAAAGTTTCGGAAGATGCCAGGCTTCATTTTGCGGAGGCCGTGCGTCCCTACAAGGACAGGATAAATGCGGTTCTTGAGAAGGAGAAGACAATGCTGAATGTCATCGGGAACGGGGATCCCGCCTCCGAGCTTAAGAAATTCATGCTTTGCGAGGACATGATATATGTAGCCTCCCTGTATATAGCGCAGAATACGCTGTCGCTCAAGGTTATGGAAGTGAAGAACAACGACGCTCTGAACGACGCCAGAAAAATACTCTACAAGGCGATAATATACCTTGAGGAGATTGTGACCGCAGCGATAGACATTCCGTATTCGGATCTTGCGCCGTGCCAGGAGAAGATTTCCACCGTAAAAATCTCCAAGCGATATGAGCTTGTCAGGAAGCTGGGACTTGTGATAACGCTGCTCAAGGACGCGTTCGGCGATAACAGCAAATGGAAGTGGTCATTCGTGGAGCTTGAGGGACGGGCTGTCACCGTCACGAAGAACCTGATTGACATGAAGGCGGCTGCGCGTGACTATTTTGATCCGAACAGTCCGGATTATGAGACCACGGTCCTGTATATAAGAATGATACAGAAGCTGCTGAATTCATCGGCGACGGCCTACCGGGACAGATATGAGCTTTCCACAAGGCGCATAGACGACATGAGGAGCGCGATCAAGTATCTTCTGGCACTCCACAGGCTTTATATCCTTCTTGGAAACCGCGAGCAGGCGGAGGAGATCAAGAAAAAGGCCGTGGTATGGAAGGAGAAGATGGACTCCGACCACCGGACCGGACTGAGCAATTAGGTGCGGCATGGAAAGAAATCTTGCTCTCAGGATTTTTGAAGGTTTCTCAATCCAGCGGTGGAACGATCTTGTCCGTCCGTTTGACCTTGTGGAGATGGACAAGGCCGGAGAAAAAATGGTGCTTGCCTATATAATAGGAAAATACGAGGAGCACAAGGGTGTTTATATCGACTGGGAGTGGATGGTCTACGCCTCCGTGTTCGATCTGCTCAGAAAGATAGCCCTCTGTGACATAAAGGCTCCAGTTCAGCAGATGCTCAAGCGTGATTATCCTGATGAATATATGCATCTGAACGAATGGGTTCTGAACCAGTACAGAAGCCTTATAAAAGATGACGGGCTTTTTTCCGGGTTCACGATTTATATAGGCCAGAAGTCCGGCTCCATTCCTGTCCCTGACCGTACAAAGGCGGCTGTCCATGTGTACGAGGCGGCCCACAGGTATTCCACGATAAGGGAGCTTGACATGCTTTCCGTAGTGAACGAGCCTGCGCGGACTGTCGGAATTGAGGCCGAGCTGAAATCGGGACTGCAGCCGTATCTTGATCTTGAGGGCGTCCAGAAGCTTGTCACCGGGCAGAAGCCGTTTGACTTCATCATGAAAATAGAGCAGCTGCGGTTCCAGTGCAGATGGAACCAGACACCGCGCGTTCCAAGAACCAGCGTGCTCGGCCACTGCTTTTATGTCGCCGTTATGACGCTTCTTCTGGGAAGGGAGACAGGAGCCGGGTTCTGCGTGAGAAGATCCGTGAATGATTTTTTCAGCGGACTTTTTCATGATCTTCCGGAATCCGTTACGCGGGACATAATTTCTCCCGTAAAGCGTGCCACGGACGAGCTTCCGAGCATAGTCAAGAGAATCGAGGACGAGATCGTGAGCAGGGAGCTTGTTCCGCTTATGGAGCCGTTCTTCGCCGGGGAGCTGATGTATTTCACCAGCGATGAATTCTCCGACAGGATAATTCTTGACGGAAAGCCGCGCCGGGTCACCTGGGACGAGATGAATTCAATGTACAATTCGGATGAATTCTCTCCTGTTGACGGAAGGCTTGTGAGGATCGCCGATCATTTCTCCGCGCTTATGGAGGCTGACGTGTCGATCCGCCATGGAACGACATCCGAGCACCTGAGGCGCGGCAGAAGCGACATGCTCAGCCATTACGGAGTTGACGAGGTGATAAGCGGCATCCGTGTGCATGATTTTTTCAGCGGCATAATTTTGTGATAACGCAGGCCGTCTTTTCTGCCGATAATATGACCATGAAAATTCTTTCAGCCGGAAAAATAGCTTTTCTTTTCTCCTCAATGATGTTCATGTTTTTCATGGTGCCGCTGTCCGCCGACTCCACATATAGGGTGGAGAAGGGAGATACACTGTATTCCATAAGCAGAAAATACCAGATAACCGTAGCCGAGCTCAGGACCGCCAACAATCTGTCCGAGTCTGATGTGCTGAAGGCCGGACAGAAGCTTGTGATTCCGACTGCCGATATAGGGACCGCGGCGGCGCTATCTGCCGCAGGCGGCTTGAATGCGGATAAGACAGCCGCCGCCTCTGAGATTTATACGGTTCAGAAGGGCGACACGCTATACGGCATCGCGCGCAGGAACGGAATGACGGTTCCGGAGCTTCTCTCGCTTAACGGAATGGACTCGACCGCGGTGCTAAAGACCGGAGAGAAGATTAAGATCCGTGCGCCTGAGAAGGCTGCCGCCGTAGCTGCGGCGCGCAATGAGGAGAGGCAGGAGATTCTGTCACCGGCTCCGGATACTCGGACATACGGCGCCACATCCGAGGCTGACAGAAGCACGTCATGGCCGGTGAGGAATCCTGATGTTACGTATGTGAAGGGAAAGGTTTCCGGTGTCCAGCTCTCAGCGAAGCTGAACGAGCCGGTCACCGCGGTGAGGGCCGGAACGGTGATGTATGTGGGGGTCTACCGCGGATTCGGGCAGGTTCTGTTCGTACAGTCAAAGACCGGACTCATCTATGCATACACCGGAATGGGCTCCATAAAAGTCAGGAAGGGTGACTATGTCGTGTCCGGTGCGGAGCTGGGAACGGCCGGATCTGACTCAATAACAGGAAAGCCCCAGATAACATTCATGGTGTTTCAGAACGGCCAGCCTGTCGATCCCGCAAAGGCTCCGCGCGGATAGGACGGTTATCCGTGCGCTTCGCGGCGTGATGAGCGCACTGCTGTCAGTCCTCTTCTGAATCAGGTCCAGGACCGCATATAATCTTTACCTGCTGGACTTTCTTGGGTGTGGATTTCGTGATCTCTATGGACAGATTCCTGAATGTGAACGTCTTTCCCGCGGACGGAATTTCTCCCAGCTGCTCCATGACCCATCCGCTTACAGTCGTGGCATCGAAGTCATCCTCCAGTCCGTCAAGGTCCAGCCTGTCGAACAGCTTGCTCAGCGGAGCATCTCCTGATACTATGTACGTGTCGTCTGAGATTTTCCTGAACAGGCTTATCTCCTCGTCATGCTCGTCCCATATCTCCCCGACCAGCTCCTCAAGAATATCCTCAAGCGTCACGAGTCCCAGTGTTCCTCCGTACTCGTCCAGGACTATCGCCATGTGGACCTTCATTTTCTGCATCTGCTTGAGAAGCTTTGATATTTTCGTATGTTTTGTCGTGAAGAACGCTTCCTGGATTATGTCCTTAAGGTTCTTTCCTTCGGCAATCAGGGCGCCGTAGAAATCCTTCTCATGTATCGTGCCTATGACCGAATCTATGCTGTCCCTGTATACCGGGAGGCGTGAGAAGCCGGTGGAGACGAAGACCTTTCTTATCTCCTCCATCGGCTCGGATGTGTCCACGGCGACTATGTTCACCCTCGGCACAAGGATGTCGCCTACCTCAAGGTCGTCGAATTCTATCACCGAGCGGATGAGCCTTGTCTCCTCCTGTCTGAGCGTTCCGTCCTCCTGCGCCTCCTCCACAATCGTCATTATCTCCTCTTCCGTTATGATCTCGTTGCTCTTGAGCTTGAGGATTCCTGCGATCAGCTTTTTCCATGCGCTGAAAATGACGTTTACGGGCGCGAACACGTACATGAAGATTCTTATCACCGGATAGAACAGCATCGCGATCCGGTCAGGGCTTGTTTTGGCTATGAATTTCGGTGTTATCTCGCCGAACACTAGGACGGCCAGCGTTATTACCGCCGTGGACACAACCGACGGGCTGAGCGGGCTGTCTGTAAGGAGTTTCGCGAAAAGAAGCGCCGACAGCGTGGAGGCCGACAGGTTGACTATGTTGTTTCCCACGAGAATGGTGCTGAGAAGCCTGTCGTAGTTCTTCTCAGCGAGGTTCAGGACCTTTCCCGCCATCCTGTTGCCGTTCGTGTGCAGCGTCCTGAGCTTTATTCTGTTCACGCAGGAGAAGGCCGTCTCCGTGGCGGAGAAGAAACCTGAAAGAATCACAAGGATTACAATTGAAATCAGCAGGGGCAACGACCCGTCTGGCATGGATACACTCCTTTTTCCGCATCCTGAGCGGATTTGTATATTTCGGCTATATTAACATAATATCTTTCCGGTGTACAGAAGGGCTGTTCCATGTTCCCTGTGATTGAAAATATGACGTGATTGGAGTAGAATCGGCTTCATAAAAACATGAATTTTGGAGCGGAAAATGCTTTCGTCTATGACTGGTTATGCTTATGAGGAGAAATTGTCCGGAGATGCGGTCGTGTCCGTGGAGATAAAGTCGGTCAACTCCAGGTTTCTTGATCTTTCTGTAAGTCTCCCTCCGTATCTTGCCCAGCTGGAGCCGTATTTCAGGAATTCAGTTTCCGAGAAGGTTCTCCGCGGAAAGGTTGATCTGAATATACGTGTAAGGGAGCTGAATTCGGCCGCGGAGATAAGTGCGGACACGGGGCTCGCACGTTCATACATGGAGGCTGCCCGCAAGGTGGCGGCGGAGGCAGGAGCGGGGGCGGAGGAAATATCTATACAGTTTATCCTGAGTCAGCCCGGTGTTCTGACCGTGAACCGTTCCTATGACATGGACAGATACCGTGATATGATAGAGCCTGTTTTTGACGTGGCGTTCTCACGTTTCATGTCGGACAGGATAAGGGAAGGCGGGAATCTGCGTGACGACCTAATCGCAAAGCTCGGAAGACTTGAGGAATGTGCGGGATTCTTCCGTGAATGGCAGCCGAGAATGGAGGATACATTCAGGGAGCAGATAAGGAGGCGTTTCGATGAGCTTCTCGGAGACGACGCTGACGAGAACCGCATCATGACGGAGACTGCGGCCATGCTCGTAAAGTACACCATAAACGAGGAGATTGTCAGGCTCTTCAGCCATATATCGGCCATGAGGTCCGAGCTGGAGGAGGGGCATGCGCCTGGAAAAAGGATTGATTTCATCTGTCAGGAGATGAACCGGGAAATAAACACCATAGGCAGCAAGAATCAGTCCGCTGAGGTCGGCGCGATGGTGATAGCCGCGAAGGATGCGCTTGAGAACATCCGCGAGCAGGCAAGAAACCTGGAGTAGCATTGTATTTTTACTGGAGGATTGTATGGGATATGTGCCTTGCGGAGAGATCCGTGTAGCCGTGAGCGGAAAGTCAGGCTGTGGAAACACGACTGTCAGTTCCATGCTTGCGCAGAGACTTGGAGTAAAACTGATAAACTACACTTTCAGGCAGATGGCGGCGGAGCGCGGAGTTCCTCTTGCGGACATAATAGAGGCCGCAAGAAACGATGATTTTTATGACAGATATGTGGACACCCATCAGGTTGAGCTTGCAGAGAAGGAGTCTTGCGTCCTGGGAAGCCGTCTTGCGGTCTGGATGCTGAGAAACGCGGATCTCAAGGTATATCTTCTTGCTGATGACGAGACCCGCGCCGGACGCATTTTCAGGCGGGAAGGCGGAAGCCTTGAGCAGATAAGGGAATTCACCAGGATGAGGGACATGGAGGATTCCCGCCGCTATCTTGAGCTTTATGGAATAGACAATACTGATTATTCGTCTGCGGATCTTGTCATTGACACCGCCAGCAAGGCACCGGAGGATATAGTGTGCATCATTCTTTCCGAACTTGCGCGGCGCGGACTTGTATCTGAAACGGAGGACTGAGCGCGCCGCTGCGAGGAATTTACAGACACTACGGGCGTCTTCCGAATAAGCGTATAAGATTCAGAGGACGCCCTTCTTTATGATGCCTGCTCCGGTACCGGCAGCACAAGCTCCCGGATATCCTTGTGCTCCTTCTTCGTGACTATGTCCTTTGTCACGGTGAAGACGCTCTTTCCCTTGAAGTCAGGAATCTCAAACATCACGTCCATCAGCATCTTCTCGACTATGGTTCTTAGTCCGCGCGCTCCGGTCTTCTGCCTTATTGCCTCGTCAGCGATGGCCTCTATTGCTTCCCTGTCGAATTCAAGGTCAACGCCGTCTATCGCGAACGAGGCCTTGAACTGTCTGGTGATTGCGTTTTTCGGCTCCGTCAGTATCCTGACCAGATCATCACGTGTCAGTTCCTTTAGGGCGACTGTTATCGGCATACGGCCGATCAGTTCAGGTATTATTCCGAATTTCACAAGGTCGTCAGGAGACACCTGATTGAGAAGGTCCATTCTCTGTTCCTCGCTCATCTGACCTGCGTTGGAGCCGAAGCCCATCGAATGTTCCGCCGTGCGCTGTTCGATTATCTTGTCCAGGCCGACGAACGCTCCTCCGAGTATGAAAAGGATGTTTGTCGTGTCAATCTGCAGCATCTCCTGGTTCGGATGTTTTCTTCCTCCTTGAGGCGGGACGCTGGCCACAGTGCCTTCTATTATCTTCAGGAGCGCCTGCTGTACGCCCTCTCCGCTGACATCACGCGTCAGCGACGTGTTCTCGCTCTTTCTTGCGATCTTGTCAATCTCATCTATGAATATTATTCCACGTTCAGCCGCTTCTATGTTGCCGTCCGCCGCATTGATGAGCTTGAGCAGGACATTCTCGACATCCTCACCGACATATCCGGCCTCCGTGAGTGTCGTGGCGTCGGCAATCGCAAACGGAACATTCAGACGCTGGGCAAGGGTTTTCGCAAGCAGGGTCTTTCCGCTTCCCGTCGGACCTATGAGCAGGACATTCGATTTCTCGATCTTCACCGCATTTTCGGTCTCTATCTTGCCCGCAAGCGACATTCTCTTGTAGTGGTTGTAGACCGCGACCGACAGGACTTTCTTCGCCTCGTCCTGTCCTATCACATACTGGTCAAGATATTCCTTGAATTCGCGCGGAGTGGGAACCTCGGAAAGCTCAATCGGAAGAAGCTCTGTGTCCTCCTGATTCATGATATTTTCACATGCGGATATGCAGCTTGTGCAGATAAAGTTGCCAAGCGGTCCCGCGATAAGCTTTCTTGTGTTGGATGCCGGCTTTCCGCAGAAGAAACATGAGAATTCATTCTTTTTTTTCATCATAATGCAGTCCTTTCAGAGGGAGGCTATTTCTTTGCCGGCATAACATGATCAATGATGCCGTAGTCAAGCGCATCCTGCGCAGACATATAAAAATCGCGCTCCATGTCCTTCGCCACCTCATCAGCAGGTTTTCCTGTATGGCGGGCGAAATAGTCTATCGAAAGTCTCTTGAGCCTTATTATCTCCTTCGCCTGAATGGAGATGTCGCTTTCCTGCCCCTGTACACCGCCCCAGGGCTGATGAATCATTACCCTTGAGGAGGGGAGCGCGAAGCGTTTGCCTGATGTTCCTCCGGCAAGTAGTATGGCGGCCATGCTTGCGGCCTGTCCCATGCAGATTGTCTGGATTCCGCATTTTACATACTGCATCGTGTCATAAATCGCAAGACCTGCAGTTACGGAACCGCCGGGTGAATTTATGTATATGCTTATGTCCTTCTCCGGATTTTCTGATTCCAGAAATAGAATCTGTGCGACGGCAAGATCTGCGGAGGCGTCATTTATCTCGCCGTCTATGAATACAATCCTGTCCTTCAGCAGACGGGAAAAAATATCGTATGTGCGTTCTCCGTTTCCGGTCCGTTCCACGACGTAAGGAACCAATGTGTTCATCTGTTCGTTCATAAGAATCCTGAATTTTGTGTTTCCGGTAAATATAATGCCAAATCCGGTAAAAGGACAGCACAGAATGAAATAACCATCAAGGTACCGTTGCCCACCGGGGGCAGATGGTTTTCCGTACTGCCGGAGTTTTCTGCTGATGAAGATACCGGAATCCTGCCATCCTGATTTTTATGCGCGCAGGAATTCCGGCTGCCCAGCGGACTGATGTGGATTTATTTCTGCTCGAACAGTTCCCTGAAAGTCATCTTGTCACCTTTTGTGACTTTGACCTCATTGTATAGCTGGTCGTACAGTTTGTTTTCCTTCGTATCATCAATCAGATATTCCTTCGCACGCGGATCGTCATAATGTTTTTTCACCTCATCAACCGACATTCCGCCTTCATCCGCAATCTTCTTGTACTCCGCCTCAATCTCTTCTGGAGTCACGGATATGTTTCTGTCGCGGAGAAGGGAGTCGACGATGATTCTGCTTTTGAGCATTTTCTCGCTGTTGCCTGTCCATTCGTTAAGCATGGCTTCCTTTGACTGTCCTGATGCGGTTATCATTTTCTCAAGCTGTTCCGGTGTCGTCTGGAACTGCCTCGCCATCATGCTCCATCTTCCGTCAAGCTCCGCACGCAGCATGGATTCCGGAATCTCGAATGCGTTTTTCTCTACGAGCTGTAACAGAAGATCATTGTTCTTGATTTCACGGATTCTTCTGTTCTTGGCATTCTCCATGTTCCTCTTTATGTCGGCCTTCATGTCGTCAAGGGTCTTGTATTTCTCGTTCACGTCCTGCGCCAGTTCATCGTCAATCGCAGGAAGCTTCCTTTCCTTTATCGCCGTTACCGTGACGGTGATGTTCTTTGTCTTTCCAGCAAGATCCGGATCGGAGTCGTCCTCGGAATATGTCTTTGTGATATTCTTTGTCTCGCCTTTCTTCATTCCGATAAGCTCATCGTCAATTCTGTATATGTTCTCGCCTGTTCCGACAGTGAACACGAAATCCTGACGTTTAGTGCCCTCTATTTCTTTTCCGTCAGCGTCCGTCTCGCTGTAGTTGATTGTCACGATGTTGTCTTTCTCCACGGAGGAGCCGTCCTTTCTGTCCGTTACGATGGCATTGCGCTCCTGAATCGCCTTGAGCTCATCCTGAATGTCGTCGTCACCTACCGAGACCTGAGGCTCCTTCACCGTGATTCCGGAGAAATCCTTGACGGAAACTTTCGGGAAGACATCATAAGTCACCGAATAGACCATGTCCTTTGACGTGTCAAATTCCGGCATCTTGTCCATAACAGGCTGCGCATAGGGGAGAGGCCTGTTCTCCGTCTCCTTATCGAATATTTCTCCGAGCGACTTGTCGATGAGCTCACTCATGGCATCCGCACGGAGCGAGTCGCCGTATTTCCTTTCGAGCACTGACGCAGGAACATGCCCCTTTCGGAATCCTGGAATCTGCGCATTCTTTACATATTTTGAAACTGTGCCGCTGTAAATTTCTTCCACGTCTTTCTTGTCGATTGTGACCGTCAGCTTCACCGCTGATTTTTCCAAATTTGTGAATTCCTTTGTGAGTTTCACCTTGGGCTCCTCTGGATATGAAAATATTAAAAAAAGGCGATTCAGAAAAATCTGAACCGCCTTTTCTTGTTTAGAGCGGGAAACGGGAGTCGG
>DBIW01000009.1 GCA_002296965.1 Treponema sp. UBA792 | reverse complement strand
CAGTCTTTGATTCCAGAAAATGATCCTTCCGTACTTTTTACAACCGCCGGAATGCATCCGCTTGTTCCGTATCTTTTGGGAGAAAAACATCCGGCCGGAACACGCCTTACAGATTATCAGAAATGCATCCGCACAGGTGATATTGATGAAGTTGGCGACCCAAGCCATCTTACTTGTTTTGAAATGCTTGGAAACTGGTCTTTGGGCGATTATTTTAAAAAAGAATCAATCGGATTTTCTTACGAATTCCTTACAAGTCCAAAATGGCTCGGTCTTGATCCGCGGAAAATTTCTGTTACAGTTTTTGCCGGTGATGAAAATGCTCCGCGCGACGAAGAAGCTGCAACTTACTGGAAAGAAAACGGAATGCCTGAGGACAAGATTGCATATCTTCCTGCAAGCGACAACTGGTGGGCTGCCGGTCCTACCGGTCCATGCGGTCCTGATACAGAAATTTTCTACTGGGTTGGAGAAGGACTTCCGCCTGCCGGCTCAAACAAAGGAACGGACAGCGAAAACTGGATGGAAATCTGGAACAACGTATTCATGCAGTACAACCGCGTTGATGAAAAGACTCTTGTGCCGCTTCCAAAGAAAAACGTTGACACAGGAATGGGACTTGAACGCACAAACTGCATCCTGCAGGGAAAAACCTCTGTTTATCTTACAGAAGTTTTCCAGCCAATCATTGCAAAAATCGAGGAACTTTCTTCCTATAAATACGGCACGGATGAGGAAAAGGACAGAAGCGTCCGCATTATCGCAGACCATTCACGCTCGGCGGTTTTTATCCTCGGTGACCAGAAAGGCGTTTCTCCTTCAAATGTCGGTGCGGGCTACGTTCTTCGCCGCCTGATCCGCCGTGCAGTCCGCCACGGAATGAAGCTCGGAATCGAAAAGAATTTTCTTGCGGAAATCGCGCAGGCAGTAATCGAGAATTTCAAGTGCGCATATCCGGAGCTTGAGCAGAACAAGGAAAAGATTTTCACGGAGCTTTCCGCGGAAGAAAACAAATTCCGCGACACGTTGCGCAAGGGTGAGGCGGAATTCCAGAAGCTTCTTCCGAATCTGATGAAAAATCCCAAAAAGGAAATTTCAGGTAAAATCGCATTCAGGCTTTACGACACATTCGGTTTTCCGCTTGAACTTACACAGGAACTCGGAGCTGAAAATGGATTCACCGTTGATGTAGAGGGATTCAAGGAAGCGGAGCGCAAGCATCAGGAGGCTTCAAAAACTCAGGATGCAGGAACCGCAAAAGGCGGACTTGCCGAACAGTCGGACACAACCACAAAATATCACACGGCGACCCACTTGCTTCAGCAGGCGCTTGTCAATGTTCTTGGAGACAAAGTCGCGCAGAAAGGTTCGAACATCACGAATGAGCGTATGAGATTTGACTTCACATTCGATCGCCCGATGACAAAAGAGGAAATCCAAAAGGTCGAGGACATTGTGAACGAGCAGATTAAAAAAGATTTGCCTGTTACAATGGAAGTCATGCCGCTTGAAAAGGCGAAGGCTGAAGGTGCGCGCGCCCTGTTTACGAACAAATACGGCGAGGACGTGAAAGTCTACACAATCGGCGAAAAGGACAACTGGTTCAGCAAGGAAGTCTGCGGCGGACCGCACGTCCAGCACACGGCACAGATCGGCGAATTCAAAATCCAGAAGGAGCAGTCATCTTCCGCAGGAGTGCGCAGAATCAGAGCTGTAATTTCCGGTGGACTTCCGTTGGAGAAATAAAAAACAGTAACAGAACAGATATTCTGTTGTTCTGTTACTATAAAACAAAATCTTAATTAAAAACCTATGTTGTTTTCAATGAGGTAAGAATGAAACGTATTTCAATTTCGTTATTGATGCTGTTTGTCGCAGCAGGAGCAATGTTCGCGCAGTCCGACCTTCAGGTGTTGGCCGTTGTAAAACTCAGCAAAAGTGAATCCATTACGGTGAAACAGCTGAAATCGCGCGTTGACACATATCAGAAGCAGATGGGCAAAAAACTTTCTGCCGACGAGAAAAAAATGGTTCTCGATGCGCTTATTGACGAAAAACTGATTCTCCAGGCGGCACAGAAAGCTGGAATTTCAATTCCGGACAGCACTGTAGACCAGTATTTTCTTCAGGGAATGTCACAGCAGGTAGGCGCCGTTGTTACAGAAAAGGAGCTCAACGAGCTGGTGAAGAAGGCCCAGGGAATTTCACTTGACCAGCTGCTGCAGAATCAGGTCGGAATGAACGTATCAGAATACAAGGCTTACCTTAAAAACCAGCTGATTGCGCAGCAGTATGTAATCTCGCAGAAACAGAGCGAGCTCCAGAATGTCGCGCCTACAGACGATGAAATCCGCGCGTTCTATGAGAACAACAAGGCTTCGTTTGTCTGGAACGATATGCTCAAAATATTCCTTGTCATTGTCCCCAAAGGCTCGGATGCGGATGCCGCAAAGCTCAAGCTCAATGATTTGCGGAATAAATTCATCGACAAGAAACTTACCGTGGAACAGATGACGGTTCAGTCCAAAAATGATAAATCAGGTTATCAGGCCGCTGAGATAATAATTCCAAAAACAGAATCATCGGCTGTAAATCTCGGAATGCCTTATCAGAATCTGCTTGTTCTTGCGGCACAGGACGAGGGTTTTGTTTCCGATCTTCAGGAGACAAACGCCGACTTCCGTTTTGTAAGCGTGAGAAAAAAATATGCGGCGAAAATGCTTTCCATAAGCGATGTCGTCCAGCCGGAAACAACCATCACGGTTTATGATTATATCCGCTCGAACCTCGGACAGCAGAAACAGATGCAGTTCATCCAGGCGGCGGCGCAGGAAATATCAAATTCCCTTAACACTCCGGAAAATGTGGAAAGAAAGAAAACAGGTGATGCCCTGACAAAACTGCTGAGCTGGGAGAACTAAAGTGTCAAGACGAAAAGGAAGGATTCTTGCTTTCCAGTCGCTGTATTCATGGGATGCCAGCGGAGCATCCGTAGACAGCCTGATGGACTTTTCCTGGGAAAAAAATCAGGACTCCGACGGAGACAACAGGCAGCCATCAAAAAATGAACAGGAAGAATACACGTTCGCAAGATTAATCGTTGCCGGAACGATTGATCACATTGATGAGATTGACAAACTTATAGAAGACCATCTTTCCCCAAAATGGACAAAGGATCGCCTTAACCGTGTCACTTTGGCCATCCTGAGAACCAGTATTTATGAGATGCTTTTTCAGCACAGTTCAAAAAGCATTGTAATTGATGAGGCTGTCAATATAGCGAAAAAGTACGGCGCGGATGATGCATACAAATTCATAAACGCCATGCTTGATAAAATCGGCGATGCAAAGGATGATACGAAAGAGGCCTGAACCGAAAAAAATATTTCTCCCCGTTCTTATCATTGTTGCCTCGATGGGATGCCTTTCGTGCAATATGAAAGCGAAAAAGCAGCCCATCGCCGGACAGCTTGAGCTTGTTGACGCACTTATTTCACAAAACCAGCACAAGGATGCGCTAAAAGCCCTCAAGGAAACGGAACGTATCACCTATGATTCGTGGACTTTTATCGGTCTCTACAGACGCTATATTCAGCTTGGAGAAAAGGAGCTTGCCGAAAAAATCCTTTTGAAGGGACTGAAAAAAAATCCGTCGAACCCGGAGCTTTCTGCGGTAATATCAAATTTCATGCTGAGAAGCGGCCGCACGGAAGAGGCATACCATTATGCGGAGAAACTTTCGGGCACAAGATACGGCTCTATATATTCAGAAGCGGCGCTCAGAAAAGCAGTCAGGAATTCCGGCAGTTCCGGTCTGAGCTCATTCTTTTCGGAAGGGGAACTCTACAGAATTTATCAGGATGCCTACACAGGGACAGGAAACAACCTCTGGCTCAGAAACTGCGCAATATTCAACCTTGCCGCCGGAAAATTCGAAAATGCCGCGGAAATCAGCCCGAAAAATTTTTCTGACGCAGACGACGCATATTTCTGGGCGCTTGTGCTTTACGACAGCGGAAAATTCTACGATTCGATTGCGACAGCAGAAACAGCGCTGCGGCTTCTGTACAATTATGATGACAAAACTCCTTTCATCACAAGCGAACTGAAGCTGCTGGCTCTTGAAGCAGACGCCTATCTTTCTTTGTCCGACAGCGATAACGCGGAAAACAAGCGGCAGCTTGCCCTCAACACGATTTACTCACTGGATGAAGAAGATGAAGACACAAACGAGATTCTGCCTGCGCTGGTCCAGAACAGCGTTGTTTTTGCCAGAAACCGCGGAAATTCGGAAAGAGCGGCGGAACTCATTTTTTTTGAGGTGAACAGATGGCCGGAATTTGTTCCCGGCCTGATACTGTATGCCGATTTTGCAGTTGAAGACTCGAACACAAAAGAAGAGGACATCGAGACGCTTGCACTCAAAAAGGCAGGAATCGAATCTCTGGAAATGGAGAAATTCAACCGGATAAGGAAAATTCCGATAAGCGATGCCGCATACAGAATATCATCGGAACTTAAAAGGGAACGGAATCCCTATCTGGAAATAATTCTTCTGGATCTGAACTACAGGATGGACAAAAACGTCACCGTAAAATCAAAGACGGCGGACTTGTGGAAACTCCTTGAATCAAACTATTCGGAAAAAGAAAAGTACCCCGAACTTCTGGTCCAATATGCGGTCAGTTTTCTGATAAGGACAAAACAATATGAAGATGCGGAAACCCTGTTCTACCGCTATATCAGCGACACGAACGCTTTTGACGGCGAAAAGGACTTCTGGCAGCAGTTCGAGCAGATTCTTCCGGAACTTGCGCTTCCATTTGCGGAAGAAGGCGGATGGTTCGCTGCTCATGCGGAACTAGGGGAGACGGCAACAAGAATATACGAATACTGCGCATTCGGAGGAGAAAACGCGGAAAATGAACGCAAGGTATCTCCGTATCTCACGACCGGAGCAGGAATGAATCTTGCGGATATATATTTCACCTCCGGACAGAAGGAAAAAGCCCTTGACCTCTACGGAAAACTCGCGGGGCGGGAAATCCGGGATTCAACGCGCTCCGACATTTTCTTCAGGATTGCAAAAATATATGCGGACACCGGCGATGAAAGAAACGCCGCACGGGCCGCGGACTACGCCGTCTCCATCTATCCGGACAATGTGCGTGCCCAGCTCCTGCTCAGCAAAATGAACGCGAAATAACCCTGGACAAATCAGCCTGGACTTCAGACAATCGGCATCTCCATAAGTCTATCCGGCCCGCCTGATGTTCATGAAACGTCCGCAAATTCTACTTTTTCACATTGACACGGTAACTTTTTACTATCTGGTCAAAATATTTCTTGTCCTGCTGATAATTGTCCTCAAAAACAGACATCGAAAAATAATAGTAGCCGTTTGTATTGGGATTTTCAACTATCACTTTTTCGACTCTGATGTTACGTCCGTTTTCTGGCTGGTAGGATACAAAACCTATTTTATACCGGCGGCCGTCGTTTGATTTTTCGAGGGATACCCGGCGCAGATCCACGTAAGAGCCGCCTATGCTCTCGACCATACGGCGGACGGTTGAATAAAAGTACATTCCATGGTCATTTGCCGCATAGGGAATTGATGTGACCGTAACGACCGCCGCATCACCGAGCGTCCATAAATTCTCAAGCGGCTGCGCCCAGTTCTCATCAAGCGTCACGAACTGGGAATCAATCGTGGAGTATTTTCTGGTTTTTACATATTTATTTATCTTCTGGACAGATTTTTTCTCCGTCTGCGGAAATCCCTTGAAACTGGAGAAGGAATCGTCATCGGAATTCTGTAAAAATCCGATTGTGCAGCAGTCAAATATGGCTTTTCCCGTCGAATCTGATATGGTGCGGATATTAAACATCGGTATGATCACGTCATATTGAACCGTCACGCTTCCTCCGAACTGGGCAAAATCCTCTTTTGACGTAAATCCGGCCTTGCGGACGTCGCTCGGATTCGCATATCCGTGCACAAATGGAGAAAGCGTGCCTATTTTTATACGGCGAGCGGAAAATTCATAAAGAAGGTCATGGAGATAGTTCAGTATGTCCACATCCCCGTTATCAGAAAATATCACGGAGACAACCCTTTCTCCTGTCATTTCCCAATAAGCCACATCAGGATTTATGGACACAAGAAGGGAAATTTCCCTTTCGGGAAGTTTCTCCTTTTCATCTTTCGGAGCATAATACCTTATCTGGTAAGTTGACTCGTCATAACAAAGAATTCCGACATAAGATTCCCGTTTAAAGCTCATGTCCTGATAATAAACATACTCGCCGGAAATATCCTTTATAAAAGAATCGACTCCCGGAACTGCGGACAACACGGACGGCATTCCAACAAAAACAAGAGAAACAGCCGCCGCCAGTCTACAGATACATTTTTTAATCATACAGCCCCCATAAAAAGACAACCGGAAAATCTCGCTCTCCGGTTCGTCTTATTTCTTACAAAATTTTTCTGCGGTCACATAAATTATTCCAGTTCTGAAAGAGCCTTCCTTACAAGCTGAATGGCAGTTTCCGCCGCTTTTTCAGCCGGAACAAGCTCCGCGTTTTCCGCGCTGCGGATTTTGATTTCGACGTTCGGAAGATTCTTGTCTCCGACAACGATTCTTACAGGAAATCCGAGAAGCTCCGAGTCCGCGAATTTTACGCCGGGACGCTCGTTGCGGTCATCCAAAAGAACTTCTATACCGGCTTTTGTAAGCTCATCGTAAATCCGGTCGGCGGTCTCCTGCATTTTTCCTTTATACTGAACAGGAACAACAGCAACCTGATACGGAGCCACGCTCATCGGCCAGATGATTCCTTTGTCGTCATGGTTTCCTTCGATGATTGAGGCAAGAGTTCTGTCCACGCCGATTCCGTAACATCCCATGAGAGGCGTAACCGGCTTTCCGTTCACGTCAAGGTAAGAGACATTCATCGGTTTTGTATATTTTGCGCCGAGCTTGAATATATGTCCCAGCTCGTTTCCTTTTTTCATATAGAATTTTCCGCCACATTCCGGACACAAATCGCCTTCCATGCAGGTTCTCACGTCCGCTGTCATGAACGGAACAAAATCACGCCCAGGCTCAACGTGCTTTATATGAAAACCTTCCTTGCCGCTTCCCGCTATGCAGTCATGCATTCCGATTGTGGAATCATCGGCGAGAACAGGAATTTTCAGTCCGATTGGCCCGACAAAACCATGCGGCGCGCCGGAATATCTGCGCACGTCCTCGTCGGAAGCAAGCTCCGCTCCGCTGGCTTTAAGAACCGCCGCAAGCTTCGCCTCGTTCACATCCAAATCTCCACGGATAAGCACACAGAAAAATGTCTCCGGAATATATGTCACGCCGGCTTCGGTAACCGTCTTTGCGTTCTTGTACTGCTCGTTCGCCGAAAGGTCGATTCCGCAGTTGTAGACCTTGTAAATCAGAGCCTTGAGGAAAGTAGTTGATTTCGCATGGAAGAAATTCTCCATATCCTCTATGCTGAAAACGTTCGGAGTAGCGACCATCTCAACCGGAAGTTCCGTCTTTTTCTGCGGATTTCCCTCGCTGTCGAGCGGAATTTCCCCTCTGCAGGCGGCTTTTTCCACATTCGCGGCGTAAGAACAGTCCGGGCAGAGAAGGAGAGTGTCATCTCCGACCGGACTTTCCACCATGAACTCCTCCGAACCAGAACCGCCCATGGAACCAGTATCCGCCTTTACGGAAATCGTCTTGAGTCCGAGCCTCTTGAAAATCCTTCTGTAGGCCGCGGCGACATTGTCATAAGATGCGTTCAGATCATTCTCGTCCTTGTCGAACGAATACGCGTCCATCATTATGAATTCGCGTCCGCGCATGACACCGTAGCGCGGCCTAATCTCGTCGCGGTATTTTGTATTTATCTGATAAAGTGAAAACGGAAGCTGTTTGTAGGATGACAGTCCGTCACGCACAACAGCCGTAAAAGCCTCTTCCGCCGTCGGAGAAACAACCATGTCCTGACCGCCGCGGTTCTTTGCCGTAAGCATTTCGCCGGACATTTTATCCCATCTGCCGGATTCCTTCCACAAATCACCCGGCTGAATAACAGTTGGCTTTATCTCAAGAAGTCCAGCCGCATCAAGCTCTTCCCTGATTATCTTCTGAACCTTCATCAGCGAACGGTAGCCGAACGGCATATATGCGTAAAGACCGTTTCCGAGTTTGCGAATCATTCCTGAGCGCATCATAAGCTGATGGCTTGCAATTACCGCGTCGTTAGGAGCGTCGCGCAGTGTCCAGATAAGAGTTTTGCTTGCTTTCATTCCTGCATTTTATATCATTTTACGCAAAGAATTCAAGTAAAGCGAATTTTTCGCCCAGAACTTACGCATGAAAAGAAATTTACACAAGAATTCAAATATGATAAAATTTCTCTATGGTGGAAGGATTTTTTGAATATCATCTACACATTCTCAACGATAAAAGGAAGAATGCAACTACATAGGCATTGACGGCAAAACCAAGCGGAAATGCTGTAAAAGAAATGTATAAACGGCGAAGCTTTCCGCCTTTGCGGTACAAATCAAAGTACCCGGCTTTAACGTGCTCAACTTTTATCTGGACAAGCTCGCTTACGCGCGCGCCGGTTGCGGCAATAAACCAGACAACAAAATAGCATTCTAAATTTCCGTCGGCTTTTAGCTTTGCCTTTAAGAACTGATAGTCAGCATTGCTGATTACATTTTCCGGAAAATTTTTTTGCTGGACTTTTACAAACTTTAGCTGCAAGTTCTCTTTTCCAATAAAGCACAAATACTTGTTCATTCCCTGAATTCTAAGATTTACAGTTTTCGGCTTGTAATATTCCAGCAAGTAGCCTTTGTAGGCAAGAAGATTTTCTTTGCTCGCGCAGTCATAATGCTCTGTAAAATATTTTGCCGTCCAAAGATAAGAAGCTAGAGTATTCTTTGAAAGGTTTCTTTCTTCAAATACTCCTCAAAAGTTATGCCGTTTTTCATAACGACCTCCAATAAGTTGAATTTGCGTTTCCGCTTATTGGAATTATCCAA
>DBIW01000011.1 GCA_002296965.1 Treponema sp. UBA792 | reverse complement strand
AAAACTCGAAATTAAGGGTAAATAATAAAATAAATAGGATAAAATCATGTTAAGAATAAGAAAATTTTTTAGCATATTCATTATTGCAGGTGTTTTTTCAGCCGCTTTCTCTCAAGAAGCCAAAAACGCTTTGCTCATTGCCAACGGTGATTACAGCGAGATAAAATCTTTGAGCCAGCCTGTGCCGGAAGGAGAGGCTTTGAAAGCTGCGCTTGAAAGTATCGGTTTTTCTGTAACATTTGTAAAAAATGCAAACAGAAATGAAATGTTTGCTAGCTTACGTGAATTTAAAAATAAAGTAGAAAAAGAAGGTGGAATTTCCTTTTTTCATTATGGTGGTCATGCGGTTCAGATTCAGGGAGCAAATTACCTTATTCCTGTTAATGAAATGATTAATGATGAAGAGCAGATTCCCGATAGCAGTGTTGACCTTAATAGAGTCATGGACTTTATGGTTGGGGAATCCAATGTGGTTGTTTTGGACTCGTGCCGAAATGATCCGTTTCCGAACGGCAAACATCGTGGCGGAGACACCCGAGGACTTGCAGCCGTAAGCCGCAAACCCAAGAATTCGATTATCGTTTATTCCGCCGAAGCTGGAGAAACAGCCCTTGACGGTGTTTACACTCCCGCGCTCACAAAAAGGATTACAGAAAAAGGCGCGAGCCTGACAAGAGTTCTTATGAAAGTCCGTAATGATGTCTTTTTGCAGACACAGGAAAAGCAGTTGCCCGGTGAGTATGGACAGTTACTTGCTCCCATTTATCTGGCTGGAAAACCTGAAACTGAAAATTCTTCTGAGAATTACTCATTTCTGGGATTTATCTCAGTTTCAGTTATAACTCCATGCGCCGTTTACATTGATGATGAGCATAAAAATGATATTGGTGAATTCGGTTCGTCTGTTCTTAATGTTCCTGCCGGACGGCATAAGGTAAAAGTGATATATGATGACAAAAAAACAGAAGAAAGGGAAATCCTTGTAAAAGAATCCGATACGGAAAAGGTTGAGTTTAATTATCTTTCCGATGCAGAAAAAGAAAGTTGTTATAATAAAGGAAAAAACTATTTTTATGGAAAAAACAATGCTGTTCAAAATTATGAGCGCGCGGTTTATTACTACAGGCTTGCCGCGGAAGCCGGATATGCAGATGCTCAAAATAATTTAGGATATTGCTATGATAATGGTTATGGCGTTGAGAAAAACGAAGAACTTGCGTTGTCCTGGTATTTGAAATCTGCGGAAAACGGCAACGTAACGGCGATGAGAAACGCAGGTATATGCTATGAGGATAATAACGATTTTTCCGCTGCTGAGAAATGGTACAATAAATCAAAGGAAGCAGGATATAAAGACATTCAGAAAGATATAGATAGAATTGAAAGGAGAAAAAAAGAGTCTCAAGCGGCTAGAAAGAGGGAAGACTTTCAGGATTTTCTTGACGATCAGATAAAAAGAACCGGTTTTTCAATTGGACTTATGGATTTCCGTTATTGCCGAAATGCAGAGTTCTTTCCAGATAACGGATTTTTTATAGGTGCATGGCCTTGTATGGCGTACTGGGGGCCTCTTCCGAATTTTTTTATAGGTGCTTCATTCGAATGGGCAAGCCTTATTCCAAAGTCAAGTTCATTTGTCGGCTTTTTAGGAGCAAACTACACGATTTCGGATTTGGTGAATTTATATGTTCTTGGCGGATATGGGTATGGAGTTATGTGGGAAACTGACAACGCTCAAATTATACGAGCTGGCATTGGAGCGGATCTTGTAGGTTGGAACGGTTTTACATTCACAGCTGAATATTCTTTGGATTTTTATTTTGACGTGGGATTCATGGACAGGTTTTTTGTTGGTCTTGGATATACGGGCAGGTAGGAAATAATATGAAAAAATTATATTTGATTTTAAGTATTTTGTTTGTGTTTTCTTCATGCAGCAATTTTTGGAATGACAGGATTGAAACAGGTCTTTTTGTTCCTGAAATTTCATACAGTGTAAAAAGAAGTGGTGCCAACTATGAAGTTTGTCTTGAATGCTCTCAAAAAAATATACGTGCCTCATACAATATTTATTGTGCCACTGCCAATGATAATAATTTCAAATTGGCAGAAAGTGTAGAATATGGTGAAATCATGAAAATGGAAATCCAATTGGGAACTGTGTATCAGTTCAAGGCGGAAAGCGTATTCGATAGAAAAACAAGCGGATTTTCAGATGTGGTCGAGGTAAAAGTTTTTGACGGTGTTCCTGAAGATATTCAGGTGAAAAAAAACGGCTCAAAATATATGAAGGTTGCCTGGACTCCGGTAGAGGGCGCGGTTTCATATAAAGTCAGAGTTTATGAAAAAACATTTAAGACCTATTATTCTTCGACTGCCATTTATTCAGGAACTGCAACTTCCTGTGAATATATATGTCCGCTATTGGCAGACGGTAGAATTACCGTGCAGCCGCTTTTCAATGATTATGAAGGTGATGAAACTGAACTGAAGTATTCTTTCTGATGGAGATGAATTCTCATGATCGGGCGGCATCCGTCCCGGCCGTGAGAATTTTCTGGCTAGAAGTTGTTTCCCAAGGTGGCCGCGATGACGGCCTTTATGGTGTGCATCCTGTTCTCGGCCTCATCGAATACAAGTGAGCGCTCGGACTCGAACACCTCGTCTGTCACCTCCATTTCGGAGATTCCGAATTTTTCGCCTATTTCCTTTCCGATTTTTGTCTTGAGGTTGTGGAATGACGGCAGGTCATGCATGAACACGGCTTCCGGCTTCGCCTTTGCCATCACGCCTGAATTCACCTGGTACGGCAGAAGATCGTGTATGCGTTCCGCCCATATCTCATCCGGCTCGCCCATCGAGACCCATACATCGGTATAAATTATGTCGGCTCCGGCTGCGGCCTCGTCTATGTTCTCAGTCATCTTTACGGAGCCTCCGCTTTTTCCGCTCCATTCCGTACATCCGGCGGTAAGCCTGTCGGACGGCCAGTATTTTTCCGGACCGCAGATTGTCAGGTTCAGTCCCAGCTTTGAGCATACGATGCAGAGGGAATTTCCGATGTTGTATCTCGCGTCGCCGAAATATACGAGCTTCAGGCCTTTGAGCGTTCCGAAGCGCTCGCGTATCGTAAGCATGTCGGCCAGCATCTGGGTCGGATGATATTCGTTTGTCAGTCCGTTCCAGACCGGAACACCGGCGTATCGGGCAAGCTCCTCTACAATCTCCTGGCCGAATCCGCGGTATTCGATTCCGTCGAACATCCTGCCAAGAACGCGGGCAGTGTCGGCGATGCTCTCCTTTTTGCCCATCTGTGAGCCTTCTGCAAGATATGTCGTGCTTATTCCGAGATCGTGCGCCGCGACCTCAAACGCGCATCTTGTGCGGGTGCTTGTCTTCTCAAATATCAGGGCGATGTTCTTTCCGCGGTGTATGTCTACAGGAATCCCCTTGCGCTTCTTTTCCTTCAGGCTGGCCGCAAGGTCAAGCAGATATGTTATTTCGGCGGGTGAAAAATCCCTGAGCGTCAGAAAATTTTTCCCTTTCAGACTTGTCTCCATAAAAGTCCCCCTGTCGTGCGATATGAAAGCGCCATTTTATCATAGGACGGCCGGATTTTCAATTGCGGTCTTCAATTGTATTTATCACTTTTTTCTGATATTATCGGCTTTATGGTTATATCTTCTATTGATTTGAAAGACGGACATGTCGTCCAGCTGAAAAACGGAAAGGAACTTGTGCTTCAGCGCGACGATGCGGAAAGCCTGATCGCACAGTTCAGCGTGTACGGCGAGGTTGCTGTTGTTGATCTTGACGCCGCTCTGGGCAATGTCGATGCGAAGGGAAATACGGTGAACACGCCGCTGCTCAAATCGCTGCTGCGCATGGGGAATGTCCGTACAGGCGGAGGAATCCGTTCTGTACGCCGGGCGCGTGAGCTGATTGCTCTTGGTGCGGAGAAGGTTATAATCGGTTCGGCCGCCTGGAAAAAGACTCCTTCTCCGGACGGTTCGGTTCTTGACGAGGATTTTCTCGGTGAGCTTGTAAGCGCTGTCGGAAAGAACAGGATAATAATATCGGTCGATTCAATCGGCGGAAAGATTGCGGTGAAGGGATGGACCGAGACGGTGGATGTTCCGCTTGTCGAGGGGGCGCGCCAGGCGGAGAAATTCTGCGGCGAGCTTCTGTTCACCTGCGTGGAGAAAGAGGGCTGCATGGGCGGAACGGACATGGATTATGTCCGCAGTCTCCGTGAGGCTGTCAGCTGCCGTGTCGTCGTGGCTGGCGGAGTCTCCTCCGTTGAGGAGATTGTTCGGCTTGAGAGAATTCATTGTGACGTGCAGCTCGGAATGGCGCTTTATACGGGGGCTGTTTCTCTCAGGGATGCTTTTGTTGGATGTCTGGACTGGGACAAAACCGACGGACTTGTTCCTGTGATTGCCCAGGGCGTGAACGGCCAGGTGCTGATGCAGGGATTTTCGGACAGGGCGGCTTTGGAGAAGACTTTCGACACGATGAGGCTGACGTTTTTCAGCAGAACCCGCGGCTGTCTTTGGACAAAGGGCGAGACAAGCGGAAATTTTCTTGATGTCGTGAGGCTGCGTGCCGACTGCGACCGTGATTCGGTTCTTGCCACTGTGATTCCGAGAGGACCGGCCTGTCATACCGGCGCATGGTCATGTTATTCGACATCGCCGGATGAGCCTTCGACAATGGGCCGTCTTTACAATGTGATTGCCGACAGATTCGCGAATCCCAGACCTGGATCCTATACCGCGACGCTTGACGCGAAACGTGTGCGTGAGAAAGTGGAGGAGGAGGCGGAGGAGCTGTGCGAGGCCGACGGCCGTGACGAGGTCATCTGGGAAGCCGCCGACCTGATTTATTTTGTTAATGTTCTTCTATATAAAGAGGGTGTCACCTGGAAGGATGTTTATGATGAGCTGGACAGACGCCACAAGGAAAAATAAAGATGATAAGAATCCAGAAATACAGTGAGGTGGAGGACGGTTTTTTTGAGGGACGTTCCTTTGGAGACTCGAATGAGGTTGTCACTTCGATACTTGATGAGGTGAAAAAACGCGGGGACGCCGCTCTCCGTCTTTACGGACAGAAATTCGATGTTTCGGTTCCCGCTGAGTTCGAGGTTCCCAGGGAGGAGCTTGCGGCCGCGGCGGAAAAACTCAGGCTGACAAATCCGGATGTGTACAATTCTATCGTATATTCCCACAAGCTGGCCCTGGCTTTTGCCCGGTACCAGAGAAATTCGTTCTCCGATTTTGAGGTCGAGCTTGAGCCGGGAATGTTCACCGGGCAGCGCACTGTTCCTGTTGATGTGGCCGGAGCCTATGTTCCTGCGGGCCGTTTTCCTCTTGTCTCGACGGTGATAATGACTGTGACTCCGGCTGTCGCCGCGGGTGTCCGTGAGGTGATTGTCTGCACTCCTCCCCGTGTCCATCCGGATGATCTTGCGGCCGCCGAGAATGCGGGGCTCGGAATTCCCGGAAAGGCTTTTGTCGGCGGAAAACCTTATGCGGATGAGGGGATAATGGCCGCCGCATATATCTGCGGAGCTTCAAGACTCTATGCCTGCGGCGGTGCCCAGGCAATCGGCGCAATGGCTTTTGGAACGGAATCTGTTCCGAAGGTTGACGTTATAGCCGGACCTGGAAACAAATTTGTTGCGGCGGCTAAAAAAGAGGTCTACGGAACTGTGGGAATCGACATGATTGCCGGTCCTACTGAAGTTATGATAATAGCGGACAGCTCCGCGGATCCTGCCTGGGTCGCCGCTGATCTTCTTGCGCAGGCCGAGCACGATGTTGTCGCTCAGCCTGTTCTTGTCACAGATGACGCGGCTCTTGCGCAGAAAGTCGCTGCCGAGATTGAACGGCAGCTTGAGATGCTAACCACAAAATCCACCGCGAGACAGAGCATCGACAGCTGCGGGCGCATAATACTTGTGGACAGCATTGAGCAGGCCGTCGGAATCGCCGACAGGAAGGCTCCTGAGCATCTGGAGCTTGCGATGGATGACACACCCGCACGTGAGCGGATTGCATCTTCCGTGCACAATTTCGGCTCGCTTTTTATAGGGTACGCCTCTGCCGAGGTTTTCGGGGATTATGCCGCGGGTCTGAACCATACGCTTCCGACTTCCGGCTCGGCGCGGTTCACGGGAGGACTGAGCGTCAGGATGTTCCTGAAAACCGTTACGACGCTCCGGGTTGTGCCTGGTTCTGCCGGCGCGCTCAAGAGCGCGGCGGCGGCAGAATTCCTTGGGTCCGCGGAGGGGCTTTCCGGACATGCGGCCGCCGCGCGGATCCGTGCCAGGAAGAATCCGGAGACGCTCTGAAAATCTGTTTGGTCTGAGGAAATTTTATGATTTTGGATATTACAAAACTAGGAGAGGAAATTCTCCGGCGCAAGGCGGAACCTGTAGCCGAGGTGAACGATGAGATCCGTCAGCTTGTGTCGGATATGTTCGACACTATGATTGACGCTGATGGAGTCGGGCTTGCCGGTCCCCAGATCGGACGCAGCCTGAGGGTGTTCGTCCTTATCGCCGATGATGATGTGAGGCGGGTTTTCATAAATCCGCAGATAATAAGAACGTCAGGGGAGTTGTGCGATTATGAGGAAGGATGCCTGAGCGTTCCCAAAGTTTACGAGTCAATCAGAAGACCTAAGGAAGTTACCGTCCAGGCGCTTGACGAGAACGGCAGGTCGTTCACCCTTGAGGCCGACGGTCTGCTTGCAAGAATAATTCAGCATGAGAACGATCATCTTGACGGTGTAATGTTCATTGACCGCGGAGACCGGGAATTCGCCGACAGAACGGCTGAGCAGTTCAGGAAACGTGCAGAACGGGCCGCGGAAAGGCGCGCCGCAAAGGAAGCGAAATCAAGACGTATCGCGGAGAAGCTGGCGGCTAAGTCCGCAAGGAAGAGCTCCTGAGAATGATTAGGGTCGTCTATGCTGGAAGCCCGTCCGCATCCGCTTCGGTTCTTGAAATTCTTCTTGACCGGGCGGACAGCTGCGGTTTTTCTGTTGTCGGAGTTCTCTCAAATCCTCCGTCCGCGAAAGGCCGCCGCAGGGAGCCTGTTCCTACTCCGGTCTCGCTTGCCGCCTCCTCCGCCGCGATTCCGGTGATAACGCCGGAGCATCTTGACTCAGCCTGCCGTGATGAGGTTTCTGCCCTTTCTCCGGATATTCTTGTCAGTTTCGCCTACGGACGTATTTTCGGACCGAAATTCCTTGGCCTTTTTCCGATGGGAGGAATAAATCTGCATCCTTCGGCTCTGCCGGAATACAGGGGCTGCACACCGGTTACCGCCGCGATTCTGAACAGGAACACCTCAACCGCAGTCACTGTCCAGAAAATCGCGCTTGGAATTGACGAGGGGAACATACTTGCGCAGGAGAATATTCCTCTTGACGGAACTGAGACCGGCGGCTCGCTGCTTGAATTCTGCGCTGGGCGCGGAGCTGAGCTTGTCTGCCGGGTCCTGTCCGGCGCCGCCGCTTCCGGAAAACTGCCGGAGGGCGCTGCCCAGAGCGGAATTCCGTCGTATACGGGCATGATAACCAAGAATGACGCGCGCATAGACTGGGATGCGCCGGCGGCGGTGACGGAGGCTGCTGTCCGGGCGTACAATCCTGAGCCTATGTGCTGGACGCTTGAGAACGGTGTCCCCTTGAGGATAATATCCGCATCCTGCCTGGATGCCGGAGCTGCGGCCGGATACGATGACGCGCCGTGCGGAAAAGTGCTCGGAGTCTGCGCCGGCCACGGAATTATGGTCCGTACCGGAGACGGAATTCTTGCGGTCGGAAGGCTGCAGCGCCAGGGCAAAAAGGAGATGGATTTCAGGGATTTTATGAACGGAGCGCGCGGTTTTGTCGGTACGCTTCTTGAATAGAATATTTTTTTGGAGTTCTTATGAATGACGATATGAATGTTGACGGAGCCGATTCTTCCGGTGACGGAAAGGGCGGAAAGAAACGCCGCTTCGGAGTTGATTTCGGGAAGGCCTTCGCGGGAATTCAGGGCAATGTTCCCCTGCTGTTCGGTGTCTGTCTTGCCGCCTTTGTGCTGATGGGGCTTGTCGCGGTCGCCGTGTTTTTTATCAATGTGAGAGGACCGGAGCAGGTTCTCGTTCCTGACGTCGTGGGAAAGGATCTTGAGCAGGCGCTGCTGGAGCTCCAGGTGAAGGAGCTTTATCCGCGCATAAATCTCCGTTATTCCGACACTCCCGGAGACGAGCGGACAATTCTTGAGCAGACTCCGGAGGCCGGAGCGATTGTGAAGGGCTACAGCCGTGTCTCCCTTGTCGTGAGCCGCGGAGTAATCGTGGATCATGTCGAGAACTATGTCGGCATGGACATAGACGAGCTGCGCATGAAAATCCAGACTCTTTTTGCCGGACAGATCCGTCCGCTAATAGTTCTTGCCGAACCGGAATACAAGCCGAATGCCTCCGCCGCAGGAACAATACTTGAGCAGGATCCTCCGGAGGGGACATCAATATCCGAGCCGGTGACTGTCCATCTTGTCGTGAGCCGCGGCCCGAACTACGAGAACACCCGTGTGCCTGATGTCGTCGGGCAGAGCGTGAACGATCTGCTTCAGACAATAGCCAGGAGCAAGCTTGTGTTCGACATTTCATCGCATCCGGCGGGCGAAGGCGAAGTTCCGGGAACTGTTGTCGGACAGCAGCGGTTCACCTCTGAGTTTATTCCGAACTACAGCAGGATTTCTGTGGAGATGGCGATGCCTGAATCCTCGGATGACGGAAACGTTTACGGAATTTTCTCCGTGCAGCTTGCGGAATATCCGTATCCGGTTCCGATGAAGCTTGATGCGGTTCCGGCAGGAGGCGATTCATATACAATCCTGAATTTTGTCCATCCGGGCGGAAATTTCACTGTTCCGTATTCCGTCGCTCCGGGAACTACGCTTGTCCTGTCCGTGGCCGGAAAAGTTGTCTCCAGAAAGGCGGCCGGCTGAGTTATGACGCATCCTTTGATCTGCATGACGCTGACCGGCAGAACGATTGCCGATGACATCAGCCTTGTGAAAAAATACAGCTCCAAGATAGATCTTGTCGAGCTGAGGGTGGACTACCTTTCCGAGGAGGAGCAGCTTTATGTACGGCGTTTTCCCTCGCTTGTGCGCCATCCGTGCATTCTGACGATAAGGCGGGATGTGGACGGCGGTCTTTTTACCGGCGGAGAATTCTCCAGAACAAATCTTTTCGGACGTGCGCTTGCGTTCGCGGATCCGGACAGGGCCAAGAATTTCGCTTATGTGGATTTTGAGGATGATTTCCATATTCCAAGTATTCAGGACGCGGCTATGGCTTTCGGAGTTCGGATTATAAGGAGCTTCCACAGCATGACGGAGCCTGTTTACAATCTCCGGGCCAGATGTGATTCCATGCGGAAGACCGGATACGAGATTCCGAAGATAGCGTTCATGCCGAAGTCCATTTCCGATGTCGCCAATCTGTTCAGGGAGGCTGCGGGCATAACTGAATATGACCACATCCTGTGCGCGATGGGTCCTGAGGGCTTTCCCTCCCGTGTGCTTGCCGGAATGACAAATTCCTACCTTACGTATGTCTCTCCGGCGGAGACAGCATCGAACACTAGGGCGATCGGCCATCTGGATCCTGACTCGATAAACGATATTTATCATATACGCTCGATAGACGGGTCCACGTCGCTTTTCGGAATAACAGGATGGCCGCTTGTGAAGACGGCGAGTCCTGAGCTGCATAATGACGGCTACCGGAAATTCGGCATGAATTCGGTTTACATTCCGGTCCGCTCGCCTGTGGTGTCGGAGGCGCTCAGTTTCGCCGAGGAGCTGAACATGAAGGGACTGTCGGTGACGGTTCCGCACAAGGAGTCTGTCATGTATTATCTTTATGACCAGTCTCCGGAAGTTGTCCAGATCGGTGCCTGCAACACGATTGTCCGCCGGAATGACAAATGGATAGGCTACAATACGGATGCCTACGGATTCCGCCGCGCGCTTGAGGAATTCACCGAAGGAATAAAGCTCAGACGGAAAAAGGTCGCTGTGATAGGAGCCGGAGGCGCGGCCAAGGCCGTGGCTTTCACGCTCAGGCAGCTCGGCGCGCGCGTGTGCATATTCAACAGGACTGAGCTTCATGCGAGGCAGCTTGCCGAGAAGTACGGTTTTGATTATGCGCCGCTTGATCCCTCGTCGGTGGAGAAGCTGGATGAGTATTCCTCGCTGATGATTCAGACGACCCCGATCGGAATGAACTGCGACGGGCCGTCGAACGAGAGGAATGATCCGGTTTATTTCTACAATTTCCGCGGGAACGAGATGCTTTTTGACCTCATCTATGTTCCGTCGGAGACTCCCGTAATGCGCAGGGCTTCTCAGGCCGGATGCCGGGTATGCAACGGAATGGGAATGCTTCTGTATCAGGGATATATGCAGTTCAAGTTGTTTACAGGAAGTGATTATGAGTCAGTTAAGTCAGAATGAGCAGAAGGTTCTCGCGGCGCAGACCGCCGTCGACACGCTTGTCGGAGAGGGAAAAATTTTCAGCGGAATGAAAATCGGGCTTGGAACCGGCTCGACCGCTCTGCCTGCCGTCAGAAGACTGGCGTGGCATATAAATTCCGGCCGTATTTCCGGCGTCCGTGCGGTTGTGACCAGCTTCCAGACGGGCAATGTGTGTCAGGAGCTTGGAATTCCGGTGTTCTCCATGAACGACAGAGGAATAGACGGAAAGCTTGACCTTGCAATTGACGGAGCGGACGAGGTCACGCCGGAACGCTTCTGCATAAAGGGCGGAGGAGCGGCTCTTCTCCGTGAGAAGATTGTCGAATACAACTCGTCCGTTTTTGTCGTGGTCGCGGACTCGACAAAGGCTGTCCCTACGATCGGAACCGGTTTTGCGGTTCCAGTGGAGATAATCGGCGAGGCGCGTGTTCCTGTCGTGGCCGCGCTGGAGGCTCTCGGCGCCGAATGTGTCCTGCGGGAGGGTGTGCGCAAGTGCGGTCCGGTGATAACCGACTGCGGAAACCAGATTGTTGACTGCCGCTGGAAGGAGCCGGTGGATGTTCCTGCGATGGAGGAGCGCATAAACAGGATTGTCGGCGTAGTGGAGAACGGTCTTTTCTCCGGAAATCTGCCTGTCGTTTTCATCGCGCACGGGGACGGAACTGTAGAAAGACGGGGCTGACATGTTTCCTCCGTTTGACAGGGAAGCCGCCAGACATTACTGCATGGAGCTTGCCGTCTGGATTTCCAGAGGCTCGGCCATGCTCCGCCGTGTTGCGCCCGAAAGCGCAGTACGTTCCGGACAGGGGGTCATGGCAGGCGCGCTCGTGTGCCGGAATTCCGGAGGAGGAAGGACTGTTCTCTTCGCGCTGTCCGGAAACAGATTCGCCCTTGAATTTTCCGGCGGAAAAAATTCCTTCTCCGCGGACGGCACGGAGTTCGTGTCCGTTCCGCCCGTAGTGTCTCCGGAGCTGATAGAGGCCGTGCTCCGTCCGAACGACGGAAAAATCCATTCGCTTACTAATAGAATAAATTCAATGGAAAAAGGCGCGGCCAGGACTGAGCTTGTCTCGGAGCGGCGCGCCCTTACGGATTCATCGCTGAATTCGGTGTTCTCGCTTTATTCCTTTTCCGCTGCCGGCGGAGGGAAAATATCTCTTGACCGTATCTCCTCCATGCGCCGCCGCCTTCCTCCTGCCGGAACGGGCGACTGCTGTGCGCCCAAGCTCCTTGACTACGCGTTCTCGCATGGGCTTGTTCCCGTCAGCATGGACGAGTTTTTTCTCAGCGGTTCTGCGGATACTCCTGCAAATGCCGTTTCCTGCGATCCGTGCGACTCCAGATGCGGTTTCATCCTTCCGTATATGCTCGGTCTTGAGATAATATACCATGATAAGCATATCGCCGTGGTGAACAAGCCTTCCGGACTGCTGTCGGTTCCCGGCCGCGGCGCGGATAAAAAGGACTGCGTCACGGAGCGGCTCCGCAGAATCTATCCTTTATGTACGGAATGGCCCTCTGTCCACCGTCTTGACATGGAGACGTCCGGTCTGATGGTGCTTGCCCTTTCTTCCGGGGCGCAGCGTTCGCTCAGCGCGAGCTTCGGGCTCAGGCTTGTCAGAAAGGAGTACACCGCGCTGCTTGACGGAATTCTTGAGAAGGCCGCCGGAGAATCTGTTCCGCGCGGAGGTGCGTCATCCGGCAGGATGGAGCTGAAATTCAGGCTGGATCCGGACAACCGCCCTCATCAGGTGTATGATGAGATCCACGGGAAGAGCGGAATCACGGAATGGAGGCGCGCCGGAACGGTCATCTGCCGGAATCCTGTGACGGGAAAGGCGAAAAAGGTGACAAAGGTGTTTTTCGTTCCGCATACTGGAAGAACCCATCAGCTCAGGCTTGCGGCCGCCGATTCACACGGGTTCGGCCTTCCGATTGTCGGCGACTCGCTCTACGGAGAATGCGCGGCGGGGGAGAGGCTGATGCTTCATGCGTCATATCTGGCTTTTCCGCATCCTGTCTCCGGCCGGGAGATGGAATTCTCGCTTCCCGCACCGTTTTAGCCTCTCATTTTGCCTGTTTCTGGTAGTTCGCCTTTACGGAATCTATGAACAGCTTGTTCTGGTCATTTCTGAGCTCAGCCGAGAACTGGGGCTTCCCGTCCGCCTCCGAGATTCTGTATATGTGCATGGGATCCGATGTATAGGCCGGACTTTCCGGATTGTTTATGAACCAGTCGAGCACAGCTACGAAACATAGCGTGTATTTTATCAGGTTCGCGTTTGTCGCGGTCGTGTTCGCGCCGGTGTTCTGCGCGCCCAGAAGGACGTCCAGCCTTTTGGAGACCTCGTTCTGTATGTCGAATTTGTAGTGCTCCCATGGGTTCTGCACGAGCGGGACTTCCGAGCGGTTCTTCGCCGCCGCGTCGCATTCGTTCACCACATCCGTAAGATATTTCCTGACAAAGTCGGTCCTGTGGAACAGGGGCCTGTAGCGGCTCTCGTCCGCCGGATGCTCAAGCAGCAGCTGCTCGAATTTGAAATTCGGAAGGAAGTGGTATGTCGTCTGCCATAGGAGCGATGTTATCGTCTTTTTTCCGATGTGCGAATTCTCGAATCCCGGCTGCGAGTAGACGGAATTCACAAGGTCCCTGAGCGGCTCGCAGTACAGCCTGTCGAATGTCTCCTCCCTGAATGCGGACCATTCGTCAAGGGCGGCGGATATTGTGTCCGCGCCCGGCCTGCTGTCTTCCGGCGTGTTGAATTTTATGTTGCGGCAGCCCTGAATGCAGTCCTCGACTATCCGCATCAGCACTGTTACCGTCTGGACGGGATTGTCCGGCGACAGGAGGTTGAATCCGTCCTCGAATTTGTAAAGCGGCTGGAAATACGGATACAGATCGGGATGGGTTTCGAGCCTGTCAAAACCCGCCTGCGGAAAAAGCTGGTTCAGAAGCTTGAGTCCTGCCGTCACGGTGGAGTCCTTCAGTCCTTTCTGCGGCGGCGCGACGGTCTCCTTCCGTTTCTCCTCCTTCGGCGCCTCCTGCGGTTTCTCCGGAAGAAGCAGGTCGAATTTATGAAGCCTTGTGAATTTCAGGATCTCGGCGATTTTCACCGTGAAGAATGCGGGATATGTCTCGTAGGAGTCCGAGCACATTCTCATCAGCAGCGGATACAGCTTCCTGATTATCTCGTCGTTTATGTAGAGCCATTCCGTTATCGCCTGTTTTGCCAGCTCGGACAGGTGTCCGCTCTGGGTGTCAGGATAGTTCGCCTCATCGGAATAAATCTCCTTTATCAGCTTCGGAATCTTTGAATTTCCGTAGTAATATACCGTCATGAGCGGCGTGTAGATTGCGCGGACGAACGGAATCAGGTCCGCGGTGACAAGCGGTTCGGGAATAGACTGGAGGACGAGGAATTCGCTTTTTATTCCCTGCACCGTCCAGGAGCCGACCATCCGCAGGAATTTGAATTTCGCCTCTGTTCCTCCCGCTATCCTGGTCTTGTATGTGGCCGGAGCGGCCTGAATCATCGTCTTGACGGCGGTCATGAAAGCCTCTATGTGGTCCACGTGGTTCTTGAGCGTGTATGTCACGAAATCCGGGATAATCCGCTCGGTTCCGTTTTTCTGGAAGGATCTTATGAAGTTGAAGAGTCCGTAGTTCGGTTTTATGTGATATTCCGAGGACATCATCAGCCTGTCGATCTGCGCCGCGGCTTTTTTTGATATGGGAGGAAGCATCTCCCTGCCGTGCTTTTTCGGGGCGGCCGGTGACTGCTGATGCGGCTCAGGGCTTGCTGTCTGCTGGCTCCTGATTATCCTTCCCGTGTTCCGCGCCTTTCCCTGTCCTGAGCTGCCGGCGCTCCGCTCGTACATCACCTCTCCGCCGAGCTTTTTTACCATGAGCGCGGCCTCATCCGCATCTATCTCGCCTATGTTCTTTCTTGTCTTGTCCAGAGTTCCCGGTTCCCAGTCCGATATTCTGTTTCTGTTGTTTTCGTCGTCCATTCCTGATGTTCCTGTAAAATCGGCCCTACAGCCTGAGTGTGTTGCTGCGTATAAGCCCCTGAAAATTCTTCAGGGAAAGCTTTTCTCCGTCCTGCGTGAGCAGCGCCCCGTCGAAGCTTCCGTATATGTCCACGGTTATGTTCCTGAGCGCGATTATGTCAAGATTCCGTCTGTTCACCGATATTGGCGTGAACGTCAGGTCAACCATGCTTTCCGTGTCCTGGATAATCCATTTTCCCTCCAGTCCGAACGGATGGGTTATGTACACCGGCGGAAGGAGCGTCCTGCTTCCCTCAATAACAAGCATGTTGTTGTTGTAGCGGTCCTGGTCTGCGGCATCCATGTTAGACGTCTGCAGCGTGAATATGAGCCTGCGCCCCGACAGCTTTCCGATTCCCGTCACAAGAACCGACTTCGTAAGCATTTTGTAGTACGTCCGGTTCAGAATCATCAGCGCAAGGCCTTCCGTCCTGTCCGTCTGTCCTCCGCTGAATCTCCTGAGAAAAGCGTTCCTTCTCAGAGATTTTTCCTTCGCGTCGCAGGTTTCTATCGTTCCTGTGACGGACATCGTGGTCAGCCATGTCGCCGAGCAGCGGTTGGATGCCGGAGACGGATTCACCGTCATCAGGTCGGTGTGCATCGGATCGTCACGTACGGATGTTATGAATCCCGCCGCGTCCTGGCGCGCAGAATCTCCGTGCACATTGAACGAGAGCGATATGTGTCCGTGGCGGCGTGTCCAGGACACCTTTATGAACCTTGATTTTCTGTAGCTCGCGCATACCGCCATATCCGTGTTTGTCGGGACAAAACGTCTGCGCGGCGGCATTATCGCATGATATACGTTCCTGCGCCCCGTCTGCCGGTTCCAGAATATTATTTTCGCAAGTCCGAGAATCTTGAAGTCGAAGAATTCCGCTGTGCCGATGTGACAGTCCGATGCGAATATGTATGTCAGCCGGCTCTTTATCCGCAGGTTCGAGATGAAGGACGGAAGCGGAATTCCCGCATAAGGCGCCCTCATTCCCCTGATGTCTATTGTTTTTGATACTCCCCTGTATGTTCCGAAATCAGCTCTGCCGCGTCTGACAGGATGTTCCGGAGGATCCTTCAATATACGTGAGTACACGAAAAGCCTCGTAGAATTTTGTTGATGCTGTTGCGGAATTATACAGGAAAAACGGACGGCTGGCAAATATTTTTCCTTGAGAAAAGGATTAAACGGATATAAAATTATTTCCGCAATACATCATTATGTGGAGGTGCAGCATGGCAATATCATTCTGGTCGCTTGGAGCCGCCGAAGAGGTGACCGGCTCAAAGCATATATTCGAGATTGACGGGCGCAGGTTCATGGTGGACTGCGGCGCCTTTCAGGGCTCAAGAAAAAAGTCGGACGAGAAGAACAGGAATTTTGACATTGACACGCAGTCGCTTGAGGCTGTGATTCTGACGCACGGTCATTTTGACCACTGCGGCCTGCTTCCTGTTCTGATGAAGAAGGGATATACGGGGAACATCTACGCGACACCTGCTACCCGCGACATCGCCAATCTTGTGATGATGGACAGCGCGAGAATTCAGGCCAGGGATGCGGAATTCCTTGCGAAACAGGCTGCAAGAAAAGGCGGAAAATTCTCCTGGAAGCCGCTCTACAATGAGGATGACTGCGTCAGGGCGGCGAACCAGATTGTGTCCTTGTCCTACAACAGGAAGATGTACATAGCGCCGGACGTGCAGCTTGAATTCTTTGATGCCGGACATATTCTCGGTTCCGCATTCGCCATGGTCACAATCAACGGATTCCGGCGCGGGCTCAGCGCTCCGCGAAGCGCGGCTCCGGCTGACGATGAGCTGAGAATTCTGTACACCGGAGACATCGGCCGTACCGCAAAACCGATAATCCGGGATCCGGCGGTTGATTTTCCGGCGCCAGACTATATCTTCATGGAGTCGACATACGGAAACCGGGTGCACGAGAGCCAGGAATTCGCGATGAGCGAGCTGGAGCGGGTCGTGCGTGAGGCCGTGGCGAGAAAGGGGAAGATAATAATTCCGTCGTTTGCGATTGAGCGGGCGCAGGAGCTGGTGTTCTATCTCCACCTGCTTACCGACAGAAAGAAGATTCCCGTCGTCCCGATTTATGTCGATTCGCCGATGGCGACTAACGCGACAAGCGTTTTCCGTGTCCATCCTGAATGTTATGATTCACAGGTGAACGAGGCGTTCCTGCGCCATCACAAGAATCCGTTCGGCTTCGGCTCGCTGCGCTTTACTACGAGCGTCGAGGAGTCCAAGCAGCTGAACAAGGCGGAGGGGCCGATGATAATAATAAGCGCGGACGGAATGTGCGAGGCCGGTCGCGTGCTCTATCACCTTGCGAACGGAATCTCCGATCCGCGCAATACGGTTCTGATTGTCGGCTATATGGCGGAGAACACGCTGGGACGGCGCATAAAGGACGGTGAGAGCGAGGTCAGGATTCTGGGTGATATGTATCCGGTCAAGGCGAAGGTCGAGCAGATAAATGCGTTCAGCGCACATGCCGACTACACGGAGATGACCTCATGGCTGAAAAAAATCGACACGTCAAGGCTGAAGCAGATTTTCATCGTGCACGGCGAGCCGGAAGCCCAGGAATTCTTCAGGAACCATCTTGCCGGGAACGGTTTCCCCGACGCCCATATCGTAAGATACGGCGAGCGGTGGACTGTATGAGCCGGCGCACGTGAAAGTTAAAAAAAAACGGCTGTCCCGTTCTTTCAGGACAGCCGTTTCCTTGGTGTTCACCAGTCTGTTGCGCGGGGCTAGGAATTCACCGCGACTTTTACTGTCTCCGTGATTTCCGTGATATAGCCTGTCCTTATGCAGCTGTCAAAAAGCTCGCGGCTTATGTAATCGGTCTTGACATCCTCGTAGCCGTCCATGTCGCGGACAATCTTGACTACGAATCCGTCCTCCATTTCCCGTGTTATGATCATGCGGTCCGTATTTTTTCCTATGCTCTTTAGTGTGTAGCTTCTCATCATGTCCCCCTGAAATAGCATTGTATTTTTATTTTCGGATATAATGATTTTCATGTTAGCGAAAAATTGCGGAAAAAAAATGTTCGATGCCCATTTCCATTATCCTGAATGTGCCGCCTCCGGATGTGCGGATCTCGCGCCGGGCGATGTCTCCGGATGTTCGTGCGCACATTCGGAGCACGGATGGGACATCCAGAAAAATTTTGCCCGGCTGAATCCGGATCTTGTCCTTTCGTTCGGCGTGCATCCGCAGAATCCTGTCCGTGACAGCCTTGAATTTCTTGAGTCTCTTCTTGAGCGCGGACAGGCGGATGCTGTGGGCGAGGCCGGGTTCGACCTGTTCACGGACGAATTCAGGCGGAACGAGGCGGCGCAGGCTGAAGTGTGGAATGTGCAGCTGGAGCTGGCGGAAAAATACAGCAAGCCGCTTGTCGTGCATTGCCGCCGCGCGAATTTCAGGCTGTTCGCGGATTCCGCCCGTCTGTCCCGTCTTCCGTCCGTCGTGTTCCATTCGTTCATGGGCTCGCCGGTGGAGGCGCTGTCCCTGCGCCGCCGCGGAGTGGACGCGTACTTCAGTTTCGGAAAGCAGCTGCTGAACGGCAACAGGAACGCCGCGGCCTGTGTGAGGACGCTTCCCGCCGGAGCGCTTCTGTTCGAGACGGACGCTCCTTTCCAGACGCTGAGGGGAGAGTCCGCGACGGCCATGTCGGAGATAGAGCGTGTCTACCGCGCCGCCTGGGATTTGAGGGGAAGGAGCGTGAAATTCGGAGAATTCGTCTCCGCGGCGGAGGGCGTCTTCAGAAGGGCATTTGCCAGGCCGGAAGATTGACAAAATGACATAAAATGTCATATTATCTGCCGTCTGATTTTTATTCTTTTATCTGGAGAATTCTGAATGATAAATTCCCTTCCCCATCTTCTGTACCATCAGGGGCTCAGGTATGCCGAGACTACGGCGCAGCTTGCAAAGGACTGTTCCGGAGTGTTCCAGCCGGTGTCATACGCCGAGCTTTCCTGCAGTATGCTTGATTTTGCCGCCGGACTTGTTGCGGCCGGAACGGAGCGGGGAGGACTTGTCGGCCTGATTTCCGATGACCGCCCCGAATGGCAGACGGTAAGCCTCGGAATAATGGCGGCCGGATGCGCCGACATTCCGCGGGGAACGGATGTCACTGTGATGGAGCTTTCATATATACTGTCGTTCACGGAATGCCGCACCGTATGCGTCGAGAATCCTTATGTGCTTGAGAAGTTGTGCTCCTGTCTTGACGCGCTGCCGCTTCTTGAGACGGTCATACTGATTGACGACCGGAGCCAGTCGCTGGAACGTTTCTCCCTGGGCGGAGTCAGGCTTGTCCGCTACGCAGATGTGACGGCGGCCGGAAAAAAATGGCGCGCGGAGAACAGCGGCCGAATCGAGGAGATGGTTCTTGGAATCTCCGGAGACTCCACGGCCACGGTGATATTCACATCGGGAACGACAGGAACTCCCAAGGGCGTGGAGCTTACCCACAGGAATTTTCTTGTACAGCTGCCCGACATCGCCGCGAGGCTTGACTTCCACCGGGCGGACAGGGTTATGTGCATACTTCCGGTCTGGCACGTGTATGAGCGCCTGATGGAATTCTACACTTTCTATTTTGCCGGAACGCTATGCTATTCAAAGCCTGCCGTAAGCGTGCTTCTTGCGGATCTTCAGAAAGTACGTCCCCAGTTCATGCCGTGCGTTCCGCGGGTATGGGACGGAATCCATCAGGCCGTGACGAGGAAAATGCGCGGCGGCTCCAGGCTCTCGTGGCTTCTGTTCAGAATTCTTTCCGGAGCGGCGGAGCTTTCTCTGGGAATCCGCGACGTGGTTTCAGGAAGGTCACGCTCTTTCAGAAGAACATCCGCGCCTCTTGTCTGGCTGTCAAGGCTCCTGTACATTCCGTACGGAATTCTTTTTCCGCTCAGGCTTCTTGGTGACAGGCTGTATTTCTCGCGGCTCAGACAGCTCACCGGCGGCCGGTTCATAGCCGGAATGTCAGGCGGCGGCGGACTTCCTGCCAATCTTGACAGGTTCTTCAACGCCATAGGAATAACGCTTCTTGAAGGATACGGACTTACCGAGACAGCTCCTATCGTGGCGCTGCGTTCAAGGTTCAGTCCTGTCCGCGGTACCATCGGAAAACCGATGCCCTATGATGAGGTGAGGATTCTTGATGATTCGAATAATCCTGCCGCTCAGGGACAGAAGGGCGTACTGTTCGTCCGCGGTCCCAACGTCATGAAAGGCTATTTCCGCCGTCCGGACCTTACGGCCGCAGTGCTGTCCCCGGACGGATGGTTCAATACGGGCGACATAGCCGTGATGACGCGCACGGGCGAGCTTGTAATCCGCGGACGCCAGAAGGACACAATAGTTCTCCGCAGCGGCGAGAACGTGGAGCCTTTTCCTATAGAGGCGAAGCTCGCCGAGTCTCCGTATATAAGCCAGGCGGTTGTCGTCGGCCAGGACAGGAACAGTCTTGGCGCGATTGTGATTCCCGATTTGGTGGCGATCCGTGCCGCCGCGTCCGCTGTTCCCGGCGCGAAGTCCCTTGATACGACACGCAGGCTCCTGAATTCCGCCTTCGCGAAGGAGCTCGTGATGCGCGAGCTTGAGAGGCTTATCTGCGCGCGGAACGGATTCAAGAATTACGAGAGGGTGAGCCAGTTCGCCTTCCTTGAAAAATTCGAGAGACCGGAGGAGGAGCTTTCGGCGAAGGGCGGAATCGTAAGGTACCGCATAAACCGGAACTACAGGCATCTGATAGACGCGATGTACGCCGATGAGAGGAAACGGCGCCGGCTCGCGGACATGCTGATGAATCTTCCCGGCATTCAGTGGCTTTGACATTTCCGGTTCTTGATGTATAATCCGCCCATGAACAGATTTAAGACAATTCAGCCCGACGAGCTGAAGGAAAACGTTTTCCGTCTGATCGGAAAGGACTGGATGCTGATAACCGCCGAAAAGGACGGCGCCGTGAACATGATGACGGCATCATGGGGCGGACTAGGATTCCTCTGGAACAAGCCGGTCGCGACAATCTTCATAAGGCCGAGCCGATATACAAAGGAATTCGTCGATTCTGAGGACACATTCTCGCTCTGTTTCCTGCCGGACTCAAAGCGCAGAATTCTTGACTGGTGCGGCGCCAATTCCGGCCGCAACGGAGACAAGGTGGCGGCCACCGGGCTTACCGTGGAGCATATCAACGGAACTCCCTGGTTCTCCGAGTCAAGGCTCGTCCTCATCTGCCGGAAGCTTTATTCACAGGACATGGATCCGTTCTGCTTCACCGACACTAAAATCTGCTCCCAGAACTACCGCAACAACGATTTCCACACGCTTTATATAGCCGCGGTAGAAAAAGTTATGGTCTGCACCAAATAGGCGGCTGCGGACATGGACATACGTAGGGCATCAGCGCAGGACATCTGCGGAATAATGGAGGTAGAGGAGAAGTCGTTTCTCCCGGAGATTCAGGAGGAGCGCGGAGTGTTCCTGTCAAGGATCACGGAATGCGGAGACACTTTTCTTGTTTTTACGGACGGAGGAGGAAGAATATCCGGATATGTCAGCGCGGAATTCATGCCGGGAATGCCGTCGTCTCCGGAAGAGCTGAGGCTCGGACACAGGCCTGACCCCTCGGCCGTGAATTCTGGAATTCTTTATGTCAGCTCCTTTGCGATTCTTCCGGAATTCCGCGGATCCGGAGCCGGAAAGGAGCTGTGGCGGCGCAGCATCGGGATTTTCTCCTCAACCGGCTCCGTGGAAAGAATCATCCTGCTTGTGAACAGCCGGTGGGAGGGCGCGCACCACATCTATGGAACATCCGGATTTTCTGACCGGACTGTCTTTCCGTCATTTTTTCCGGACGGCGGCGACGGAATCCTTATGGAAAAGGATCTCCGCGTCTGAGAAGACCCTCCGCCGCAGGGCAAACGCATGTAAAA
>DBIW01000034.1:88064-99522 GCA_002296965.1 Treponema sp. UBA792 | reverse complement strand
GCGATAGAAATCATCAAGGACGACAAGGGAAACGCCTGCGGCGCAGTTCTCATGAACGTTGAGACAAACGAAATCAGAATCGCAAAGGCAAAGGTTGTAATAATCGCGACTGGAGGAGCCGGACGTATGCACTACCAGGGCTTCCCGACATCAAACCACTACGGAGCGACTGCTGACGGTCTTGTAATCGCATACAGAGCCGGCGCAAAACTTCTGTATCAGGACTCACTGCAGTACCACCCGACAGGAGCCGCATATCCGACCCAGATTCTCGGAAAGCTCGTTACGGAGAAAGTACGCTCGCTCGGTGCAAAGCTGATTAACAAGAACGGCGAAGTTTACATCCATCCGCTTGAGACACGCGACGTAAACGCATCAGGAATCATCAAGGAAGTGCGCAACGGACGCGGAGTCCACAACGAAGTTCAGGACGCTGTCTGGCTCGACACTCCGATGATCGAGATGATTCACGGGGAAGGAACAATCCTCAAGTCAATTCCTGCGATGTACAATATGTTCATCAAGTACGGAATCGACATCCGAAAGGAACCGATTTTGGTTTACCCTACGCTTCACTACCAGAACGGCGGCGTTGAGATTGACAAGACCTGCCACACAAACGTCTCAAATCTACTTGTCGCGGGAGAAGCCTCAGGCGGCGTTCACGGAACAAACCGCTTGATGGGAAACTCGCTGCTTGATGTTGTCGTATTCGGACGCGAAGCCGGAATTGAGGCTGGAAAGATGTTTAAGGACATTCAGCTTTCCGACACCTCGAAGATGAACCTTGACCATGTAAAGGCGTTTGAAAAGGAACGGGACGCGGCCGGAATAAAATCCGATGTGGTTTCTCCGAAGATCCTTCCGCGCTACACACACGGAAACAAGGAATTCGAGAAGGCAATTCCCGGAGCAACAAAATAAAATGTATATGACCGTGAGACCGGCCGCATAAGGCGGCGGTATTCACGGCATCCGTATTTTTCTGAGGTAAAAAATGATTTCTTATCTTGCGGGAGTATGCTCATCGGCGCTCTCTTTTGTTTTTGTCGTGTTCGCCATCGGTGCGCTCGGCTATATGATTGGCGGACTGAAAGTCAAGGGCATAGAACTCGGAACAGCCGGAGTTCTGCTCATCGCCCTGCTTTACGGAATTCTTGTACACGCCGTACCGTCTTTTCAAATCGGAGAAAAGACCATCACCCTTTACAGCGCATCCATAAAGGACCACTTCGGAATAGTGTCAAATATAGGAACCGCGCTGTTCGTGACCGCCGTGGGACTCATCGCCGGTCCTAAATTCTTCCGGAGCTTCAACAGGAAGACACTCGCCTACATCGTGATAGGTGTAATCGTCATAGCCATAGGTGCTGTCACGGCGGTTGTGTGCGTTCTTATCGACGGAAACCTCACAAAGGAGATGGCCGTCGGACTCCTTACCGGCGGGCTCACCAGCACGCCCGGACTCAGCGCAGCGAAGGAAGTGGCGGAAAACCCGGATCAGGTTGTGGCTGGCTACGGAATCGCATATCTTTTCGGCGTGCTCGGAGTTGTATTCTTCGTGCAGCTGATGCCGAAAATCCTGAAAGTGGACATGAAGAAAGAGGTGGAAAACTTCCATGCCGCGAACACGGTGACCGTGCCGCAGCCCAAGAGAAAACTTATCGAGCTTGATCCGTTCAGTTTCTTCCCGTTCTTTCTGGCTGTCGCGCTCGGATGTGTAATAGGATCGCTCAAGATTCCAGGAATAAATTTCTCGCTCGGAAACTCCGGAGGAACTCTCATCGGAGGTCTCATCGTCGGCCATCTCGCCCATATCGGGCCGTTCGACTGCCGGGTCAAGAAGGAGACGCTGAATTTCATGCGTGAGCTGGGACTGGCCCTCTTTCTCATCGGCGCAGGAGTGCCGGGCGGCGTGAATTTCGTCGAGAATGTAAGGATGTCTTACTTCCTGTACGGAGCGCTGATGACCCTCATGCCGATGATAGTGGGCTATATAATAGCGCGCTATGTGTTCAAGCTCAGCATTCTGAACAATCTCGGTTCGATAACCGGCGGAATGACATCGACTCCGGCGCTGGGCACGCTGATCGCGACGGCCGGAACCGATGAGGTGTCAAGCGCATACGCGGCCACATACCCGTTCGCCCTTGTGTCGGTTGTCCTTGCGGCAAAGATAATCGTAATGTTCCTCTAAGAAGTCCGCGGAAGAAACAGGATGCCGTCCCTGCTCATCAGCGGACGGCATTTTTGTGTCCGGAAACGGAAAACAGAATCTCATTTTCTGACAATATATCTGAAGTCTATTCCGTCCTCGCCCTTTGACACCCTTATCCTGTCAGCTCCGGCTCCTATCCTGTGGACGGAGAATCCTCCTTCACCTATGAAAGTCCTTCCGGAGACTCCCGGCCTGAACACGGAAGGTCCCCGCAAGATGCTCTCGTCTGTCAACCTGATGGAAAAATCACGCAGGTCGATGCTGTCAAAACGGAGCTTCTCTCCTCCGGCGGCGCTTTCGCGGTTGAGCGACGGAACAAGGGGATCCGACATAGCCGGATTGAGAACCACATATACGAACCTGTCGCAAACCTCGCGGAATGACAGGCTGTGACCCAGCGTATCAAGAGCCGCCACCACCGATGCGGCTCCCGTGCCGCTGTTTCGGGCAATCTCCCTGACGAGCGCCGTTCCTCCGTAGTTTCTGGCGAGATATGCTCCGAACGCATAGGCATTCGAATATGATACAGCGGCGAATTCATCCTCCCGCCATTTCGTGAACCCGTAGCTGTACATCGCATTGAACAGCGGGAGTCTCGCCTTCGGAGAGAAACTGTCCCCCACGGAGAGAAAATTCTGGAATGCGTCCTCTACTGTCATCGCTATCATCTCCATGTACCAGACAGGAAAAGGAGCCTTCTCTCCTCCTTCCACATATTTTGACACAAAGGTCAGAAGATGCGCGAATTCATGGACCAGAGTCATATAGACCGACTCGGGACTGTCCGACAGGAACCAGGAGTCAACATAAATCATCTCCCTGCCGTTCGATACGGCGCCGTCCGGAAGAAATTCCTGCCTGTACATATCGGCGGGATAGAAATATCCCGCAACGCTGCCATCTCCGCCGTCTCCGTATATGTCGTAAACGAGAATGTCGATCTTGTCCGAAGGCGTTATGAACCCGGCGGACGCATTTTCATACAGGGGAGAGCACAGAAGCTCAGTCTCAGGCCCATAGATCATGTCGAATTTTGACGCGAGCGCATCAAGCTCGCTGTCCGGAATCACAGGCTCGCCATCCCTGCGGAAATACCAGACATTGCACCGTTTTCCGGCAGACTTCAGCACGGCAGTGATGTCATAGGAGGCTCCTACGTCAGTCTGGACATGAAAAACACAGCCGCCGGAGGAATCCGGACCGGCGGCAGCCCCTGCCGTGCTTCTTGACGGACAGGCGGCGGCATAAGGCAGTCCCGCACAGAACCTGCGCACGAACGGAGGGACGGTGTCTCCTTTGGAGAAGCGCTCCGGAAGAAGTATTCCGGCGGCGGAGTCATGTTCCGCCGCATTGCGGCCGGCAGTCCAGGACACGACATAGCCGGTGTCCTCAGCGGCGGCGTCGGTTCCGGTCCTGTTGTGCTTCACAAGATAAACGGTGTCGCCGGCGGACACATCCTTCAGCTCGTCCGTCGAGAAGCGCCCCTGAAGTGGCTGATCAAACGAACAGGCGGAAAACATGAGCGCGGCAGCCGCGGCGGCGCAACGCAGGCTACGGCTCCCGGCCTTGGGAAGAAACCTCAGTCCCATATTCATTTCAGAAATTCTCCTATTTTGATGTCATGCTGACGACGCCGTCCCATCCGCCGGGAATTCCGTCCCTTGCGAATCTTGCGCACCTGGCGGCGAAGACTTCCGCGGCGGGATCCGGTGACACGGCGGCGGCCTGTCTGAACATGCGTCCGGCGGCTTCAAAGTCATGTCCAAGATAGAGGTCAAGGGCGGCATGGAAAATATCCATCTCCTCAAGCTCGGCCGGGGTCATATCCTTTCTGAATCCGGCCAGGCTGTACAGCTGGACAGGCCTGTTTATTCCGACCACGCGGACTCTGTCCAGCCTTTTCGCGACAAGTTCCCCTTTGTGCGCCCCTGAGTCGGCCTCCTTCCAGGTGCTCTCCGACACCGTGATCCATGTTCCGTAAACCTTGTTCACCCCCTCAAGACGGCTTGCAAGATTCACGTCATTGCCCATGACGGTGTAGTTCTTCTTCATCGACGTGCCCATGTTCCCGACGACCATATCTCCGGTGTTTATGCCTATTCTGGTACGCAGCTCACGAGGAATCGTGCCGTCAGCAAGCCCGGTCCTGTTGAATTCATCCTCAATCCGCTTCATCTCTATCGCGGAGACGCATGCCCGGTACGCATGGTCCTCATACTCGACGGGAGCGCCGAAAAACGACACGATCGCATCCCCGATGTACTTGTCTATAGTTCCGCCGCGCTCAAGGATTCTGTCGCTCAGCACGCTCAGATAGCCGTTCAGGACGGACACGAGCTTCTCCGGCGTAACCAGCTCGCTGAACGACGAGAAGCCCTTTATGTCCGTGAACAGGGCTGTCATGCGTTTCTTCTCGCCTCCGAGTTGCAGACGGTCAGGATTCTCGATAATCTGGTTGACGACATCCCTTGAAAGATATGCTGCGAACGCCTGCTTGAGGAATTTCTTCTCGCCTGATACGGTCAGAAAGCGCATGAAAACAGACACTGTGTATGCGGCCACCGCGAAAAACGCCGTTCCTGTGAACGGAATGAAGAATCCGCCCGACACGAAGACGAGCGCGGGCACAAGGACGGCGGCAGCCGTAACAACGGCGCCGGCAGAATTCTGCACCAGGACTGATTTTCCGGAAAGCAGAACGGCCAGCAGCATCAGGATGAAGACAGGAATGAAGCAGCAGAACCACGGGGCGGTTCCGATGAAATCTCCGGTAAGAAGGGTGTTCAGAAGGTTTGCGTGAATTCCGACGTTCGGATACTGTCTGCTGAACGGAACGGCGCCTATGTCGGTGGTTGACGTGGCGGTGTTTCCGATGATGCAGAATTTTCCCCGGAACAGCTCCGACAATGCGGAATTCTCTTCCTCATAGAATGAAAGCTCCTCCTTCAGGGATGAAAGCGACTCCGTAAGATCCGACAGCAGATGAGCGGCTGAATCCCCGCCTAGAATCTCCGCCGCCCCTGCGCACAATGCGGCCAGAGTCCCCGCATATTCTCCGCCGCAGTACGACTCCACGAATGCGTCCAGCGACGAGAAGAATTCCCGTCGCAAGGAGAAATATCCGGAATATCCGTCAGGGGCTATTCCGTCAGCGGCGGCTCCGTCCGGTCCGAATCCGGTACATTTCTCAAGAAGCGAGGATTTCATGCGATCCGCGCCGGCAAGCAGAGATTCCAGCCTGACCGCATCATCAGCAATCGCGGGGGGAATGCCGCCACCGTCCATAAGGTACCCGGAACGCCCGGCTATGTCAGAGACAAGGATTCTGATGTTCGCCTCGGCCTGATCAAGCAGCAGGACACGTATCACGGGAACCACGGGAAACGCGTCAAGCTGTCCGTGCCGCCAGTTTATCAGCATCCGGCCATGGCGGTCCAGCGGAATTTCAATATCCGAGACACGGTCCGTTCCCGGAATCCGAGCGTCATGAAGGACAAGAGAGTGTCCGGTCCTTGTAAGCGCGGACACTCCGCATTCGGAAATAAACGGAGCGAACACAAGCTGCCCCAGATACCGTCCGTCATGCTCATACAGCAGCTCCATGCGGCGGCGGATGCCGTCACTGTCCACCACGGAATTCGTGAACCCGGCGCCGGCAGCGCGGGATATTATGGAATGAAGCGCCGGCGTGAAGCCGGAGTCCATGCCGTCATACAATCCGGCGGCGGTGAACCTGTTGCCTTCCGGAACAAGCGATTTCACGTCGGTGACGTCATCAATGAAAAAACGTCTCTCCACGTAGCTCCTGTCAGCATCGGTCAGCGCATAGCCCAGATTCCGGTTGTTCACCGTCAGCCATGTGTTCCCGAAAAACTGAACCGCGCGTGCAAAGTAATCATCATTGTCACGGTATATGCTCTCCGATATGAATTCATAAAGGCCGGAAAGAGATGGCATAAGATATGAATTGATTACATCTTCGGTGAGGGCCGGAAGCTCGGCCGGCGTATACATTCCTCCGGAAACTGCATCCGACATCTGACTGAGCAGCGATGAGAGCAGACTGCCGTCCTCCTCTATCCTGTATCTTATCTCATCCGAGGCTGACGGAGAAATTCCTTTTCCTGACGGTGATATATACTCAATATCGAACACCGCGGAGAGAGCATCCATCTCCCTGAGGCGGACAAGCGCATCTCCAAGAATGTCCCTTGGCCATGGCCACTCGCCCAGCGCCTCAATCGAGGCGTCATCCACAGCAAGAAGCACAATCCTGCCGGACAGTTCCGGCTCCTTCCGTGCGGCGAGCAAGGTGTCATACATACGGTAGTCAAGCTTGCGGAAAAGTCCGCAGACCTCTGATATCACGGTAAGTCCGCCGGCCGCAAGGACGACTGCGAGTCCGGCAGCGGCCAGCCGGAGCTTTTTCTGTCTGTTGGATTTCTCGTTTCTCATCGGCATGAATCATACCAGATAAAACGCGCAATGGCAAAACCTGTCAGCCGGAAAGCGAGTCCATCGCCATTCTTGCCGCATTCTGCTCCGCATCCTTCTTGTTTCTGCCCTCCGCCGGTCCGAAAGTCCTGTCACCAAGATGAACCACCACACGGAAAGTCTGGTTGTGGTCAGGTCCGCTGCGTCCTACAAGCTCATAGACGGGAAAAGCCCTGCTTTCCTTCTGATAGAATTCCTGAAGTCTCGTCTTGTAGTCCTTCATGCCGCCGTTCAGGACAGTCTCCACCTCATCCCTGATGAACGAGAGGACATACGTCTCCGCATCATGATAGCCGGAGTCAAGATAGTACGCGCCTATGACCGCCTCCATGCAGTCCGCGAGAATCGCCGGCTTGCGCCGTCCGCCCGTCATCTCCTCCCCATGCCCCAGCACAAGAAGCCTGTCGATTCCAAGCCTCAGCGCGACCGGAGCAAGCGCCTTCTCCGAAACGACCGCGGACTTTATCTTCGCCAGCTCCCCCTCCGGGCTCCCAAGCCTTCTGTACAGGTAAGAGGCCGTGACCATGCCGAGAACCGAATCTCCGAGAAATTCAAGTCTCTCGTTGTTCTTCATTCCAGGATGCTCGTTGGAGCACGAGCGGTGATGGAAAGCCTGATCCAGAAGCTCGATGCTGCTGAATTTTATCCCTACGTCCGTACAGAATTTTCCAAGCTCGGCCGCACGGCGCGCCGTAAGATCTGATTTCATGGAAAGAAATATAATTTAAACAAAAAAAAAGTACAAGTTTCATCAACCTGTACTTTCCTACCGGCAAAAATATGCCGTTATTTTCCCTGCTCTGATTTTATGAAATCATAGGCATCACGAACCGTCTCAAATTCATTTGCCTTTTCATCAGGAATGCTTACTCCGAGCTCCTCCTCAATCGCATAGACAAGCTCATAAGTATCGAGACTGTCAGCCCCGAGATCATTTCTGAAAGAAGAATCCAAAGTGATCTTGCTCTCATCAATCTCCAGTTTCTCAGCAATCAGCTTCTGGATTTTCTCAAACAATTCGTCCATCTTTTACTCCTAAGACTCAGCCTTTCGTTTCCGGTGTGATAACCTGACGTCCGCGGTAGAATCCGCATTTAGGGCAGACATGATGTGACTGCACAAGGTTTCCGCAGTTGCCGCATTCGACAAGCTGTGGAGCTGTCAGCCTCATGTTAATACTCTGGCGTCTTTTCGTAACGGCCTTTGATGTTTTCGATCTAGGTACTGCCATGTATATAACCTCACTATATATGATCTTGAATAGTGAAAGTATAATACAACAGTTCACCTCAAAGTGTCAACTCATTATAACTAAAAACGGTATTTTGTCAAACATTTTTTTAAATTTTGTCATTTAAAATCCTCTCCCAGGCACGGAAATCATGCTCATCTCTCAGCGTATTTCCCGGCAAGGGCAGATGCGACGACAGGGGGCACCATGCGACTTATGTCACCGCCGAACTGGGCAAGTTCCTTTATCGAGCTGGACTTGACAGTGAAATACCGCTCCTTGGTCGGAAGGAACAGCGTCTCTATGTCCGAATTCAGGGACTGGTTCATCAGCGCAAGGTCGAATTCATAGGAGAAATCATTAACTGTTCTTATGCCGCGCACAAGGACCTTGGCCCCCACCCTTTTGGCATAGTTCACGATTATCTCCCTGCATATATGGAGCTCGACGTTCCTGTAGTCAGCAATCAGACTGCCCATCATCGAGAGACGCTCCTCCTCCGAGAAGAGATAGTTCTTGCGCGGATTGACCGCAATCACGACATCTATGCAGTCGAAAATCTCGCTGGCGCGCTGGATTATATCCAGATGCCCGTTCGTTGGAGGATCAAAGGACCCTGCGAATACAGCCTTAACCATGGCTGTATGTTATCTTATTTGACGAAATCAGACAATAGATGTAGAATCCCGACATGAAGAAGAAAAACACCAATATATATATGTGCATGATACTTTCGGCTGTACTGACCGGATGCGGAACGACAGACTTCGCCGATGTAATTCCGCAGGAACCGGCCGCTCCTCCGTCGCAGGAATTCACGGAACCAGAGACGGAGGAGGACGCCGCGCCGGAGCTTCAGGTGATTCCGGCGGACATCTCCGGAACTCCGGAAGAAATTCCCGAAACTGAAGAGGAGCAGGAGCCTGCCCCAGAAGAAGAGTCGCAGGCTGACGAGACCGAACAGGAATATCTCCGCTCCATAGACAACATGGAGACCAAGGAGTCGGTGACAAAAGAGGAATTCACGGACGACAAGGCCAGAATCCTCGAGATAATAGGGGAACTGTCCGACATAATGGAAAAGCGGGACGTAGCCAGATGGAAGGAATTCATAGCTCCGGAATCCATCAGGTATTATTCAAATCCGGTGAACCTGAACAAGGCGCAGAAGAAGCTGCCGAACAAGAGAGCAAGGCTCGCCAGCATAGATGACTATTTCAGATATGTGTTCATACCGTCCAGGAAGCGCAGCCAGGTAGATGAGATACGTTATATATCAAAGACAAACATAAAGGCGGTACAGGTCAAGGACGACAAATCGGTGGTCATCTACTACTATTTCACCAAAAAGGACGGAAGATGGTTTGTCCGGCTTCCGGAAATAGACTGAGCAGCACGGTTGTTGATTTTTTGAAAGGTATGATTTATACTTTTGAACTGTATTTGCATAAAACAGCAACACATTGAGGAAGACAACACTTCCCCATCAGGAGGATTTTTATGAAAACAGGCAGATATTTAAAGGCAGCGCTGCTTGTCGCAGCAGGAGCTTCACTGTTCGCACAGGAGAAGGCCTCACAGAACAAGAACAGCAGGGAGACAGAGACATCTGTCGAGAACGAATATCTGAACGATGTGGATGCGGACATAATAACAAGCCTCGCGACATCAGATGAATACGACAACAAGCTTGTCGCGCTCCAGTATCTGCAGTCGGCCATAGATGACGGAAACACATCGGACGAGATTATCCAGGCTCTTGACAGACTTGCCGGCGAGGGTCTGACAAACGAGTCCCGCACGAAAGGACGGGTGATGAACAACTTCCCCGAAATCCGCAGACAGGCATGCCTCATGCTGGCTCAGGTTCCGACCGAGCACTCAAAGAACACGCTCGTATCCATAGCCGTAGCCGACAATGAGCCGATGGTCATAGCGGCGGCAGTAAAGTCTCTCGGCCAGATAGGAATAAACGACAACGATGAGGTCGTAGAGGCGATAGCCTTCGCCAACAGAAGGAATCAGGTACTGAACCCCACAAGCAGCCTTGCCCACGAGGTTCTCGATGCCTTCGAGTCACTGGCCGACTCGACAGAGAACAAGAAGACGATGATTGACACGGCCGCACGCATCGCGACCGACTATCATTATGTCACACCGGTAAGGCAGAGAGCCTACAAGCTTCTCAAAAGCCTCTCCTCATCCGGCAGCTCATCAAAGGACAAGTCATCCGACCAGAAGAGCGGCGCGGAATCAGGAAAATCCGAATAGAAACGAAAAAGCTGTCATGGATGGATGACAGCTTTTTTATTGCGGCTATAACCGTCCGGCCAAATTTTTGACCGGACCCACTTGAATTCAGATGAGAGATATGGGATTCGAACCCACCGCCTTCGGCTCCGGAGGCCGACGCTCTATCCAGATGAGCTAATCTCTCGCACTGGAATTACATTAAACATTATCGCTCCGATTGTCAAGCGAGCAGGAATTATTTATGGAACCGATCATATTAGCATCATCATCTCCGAGGCGGCAGGAAATTCTCAGGATGCTGGGAATTCCCTTTCAGGTCATAATGCCAAGCATAGACGAGACATTCTCCTCGGTAATAGAGAATGATGATGTGCCGGAACTGCTGGCAAGGGAAAAAGTGCTCGCGGTGCTTCACTCGCTGCCCGAAAACCAGGAAATACCATGGATACTCGGAGCCGACACAATCATTCTGCATGACGGACATATATACGGAAAGCCGGAAAATCAGGAGCAGGCCGCCGGATTCCTCAGGAGATTCAGCGGATGCAGCCACACGGTGATAACATCCCTCGTCCTTTATAACGGCAGGAAAAAGACGACATCGACAAGAAAATGCAAAACCGAGGTCACATTCTCAAGAATGAGCGACGAGGAGATTGACTGGTACGTGAGCACCGGAGAATGGCACGGAGCCGCCGGAGGATACAGAATACAGAGCCTCGCATCATGTTTCATAGAGCGGATAGAAGGCTCCTGCAGCTGTGTAATCGGCTTGCCTATATTTGAGCTTTATGATATTCTCAGGGAGCAGGGTTATTCCATTCTAAAATGAGGATGCCCGCCGTTTTCCGGACGGCCGTAGGCTTTGCCGGAACAACGATCTTCCGTGCGGAGATTCCGCATCGAGAAACAGAGTATGGGGTGTCCGCACAGGACACCGGTGAAGGAGCATGTCATGGCAGTAGTAACCATGAAGAACCTGCTTGAGTCCGGAGTACATTTCGGCCATCAGGTGAAGCGTTGGGATCCGCGTATGAAAAAATACATATTCGCGGAACGTAATGGAATTCATATCATAGACCTGCAGAAGACGATTGCGGCCATAAAGGACGGATATGAGGAAGTCCGGAAGGTCACGTCAGCGGGAAAATCAGTTCTATTCGTGGGAACAAAGAAACAGGCGCAGCAGGCTGTACAGAAAGAAGCGGAACGCTGCGGAATGTTCTACGTGAACAACCGCTGGCTCGGCGGTATGCTCACAA
>DBIW01000034.1:82070-88056 GCA_002296965.1 Treponema sp. UBA792 | reverse complement strand
CAAACTTCTCTACAATCAAAAAATCACTTCAGAGACTCAAAAAGATAGAGAAGATGGAGATTGACGGAACTTTCGATAATCTCACGAAAAAAGAAGTTTCCGCCCTCCAGAAGGAAAAGGCGAAGCTTGAGAAAAATCTCGGCGGAATCAAGGAGATGAAGGAGCTTCCGGGCGCCATTTTCATCATCGACACCCACAAGGAGCAGATCGCCGTGGCAGAGGCGCGCCGCATGGGGATTCCGATTATTGCCGTTGTGGACACAAACTGCAATCCGGAGGGAATCGACTTCCCCATTCCGGGAAATGATGATGCGATCCGCGCGATCTCACTTTTCACCTCAATCATCGCAAATGCGGTCATCGAGGCGGACAATGAGACCGGACTCAAGATTCTTGAGACTCTCAACGATGACGATGAGGGAATTCAGACCGATGCCGCCATCAAAAACGAGGACGAGGAGATTGTTGACTACTCGAACTACCAGCCGACAGAAATAAAAGAAGAAGACGCTGAGGCCGACGAAAGGGACAGCCTCATCGACGAAGACAAAATTTACAAGGACTGATTATGGCAATCACAGCTGCTGATGTTAAGGCTCTGCGCGAGAAAACCGGAGCCGGAATGATGGAATGTAAGAAGGCCCTTACAGATTGCAACGGAGATATTGCGGAGGCGGAGAAGCTGCTCAAGGAAAAAGGCCTTGCGGCGGTCGCAAAACGTTCCGACCGCGCCACGGCGGAGGGCAGGCTCTTTATCCGCCGCAACGGAGACAGAATCGTCGCGGTGGAGATGACATGCGAGACGGACTTCGTTGCGAACAACGTTGATTTTGTCGCTCTCGGTGAGAAAATGCTTGATGTGACCATTGAAAAAGGCTACACGAAGGTGGAGCAGGAACATCAGGATCTGATAAAGGAACTTGCGGTGAAAATCCGCGAGAACATGAACGTAAGCCGCGTCGAGGTGATTGATGTCCCGGCAGGTTCAGCCGGAGCGTCTTATGTCCACAGCGACAAAAAGACCGGCGCCGTAGTGGTCGTAAACGGATCCGATGCCGACATCGTAAAGCAGTTCGCATACGACTGCTGTCTTCACATGGTGGCATTCACGCCGGCTTACATCTCACAGAAAGATGTTCCGCAGTCATACATTGACGAGCAGACGGAAATATTCAAGGCACAGATGGATCAGGACGAGAAGATGGCGTCAAAACCTGAGAATGTCAGGGCCGGAATTCTTCAGGGCAAGATAAAAAAGCACCTTGCCGAAATCTGCTTTGAGGATCAGATGTTCGTCAAGGATGACAAGAAAACCGTATCAGCCAAGCTTGCCGAAATAGGCAAAGAGGCCGGTGCGAAACTTGAATTCGGACGGATTGTCCTTTTTGTTCTCGGAAAACAGTAGACTTAAGTTCTGTCCGCACTCTCCGGCAACGGCGGGTGCGGATTCTTTTACAGCAGAAGCACGACAATTACTTTTATTGGAGATAAAAATGGCTGAATCATCAGAAACACGTATGGAAAAAACAATTTCTGCGCTCAGGGAATCATTGAATTCCATAAGAACCGGACGCGCAAGCGCGGCTATTTTCGACAAGGTCCGCGTTGACTACTACGGCACAAAATCGCCGCTGAATCAGGTAGCTACAGTGTCCATTCCTGAGGCAAGGTCAGTGATAATACAGCCGTTCGACAAATCCCTCATCAGCGAGATAGAGAAGGCGATTCAGGTCGCGGCTCTGGGACTGAACCCGTCAAATGACGGAAAGGTGATACGCATATCAATTCCGCCGCTGACCGCTGACCGCAGGAAGGAACTTGTAAAACAGACAAAGGGCATCGCGGAGAATTCAAGAACCGCTATACGTAATATCCGCCGTGACGGAAATGACGAGCTCAAGAAACAGCAGAAAGCCGGCGAGCTTACCGAGGACGGACTCAAGCAGGAGACCGAGAAACTTCAGAAGCTGACGGATAAATTTATAGAAGAAATAAACAAGATATACGAATCCAAGGAAAAGGAAATTCTTCAGAACTGATGGCTCTGGACAAGAAATCTCTTCCTGCCCACGTGGCGATAACAATGGACGGCAACGGAAGATGGGCTACCAAGCGGAATTTGTCACGCACCGCAGGACATAAGGAAGGACTCAAAACTGCCAAGACGATAGTACGGACTGCCGCAGATCTTGGGATAAAGTGCGTCACTCTTTATGTGTTTTCAACGGAGAACTGGAGACGGGCCCAGGAGGAGGTGGGATTTCTGATGAACCTGATACACACCCACCTTGTGGCGGAATTCGACTTCTACCGGAAAAACGGAATCAGGGTCAGGCACATAGGAAATCCGGACGGTCTGCCCCAGCAGGTTCTGCGCGACATAAAAGCCGCGGAAGAGTCCACGGCCGGATTCAACGGCCTGACGCTGAATCTTGCAATAAATTACGGTGGCAGGGACGAGATTCTGAGGGGAGCCAGAAAAGCCATCAGTTCAGGAATTCCAGCAGAATCGCTCACGGAAGATATTTTCAGCGGTTTTCTTGACATACCGGACTATCCTGATGTGGATCTGCTGATACGGACAGGCGGGGAATTCAGGCTCAGCAATTATCTTCTGTGGCATATTCCGTACGCGGAGCATATATACACAGGAACGCTATGGCCCGACTATTCGCCGGAAGAATTCATAAACAATATAGAAGAATATAAGCATAGAAACAGAAGATTCGGAGCGGAGAAATCAGTCTGCACAGAGAGAACGGGAGCTGAAAAATGAATAAGACAGCACAGAGACTTATGACATTCTTCATAGGAATTCCGGTTGTTCTGGCCGTTGTTTTTCTTGATATGTACAATCATCTTCCGTTGAACCTTATGATAGTGGCTTTCTCGGCGTTCGGCTGCAATGAATTCCACGACATGCTGACCTGCGCAGGATTCAGGCTGATGCCGAAGGGGCTTCTCATCGCCCTGACGTCCGCCCTTCCCCTCCTTTCATATATATTTGCGATACTCGGGCTCTCGCTTGAGATTGTGCCTTGGATTTTCGTGCTGGCCGTAATATTCATGATGGGATATGAAACCTTGACCCAGAGGACTTTCGAGGACTCCCTGAAAAGAATCGCGCTTTCAGTTCTGGTTGTATTCTACTGCGGACTGCTGATCACGTTCATATCCAGGATGACAGTCCTTGATGATTCCGTATATTTTATCGCGATGTATTTTCTGTTCGTCTTCATGTGCGACTCCGCGGCATGGCTTTTCGGAAATCTGTTCGGAAAAGGAAACCGCGGAATTGTCGCAGCAAGTCCGAACAAGAGCATCGCAGGATTTGCGGGAGGAACAGCGGCATCGGTTCTCTGCGGAATTCTTGCATGGTACATCTTCCCGGAAATTTTTGAAGGCGAGGTCTGGAGAATCATACTTCTCGGCTTTACGACATCCGTGACAGGAATAACAGGAGACCTGATAGAGTCGGTCTTCAAGCGATCCGCAAACTGCAAGGACAGCGGAAAAATGATTCCGGGACGTGGAGGAGTGCTTGACTCCATCGACTCTCTGGTCGTGGCGGCTCCGGTATATTATGTCTGCATACACTTCCTTTATTCCTAATATCAGAGCTGGCTCAGGAACAGAAATATGAAAAGGGTCTTGGTTTTAGGCTGCACAGGCTCAATCGGAACAAACACGCTTGATATAATCAGAAACACTCCAGACGAATTCCGTCTATCCGGAATTCAGGCTCATACAAGTGCGGACGCGCTGGAAAAATATGCGGCTGAATTCGGCTGCCCCGCCCTGCTCACCTCGTCAGAAGATGCCGTCTCTCTGCAGGACTTCATCGGAATCACGAGGCCGGACATAGTGGTAAACGGAATCGCCGGTGCCGCAGGACTCCGGCCGTCAGTAACGGTGCTTGAGAACGGAATTCCTCTCGCCCTTGCGAACAAGGAGACCATTGTAATGGCGGGGCCGCTGGTGATGCGTCTTGCGGCGAAAACAGGAGCAAAAATTCTCCCTGTCGATTCTGAACATTCCGCGGTATTCTGCCTGTCCGAGAAAATCGGTCCAGCCAGCATATCGGAAATAATCATAACTGCAAGCGGAGGCCCCTTCAGGACATTCACAAAGGAGCAGCTTGAGTCAGTGACAGTAGAGCAGGCGTTGGAACATCCGACATGGAAAATGGGACGGAAAATAACGGTGGACTCCGCGACCCTGGCGAACAAAGGCCTTGAGGTCATAGAGGCGGCGAATCTGTTCGGTCTGCCCGCTGAAAAAATCGAGGTGGCCGTCCATCCGCAGAGCCTGGTCCACTCGCTGGTGCGGACAAATGACGGTATGCTATACGCGCAGATTTCAGATCCGGACATGAGGCATCCGATTATAAACGCGCTCAGATGGCCTGAAAACAGAAAGACATACATGAAACCCTTCGACCTGATGGACACAACGATGTCATTCCACAGACCGCGCACGGATGACTTTCCGATGCTGCGTCTTGCGTTCGGAGCTGTCAGAAACGGAGGAAAATATCCTGCGGCATTCAACGCCGCCAACGAGGCCGCGGTTCAGGCCTTTCTTGACAGACGGATAAAATTCACGGCGATAGCGGAGACTGTGGAGTCAGTGCTTTCCTCTGACTGGACCGGAGCCGCGTCCGATTTTGATGAAGTGGCGGAAGCCGACAGGACCGCAAGAAAAATGGCGGAGGAACTGCTAGGATGAAATGGCTGTACGGAATTCTATGCCTTTTCTTCCTTATACTTTTCCATGAGATAGGACATTTTCTGGCCGCAAGATTTTTCGGTGTGAAGGTCGAGTCATTCTCCATAGGCTTCGGGCCTGTACTTCTGCACAGGTCAATAAAAGGAACGGACTACAGAATCTCTCTTTTTCCTCTCGGAGGATACTGCGGAATGAAAGGCGAGAAGGACTTCTCAAGAGCGCTTGAGGAGAAACTTCCGTACATAGAGGCGGACGGTGACTCGCTGTACGGAATTCATCCGCTGAAGCGCGGAGCGATAGGACTCGCTGGACCGCTTTTCAACTTCATTTTCGCGGTTCTTGCATATTCCGTAATATCCTTCACAGGCTATACATACTGGACTTATTCCAACAGGATCCTTATTCCGGAGGGAGCGGAAAGCCCTGCGGAGACGGCAGGAATAAAAAGCGGCGACAGGATAACGGAAATCAACGGGCACACTACGGACGACTTCTCTGCGGTGATAAGACAGGTATCGGTCCGGCCGGATGAGAATCTTGAGATAACGGTTGACAGGAACGGAGAAATGATGACCTTCCATGTACATTCCATGCTGGACAAAGACAGCGGAACGGGAAGAATCGGAGTCGCCGCCGACACGTCCGAACTGCTGGAAAAGGAAGCAGAACGCAGGGGATTTCCGGGATGTCTTGCGGCGGGTCTGTCTGAATCGGCGGAGACTGCCATAATGACGGTAAAGAGCCTTGGAATTCTTTTCAGGGGCGTGGAGATGAAAAATACGGTGTCCGGTCCGGCCAGAGTCACAGACATACTTGGCACCGCCGTGCAGCAGGGATTTTCGGAAGGATTCAGGCAGGGACTTGTAGGAATGCTCAGCCTGATGGCAGTGATAAGCCTGTCGCTCTTCATAATGAATCTGCTGCCGGTTCCTGTGCTGGACGGCGGCCTTATCCTTGCGGCGGCGGCAGAAACCGTATTAAGAAAAAAGATGAATCCGAAATTCATGTATTACATACAGTTCATCGGACTGGCCTTTATCGCGGCGGTGTTCATAATAGGACTCGCCGGCGACATATCCTATTTTATAAGTACAGGAGCAGGAAAATGAAAAGGACACTCATTGCGGCCGTGTTCTCGGCGTCTACATTGCTCGCCGCGCAGTCGCATATCTCCATGCAGCCTCATCAGTATGCGGTGACTGCCATAAGGGAATCGATGCGCAGAGATGACCCGGAAATGTCCTATATTACGGCGGGA
>DBIW01000034.1:63340-82022 GCA_002296965.1 Treponema sp. UBA792 | reverse complement strand
GGCGGGAAATGACGGTTTCCTGATAAGATGGACGGAGGATAATCAGGGCGAGCATTATCAGATATCGGACATGGGAATAAAACTGATTGCCTGTTCTCCGGACGGAAACTACATAGCGGCCTACGAGACTGACGGCGGATCCGTGAACAAGATAACGGTCTGGGAGTGGAAGACGCTCAGACGCAAATTCATGAAGAAATTCTCAGACTCCATAACATCCCTTGCCTTCTCCGCGAAAGGCTCCTACCTCATGGCGGGAACGGCCACTGTTGACGGGGCGGTATTCATAAGGACATCGAACTGGACGACGGTTGACAAGATCAGGCAGAACACGGGAATCGTCAGCTACATACAGACGAGCGACACGGAAAAGACCTGCGTAATGTATTCACCTGCCGGCGCGCTGTCGTATTTTGACATGCAGACCGGTGCGCTCAAACAGAAATTCAAGGTCGTGCAGGGACTTGAGCAGACGGTCACATTCTGCGACAACCGTTTTCTCGCAGGCGTGAAGGACGGTAAAATATATATAATCAACGCGTACAAGGGAGAGGCGGTCGCATCCGTCCCGGCATCCAGTCCGATCATTCTGTCATCCGAGCACGAGAAGAACCTCTACTATCTTGAGTACGACGGAAGAAGCGGATATGAATTCAGGACAATAGAAGCGGTCGACGGCAGGACTGTCGCAAATCCGAGGACAATCAGAACCATCAGGGGACCGAGGGGGACAGCGGCGATAACATCCGGCAAAATGATCCGCTCCTGGCTGCTGCTCGGCGGAGGGGACGGCTCCCTGTACCGGACAGAGACGGATCAGTCATCCGTAACGGCGTCACTTGAGAAGATAACGGAGAATATGTATGCCAGAATTCTCGACATGGCTCCCGCGGACAATGACTTCTATTTTCTAACCGGCGGTTCCGTCTACAAGTCATCCTATGATACGGGTGTGGTGGACAGAATAGCGGACACCGACGGGCAGACGCAGATAATATCGCGTCCGGACGGGCTGATTCTCTGGACAAAGGCGTCAAGAGCGCCTGTTGTCAGCATGGACACGGAAACAAAGACGAAGTCGGTTCTGTTCAGGCCTGCGGCAAATATTCAGACGCTCCGGCCGGCCTCATACGGCGGCGGCGATTTTCTCATAGAGATAGAGGCGAACAGCACCGTCAGCCTGTTCGACATGAAAGACGGAACCATGAGGCAGATTTATTCCGGAACGGGAATTCAGGACGCGATACTGGCGGACAACGGCAAAATCTACATAGCAAAATCCGCGGCATCAAATCCGCTCACGCCCATGGTGAGCGTGGACATACAGACAATGGAGACCGTTCCCCTGCAGATGAAAGGAAATGTCGCCTACGGGCTGAGCACGGACGGAACCACAGTCTACGGGATAAACGTCCAGTCGGATGACAAGCTCAGGAACACCTATGTCTATTCCCTCAACACGAAGACGAACCAGGTCACAAACCTGCTGAAATTCTCGGATGAGGATCCGGACGCATTCACCTATCTGTACAGGCAGCAGCTGTATACCAACATAGGCAAAAACAAGGTATATGTGTACAACCTGGGCACAAAAAAAAGGTTCAGCTACGACAGGACCGCCGCGATGCCAGTTAAAGTCTCACAGAGCGGGAACAGGACCGCGATACTGAACAGGGACGGAAGCATATCCTGGGCGTCATCATCAGGCTCAAAGCTTCAGGCGAACTGGTATCTGACAAACGACAGCCAGTGGTACGAATTCAACTGAATGCCTTCTCTTTAAAAAAAGGCTCCGTTGTGGTAGTATTCGGTGACAAATCACTCCTCCGGGAGAAAATAAGGAAGAACGATATGAACGAGATTGAATATTCAGACATCAGCAGAAGCTACGGCGCCGCAGTTGAAAGAAGCAGGGAGATTGAGTCGGCCATAGAGAAGAACCCGAAGCAGTTCCGGGCTCTGACCGGAGACAGGCCCACGGGCCGTCTGCATATAGGACACTATTTCGGATCGCTGCAGAACAGAGTGAGGCTGGCGGAAAAGGGAGTTCCCCTTATGATTCTGATCGCCGACTATCAGGTTCTCACGGATCACGACGCATATCAGGAGATAAGCCAGAATACGAAGCAGCTGGCGACGGACTATCTTGCGCTGGGACTGGATCCGGCTGTTCATGACATAATCATATATCCCCACAGCTACGTGCCTGAATGCAACCAGCTGATGCTGCCGTTCCTCACGCTGGTCTCGAATTCCGAGCTGAGCAGAAATCCCACGGTAAAGGAGGAGATAAACTCGGCCGGACTGAAGAACGTAAACGCGGGAATGTACACATATCCGGTGCATCAGGCCTGCGACATTCTTTTCTGCAAGGGAAACATCGTTCCCGTCGGGAAGGATCAGCTTCCGCATCTGGAGATGACCCGCACGATAGCAAGGCGGTTCAACGAGAAATTCTGCCGCGGACAGGAGCCTGTCTTTCCGGAGCCGCAGGCCCTTCTCAGCAGTTCACCGATAATACTCGGACTTGACGGAAGCCAGAAGATGAGCAAGAGCCGTGGAAATGCGGTCATGCTGTCGGCATCCGAGGACGAGACGGCGGCGGCGATAAAAAAGGCGAAGACCGACGGAGACAGGCACATAACATACGATCCGGAGAACAGGCCTGAAGTGTCGAACCTTCTCCTCCTGATCTCCCTATGCACGGGAGAAAATCCGCGGGACATAGCGGAAAGAATAGGAGACGGCGGCGGCGGCGCGCTTAAGAAACTCCTTACCGAGACCCTGAACGAGAAGCTGCGTCCGATGAGGGAGTCAAGGAAACTGCTTGAGAAGGATCCGGAATATATAAGGAAAGTTCTTCTGGACGGAGCATCAAAAGCCAGGGAGATAGGAATAAGAACCCTGAACGAAGTCCGCCATGTCATGAACATGGAGATATAGAGACACAGAACAGGGGATGTCCCGGAATTTGAAAATGCGGCGGCCGGGCACGTCGAAACCGCCGCATTCAAGCGAGTCCGGTCATTCCGACAGGTTCAATGACATCATGGACTCAAGGATGCCGGACATCTACTGCCGTCATATCCTTACGGCGGTCTCAAGCGCCAGCCTCATCATGTCGCGGAATGATGTCTGACGCTCCTCCGCGGAGCATTCCTCCCCCGTCGCAATATTGTCGCTGACAGTCAGGACGGACAGCGCCCTCCTTCCGAATTCAGCGGCAAGAGTATAAAGCTCGGCGCTCTCCATCTCTATTCCGGCGACGCCGTATTTTCTCCACACTTTCCAGTTCTGGTTGTCATCATAGAACCTGTCGCTGGATGCGCATGGAGCTACGACGGCCTTTATTCCAAGATTGGCGGACGCATGCCATGCGGTGTCAAGCAGTAAGAAATCCGCGGACGGGGCGAAATGAAGTCCGCCGAACCGCTGGTTCTGCAGGGACGAGTCGGAGCAGGCGGCATTGGCGATTATTATGTCCCTCAGCCTTGTGCTCTCCCCCACGGCTCCGCACGTTCCGATTCTGATCGCGTTCATCACGCCGTAATCGGAGAAAAGCTCATGAACATATATGGACAGGGACGGCTGCCCCATTCCTGTTCCCTGGACGGAAATCCGCCGCCCCTTGTATGTTCCCGTAAAACCTAGCATCCCCCTGACCTCGTTGTAGCATTCTGCGCCGTCAAGGAAATTCTCCGCTATGAATTTAGCCCGGAGCGGATCGCCGGGAAGCAGAACTGTCTCCGCAACTGCGCCCGAAGGCGCGCCTATATGTGTACTCATGGGCAACATTATAGCACACAAACGCCTTCCGCGGCGGCATAATTCAACTGTTTTATGGAAATTATTGTTCCGGAGGATAGGATGATACAGAAGAATCCGGATCCGGGGGAATCTGAGGCGCGGAAGCATCCGCATCCTTTTTCCGCTCCTCTATTGCCGCCGAAACCTGCGAGTCGAATTTCCGGATATTGGCGCTGTCAGGGAAATCCCGCCTCAGCAGAGCCAGCGGAGCCTCGGCTCCCTCCACATCACCGTCCATGAGAAGAACGGCGATGTAGTCCTCCAGATATTCGGAACTTTCCGGCTGCCGTGAGACAAGCGACGAATATATCTCCGCGGCTCCGGCGGCATCTCCGGACATCGCGCATATATATGCCTTGGACGAGAGGAGCGTCATGTTGTCCGGATCCCTTTCGAGCAGCCGCCCGTACATCCGCCCCGCCTTGTCCCATTCGGAATTCATCGCTCGTGACCTGGCCAGCTTGTAGTATGTTCCCCAATAATTGCTTCTGCCGTCAAGGGCAAGCTCATAGCAGGCCGCCGCCCGGTCATATTTCTCCAGAGAGAAATATATGTCGCCTATGTTCAGGTATTCGGAATAAATATTGCCGACCACGGCCGCCTTTCCGCCCGGCAGCATGAGAGGAACCGATCCGCAGGAGACGGACAGAACTGCGGACAACACGGCGGCCAAAAACAAGCCGCGGCCATGTCCCTTTTCAGCCAAGGACAACCTTCTCTATCTCATACAGCTGGGATCTGTACAGCCCTGAGATATTGCTTCCGTAATCCGCTATCAGCTGTATTATATTGCGGGGAGCCTCCTTCGTGTCGCAGCCGTTCAGCCTGTCACCAGCGTCACCAAGACCGGGCATTATGTACGCCTTGCTGTTCATCACCGGATCAAGCCAAAGCGTATAGCATGTGCAGTTCTCAAGCGCGCGCGTCACCCGGATGCTTCCCTTCAATGTGGATATTGTATTGAAGAAACTGATTGAACGGGGGCGGATGCCCTGACTCTGGATGTATTTCACGACAGTCACCAGAGAGCCGCCGGTGGCATTCATCGGATCCGCGAATATAAGGTCCTTTCCGTCAAGCTGCTGAAGGTCGAAGAATGATTTCTTCAGATCAAGGATATATTCCATGTCGGACTCGCTCTTGGAATCGTTCCGGCTTATCTTGAAAAGCGCGAACGGTGTTATATATCCGTGCGAAGAGTATTCCTGGATCTCCTTGGAGATTATCATACTGGGAAGCAGTGCCCCGCGCAGCATGACGCACATCACCGTATTCTCAATCTCACAGTCGATGTCCGGAATCTTATGCACGGCATAGTTCTGAATCGGAAAAGTGACAGGAGTCTTTACTATTATATGGTTCTTCTTTTCGGAATGTCCGTCCGTATAAGCCATCCGGAAAAGCATCTCATACGCCCTCTGGCTGTAATATATGAATTCCTGATGGTCGGTGTTCACATCCCGGAGCTTGCTTATCACACGCGAAGCCTCGGCATGGGCACCTTCCTCCGTGACAAAGGAGAAAACCTTTATCTGCGGATGCTCCGCGCAGATATCCTGCATGGCATGGCCCATGCGGTCATAGCAGTTTATTATTCCGGCCTTGTCAACCGGAGAGCTGAAATACTCCATCGTCTCGCTGTACATTCTGTCCAACCTACGGAGATCCTTTATATCGTTTTCCGTAAGGTAGCCGTCAAGATCCTCGGCCTTCAGCACAATCTTGTCATCCGCCATCTGTTTCCTCCAACAAAAGCCCGCAGAACAGACTTTCTATCTGAGCCGCCGCATATACTCAAGCAGCCGCTCTCTTCTTATTCTCATGCCCGTAATCTCCAGACCGTCAGAACCGGCAACCTTGACACAGCCATCCGGCAGTCCGAGAGCCAACATGACAAGAGTTCTCCCCGCACGTAGAAATTTCTCATCCTTGAATCCGATGAAAACCGAAAGCCCATAAACTCCGTCTGCACCGGTCATTTCAAGTGAGCCTCTTGCCACGGAAATATGCCCGGCAATCCGTTCCATGCCGAAAGCGGCAAGAAGCGGCTGAGGCCTTGCGGCCTCAAAACGGATCTCCCCCGCAGACGGCGCGCCCGAAAGCCAGCTCCCATCTGAAAAAGCAGTCTCTCCGGAGGGGACTCCGGATACCGCTGACAGCTCCGCATACCTGGCAGCCATCGCCGCGGCATTCCGTCCGGCACAGACAGTCCCGGAATCAGGAAATGAAATCTCCGTTCCGTAACCGGAATAGACGGAGACGGCACGGCCTCCATCTGTCTTAAGCACCGAGCGTCTCCAGCCGTTTTTCCTGGAAAACACTCCCGGAACAATCCATCCGGGAACCGCTGCGGATGCCGCCAGCTGAAAGCCCTCAGTTCCGTCGGACTGCCCCACCCCGGCGTATATGACATCAATCCTTTCAGCCACGGATGCCGCATGGGAGGGCGCAAGTCCAGGAACGAAAGCCGCCACAATCTCCGTCATCAGGGTCCTGTCCGCATCAGTCGGAAATGCTGCATACAGCAGGCTGTCACCGTCCAGAATATCCAGAAGCGGCACGGATACTGGAGCCGGCACCGAGGCGCACGCCGACAGAACAAGGCACAGCAGCAGCGCTGCGCACCATTCCACCGCGCTATGCCTTCTCAAGCGAAATTCTCCAGCTCCTGTCATCAGCCTCAACTTCAATGCCGGAATCCATGCTGCCCGCCCAGTCTATGCTGTCGGCCAGAGTCTCCGCGGCTATAAAATCCCTGAACATATCGAACGCCTGTCCCAGCATATCGTCGCCGGAAACAGAAAGCCTTATCCTGTCGGTGACGTTAAGTCCCGTCTCCTTGCGCCTGTTCTGAATTCCGCGGATAAGATCCCGGACATAGCCTTCCTTCTTAAGGGAATCGGTAATCCTTGAATCAAGACCGACAGTCAGGGTTCCGTCGTTCAGGACCTTAAGTCCGTCCTTTTCATAGCGCTCCACAAGAACTTTATCAGAGTCAAGCTCCACAGAATTTCCGCAGACATCGACGGTAAGGGTATTGCCGTCAAGCAATGACTGAATCTGCTCCTGCCCCAAAGTTGCGATAATGTCCGCAGCCTTCTTCATGAGCGGTCCCAGCTCCTTTCCCAGAACACGGAAATTCGCCTTCGCCTTATATTCAACAAGCTCGTCCTCACGGTCATGGAACTCGACTTTCTTTACGTTAAGCTCCTCGCGGATGCAGTCCTCCATCTCGGCGAGAACCTTCTTCTCGTCAGGATTTCTTGTGACAAGCGCGACTCCGGCGAGCGGCTGCCGGTTCTTGAGGTTGAACTGGTTACGCAGGCTGTGTCCCATCGAGACCGCCTTCTGAACCGTCGCCATCTTGAACTCCAGCCCGGAATCCTTCCATGCGGCGACGGGAAGCGGATAGTCGCAGAGGTGGACGGATTCCCTGTCGTCCGCGTTTCTCAGGTTCTGCCACATCTCCTCGGTTATGAACGGAACGAACGGAGCGGCGACCAGAGCCAGAGTCTTGAGCGCGATGTAAAGCGACTCGTAGGCCTCCGTCTTGTCGCTGTCATTCTCGGATTTCCAGAAACGACGGCGGGAACGGCGGATGTACCAGTTGTTCAGCTCGTCGATGAATTTTACGATAGGGTCGATGGCTCCAGAGAGGTCATAGGAATCCAGCGCCGACGAGACATCCTCCACAAGGCTCTGGGTTATTGAGAGAAGCCACGCGTCAAGAGGATTGGAGGGCTTTCTTCCGTCAAAATAACGGCCGTCCGGAGTGATGTCGTCGATGTTCGCGTAAGTGACGAAGAACGAGTATGAATTCCACCACGGAATTATGATCGACTTGAGAACCTCGCGCACGCCGGCGTCCGAATACCGTATCTCGTCGGCACGGACGACTGCGGAATGCATAAGGAAAAGGCGGATCGCGTCTGCTCCGAATTTGTTTATGGCCTCCACGGGATCAGTGAAGTTGCGGAGGGACTTGGACATCTTGCGTCCGTCCTCTGCAAGAACGATTCCGTTCACGATGCAGTTCCTGAATGCGGGCTTGTCAAAAAGCTGCGCCGCAAGAACCGTAAGCGTGTAGAACCATCCGCGCGTCTGGTCAAGGCCTTCGGAGATGAAGTCCGCCGGAAAATGCTTCTCGAAATATTCCTTGTTCTCGAACGGATAATGCTGCTGGGCATAGGGCATCGATCCGGACTCGAACCAACAGTCGAATACCTCAGGGATTCTATGCATCGTGCCTTTTTTGCACTCAGGACAGGTGAACGTTATCTTGTCCACGAACTGCTTGTGGAGGTCGTCCGGATAGACTCCGCTCAGCTCCTTGAGTTCGGCGCGGGAACCGACGCACAGCGTGTGCCTGCAGTCAGGACTGCCGCATCTCCAGATCGGAATCGGATTGCCCCAGTAGCGGTTGCGGCTTACGGCCCAGTCACGCGCGCCGGCGAGCCATTTTCCGAAACGGCCTTCCTTTATATGCGCAGGCTGCCATCTTATCTGCGAATTCGCCTTCAGAAGAACGTCATGATAATCCGCGACCTTCACGAACCAGGATCCGATTCCACGGTAAATCAGCGGAGATCCGCATCTCCAGCAGTGCGGATACGAGTGGACCACAGTGTCGCGCCTCACGAGCTTTCCCTCGCCCTTCAGCCGCGCCATGATGTCCTTGTCGCAGTCCTTTACGAAACGCCCCTGGTAGTCAGGCACTTCGGAAGTGAATTTGCACTCGGCGTCAATCGGCTCGACATCCGGAACTCCAGTTCCGCGGAAAACCTTGTTGTCCTCCTCGCCGAAAGCCGGAGCGATATGGACGATTCCGGTTCCGTCCTCCGTGGAGACATAGGCCGCGTTGAACATACGGAACGCGCCTTCCGCGCACCTTGTTCCCGTGACGCGCTCACATTCCGCCGGATCGGCGAGCTTAGCGAAATAAGGGAAAAGCGGCTCGTAGCGGATGCCCACAAATTCCGAGCCTTTCCTGCGGTAGACAATCTCGTAGTCATCAGGATTTCTGTAATATGCGGAAAGCCTTGCCTCCGCGAATATATAGAAGTCGCCGGATTCCCTGTCACGAATTTTCACATAGTCGATGTCAGGCCCCATGCATAGACCGAGATTTGACGGAAGAGTCCAGGGAGTTGTCGTCCAGGCGATGAAATATGTCCTTCCGTCAGCTATGTCCGGATCTCCGAACGAACCGGGAGCCGACGTTATCTTGAACCGGACGGTGACCGTCTGATCCTGGACATCCTTATAGCCCTGGGCAAGCTCATGTGTGGAGAGGACGGTGGAGCAGCGCGGACAGTACGGCAATATGTATTTCCCCTCGTAAATCAGCCCCTTGTCCCAAAGCGACTTCGCGACCCACCAGATTGACTCCATGTAGTCAGGCTCCATGGTCTTGTAGTCATGGTCAAAGTCAACCCAGCGTCCCATGCGGGTTATGGTCTTGCGCCATTCGGCGGTGTAGCGGAGAACGGAGTCGCGGCACTTCTCGTTGAATCTGTCGATTCCGAAGGCCTCGATCTCGTGCTTGGAGTTTATTCCCAGCTCCTTCTCTATCAGATTCTCGACAGGAAGCCCATGGCAGTCCCAGCCGAAGCGCCTCTCGACCTTCCTGCCCTTCATTGTCTGGTAACGCGGAATAATGTCCTTGATTGTGGACGGAATGAAATGCCCGAAATGGGGAAGCCCCGTAGCGAAGGGAGGTCCGTCATAAAAGACAAAGTCCTCCGCGCCCTCGCGCTGACTCACAGACTTTCTGAAAATATCATTCTTCTGCCAGAATTCAAGAACGCTCTCCTCCTGCCCCGGAAAATCGGCTTTTGGATCAACTGGTTTGTACATTCCGTTACCCCTTCAAGATTTTGTTCGCCGGATATTATGACACATTGTGATAAAAAATTCTATATGCGGGATATTTTGTGGAATCTTTTTCCATATATGGATCAGCCGAGAAGGTTTTTCGTAGCCTTCTCGTACAGGAATCTGAGATCCTCCTCCTGAAGCGCTGTATACACGCAGTCCGCACAGTATTTTCCGCTGTCCGGACCGGCGAAAATCCGGTTCACGGTGCAGGTAAGAAAAATGTCCCTGGACGAGACAGGACCTGACTTCATCGAGAACGACATCTTCAGCGCGTACTCGTCCCCCTGCATGAGGCTGAAATTCTGCCGGCCGGCGCCGAGCACAATCCGGAGATGATCCACATAAAGGATGGAAAGCGGCTGGATTCTGTCCTGGACGGATTCCATGGCATATCCGCCGGATGTCAGATAATTGCATACGGGAATCAGATGAAGCCCGTTTCCCGCATTCCCCTCAGTCCGCGCCTGCGCCACGAATTCCTCAAGAATTCTCTTGGCCTCCTGCTGACGCTCAAGAGGAATGGTTTTCCATACAGGACGAGAGAACAGCTGGATCCCGTCCCAGGGAACGCATACCGATCTTATGTCATGCTTCGTGCGGCAGTCAAAATACAGCATAGCCGTAAAATCATATACCTGACGGGACGGAGAGTCCTTTATGCGGCCTATCGTGTCAGGAATTTTCAGGACCAGCCCGTCTGCGGTATTCTTGACATCCGAATCAAAGCAGAGGCCGACCCTGTTGAAATAAAATTCTACCCTGACTTTGCCCGGAGGAAATGAAGACACGGACCGGGGCGGATTCTTAAGCAGCATGAGCCCGTCCTGCCCGACTCTCATCTCGGCAGGAGAAATCGCGACCGGAAAAACGGCCGACGGGACGGCATGGATTCCGTCCGGCTCGGACTGCCCGGATGGAGTGAGGGTGACAGGCACATTCCCGTCCACAAGATACTGGACGACAAGATCACGCTCTATTCCTGTAAGCTCATTTTTCTCCATAAAGATTCTCCCAGCCGTCAATTGCTATCCGGCAGATTTTATATTCATTTCCGCAGTCAAGATAAAGCGAGACATCGGCATGTCCGTCCTTTCCGTAAAGTCTGGCCGGAATCCTGAGAATTCCGTTGCCCGGCTCAGGCTTTCCCTTTATCCAGGAACTGAAAACCTGGGAAACCGGCGGATTTTCACCGGAAATGTCCCGGACAATGGGAAATTCCGTACCGAAATGGACCTTCCATCCGGACTCCAGGTCGGAAAGGAAGAAAACAGATGTGAACTTGCAGTCATCCGCGATGAGGCCGGCGATTTTTCCGGTGTCCCAGGCTGCAAGCGCCGAGCAGAAGCTGTCCGCCACAGCCGAGGCCGCCGCATCAAGCGAAGAGACATCAAGCTCTCCGAAGCCGTCAAGAGACGGATAGACAGGGCCGTCTGAAGGGGGAATCACGTTCAGGACAGCAGGCTCCAGCTGAATTCCCGAATCCACAAAAGGATTTCTGTCTATGGAGGCGGAGAGCCTGTTCCCCTCTATCTCACGGCTCCATACCGTCGCGGACTCCATCCCGGCGACTGCATTTCTGACAGTGGAGGAGTCCGTATATGTTACGACCGGCGACTGGCTGTTTGAGCAAGAGAGCAGAAACAGCGGAGAAACAAGCAACGGAAGAAGAATTCCAAGCCGCATCCGCATCCTCTCAGTGTATGTTTCTGAGAATATCGATTATCGCCGGTCTCTCGACCGCGTTCTTTATCTCCGAGATCAGCGAGGCTCCATCGGTGACAGGATTTCCGTCCGCATCCGCCGCGGGAACCGTGTCCACCGGATTCACATCTTCCCCGGAAGCGCTTTCCGGCACGGAGACAAGAACGACCTCGTCCCCCGGATTAACCTTGTCATAGAAGCCGAGATCCGAGAGGACTCCCTCTGAGACCTCCTCTCCGGCTTCCGTCACCGTGAATGTTCCCACCACATCCGAATCCCTGTAATAGAGTCCGGCATCCGTGTCGGCGGTTCTGACGGAATCCTTCCGCACGATACGGAATTCGCTGCCTATGACGACGTTCTCGGATTTTCCCAGATCCACAAGGACACGCTTTCCGCTTCTCGCGAGAATTTTTCCGCGGACGCTTAGTTTTCCCAGCACCGCGCTTCTGAACCGCCGCAGCACGGAGGAGAAACGGTTGTTTCCAGTTCCGTAGAACGAGTCCCTGTAAATCTCAGTGCCGGTTCTGCCGGAATACATGGCGGCATCAAGAGTAAGGTCATGCTCCCCCTCGCTGAGAGAAACGGTCACGAAATAGTCGAATTTTCCGGCTCGCGCATTCCTGAACGCCTCGCCGAAGCCCGACACCGGATTCACCTGCGTCTTTACGGACGTAACGGCGACTCCGGAGAACACATCCGCCGCGGACTCTGCGGCAAGCCTGTCGGAGTCGGCATGAATGAAGCTCTTTGTTCCGTCCTCATAGAACACGGCGATTCTCCACCTTGTCTTGTCAAGGTAGAACGGATCGACATTCCACCTGGCCGCAAGAGAACCGGACAGAAGCGATGTGTATGCCTCAACCGTGTCGTTCAGGGCGGTCTGACGTTCCGCGGAAAGCGAAGACATATCCGTTCTTGTCTTTATGAAATTTAGCTGCTCAAGATAAAGCTCGTACATTCCGTTAAGCTCAAGAATTCCGGCATATTCAAGTCTTGCCGGAATGTTTGTCGGATCAAGAAGCAGCGCCCTCTGATACTCATAGACGGCTCCGGCTCCGTCATAACCTGCGGAATACTGGCGCGCATTGTCAATATGGAATGAGGCCCATTCGGAACGGTGCGTGTCCTCAAGCGGAAAATTCCTGCGGATTTCCATCTCCATCGCGCTGCGCATCATCTCGTCACGCGGATTAACCGCAAGGCCGGACGACCATACATCAACCGCGCCTTCCGGATCGCCGAGCTTGCGCAGGGAAAGCCCCTTCATATACCAGGCCGCGGAATTTTCCGGAGTTCTGGCCGTAAGAAAATCACATATATCTATGACATCGGAATACTGCCTGCGCCTGAACAGTATCAGCGCGAGGAATTCGTATGCCGGATCGGAATCACCGGCAAGCTCCACCTCTATCCGGCTGTATTTCTCGGCGGCGGCGTAATCACCCTTCATCGCAGAAACGACGGCGGCAAGATGATGCACATCGGAATCTCCTGAATACAGTGAAAGCGCGCGCTGCATATATCTGTCCGACTCGCCGGTACGTCCGGTCTCCGAGCAGAGAACCGCCAGCGACAGAAGGGCGCGCCTGTTGTTGGGCTGACGTCTCAGGGCCTCCTTGTACTGCTGCTCCGCGCCGGAGAATTTTCCTCCGTAAAGCTCTATCTCCGCAAGACCGAAGCGGGCGTCCACATTGTTCGGATAGGAGGAAAGGACTCCGTCGAATATCCGCGAGGCCTCATCTGTTCTGCCGAGAGCAAGGAGAATGCTTCCCTTCATGTTTCTGACCGACGGATCCGTTCCGTCGTATTTCTCCGCTCCGGAGACATATTCAAGCGCAAGCTCATATTCTCCAAGGCGGTAGGAACATTCCGCCATTCTGAGCCAGGCATCAGAGAAAGCCGGATTCCTGTCCACGACCTCCATGAAGTCCTGCAGCGCCAGATGCCAGTTTCCGTTCCGCTGCTGCGCGACGCCATGTCCGTACAAATCCACCGCAAGGACATCACGGCTCTGCGCATATACAGCGCAGGCCATAACCGCCGCAAGCACCGGTATCAAATAAAATCTTCTATTCCACATCACTGCCCGAATCCCCGGAGGGAGCGGTCCTTATGACTTTTATCATGTTTATTCTGTGACCCTCCACGTCCTGAACGATGAAATCGTATCCGTTCCACGAAACCTTCTCATATTTTGCCGGAATCTTTCCGAACAAATCAAAGACGAATCCTCCTAGCGAGTCATAATCCTCATCAGGAAAGGCCGCTCCTATGCTGTCGTTCAGCTCGTCAAGATTGACACGCGCGTCACAGAGCCAGACGTTCTCCCCGATGACAAGAATATCCTCTCTCTCCTTGTCAAATTCATCCTGAATGTCGCCGACAATCTCTTCTATTATATCCTCCATGGTGACTATGCCCGAAACGCCTCCGTACTCGTCAATCGCCACCGCGATATGAAGATGATGCCTCTTGAATTCACGGAGTAGGGAGTCTATGCGCTTCGACTCCGGAACAAAATACGCCTTCCTTATTATCTTCTGAAGATCAAACTCCTGATGCTCGTACACATACCGCAGAAGATCCTTCACGTAAAGGACTCCTGTGACATTGTCTATTGAATTCTCATATACGGGAAAACGGGAGTGCCCGCTGGAGATTATCCTGCTGATCAGCTCATCCCCGGTGATGTCCGACTCGATGAAGTCCACGTCAATTCTCGGAATCATCACCTCCTTTACGGATGTCGTCGACAGATCCTCGACTCCCCGTATCATATCCTGCTTCTCCTCGTTCAGCATCTCCTGCCGCGCCGAGTCCTCAGGAGCCTCATAATCCTGCTGTTCCTTTTTCTTCCAGTTTCCAAAAATACTCATAATATGATTTTATCGTTCCTCAGATTTTCCAGCACCTTCTCCTGCAGCACAAGCATCTCAGAATCAGGCGCCCTGTCCTTCTCTATATGCTCGTCACCGTGATCCATTCCGTTCAGATGAAGCAGCCCGTGGACAAGAAGCCTCTTCAGCTCGCTGTCTTTATTTTCGTCAAAATATTCGGAATTTACAGGCAAAGTCTCAAGGCTTATCACTATGTCACCCATGCAGCGCCACTCTCCCTCCTCATCGGCGTATGTTCCTCCGTCCTCAAAGGACAGGACATCCGTAGCGGAGTCAATCTGCCTGAACCGCGAATTCAGCTCCCTTATCATGGAGTCTCCGCAGAACATCACGGAAATCTCCTCGCCGTCAAGCTCAAGCGCTCCGGCCGCCTTCTCCATGAAAGGAGAGACATTCTCAATCCAGGACGGCGCATCCATTCCGTCCTGAACGGACACATAAATTCTATTTCTCATTTCTATCAGCCTTCGCTCCTTCCGGGGGAGCCTTCTTCTGTTCGGACGGATCAGCCTGGTCAGGATACTCTATGCGGCTGTGATAGTAGCCGGCCAGAACCTGCACGAAGGCCTCCTTTATCCTTGAAATATCCCTGAACGTGAGTTCACAGTTGTCTAGCTGGCCGTGCTCGATTTTTCCGGCTATGAGCGTCTGTATGAATTTCTCAAGCCTTGAGACGGAAGGGTTTCCGAGTGTCCGGCATGCGGCCTCGACGGTATCCGCAAGCATGACCACGGCGGATTCCCTTGTAGTCGGAGGAGTCCCGCTGTATGAGAATGACTCAGGAGTCACCGAGGGATCCTTCTCCTTTGCCTCGTTGTAGAAATAGGCAATCACGCTGTTTCCGTGATGCTCCGCTATTATGTCCACAATCTGCTGCGGAAAACGCATCTGATGGGCCTTCTCCACACCGCGCTTCACATGGCTGCGTATGACTGAAACGGAGAGCGACGGATTTATGTCATCATGCTTGTTCTCTCCGCGCTGGTTCTCCACAAAATACTCGCTCTGGTCTATTTTTCCTATGTCGTGATAATATGCGCCTACCCTTGCCAGAAGCGCATTAGCCCCTATCTCCCGGCAGGCGCTCTCCGCAAGCTGCGCCACCATCATCGAATGGTTGTACGTGCCGCTAGCCATCACAAGCATCTTCTTCATAAGCGGATTGTTCAGGTCGCTCAGATCCATAAGCCTGAAGACGGACGCCGTATTCATCAGCAGCTCAAGCGGAGTCAGAAGTCCCAGGGCAAGAATTCCCGAAATGAATCCGTTGGCAGCGGCTCCTGCGAAGCATTTTCCTGTTCCGACGAAAGGCTCGTTGAACACGACCGCCATAAAAAGAAGGACTACGGCTCCAAGCAGCGCGGTTATTATCGACGTGACGACAAGATCCATCCTCTTCTCGACTTTCCGCACGACGGCCACGGCCGCGAAAGTCGTTGTCAGCGTATGCAGGAACGGAACAAGCTCCCAACCTGAAGCCGACAGTATTCCGAGCGACATCACGAACGCAAGCAGAACGGCCGACATCTGGCCGTACATGACAGTCACAAGCATCACGCACAGCACCGCCGGTATAATCATGCACACCGAATACGGGTTCGCGAAGAAATGGATCTTTCCGCCGAAAACCGTAACCGAGTACACGATCATGAACATGACCACATGAAGCACCGGCTCCCTCAGCAGTATCCTGCGGTTCCAGGGAATGAACGAGAACAGAAGATACCACAGCACCGAGACGAGAAACAGATACAGCTCGTTGTTCGAGAACGCCCTGTAGTCGATGTAGACCGGTGAGGCGGCCATCTTCTGAAGCTTCATGTAGCCCTCCTCAGTGACGGGAAAGCCCTTCCTGATTATCCGCTCGCCCTTCTCCACGGCGACCGGCATCATCTCATCAGGCGGAAGCGTCTTCTCCGCGGTTATCGTCCTGTCAGCGATCTGGCCGATCTCAAAGTCCCCTATGGCGAATGCGGCCACGGACTGCGTCGTGCTTATGCTCAGGAAATTGACAGCAGAGACGGCGGCAAATCCCGCCGCGAAAAGAATCAGAAACCTGTAGCACCGCCTCACATAATCAGCCGCATATCCGGCATACTCAGCAAAAACATTTCTCCGTTCGGAATTACTCTTCATTCTCATAAGCCCTGATAATTTTTCTGACAATCCGGCTGCGGACAACATCCTCAGCCGTAAGTTCCATAAAACCGATTTCTCCGATATTATGCAGGATCTCGATTGAATCCCTAAGCCCTGACACCGTTCCTCTCGGAAGGTCGGTCTGTGTCGTGTCTCCGGTTATAAAGACCTTTGAATTCCCGCCCATACGGGTCAGGAACATCTTCATCTGCCCACGGGTAGTGTTCTGCGCCTCATCAAGGATGATGACGGAATTGTCCAGAGTGCGGCCCCTCATGTATGCCAGCGGAGCCGTCTCCACCGCGCCTGACTCGAACAGCCTTCTCACGGTCTCCGGGGAAAGCACGAATTCCATGGCGTCCCGGAGCGGACGCAGATACGGATCCGTCTTCTGCTCCAGGTCTCCGGGAAGAAAACCGAGGTTCTCGCCGGCCTCAACCGCCGGACGTGTCATGACAATCTTTCCGACGGCGCGGGTAAGAAGCAGACGCAGCGCTTCGGCCACGGCGAGGAAGGTCTTGCCGCTTCCTGCGGAGCCGGTGCAGAACACGACATCCTTTGTGCGCATGAGATATATGTACTCGGCCTGCCTGTCCGACCTCGGATATATGCGCCTCAGCCCTCCGGGAACCACGACCGACATATCAGCCGCCGCGCGCCTCCCGGTGTTAAGAACGGACAGGACAATATCCTCGCCGTTTTCGCCGCCGTCCCTGATCTCATCTATTGTCCTGTCGATTATAAAGCGGAATTTTCTGCGGATTTCGGAATCCGCAGAGCTGACGGAAATCTCGTTTCCCCTCGTGAAAACAGGAACGCCGAGGTAATCCTCCATCAGCCTGAGATTTCCGTCATTGGTTCCGCAGACAGCCGCCATCATGCCGCTGTCCGGAACAACTATAGTGAATTCTGTGTCCGTACTCAAAATCCCCTCACATCATACGATTTTATCAGCAGAGGCAAGAATATTCAACATGATTTTTCTACGGGTTAAGCTTCCATGTTCCATAGTCATCCACAATCTGCGTCTTCATGCTCTCCATGGGATTCCAGACGATTCCCACAGTCATGTAGGGATTGAAGTCATAACGCTTCACCCCGCCCTCGGTCAGGAGCCTTGGCTCTATCTTGAGCGACATGTTGAATTTCCAGTCATGCAGCTCATGCGTCATCTCGAATTTCAGCGACTTCAGCTTGAAGCCGGACGCCTTCCGAAGGTTCTCGTCGTCGAACCGGAAGGAATTCAGAAGGTCGGTGAGCAGATTCTTCTCGCCGGGAATGTCTATCTCGCGCCCGAAATAGCGGTACACGACGGAATTCCTTGATGTGGAGGAGAACGTGAGCGTCAGGAATTCATTCAGCCTGAACGAAAGCGACGGAGAGAAGATGAAGTAGCTGTTTGTCGGCCTGATAAGATCGGCGACGATTCCGGTGTTAAGTCCGGGAGCGACGGACAGCCTGTTGAACCATGCATGGTAGGTCTTCGCCGACGGAGCGAACGAGAACGACAGTGAATGAGGAAGGAACTCCATCCCGCTCCTTATGTTCCAGCCGGAAAGCGTGTCGAAGTCATATCCGTAGGTATAGGACATCGTATAGGCCAGCTGCAGCGACTTCCAGGAGAGCGCCAGCTTCAGGCTGTCATGGTAGCCGTCCTCCAGGTTGTAGTTGTATGACTCCGTGAATTTCAGCGACGAGCCGAAAAGCGACACGGTCAGCGACTGCTGGAGCGGCTTCTTCTTCATCGTGACATCGGTCTTGCTCTTCTGCTCAAGTCCGGCCGAGACAGCGAACGTAGCATAGGGGAACACAAGGTTCAGGGCCGCGCTGTATGTCCTGAGCTGCGGCGGAAGATAGGTCGAGAAGGTCAGCGACTGGCTGAATTTACCGCCGCGCTGTGAGGCCGCCAGAACCACATCAACAGAATTCACCGTAACGCTGTCGCTGTCGTCCCAGTCGAGCGGAAGGTTCTCCCACTCAGGATTATCCGCATCTCCGATGAATTTCCGTCTGAACAGCTTCAGCGTGGAATTCCACACGACGCGCGTGTCCCGGAAGGGCCCTACATAGAAGAATGGCCTGATTCCGACTGAATTCGTGTTCGTCAGATTGCGGCTCTCCGCGCTGTAGTCCGTCCTTATGAGCGACTTTCTTGCGGACTCCGAATATCCGCCGGTGCTCTCGTCAGTGGAGATGAAGGGATGCCTCTGGAAAACCGGATCCCAGGCTATTTTGTTCGACATGGAGAAGAATTCCCA
>DBIW01000034.1:57868-63315 GCA_002296965.1 Treponema sp. UBA792 | reverse complement strand
AATTCCCCGCCGTAGTTCAGCGCGCTCGTGACGGAGGCGGGAATTTTGAGCGTATACATGAACGAGCGCGCGTTCTCCCATCTGAAGTCCGAAGGCTCCCTGAGCTTTGATGATGAATATGCGAGCTGGGATGTGAAATTCGGAGCGAGCGAATATCCGAGCCTGTAGGTCAGCCCCTCAGGAACAGAGGATGAGGACGGCGTGAACGCAAGCTCCGGAAGGACGGGCATCACCGGAGCCGCGGCATCATCCAGACTCTCAGTTCCAGGCTGCCCGGCGGCGGAAGTCTCCTCCGCGTCCTTTTTTTCGGCCTCGGCGCGCTCCTTCTCCAGCTGGCTCTCCGGCTTAAGGACATCCGGCCTGTTAAGCGCGGACGCGGACGCGGACGCCGCGGCGTTTTTTTTTCCAGCGGACGATGATGCGGGAGGCCACTGGAACACGGTCCCCGATACGGACACCGACAGATTGAGCGGCGTCACCTGGGAAGGATAATAGAATTTCCTGAGCGGCGTATACGAGGTCCAGCCGTCCCCTCCGGACGCCTCGTCCATGGCCCTGAGCTCCGCGCTTCCTGTCTGGACGGAAGATATATTCACGGATGACTTCTGGTTCAGAGACAGGGACGACACATAAGGCTTGATGAAGGCGGGAAGCACAGCCGAATACGATGTGGTCAGCTGCCAGATGAACGACGAGATCTCGCTGACGGTCTCGGTCTCGCTGTCGTCACTGGTGCCGTCCATCAGAAAGGAGATCCAGTCCATATATTCGGAACGGTCCCTGAAATCATAGGAATAGTACGGGTCCGAATAGAGAGGAAGCGACAGCGAGAGACGGAAAGGTTTCGTCATCGTGAATCCGGCATCAAGCGCATAACGGAAGGGAAGCTCCAGACCGAGGAAATCCGACCTGTCCCAGTAGATTTTTCCCGACGGGGACACCGGAGAATACTTTCCGGACGAGGAGAACACCGTCGTGCTGAATCCCAGCTGGAGATCCAGGCGGAGGCTTGTGACGGGAGATGACTGCGGCTGGAAATTCGCGGATATTCCGGCCATCGCGCCCAGATTCGAGTACCAATCCGCCATCACCTTTATGTAGTCCGTCGTGTTCCCCTGGTAGTCCGCGTCAAGATTATGGAGGACAAGTCCCTGCAGCTCCTGCTCCTTGAGGACAGTCGGACGCATGAAGTTGTAAAGGGACTTGAGCGAATCGGAAGCCGACGACGACGTTTCAGACGAGGAAGATGAGGATGCCGCGGAGGAAGTGTCAAGCGGTTTGCGGCCGTAGAGATACGTAGTGGTCTGCACGAAATAGCCGCGCCGGCTTTTATAGCCGAAAACGGGATTGAACACAAGCTCATCCTTGGGATAATAGAAGGCCGGAAAGTAAAGGACAGGAACGCTGCCCACATAGAGCAGCGCGTTAAGGAACGCGAATTCCCCTCCTGGAAGGAGCCATGTGCGGCTCGCATCAATACGCCAGTGCGGATCCTCGTCGTCGCAGAACGTCAGGCTGCTGTTTCTGAATGCTATGGTGTTGGACTCGCTCTTTCCGAAAATATCCGAGAATACAATCAGCGTGGAGCCTGACGGCAGCGAGAGCGCGTCGGTCTGTGTCTGCACGACCCTTCCGTCATCAAAAATTCCCTCCATGGTGGACGTGTTCATAAGCAGGGAATCCGCATAGGTCCTGTCGGTTCCGTCTCCGCCTCCGGATGTCTCTATGGAAACATTTCCACGGGCATGGAGCATCTCCGTCTTTCTGTCATAGGTGACGCTGTCAGCGCTTATAACGGACGAGGAGTCTCCCTTGCTGACCGAAATCTCGACATCGCCGTCAAGGACAACCGTGTCGTTTCCTGTCGTGCTGTCCTTACGGTAGTCGGTCCGTCTGGCGCGCGTTATCGTTATGGTGGTCACCTCCGCGGATGAATTCTGCGCATGGACGGAAAGCCCGGAGCAGAGCACAAGCGACGCGGCAAGCACCATGGCTGCCCTGGATCTGCGGAAATTCCTCCGTCCGTTCATATCAGAGGCCGGCCTTGGCATGGCGCTCCAGCATCTCGCGGACAAAGCGTCCGGTATACGACATCCCGGAGCGCGCGACCTCCTCAGGCGTGCCGGATGCGACGATTTCTCCGCCGCGGAGTCCTCCCTCCGGTCCGAGATCTATGATGTAGTCCGCCTGACAGATGACATCGAGATTATGCTCTATCATCAGGACGGAATTCCCCTGATCCACAAGCCTCCGGATGACCTCCATCAGTTGCTTGACATCCGCGAAATGCAGCCCAGTCGTAGGCTCGTCCATTATATAGAGCGTTCTTCCGGTGGAGACGCGGGCAAGCTCGTTGGCAAGCTTCACCCGCTGCGCCTCTCCGCCCGAAAGCGTGAGCGCGGACTGGCCGAGCTTTATGTAGCCCAGCCCCACCGATTTAAGGGTCTCAAGCTTCCGCGCTATATGGGGAATCGGGGCGAAGAATTCGCAGCCCTCGTCTATCGTCATGTCAAGCACATCATTTATGTTCTTTCCCCTGTAAGTCACCTCAAGAGTCTCCCTGTTGAACCGCTTTCCGCCGCAGACCTCGCACTGGATATAGACATCCGGAAGAAAATTCATCTCTATGACGTTCTCGCCGGCTCCCTGGCAGTTCTCGCAGCGTCCGCCTTTCACATTGAAGCTGAAGCGTCCCTTCTGATAGCCCCTCGCCCTGGACTCCGGCAGAGAGGCGAAGAGATCGCGGATCGAGTTGAAGACACCGACATAAGTCGCGGGATTCGAGCGAGGAGTCCTTCCGATGGGGCTCTGGTCTATGTTTATCACCTTGTCCAGCGCGTCAAGCCCCTCAAGCGACACATATCTTCCCGCCGGATATTTTGTCCTCATCACCGCGTTGCTCACGGCAGGATACAGGACATCGGACATGAGGGTCGATTTTCCGGAGCCGGACACTCCAGTTATGCAGGTGAATGTTCCAAGAGGAAATTCAGCGGTTATGTTCTTCAGATTATGCTCGGTCACACCGCGAACGGTCAGCTTCCTGCCGTTTCCTGTCCTGCGCGACGCGGGAATCTCCATGGACAGGGCGCCGGAAAGATACTGTCCGGTCAGGCTCTCCCCCACCTGCATTATCTGCTCCGGAGTTCCAGCCGCGACAACCCTTCCGCCGTTAACTCCGGCTCCGGGGCCCATGTCGATTATGTAGTCAGCGGTTCTGAGCGTCTGCTCGTCATGCTCCACGACGACCACGGTGTTGCCGTGATCCCTGAGAGCGGTCAGCGTGTCTATCAGCCTCTCGTTGTCGCGCTGATGGAGTCCTATGGAAGGCTCGTCAAGAATATACATCACGCCGGTAAGACTTGAGCCTATCTGGGTGGCAAGCCTTATGCGCTGCGCCTCTCCGCCCGAAAGCGTCTCGGCCGCGCGCTCCATCGTCAGGTAGTCAAGCCCTACATTCCGCAGAAAGCTCAGGCGTGACCTTATCTCCTTAAGAATCTGGGATGCGATTTTCTCCTCGGAATCGGAGAGCTCAAGCGTATCGAAGAATTCAATCGCGTCCGTAACGGAAAGCGACGACAGCTCGTATATGTTCTTTCCGCCGACGGTGACGCCAAGAGCCTCCTGCCTGAGCCTTCTGCCGTTACAGGAGGAGCACACACGGTGCGCCATGAATTTCTCAAGGCTCACCTTCATCTGGTCGCCCCAGGCCTCAACATAACGGCGCCTGAGGTCGCCGAGGATTCCGTTCCAGGGCTGGTTGTACTCGGACATTCCAGTTCCGCTCTGCTTCCTGTAGATCCAGTGGAGAATCCTGTCGGACCCGTGGAAAAGCACGGACTTCTGCTCCTCCGTCAGCGAGTCTATCGGTGTGTCAAGCGAGAAGCCGTAGCTGTCGGCCACAGCCTTGATCCGGCAGGTGTTCCATGCCGATGTGGGATTATATGGAAGGATTCCGTGCTCGTTGTATGATTTTGAGCCGTCGGGAACAATCAGGCTCATGTCGAATTCCATCTTCTCACCGAGGCCGGTACATTCGGGGCAGGCTCCGAACGGATTGTTGAACGAGAAAAGCCGCGGCTGAAGCTCCGGAACGGAAATTCCGCAGTCCGGGCAGGCATTCTTCTGGGAGAAGAACACCTCGTCCTCGCCGGAATCAGTCCGCCTCGTTATGAGCACGACACCGTCGGCCGCTTTCAGCGCAGTCTCGACGCTCCCGGCGATACGGGTCCGCTGCTCAGGCCCCTTGACGATCCTGTCCACGACGATCTCGACCGTATGCTTCTTCTGCTTGTCAAGCTTAACCTTGTCCTCAAGGCTCGCCATGACGCCGTCAATTCTGGCGCGCACGAAACCGCTTTTTTCCGCGTCCTCAAGGACCTTCTGATGCTCGCCTTTCTTTCCCTTGACGACGGGAGCAAGAATCTGGATTCTTGTTCCGTCGGGCCATGACATCACCGAGCCGACAATCTGGTCCACGCTCTGCTCGCGGATCTCACGTCCGCATACAGGACAATGGGGATGTCCTGCGCGTGCGAACAGGAGCCTGTAGTAATCGTATATCTCCGTTATGGTTCCGACGGTGGACCGCGGATTCTTGTTCGTCGATTTCTGCTCTATCGAAATCGCCGGAGAAAGCCCCTCGATAAGATCCACATCAGGCTTGTCCATCCTGCCCAGAAACTGCCTGGCATAGGAGGAAAGGCTCTCCATATATCTGCGCTGTCCTTCGGCGAACAGCGTGTCAAACGCAAGCGAGCTTTTTCCGGATCCGGAAAGTCCGGATATGACGACAAGCCTGTTCCTGGGAAGCTCCACATCCACATTTTTCAGATTGTGCTCCCTCGCCCCGCGTATGACTATCTTCTCATTCATGAAGTGCATTATATTGAAATTCCGCCGCGGCTTCAATCACGGAGCGGACAGCGGAATTCCTGAGTTTAAGGAAAACTCCCCATAACTGATTCATTGATTTTCCGCCGCCGATATGTATAGAATGAAGCCCATGAAAGCAACGGCATTCGCGGCGGCCGCCGCAGCGGCAATATTGACAGGATGCGCGACGGACAGGGCCGCGCTCACGGAGGAAAAGATGGTCACATCAAGGGAATTCATTGAAGGAGGATACGCGCCGGACTGTCCGGCGGACGTAAAGGAAAGGAGAAGCGGCATCCGGTATGGAATTCCCCAGCACGTGACCTATCATTCGGACACCTGCGGAATGGAGCGCGGACTTTCCGTTCTTCTTCCGCCCTCATACGACGGCACGAAGGAATACCCGGTCATATATTTCCAGCACGGAATTTTCGGCGATGAATACTGCATGGTCAACGACGCGAACAACCGTTTCGCGGAGATAACGGCGAACATGGCGGCCGACGGCGATGCGCCGGAGGTCATTCTGGTGTTCGGAAACATGTATGCGACGGAGAATCCTAACCAGAAGG